>DASUXC010000092.1:0-78438 GCA_036378095.1 Gemmatimonadaceae bacterium | reverse complement strand
CGCGTCGCGCCGCTCCTGCGTGCCTGGCTCGGTGTCGTCGATGCAGCCGACGGTCAGGCCGAGATAGGTGTACAGGTGCCCCATCCACTGCGAGTCGCGGCGGGCGAGGTACGAGTTCACCGTCACCAGGTGCGCGCCCCGTCCGGCGAGGGCGTTCAGGTAGAGCGGCAGCGTGGCGACGAGCGTCTTTCCCTCGCCCGTCGCCATCTCGGCGATGCGGCCGAGGTGGAGCTGGATGCCGCCGATGAGCTGCACGTCGTAGTGGACCATGTTCCACTCGAGCTCGCGCCCGGTCACCTGCACCGTGGTCCCCACCAGGCGCCGCGCGGCCTCGCGCACCGTGGCGAACGCCTCGGGGAGGATCTCGTCCAGCACCTCGGCGATCGTCTCGCGCAGCTCCCCCTCGACCCCGCCGCGCCCGTCCCGCCCACTCAGCTCGTCGTCGACGCGCTCGCGCTCGGCGGCGTCGGCCGTCTGCCGCTTGCGCTCCTTGAGCTCGGCGACCCGCGCGTCCAGCTCGGCGGTCCGCTCGCGGATGATCCCGCGCAGCTTCTCCGTCTGCCCCCGCAGCTCCGCCTCGGACACGTCGTGGAGCCGCTCGTACTCGGCGTTGATCGCGTCCACGATCGGCTGCACGCGCTTGAGCTCGCGCTCGTGCCGTGTGCCGAAGATCGCGGTGATAAGTGGCTTCAACATGTCAGTCCTCTATCGGTACAGCCCCGCCGACCGGATGAAGTCGGCCACGGCTTCGGTCACGAACCCGCGAATCGGTCGCCCCGCCCGCACGCGCTCGCGGATCTCGGTGGACGACACGTCCACGCGCCGCGTCGCGATCCGACGCATGGGGAGCGGCGCCTCCCTCCCCGCCCCGGCGCCACGTCCCGCCCTCGTTCCCCGCGCCATCACCACGATCTCGGCGAGCTCGGCGATGCGCCGGGGCTCCCGCCAGCTCGCGATCTGCCCCGCGAGGTCCTCCCCGATCAACAGGAAGCGCCGCGCCCCGGGATCCCGCTCGGCGAGCGCGGCCAACGTGTCGACCGTGAAAGATAACCCGGCCCGGTCGATTTCGATCGGATCCACGCCGAAGCGCGGGTCGCCCCCCACCATGAGCTCGAGCATGCGCATCCGCGCCTCCGGCGTGGCCACCACCATCCCCGACTTGAACGGCTGCACCGCCGCCGGCACGAACAGGAGCCGGTCGAGCCCGAGCGCCTCGTAGGCGTCGCTCGCCGCCAGCAGGTGCCCCACGTGCGGCGGATCGAAGGTGCCGCCCAGGAGCCCGACGCGCACGCGCGTCAGGGCTTGGGCGCCGAGGCGGTGGCCGGCGCCGGCCCGCACTCGTCGACCACGTCCTTGTCGCCCGGGTACTTCTCGCGGAGGGTGGTGCACGTCTCGGCCACCTCCTCCTTGTAGTTGATCTTCTTGTAGGTCTGCACCAGCCGGAGCAGCGACATCCGCGCGTGCTTCGTGGTCGGGTACAGGCTCACCACGTCCTTGTAGTAGATGATCGCCGAATCGTAGGCGTGGCGCTTGTAGTACAGCTCCGCCGTCTCGTAGTTCTTGATGGCGAACCACTCGGTGAGCTTGGCGATCTCCTGCTCGGCACGGCCCCGCAGCGGCGAGTCGGGATACGCCTGCAGGAAGCTCTGGAGGGTGCTCAGCGCCGTCTGCCCGTAGTCGGCATCGAGCTCCGGCTTGCGCCACAGCTTGGAGTACGACATCCCCGTCTCGAACGTGGCCGGCGCGGCGAGCGTGTCCTCCGGGAAGCCCTCCGGGATGCGCGAGAAGGCCTGCGCGGCGAGGATGTACTCGTTGCGCCCCTGGTGCGCCTCGCCCAGGTAGTAGTACGCCTGGGGGAGCAGCGGGTCGCGCGCCGGGAGATCGGTGGTGAGCTTCTCGAAGCCGTTCACCGCGTTGTCCCAGTGATGCGCCTCGAGCTGCTGCAGCGACGCGCGGAAGAGCGCCTCGCTGCTGGCGAACTTGGCTGGCTCGAAGTGGGCTCGGTGGCACGCGGCCAGGATGAGCGCGAGAACGGGGAGCGATCGTTTAAGAGCTGACAGGGACATGACGGGGGTGATACCCGAGAACGGGGGGTCGGTTCACAGGGCGCTGGTCGCGCGGCCGGCCGCGGCCGCGCGCGAGCGGAACCACGCGACGAAGCGCGGGATCCCCTCGCGGACCGGCACGGCGGGCGCGTAGCCCAGGAGAGTGCGTGCGCGCGTGATGTCGGCGTACGTGCAGCGCACGTCGCCCGGCTGCGGCGGATGGTGCTCCAGCACCGCCCGCCGCCCCAGCGCCTGCTCGATGTGCGTCACGAGCTCGGAGAGCGTGGTGGTCGCCGACTCGCCGAGGTTGATGATCTCGTGGCGCACGGGCACCTCGCGCGTGCGATCGATCGCGCCGAGCACTCCACCCAGGATGTCCGTGATGTAGGTGTAGTCGCGCGATGTCGAGCCGTCGCCGAAGAAGGGGATGGGACAGCCGGCGTCGATCAGCCTGGTGAACTTGTGGATCGCGAGGTCCGGCCGCTGGCGCGGACCGTACACGGTGAAGAAGCGGAGCGAGATGATCCGCATCCACGGCTCGAGGGTGGAGAACGTCTCGCAGAGCAGCTCGCCCGCGCGCTTGGTGGCCGCGTAGGGGCTCACCGGGCGGATCGCCGGGTCATCCTCCCGGAACGGCGGCCGGCTGGAGTCGCCGTACACCGAGGAGCTGGATGCCACGACCAGGCGCGAGATGCGCGCCGCGCGGGCCGCCTCGAGCACCACCGTCGTGCCGCGGACGTTGACGTCGGCGTACGATGCCGGCTGCTCGATCGACGGGCGAACCCCCGCGCGCGCGGCGAGGTGGACGATCGCGTCGGGGCGCACGCGCGCGACGAGCGCGCCCACCAGGTCGGCGTCGCGCACATCCCCCTCGACGAGCTCGAAGGCGGGGTGGGCGCCGGCGTCGGCGAGATTCTCCCGCTTGACCGCCGGATCGTAGAACGGGTCGAGGTTGTCCAGACCGGTCACCGCGCATCCGCGCGCGAGCAGCGCATCGACGAGATGCGATCCGATGAAGCCCGCGGCCCCGGTGACCAGGACCCGCTCAGTCACGCGGCCCCAGGCGATCCGGGCCCAGCGACTTGAAGTACTCGATCGTGCGCGCGACGCCATCCCGCAGCTCGACCTTCGGCTCCCAGCCGAGCATCTCGCGGGCGCGCGTGATGTCCGGGCGGCGCACCTTCGGATCGTCCTCCGGCAGCGGACGCTCGATGAGCGGCGCGGCCGAGCCGGTGAGCTCGAGCACCAGCTCGGCGAGCTGGCGAACGGTGTACTCGGCGGGGTTGCCGACGTTCGTGGGGCTGGCGTCCCCCTTCATGAACAGCCGGTAGATCCCCTCCACCTCGTCCGACACGTAGCAGAAGCTGCGGGTCTGCGAGCCATCGCCGTAGATGGTGATCGGCTCGCCGGTGAGCGCCTGCACGATGAAGTTCGACACCACGCGCCCGTCGCGCGGGCGCATGCGCGGACCGTAGGTGTTGAAGATGCGGACGATGCGCGTGTCGAGGCCGTGGTAGCGGTGGTACGCCATCGTCATCGCCTCGGCGTATCGCTTCGCCTCGTCGTACACGCCGCGCGGGCCGACGGGGTTCACGTTCCCCCAGTAGCTCTCGGGCTGCGGGTGCACGAGCGGATCGCCGTACACCTCCGACGTGGAGGCGAGGAAGAAGCGCGCGTCCTTCGCCTTCGCGAGGCCGAGCGCGTTGTGCGTGCCGAGCGCGCCCACCTTGAGCGTCGGGATGGGCAGCTCGAGGTAGTCGATCGGGCTCGCCGGCGACGCGAAGTGGAGCACGCCGTCCAGGTTGCCCGCCACGTACGTGTAGGTGGAGATGTTGTGCCGGATGAACTCGAACCGCTCGTGCCCGATCAGGTGCGCGATGTTGTCCGGGTGCCCGGTGACGAAGTTGTCCAGTCCCACCACGCTGTGCCCGTCGGCGAGAAAGCGGTCGCACAGGTGCGAGCCGAGGAATCCCGCGGCGCCGGTGATGAGGACTCTCATTGCCGCCCCCGCCCGATCGAGAGATAGGTGATCCCCAGCTTCGCCATCTTCGCCGGGTCGTAGAGGTTCCGTCCATCGATCACGATCGGCCGCTTGAGCGCCTTCTTGATGCGGCCGAAGTCGGGGTGACGGTACTCGTTCCAGTCGGTCACGACGACCAGCGCATCGGCGCCATCGAGCGCCTCGTAGTTCGAGCGGGCGTACCCGATCCGGTCGCCCAGCCGGCGCCGCGCCTCGTCCATCGCCACGGGGTCGTGCGCCACCACCGATGCGCCGGCCGCGAGCAGCGCCTCGATGAGCGTGAGCGCCGGCGACTCGCGCATGTCGTCGGTCTGCGGCTTGAACGCGAGCCCCCACACCGCCACGGTGGCGCCGGCCACCCCGCCGTCGAGCACCGACTCCAGCTTCTCGTACAGCCGCCGCTTCTGGCGCTCGTTCGCCGCGTCCACCGCCTTGAGCACGCACAGCGACCCGCCCGACTCGTCGGCCGTGCGGAGAAGCGCCTTCACGTCCTTGGGGAAGCACGAGCCGCCGTACCCCGGACCGGGGAAGAGGAACGACGCCCCGATGCGCGCATCGCTCCCGATCCCCTTGCGCACGTTGTCCACGTTGGCGCCCACCTTCTCGCACAGGTTCGCGATCTCGTTCATGAACGAGATGCGCGTGGCGAGCATGCCGTTGGCGGCGTACTTGGTCATCTCCGCGGAGGGGATGTCCATGAAGATGATCGGCTTCCCGGTGCGCACGAACGGCGCGTACAGCTCGGCCATCACCGAGCGGGCGTGGTCGGTCTCCACGCCGAGCACCACGCGGTCGGGACGGAGGAAGTCCTCCACCGCCGCGCCCTCCTTGAGGAACTCGGGGTTGGAGCACATGTGGAACGGGAACTTGGCGCGCGCGGCGATGGCCTTGGACACCTTCGCCGCCGTGCCCACGGGCACCGTGGACTTGGTGACGACCACCAGCTCGCGGCTCATGTGCTCCCCGATCTGCGCCGCCACGCCGAGCACGTGGCGCAGATCCGCCGAGCCATCCTCGTCGGGCGGCGTGCCCACGGCGATGAACACCACCTCGGCGCCGGCGATGGCGCCGCCCACGTCGGTCGTGAAGGTGAGCCGTCCATCCGCCTGGTTCCGCTCCACGAGATCATCGAGCCCCGGCTCGTAGATCGGGAGCTCGTTCCGCCGAAGCCCTTCGATCTTGTTCCGGTCGACGTCGGCGCACGCGACGTCGTTTCCGGTCTCTGCCAGGCAGGCGCCGACGACGAGGCCGACGTACCCGGTTCCCACGACCGCGATTCGCACGGGCAACTGAGGGTTGATGTCCAGATTGCGAGCGAAATTCGCTCAGCCGTTGAAGTTAGCTGGCACGCCGGAGTCGGGCAATGATCTTCGCGGCGGGTGTCGGCGCCTGGGGCGCCGCGCGCCGCATCGAGCGGCGCTCTCCCCGCCAGGCGAAGCGCGCCGGCGGGCGCGTCAGGGATACCGGAACCGCCAGCTCGCGACCAGCTGCACCCGAGCGAGCGTCCGAGCGGGCGCGACCACGTTCCCGGCATTCGTGACGCGCGCTCCCTCCACCGTGAGGCGGACGGGAAAGACCGGGTGCATCCACTCGATCCCGGCGTCGCCCAGCCAGGCGCGCTGCACCGCGGGGCGCGCGGTCGTGGTATCGGGAAAGGGATCGCCGGCATGGTCCGCCCTGGAAGGGACGGGGCGCTCGCCGATGCGATTGGCGCCGCGCCGCCAGCGCGCGACACCCGCGGAGAGACGGAGCCGTCCCGACGGCCACACCTCACCGAAGAGGCGGGCCATGTCGGCGTCAGGACCCAGCTCGCTCCCGACGGGCTCGCCGTAGTGCTGCCACGTGTCGGTGTAGTACGTCTCGAGGTACGTGAAGCTGCCGACGCGCCGGTACTCGGCCCCCAGCGCCGCCGGACGCGCGACGGGGAGCGCCACCGAGGCGCGCACGTTCCAGGCGAGCAGGTCGGGAAAGCGCTTCCGGTCCCGCGCATCGATCTGGATGTCGTCGATGAGCAGGTCGCCCTGCAGCGACGCCCGCCCGGCGCTGGCGCGCAGCGAGCCGAACGCGGTGAGGTTGGCGTTCGCCGCCGGGTCGGTGTTCCGCCCCTGGTCGTTCTGCGTCACCTGGAAGACCATGAACGGGTTCGCGGCGGCGAGGTCCATGCCCCCGCCCTGCCGCGGAAAGAGCCCCGTCTCCCCGAGCGTCAGCTCGAGACGCGACGACGGGCGCCAGGTGAGCGCGTGCCCCGCCATCATCCGGTGGTAGCGCCTCGCGCCGAGGCTGTCCGCGTAGCCGTCCACGCCCGGCGTGAGCACCACGTCATCGACCGACCCCACGAACGCGCGGAACTCGAAGTGCGTCCATTGCGCGGCGAGCGCGATCCGGTCGAGCGCGGGGCCGTTCGCCGAGAGCACGATCGACTCGTCGCCCGCGCCGAGCCACGCGTCGCGAACCCGCCCCGCGGAGACGACGAGCCGCCCCACGCGCCCGGCGAGGTACGCCTCGGAGAAGTCGATCACCCCCGACGTCCGCCGGAGCTGCTTGGCCCGCACGGTCGGATCGTTGCGCCGGTCCGTCTCGGCGTACGCTTCGGAGACGGCGACGATGTCGGGCCCGCCGCTCCACGAGAGGCGGGCACGGGCGATGCCGACGGCGGCCGGATCCCCCGCGCCGGTGCCGCGGATGTCGCGCCAGAGGGGGCGGAACTCGCCGCCGGACAGCCCGGTGGCGCGCAGCGTGGCTTCGGCGCCGGCGGTGAAGCCATCGCGCGGCGCGCTATCCGGCGCCGCCGCGAAGCGCTCGCGGAGCGCGGCGAGGATGGCCCCGCCGCACGCGCGCGCCGCGCCCGGCGCGCTCGCCGCGCCGATCGCGTGGCGGACGTCCTTCACCATGTACGGCCGGAAGGCGGACACGCGCGCCGCCCCGCACCCCATGTCGACGAGCGCGTCGAGCTGCACGTACGCGGGATCGTCGAGCGGCAGCGTCACCAGCGGGTGCTGCTGCGCGCGCGCCGCGCGAGCGCTTCCGGCGACGAGGGCGAGCGCCGCGGCGAGCGCCGCGGCGACGCCGCGGCGGATGCGGACGCGGCCCATCAACCGGCGGTGCGGCTGACGGGGCGCGGGGCGGGCTCGCTCGCCGCCCCCCGCTCGCGCAGATCGGCGATGAGCGCCGCCTGTGGCGAGAATTCCGGGACGAGCTCCTGGAGCGACCGGAGGATGCGCCGATCGTCGCGCGACTCCACCGCGTCCCAGAGCTGCTCCAGCCCGGGCTCCAGCGTGGCGGGGGAATCGGTGCGGACGATGCGGATCTTCTCGTACCGCGTGGGCAGGGTCTCCTCGGTGTCGGAGGTGAGCTGCTCGTGCAGCTTCTCGCCCGGGCGCAGACCGGTGAAGACGATCGGGATGTCCGCGTCCGGCTCGAGGCCGGAGAGCCGGATCAGGTTGCGCGCGAGGTCGACGATGCGGACCGGCGCCCCCATCTCGAGCATCACGATCTTGTCCCGCGCCTCCTCGAGCACCGAGGCCTGGAGCACGAGCTGGACGGCCTCGGGGATCGTCATGAAGTAGCGCGTGGCCTCGGGGTGCGTGACGGTGACGGGACCGCCGTCGGCGATCTGCTCCGTGAACAGGGGGACGACGGAGCCGTTGCTCCCGAGCACGTTGCCGAAGCGCACGGCCACGAAGTGGTGCCGGCTCGCGCCGTTGAGCGAGAGCACCAGCTTCTCGGCGAGGCGCTTCGTGGCACCCATGATGTTGCTCGGGCTCACCGCCTTGTCGGTGGAGATGAGCACGAACTTGGCGCCGTGCGCCGCCGCGAGCCGGGCCGCGTTGCGCGTGCCGAACACGTTGTTGTGCACCGCGTGGGCGAGATGCGCTTCCATCATGGGCACGTGCTTGAACGCCGCGGCGTGATAGACCAGCTCCGGTCGCACCTCGCGGAACGCGCGCTCCAGATCCCGATGGTCGCGCACGTCGCAGATGATCGCGCGCGCATCGAGCGCGGGATGCCGGCGCCGCAGCTCCTGCTCGATGAGGAAGAGCGCGTTCTCCCCGCGCTCGACGAGGGCGATCACCGCCGGATCGTACGTCGCGATCTGCCGCGCCAGCTCGGAGCCGATCGACCCTCCCGCGCCGGTGATGAGCACCCGGCGGCCGGCGATGTCCTGGCGGATGAGCGAGGCATCCAGCGCGATCGGGTCCCGCCCGAGCAGGTCCTCCACGCGCACGGGGCGGATCTGGCTCATGCGCACGCGCCCGGTGAGGGCGGCGATGGCGGGCAGGATCTTGAACGGCACCTTGAGCGCGAGGCAGCGATCGACGATCGCCTGGATCTGCTCGCGCGACGCGGAGGGGATGGCGATGATCAGCTCATCCGCGGGGTGCGCGGCGAGGACGACCTCGAGCTGCGCGGTGGTGCCGTGCACCCGGACGCCATGGATGTGAAACCCGGTCTTGTGCCCGTCATCGTCGACGAAGCCCACCGGCAGGTAGCCGAGCCGCGGATTGTTGTGCATCTCGCGGAGGAGCAGCTCGCCCGCGTCGCCCGCGCCGATGATGAGCACCCGGCGCAGCCGCGGTCCCCCCGTGACGGGACGCCGGCTCTCGCGCGCGGCGCGCAGCGCGAAGCGCGCGCCGCCGATCAGCATGAGGGTGAGGACCGCGTCGATGACGAGCACCGAGCGCGGGAAGTCGTAGGCGTGGCCGGTGAAGACGAGCGACGCAGTGAACAGCACGCTGCTCACCGCGACCGCCTTGATCAGCGCGACCATGTCGCGCATGCCGACGTAGCGCCACCAGCCGCTGTACAGCCGGAAGTAGGCGAACGCCGAGAGCCGGAGCACGACGAGCGGGCCGAGCGTGCGCCAGAAGATCCCGTCGTACGCCGCGGGGATCATGCGGTCGAACCGGAGCGTGAACGCCAGCGCGTAGCTGACGATCACCAACGTGAGGTGCGTGAGCACCACGACGACGCGCCGGTGCCGGTACAGCACCCCGAGGACGAGCTGCTCCGCCTCGTCGCGTGCGTCGCCTTCGCCGGCGCCCAACCGCGGGCGGGCCGGCCCCTCCTTCGCGTCGTCAGTATCCATCCTCGACCGCCCTGTCGATGCCTGCGTCGGCGTCGATCGACGTCGGCAACGGCGTCGACCGGCGAACGCCCCGGCGCGCCCTTGCGCCGGGGCGGGGTGGAGCTCAGCGACCGTAGAACGCGCGAACCGCCTCGATCGTCTCGTCCTGCTGCGCGCGCGACAGCTCGGGGAAGACCGGAAGCGACAGCACCTCCCGGGCCGCCCGCTCGGACTCCGGGCAGCTCCCCGCTCGATAACCCAAGTAAGCGAAGCAGGGCTGCAAGTGCAACGGCAGCGGATAGTAGATGGCCGTGCCGATCCCCTTCCCCTTCAGGTACGCCTGCAGCTCGTCGCGCCGCTCCACGCGGAGCGTGTACTGGTTGTAGATGGACTCGTTCGCCGGATCGATCACCGGGGTGCGCACCTCGCTCACGTCGGCGAACGCCGCGTCGTAGTACGCCGCGTGGTCGCGGCGCGCCGCGCTCCACTCCGCGAGGTGCGGCAGCTTGGCCAGCAGCACCACCGCCTGCAGGGCATCGAGCCGCGAGTTGTACCCCACCTCGTCGTGGAAGTACTGGGTGGCGCCGCCGTGCACGCGGAGCCGGCGCAGGCGGGTGGCCAGTGCCTCGTCCTGCGTGACCATCATGCCGCCGTCGCCGTAGCCGCCCAGGTTCTTGGACGGGAAGAAGCTGAACGTGCCGATGGTCGCCCCCTCGCCCGCCATCGTCCACGTGCCATCGATGCGACGGCGCGCGCCGATCGACTGCGCGGCGTCCTCGATCAGCGGGAGCGACGGGAGCGCGGCGCGGAATCGCTCGATCGGCGCCATCTGCCCGAACAGGTCCACGGGCACCACCGCGCGCGTGCGCGGAGTCACCGCGGCCGCCGCGCACTCCACCGACAGGTTGAACGTGTCGGGGTCGATGTCCGCGAATACCGGCGTCGCCCCCACGTTGTGGATGGTCCCGGCGGTCGCGAAGAAGGTGAACGGGGTGGTCACCACCTCGTCGCCGCGCCCGATGTCCAGCGCGCGGAAGGCGAGGAGCAGCGCGTCCGTGCCGCTGGCGCAGCCGATCGCGAAGCGCGCGCGCGACAGCTCGGCCACGGCGGCCTCGAGCTGCTCCACCGGCCGGCCGAGAATGAACAGCTGGTCGTCGATCACCTGCATGAGCGCCGGCAGCACCTCGTCGCGAATGCGGGCGTGCTGGGCGCGAAGGTCGAGAAGGGGGACGGGCATGTATGGCGAGGGTATCGGGATCGAGTCAGGAAACCGCCGCCTCGCTGGCGAGGTCGTGCCACTCCTGGAGCGAGCGCACGCGCGGCGGCCGGAAGCGGAGCGACAGGATCGCGTCGCATGCCGCGTTGGCGGCGGACAACGTGGTGGTGTACGGAATCCGGTGCGCCACCGCCGCCTGGCGCATCGTGTAGTCGTCGCGCTGGGAGTGCTTGCCGAGCGGCGTGTTGATGAGCAGCTGGACCTGCCCGTTCACGATCAGGTCGATCCCGTGCGGCCGCCCCTCGTGCACCTTGAACACCGGCTCCGCGGGGATGCCGCGCGCCCGGAGGAAGCGGGCCGTCCCCGTGGTGGCGAGCAGGCGGAAGCCCATCTCGTGAAAGCGACGCGCGATCGGCACCACGCTGGCCTTGTCGGAGTCGTTCACGGTGATGAGGACCGCCCCCTCGAGCGGGAGCCCGTTGTCCGCCGCGAGCTGCGCCTTCGCGAACGCGCTGCCGAACGAGTCGGAGATGCCCATGACCTCCCCGGTGGAGCGCATCTCCGGACCGAGGATCGGGTCCGCCTCGCGGAACTTGTTGAACGGGAACACCGCCTCCTTCACCGACACGTACGGCGGCACGATCTCCTCGGTGAAGCCGGTGGCGGCGAGGGTCTCCCCGAGCATCACCCGCGCCGCGATCGACGCCAGGGGCACGCCGATCGCCTTGGACACGAACGGCACGGTGCGGCTGGCGCGGGGGTTCACCTCGAGGACGTACACCGTCCCGTTCTTGATCGCGAACTGCACGTTGATGAGCCCCACGACCCCGAGCGCCCGGGCCAGCGCCGCGGTGTGCTCGCGCATCGTCGCCAGGTCGCGCTCGCCGATGATGTACGGCGGCAGCACGCTCGCCGAGTCGCCGGAGTGGATGCCGGCATCCTCGATGTGCTGCATCACGCCGCCCACCACCACCCGCTCGCCGTCGGCGACGGCGTCGACGTCCACCTCGTACGCGTCCTCGAGGAAGCGGTCGATGAGCACGGGACGGTCCTCGGAGACGCGCGCGGCGCGCTCGAAGTACTCGCGTAGCTGCGGCTCGTCGTACACGATCTGCATGGCGCGGCCGCCGAGCACGTAGCTCGGACGCACGAGCACCGGATAGCCCACCCCCTCCGCGATCCCCACCGCCTCGTCCACGCTCGTCGCCGTCCCGCTCGGGGGCTGGTTGACCCCCGCCGCGCGCGCCACCGCCTCGAAGCGGCGGCGATCCTCGGCGATGTCGATGGCGTCCGGCGAGGTGCCGAGGATGCGCACCCCCGCCGCCTCCAGCTGGCGCGTGAGCTTGAGCGGCGTCTGGCCGCCGAGCTGCACGATCACCCCCACCGGCTTCTCCCGCTCGACGATCTCCAGCACGTCCTCGAACGTGAGCGGCTCGAAGTACAGCTTGTCCGAGATGTCGAAGTCGGTGGAGACGGTCTCGGGGTTCGAGTTGACCATGATCGTCTCGTAGCCGCGCTCGCGCAGCGCGAGCACGGCCCGCACGCAGCAGTAGTCGAACTCCACGCCCTGTCCGATCCGGTTCGGCCCGCTCCCGAGAATCACCACCGACCGCCGCCCGGTGGGCGGCGCCTCGCTCTCCTCGTCGTAGGAGCCGTACAGGTACGGCGTGGCGGACGGGAACTCGCCGGCGCACGTGTCGACCATCTTGTACACCGGGCGCACGCCCAGCGACCAGCGCCGCTCGCGCACCGCCTGCTCGCTCTCCCCGCGCAGGGCGGCGAGCTGCCGGTCGGAGAAGCCCATCCGCTTCATCCGCCGGAGCGCGAGCGCGTCCACCGTGGGGAGCGCCGCGTACGCGCGCTCCGCGTCCACGAGCTGCCGCATCTCCTCGAGGAACCACGGGTCGATCGCCGTCAGCTCGTGCACCTCGTCCACGCCGAGCCCCCGCTCCAGCGCACGCTTCACCTGGAAGATCCGCTCCGGCGTGGGCTGGCGCAGCGCGCCGCGCAGCGTCTCGAGCGAGTCGTCGGCGAGCCGGTCGTCGCGCGGCAGCGCGCCGACGACCCACCCGCTCCGCCCCGTCTCCAGCGCGCGCAGCCCCTTCTGCAGCGCCTCCTTGAACGTGCGGCCGATGGCCATCGACTCGCCCACCGACTTCATCTGCGTCGTCAGGCGCGGGTTCGCCGCCGCGAACTTCTCGAACGCGAACCGCGGGCACTTGACCACCACGTAGTCGAGCACGGGCTCGAACGACGCCGGCGTGGTCTTCGTGATGTCGTTGGCCACCTCGTCGAGGCGGTAGCCCACCGCGAGCTTGGTGCCGATGCGCGCGATCGGGAAGCCGGTGGCCTTCGAGGCGAGCGCCGAGGACCGCGACACGCGCGGATTCATCTCGATCACCAGCATCTCGCCGTCCGCGGGGTTGATCGCGAACTGGATGTTGCACCCGCCGGCGGCGACGCCGATCTCGCGGATGACGGCCACGGCGGCGTCGCGCATCACCTGGTACTCGCGGTCGGTGAGCGTCATCGCCGGCGCCACGGTGATCGAGTCGCCGGTGTGCACCCCCATGGGATCGATGTTCTCGATCGAGCACACGATCACCACGTTGTCCGCGTGGTCGCGCATCACCTCGAGCTCGAACTCCTTCCACCCGAGGACGCTGCGCTCGATCAGCACCTGTCCCACCGGGGAGAGCTCGAGCCCGCGGCGCACGATCTCCTCGTACTCCTCGCGGTTGTACGCGACCCCGCCCCCGGTGCCGCCGAGCGTGAACGACGGGCGGATGATCGCCGGGAACCCGACCACGGGGATCAGCCCGAGGGCGTCGTCCCACGAGCGCGCGATGCCGCCGGTGGCGACCTTGAGGCCGATGCGCTTCATCGCGTCGGCGAAGAGCTCGCGATCCTCGGCCAGGGCGATCGCGCGCGCATCGGCGCCGATCAGCTCCACGCCGTACTTCTCGAGCACGCCGCGCTCGGCGAGCGCCATCGCCACGTTGAGCGCCGTCTGTCCGCCCATCGTCGGAAGCAGCGCGTCGGGCCGTTCGCGGGCGATCACCTGCTCCACGATCTCGGGCGTCACCGGCTCGATGTAGGTGCGGTCGGCGAACTCCGGATCGGTCATGATCGTGGCCGGATTGGAGTTCACGAGGATCACCTCGTATCCGTCCTCGCGCAGCGCCTTGGCCGCCTGGGTGCCGGAGTAGTCGAATTCCGCCGCCTGTCCGATGACGATGGGACCGGAGCCGATGAGAAGGATGCGATGGAGGTCAGCGCGGCGTGGCACGGATCAGATCGTCGATGATGGAGTCCAGGGTGCGCTCCGCGGTCCACCCGGTGGCCGCATGGAGCTTGGCCGGCGAGCCCACGAGCACGGGGACCTCGACCGGACGAACGAGCGCCGGATCGCTCTGCAATTTCGCATCGGCGCCGACGAGAGCAAGCACGCGGCCGGCGAGCGTCGCGACGTCCACGCCGACGCCGCTGGCCACGTTGTACGACTCGCCCGCCGCGCCGCGCGCGGCGAGCAACCGGTAGGCACGCGCCACGTCGGCGACGTGCAGGAAGTCGCGCACGGGCGTGGTGTTGCCGAGAGCGAGCGCTCGCGCGCCCGAGCCGCGGAGGGCGAGCGCGCGGCGCACCAGCGCGGGCAGCACGAACCGGTCCGACTGCCCCGGGCCGCTGTGGTTGAACGACCGCGTGACCACCACGCGCGCCCCGGTGGCCCGCCACGCGGAGAGCGCGACCACCTCCTGCGCCGCCTTGCTCGCCGCGTACGCGTTGAGCGGCCGCTGCTCCGCCCCCTCGCCGAGCGGCTGCTCCGCCGCCTCGTGGCGGCCGTACTGCTCGCCGCTCCCCACCACGAGCACCACGGGATCGAGCGTCCCGGCGCGGCGCCGCGCGCCCACCTCGGCGAGGAGCCGCGCGGCGCCGCCGGCGTTCACGGCGAGCGCCCGGGCCGGGTCCGCGCCGGCCTCCGGCACGGAGGCGATCCCCGCCAGGTGGAACAGCGCGTCGGGGAGCGCGACGTCGAGGGCGCTCCGCACGTCCGCGCCGTCGGTGACATCGCACGGGAGCCACCGTACGGCACCGCGCTCGGCGGCGGAGAGCGCGCCGGCGGGCGGCTCCTCCCCGAGCCGCGTGCCGACGACGTCCCACCCCTCGTGGAGCAGCTCCCGACACAGCCACTGCCCCACGAAGCCCGACGCGCCGGTGACCAGGGCGCGCATCGCTCAGACCCGCGCGCGATGCCGCGCGAGGTCGGCTTCGACCATCATCTCGATGAGCTGCTGGAAGGACACCCGCGGGTACCAGCCGAGGCGCTCGTGCGCGAGGGTGGGATCGGCGACCAGCAGGTCGACCTCGGCCGGCCGGAAATACCGCTCGTCCTGCACCACGTAGTCGTGGTAGTCGAGCCCCACGGCGCCGAACGCGATCTCGCAGAGCTGCCGCACGGACCAGGTGCGCCCCGTGCCGATCACGTAGTCGCCCGGCGCGTCCTGCTGGAGCATGCGCCACATGGCGTCCACGTAGTCGCCGGCGAAGCCCCAGTCGCGCCGCGCGTCGAGGTTCCCCAGCCGTACCTCGGTGGCGAGGCCGAGCTTGATGCGCGCGACGGCATCCGTGACCTTGCGCGTCACGAACTCCAGACCGCGGCGCGGGCTCTCGTGGTTGAAGAGGATGCCGGAGACGGCGTAGAGCGAGTAGCTCTCCCGGTAGTTCACCGTGATCCAGTGGCCGTAGACCTTCGCCACGCCGTACGGGCTCCTCGGGTAGAACGGCGTCGTCTCGCGCTGCGGCGACTCCACCACCTTGCCGAACATCTCGCTCGAGCTGGCCTGGTAGAATCGGGCGCGCGGCGCCGCCTTCCGGATCGCCTCGAGCACGCGCGTGACGCCGAGCCCGGTGAACTCCCCGGTGAGCACCGGCTGCGTCCACGACGTCTGCACGAAGCTCTGCGCGGCGAGGTTGTAGACCTCGTCGGGCTCGCAGGCGGCCATGGCGTCCACCAGGGAGTGCTGGTCGAGCAGGTCGGCCGAGACGAGCTCGATGCGGTCGACGAGATGGCCGATCCGCTCGTACGGCGTGGTGGAGCTGCGGCGCACCACGCCGACGACGCGGTATCCCTTGTCGAGCAGCAGCTCGGCGAGGTAGGAGCCGTCCTGCCCCGTGATGCCGGTGATGAGCGCGGTGGGCATGTGTGGGTCCGGGCGTCAGTGAGTCAGTGGATCAGGGCGTCGACCCTGACCATGGGATAGAAAAAAGGGGAGCCCGATCGCTCCCCTCTCTCCATGGTCCGGTTCGGCACGACGGGGACGGTCACGCGACCTGCGTGCCTCGCGGCGCCCGCTGGATCTTGCCGGCGTTGAGGCAGCGGGTGCAGACCTTGATCTTCGTGATCTTTCCGTCCACGAGGATGCGCGCGACCTGGAGGTTGGGCTTCCAGACGCGGCGCGTCTTGTTGTTGGCGTGCGAGACGTTGTTGCCGAAGGCGACGCCCTTGCCGCACACGTAGCAGCTTCTGTTGTGCATGGTCAGCTCTCGATCAGCTCGATGCGCGCCATCTCCGCGCCGTCACCCTTGCGGTGGCCGGTCTTGAGAATGCGCGTGTACCCGCCGGGGCGAGCGGCGAACTTCGGCCCGACCTCGCGGAACAGCTTGTCCGCCGTCTCCCGCTTCTGGATGTGGCGGACGGCGAGGCGGCGGTCGTGGAGGGTGCCCGACCGGGCCTTGGTGATCAACTTCTCGACGAAGGGGCGCAGCTCCTTCGCCTTCGCCTCGGTGGTCTCGATGGCGCCGTGCTCGATGAGCGACGAGGCCAGGCCACGGAGGAGCGCGAGCTTCTGTTCGCTGGTGCGGCGCAGCTGCCGCCCTGCCTTGCGGTGACGCATGTTCTCACTCCTCTTCGTCCGGCGCGGCGGCGGCGGCCCGGCTCGGCGGCGTGCCCCAATCGGTGATGCGCACGCCTTCGGGGGTCTCCTCGTACCGCATGCCGAAGTTCAATCCCTCGCGCTCGAGGAGATCGGCGATCTCCTGCAGCGACTTCTTCCCGAAATTCTTGACCTGGAGCATCTGCGTCTCGGTCTGGCGAACCAGGTCGCCGAGCGTGCGGATGTCCGAGTTCTTCAGCGAGTTCACCGACCGGACGGACAGCTCGAGCTCGTCGATCGGGGTGCGAAAGAGCTGCTGCAGGCGCTGCGCATCCGCGGAATGATCGCCCGCCGCGGCCACCGCGCCGAGCGCGTGCGAGCCGAAGTTGGCGAAGAACTGGAAGTGCGTCTGGGCCAGCGCGGCGGCGTAGCTCACCGCCTCCTCCGGCGTGATCGTGCCGTTGGTCTCCACGGTCAGCGTGAGCCGATCGTAGTCGGTGCGCTGTCCGACGCGCGTCTCGGCGACCGAGAAGTTGGCCCGGCGCACCGGGTTGTAGATCGAGTCGACGCGCACGAGGTCCACCGGCAGCCCGCGATCGAGCGGGTGCTGATCCCCCTCCACGTAGCCGCGCCCCTTGTTCACGTACAGCTCGACGTTCACCTCGCGATCGTCCTGCAGCGTGAAGAGGTGGTGGCTGGGATCGATGATCCGCACCGCCGCCGACGGCTCGATGTCCGCCGCCGTCACGGGCCCCGCCTCCGACTTCCGGATACGGAGGACCGTCTCGTCCACGTCGTCGCTCAGCGAGAGCGTGAGCGTCTTGAGGTTGCCGATCACCTGGTGCACATCCTCCACCACCCCGCTGATCGTCTGGTGCTCGTGGAGCACGCCGTCGATGCGGAACGCCCAGACGGCGGCGCCGCGGAGCGAGGAGAGCAGCATCCGGCGCATGGCGTTCCCGAGCGTGTGGCCGAAGCCGCGCTCGAGAGGCTGCATCCGGAATTCGGCGACGTTGGGGTTGTCCTCCCGCTTGGTCGCCTCGACGAGCTGTGGACGAACCAGCCCGCTCAGATCGATTGCTTGCGCCATGGATTCAATGACCTCGTTCGGTCTCACCGGGCATGCGCCCGGCGACGCCCCACCCCGCCCCTGACGCGCGGTGGGCCCGTTTGGGAGTCAGGGTCCCGACCATTTCGGGGCGCGGGCCGCGGGGTGCGGGTCGCGTCAACGGCTCGTGGTGGACCATCCGGCCACCCACGAGCCGTTTCGCATCCCGTGCCCAGCGTCCCGCCACCCGCGAACTACTTGGAGAACAACTCGACGATGAGCTGCTCCTGCGCCGCGATCGGAATGCTCTCGCGCGCGGGGCGCTCAAGCATCCGGCCGCTGAACGTGTCGCGGTCGACCGCGATCCACGAGAGCGGGGCGCCACGCGACGACTGGTCCATCGCGGTGAGGATCGACGCCTGCTCCCGCGAGGCGGGGCGCACGCGAATCTCCTCGCCCGGACGAACGAGGTAGCTCGGGATGTCCACCTGCTTCCCGTTCACCTCGATGTGCCGGTGCCGGATGAGCTGCCGGGCCGCCTTGCGGCTCGGGGCGAAGCCCATGCGATACACGATGTTGTCCAGCCGGCTCTCGAGCGCGGCGAGCAGGTTGTGTCCGGTCACGCCCGGCAGCTTGGTGACGCGCTCGAACGTGTTGCGGAACTGCCGCTCGCTCACGCCGTAGATGCGCTTCACCTTCTGCTTCTCACGGAGCTGCTTGGAGTACTCCGACGCCTTGCGACGGCGCGCCGTGGCCTGGCCATGCTGGCCGGGCGCGTACGGCCGGCGCTCGACGGGGCACTTCTCCGTGAAGCACTTCGTCCCCTTCAGGAAGAGCTTGGTCCCTTCCCGACGGCACTGACGGCAACTGGGTCCGGTGTAGCGCATCGCTCAGACCCTCCGCCGCTTCGGGGGACGACAGCCGTTGTGCGGAATCGGCGTCACATCCTTGATGGAGCGGATCTGCAGCCCAGCGGCGGCGAGCGCCTGGATGGCCGACTCCCGCCCGCTCCCGGGCCCCTGCACCCGCACGTGCACGCGCTTCATGCCGAGGCCGAGCGCCTCGCGGGCGCACGCCTCCGCCGCCACGGTGGCCGCGAACGGGGTGGACTTCTTGGAGCCCTTGAACCCCGCCTTCCCCGACGAGGCCCACGCCACCGCGTTGCCCCGCATGTCGGTGATGGTCACCGTCGTGTTGTTGAACGTCGCGTTCACGTGGGCGATCCCTTCGGACTCCACGACGCGCTTCGACTTCTTGGCCGAACCCGTCTTCGCTGTCGCCATGTTGGACCAGGTGTCAGATGCTTACTTCGTGACCTTCTTCTTGCCGGCGATCGCGCGGCGCGGACCCTTCTTCGTGCGCGCGTTCGTGTGCGTCCGCTGCCCGCGCACCGGCAGGCCCCGGCGATGCCGGATCCCGCGGTAGGAGCCGATGTCCATCAATCGCTTGATGTTCATCGCCACCTCCGTCCGCAGCGCCCCCTCCACGCGATAGTCGCGCTCGATGATCTGACGCAGACGGTTCACGTCCGCGTCGTTCAGATCGCGAATGCGCAGATCGGGATTGACCCCGGTCTCGGCGAGGATCTTCCGCGCCACCGCGCGCCCGATCCCGTAGATGTACGTCAGGCCGATCTCGACCTTCTTGTCGCGAGGGAGATCGACTCCAGCAATGCGTGCCATTGGTCAGCCCTGACGCTGCTTGTGCTTGGGGTTGCGCTTGCAGATGATGCGAGTCACGCCGTTGCGCTTGATGACCTTGCAGTGCTCGCAGATCGGCTTCACGCTGGTGCGGACTTTCACGCTCGCTCCACGTGCTTATGAGTTTGCTACAACTGAAAAATTCCGGTCAAGTCTTATAGCTTAACCGACTTAGGCGCGCGATGCAAGCCTCGAGGCGAGCGATGCCCGAATCCCCCGCAGCGTCGCCGCCGGATCCGGCGCCCCGGTCACCACCCTCCCCAGCACGAGGTACGACGCCCCCGCCGCCACTGCTCCCTCGGGGGTCACCACCCGCTTCTGATCGTGCACCGTTCCACCAGCCAGCCGGATCCCCGGCACGAGGAGGCGCAGCGCATCGCCGTGCCGCGCGTGCACCGCCCCCGCCTCGCCCCCGGAGCACACGACCCCGTGCGCCCCCGCCCCCCGCGCCAGCTCCGCCAGCCGCAGCACCTCCCCCTCCACGTCATCCACGCGCCGCCCCCACGCCTCGCCCAGCGCCGACGCATCGAGCGACGTGAGCACCGTGACCGCCAGCACCCCGCACCGCTCCCCCGCCCCCTCCACGGCCGCCTCGATCATTGCCCGCCCCCCGGAGGCGTGCACCGTCAGCAGGCTCGCCCCCAGCGCCGCCGCGCTCCGCGCCGCCCCGCGCACCGTGTTCGGGATGTCGTGCACCTTGAGGTCGAGGAACACCTCCCGCCCCCCATCCCGGAGCGCGCGGACCACCTCGGGACCCGCCGCCGTGAACAGCTCGCTCCCCACCTTCACGAAGTCGCACGCGTCCCCCAGCCGCTCCACCAGCGACAGCGCCGCGTCGGCGCTCGGCACGTCCAGGGCGACGATCGCCCGCGGCGTCAGCTCGGCCATTCCAGACTCCCGATGATGTCCTCGATCGAGCGCACCCGGTGGCGCTCGCACCAGCGCCCCAGGTCGCGCACCACGCGCTCCGGCGCGCGCGGATCGCGCAGCGCCGCCGTTCCCATCCCCACCAGCGTCGCCCCGGCCACGAGGTACTGGAGCGCGTCCATGGCGCTCGACACCCCGCCGATCCCGAACACCGGCACCGCCACCGCGCGCCGCACCTTCCACGTGGCGAGCACCCCCACCGGGAGGAGCCCCGCCCCGCTCGTTCCGCCCGTGCCGAAGCCCAGCGCGGGGCGCCGGCGCTCCACATCGACGACGAGCCCGGGGATCGTGTTCACCACCGAGATCGCGTCGGCACCGGCATCCACGGCCACCCGCGCGCTCTCCCCGATGTCCCTGAGCGTGGGGCTGAGCTTCACGAACAGGGGGAGCCGCGTCGCGCCCCGCGCGCCGCGCACCACATCGGCGAGCGCGCACGGATCGGCGCCGAACTCCATCCCTCCCGCCTTCACGTTCGGACAGCTCACGTTGAGCTCGAACCCGCTCACCCCGCTCACGCCGTCCAGCCCCGCGACGACGGTCGCATAGTCTTCCACGGCGTCCCCCACCACGTTCACCAGCACTCGAGCCCGCTTCAGGTTCGCCGCCAGCCACGGCAGCTCGGAGCGCCGCACTTCCTCGAGCCCGGGATTGGCGAGCCCGACGGCGTTGAGCATCCCGCCAGGGAACTCCGCCACGCGAGGCGCCGGGGCGCCCGGGCGGGGACGGGGGCTCACCGCCTTCGTCACGAGCCCGCCCAGCGCATCGAGCTTCACGACCCCGGCGAGCTCGCGACCGAACGCCGCCGTGCCGGCGGCGAGCACGACCGGGTTCTGGAGCTCGAGGCCGGCGGCGCTCACGGCGAGCGCCCCGCGGGCGGGGGTGGCGGAATGCGTCATCGCGAGTCTGGCGGGGTGGGCGGGGTAGGCGGAGTGGGTCGCGCGCCGGCCGCCGGTGGACGCGGCGCCGTGGACGCGGGGAGCGCGGGTGCCGCGGCGGCGTGCGCCCCCGTCGTGTCCACGGCGGGGCGGACGCGGCGAAGGCTGTCCGTGTACAGCGTGGCGACCTGGTTCCACGTGCGGAGGAGGAGCGCGTCAGCGCCATCGGCCGCCGAGCGCGTTCCACTCCGTGCACCGGAGTCCGCGACGAGAGCGCCGAACGCGGCACCAGCCACCAGCGAGTCGCTCCCCTCCCCACGCTCGCTCCGCGCAGCCGGCGAGGCCGACGAGCCCGAGGCGGCGAGACCGGGGTGCTCGGCATCGAGCCGCGCGCGGGCGAGCTGCGCCTTCGCCGCGACGGGCGACCCGGCGCGCGCCGCCGCCTCGCCGAACAGGGCGCGGGCGAGCGGGAGCGCCCGCAGGCTGTCGCGCGCCACCTCCGCGGCGAGGAAGAGCGACGCGCCCGATTCGTCGTCGCGGTCGTGCAGCATCTGGAGCAGGAGGACGCGGTCCTCGAGGCGGCGCAGCATCGGACTCCCGGCGGCGCGCGCCCGCCCGGCGGCGACCACGTTGGCCACGTCCACCACCGACGTGAGCCCGCGCACCTCGGTGAGTGTGAGACGCGCGTTCGCCTCGCGAGACCGCAGGGAGTCGCGCGTGAGGCGCAGCACGGCGGTGAAGTGCGCCCGCGCCGTCGAGTCGCGGTCGGCGCGCATCGCCAGCTCGCCGGCGAGCATGTGCAGGCGCGCGAGCTGCTCGGCGGACGCGCGCGACCGGTCGTATCGGGCCACGATCCGCTCGACCGCGCCGGGCTGCCCCGCGGCCCAGAGCTCGCGCAGCTCGCCGAGCAGGTCATCGCGCCAATCGCCGCGCGCCGCTCGACGCGCGAGGAGCGACTCGGCGGCGGCCACGTCGCGGCGATCCAGATACGCGCGCGCGAGCGCCCAGTCGGCGCGCGCGGGATCGGCCGTGCGGAGATAGGCCCGCGCGGAATCCGGCTCGCCGAGCGCCACCGACGCCAGCGCCGCCCAGAGCGACGCCTCGCGCGCCAGATGGCGATCGGCGGCGCGCGCGAGCGGCGCGAGCAGCGCGCGCCCCGCCGCGTAGCGCTCCTCGTGCACGCGACAGATCCCGAGGGCGAGCGTGGCGCGTCCCAGTCGCTCCTCGCGCTCGCCGCTCCGGGTGAGCACCGCGGTGAGCCGCGGCTCGGCGCGATCGCACCGGGCCGCCATCGCCCACGACCAGCCGGCGATGAACTCCGCGTCGGGGGCCCACCGGCTTCGCGGATGGTGCACCAGCACCGTTTCCGCCTTCTGCGCGGCGGTGGCGAACAACGAGTCGGCTTCGGCGCTCTTCCCGGCGCGCAACAGGGCGTCGCCGCGCCGCTCCGCCTGGCGCGCGTTGTAGATGCCGTTGAAGTAGGCACACCCCACCAGCGGCACTGTCGCCAGGAGGAGTGCCGCGGCTCTCATGGCGCCGACGTCCCGAGGCGCCGCTCGTACTGATCCAGGTACTTCACCGTCGCGTCGGCGATCGCGGCGGCGAGCTCGCGCTGGCGTTTCGGGCTGGCGATGAAGCGCGCCTCGTCGGGGTTGGTGCCGAACCCGATCTCCACCAGCACGGCCGGCATGTACGCGGTGACGAGCACCCGGAACCCGGCCTGCTTCACGCCGCGGCTCGGTCCCGGCTCCACGTCGGCGAGCTGGTGCTGGATGAGCGTCGCCAGCTCGCTCGACTCGCGCAGGTGCTCGTTCTGCGCCATGTCGTTGATGATGAAGTTGAGCGGATCGTCCTTCGCCGCCTCGGCGCCGGTCTCGAAGCGCACCGACGCGTTCTCCATCTGCTCCACCCGCTTCGCGTCCTCGGTGCGCGCCTCGGCGAGGAAGTACGTCTCGAATCCCCTGGCCGCCTCCGGATGCCGCCAGTTCGGGTTCGCGGCGTTCACGTGCACCGAGATGAACAGGTCGCCGTGGCGCTGGTTCGCGATGCGCCCCCGGTCGGAGAGCGCGATGAGCGTGTCGGTGGTGCGGGTCATCACGACGTCGAGATCGCGATCGCGGAGCGCGGACGCGAGCTTCTTGGCGACGGCGAGCGTGATGTCCTTCTCGTAGATCTTCCGCCGCGCGCCGATCGGCCCGGACATGCCGTTGTCGGGGCCGCCGTGTCCGGCGTCGACGACCACGATGCGGCGCCGCGCGCGATGCCCGGCGCGGCGCGCCGGCTCGCTCGGCGCGCGCGTGGTGGCCGAGGCCGGACGCACGGCGGCCGCCGCCGCGCCCAGCACGCGCAGCTCCCCGCGTGCCGGGATGTAGCGCACCTGCTCGGGAGCGAGGCGCGGGAGGAGATCGGCGACGACCTGGAAGGGGACGACGAGGTGCCCGTCGCTCACGAACGGCGCGCTGGCCAGCGGGAAGATCGTCGCGCCGACGCGGGCGAAGGGCACCTGATCGGCGATCTCCAGGTCGATCCCCGCCACGTGCACCGTCCAGTGCTCGTTGGGGGCGCGTTCGAGGGTGACGGGGAGGATGGGCGCGAGCCGCTCCACCGGCACCGCCGCGCCGTGGTTGGTCTCGAGCAACGGCACCGTCGCCTCGCGATCCGCGGCGCGCACGGCGAGCACCGCCGGCGTGGCCGCGGCGATCTGCAGCGCCAGCAGGAGCGCGCCGGTCATCGTGCCCGTGCCGCGCGGGCCATCTCGCGCTCGTCCTCGCGGCGGCGCTCGTCCTCGCGCTTGTCGTGCTGCTTCTTTCCCTTCCCGAGTGCCAGCGTCACCTTGGCCCGTCCCCGCGTGAAGTGGAGGTCGAGCGGAATGAGCGTGAGCCCCTGCCGCTCGACCGCGCCGATCAACTTGCGGATCTCCCGCCGGTGCAGCAGGAGCTTTCGCGTGCGCGTCGGCTCGTGATTGAACTGGTTCCCCTGCTCGTACGGCGCGATGTGGAGGTTGAGCAGGAACACCTCCCCGCCGTGCACGATCGCGTACGAGTCGGAGAGGTTGGCCTTGCCGTTCCGGAGCGACTTGATCTCCGTCCCGGTGAGCGCGATCCCCGTCTCCCACGTCTCGATGATGTGGTAGTCGTGGCGGGCGCGCTTGTTCCGGGCGATGATCTCGTGCGGTTCCTGTTCGGCTGGAGCCATGAATCCAGTGAGGTGACGGGTCGTCCGGCGGAGCACGGCGCCGCGTCGCGGCGACGGCGCTCTGGACGCCTGTGGGGCACCATGGGGCGACATGGGGCAACATAGGCGCGCCGTGCGACGGGGGCAACGGATCGCGTTGACATCGCGACCCGCGACGGATAGGTTTCGCGACTACGCCGAAGTGGTGGAATTGGTAGACGCGCTGCGTTCAGGGCGCAGTGGGCGATAGCCCGTGGGGGTTCGAGTCCCCCCTTCGGCATCCGGGATGGTACGGGACTACGTCGGTACTACGTCGAGAATTCGAGAGCGGGCGGCGCGACTCCACGCGCCGCCCGCTCTCGTCGTTGGCGGAGCCGCGGCGCGGCGTGGGCGCCTGCCGGTCAGCGGCGCGACGGGGGGAGCGCGGAGGGCGCGATGTTCTCGGGGAGCGCGGCGGCGCCGAAGTGCTCGCGCAACGCCTCGTTGGCCTCGGACAGGTAGTTCGCCAGGATCCCCGAGGCCCGCGTCACCAGCTCCGCGGGCGCGGCGTCGCGCCGTCCGGCGAACTCGAGGAGCGCGCGCCCCAGGTGCCACCCCGAGCCCGCCCCTTCCCGGCTCGCGAGGGCATCGCCGTAGGCGCGGAGGCGCGCGTTGAGCTGCCGCTCGGCCACGCGCAGCTTCCCCGCCGCGATGGCCGGATCGCGCGCGAGCGCCTCGCCGAGCGCGCCGGCGACGAGCGACGCGGTGCGGTCGTCGAGTGCGTCACGCTGCGCGGTGAGCAGGCCGAGGGCGCGTCGTGCGTAGCGGAGCTCCCACCGGGCATGGTCGGCGTCCCCGCCGGCGGCGCTCCCCGCCAGCCAGGCCACGTCCGCCGCGTCCGGCTCGCCGAACAGGGTGGCCACGTAGGCGGCGGCCCGCGAGCGCTGCGCGCGGGACTCGCGCCACTCGTGCCAGAACGCCATGCGCGCGGCGCCCGGGGCGCTCAGGCCTGGAGGACGGGAAGCCCCACGCGCTCGCGCACCACCGGCTCCTCGTGCAGCAGGTCCGAGAGGTGCACGCTCTCCAGCACGTCGTCGATCTTCTGCTGGAGGAGCATCCACACGGGACGGATGCTGCACGCGTGCGAGGCGGCGCAGCGTTGGTCGTCCACCGGGTGCGAGACGCAGTGCAGGTCGAAGGTGGTGAGCTCGGACGCGTTGATGATGTCGCGGACGGAGATCTCCGCCGCGGGGCGCGCCAGCGCGTATCCGCCGTGCGCGCCGCGCGTGCTCCGGACGATCCCGGCGCGCCGGAGGCGCAGCAGGATCTGCTCGACGTAGTCCGCCGGCAGCCGCTCCCTGGCGGCCATGTCCCGCCCGGTCACGGGCCCCTCCGCCTCCCGCCGCGCCAGGTGCAGCGCGCAGATGAGGCCGTACTCGGCCCAGGTGGTGATGCGCATGGTCTGACGATACCTCCGGTGGGGCGGCGAATCCAGGGGCCGGGGGCCGGGGGCCGGGGATCAGGGGATGACCGCGAGGGGGCGGCGCGTTCGCGCCGCCCCCTCGCACAATTGTGCGACGGCGCAGCGCGCAGCGCTGCCTGTCGCGGTCCTCCCCTGGCCCCTGGCCCCTGGCACCTGGCCCCTGGCCCCCGGCGCCTATCCCTCCCCCGGCACCCCGATCTCCGTCATCCGGCGGAGGTCCAGGATCTCATCCACCTCCCCATCCGGCAGCACGTGCTCGCGGTGGACGAGGTCGCGGATGAGGGTGTTCTCCTTCACCGACTGCTTGCTCAGCTCCGCCGCGCGGGCGTAGCCGATGCGCGGCGCCAGCGCCGTGGCGAGGGCCGCCGACCGCTCCACCCAGTACTCGCACTGCTCGCGGTTCGCCTCGAGACCGCGCACGCACCGCTCGGCGAGCGAGGTGGCGGCGCTCGTCAGGATGAGCATCGACTGGAGCAGGTTCTGGGCGATCACCGGCATCATCACGTTCAGCTCGAGCTGCCCGTGCTCCGCGGAGATCGCCACGCAGGTGTCGTTGCCGATCACCTGGAAGCACACCTGGTTCACCATCTCGGCGATCGACGGATTCACCTTGCCCGGCATGATCGACGAGCCGGGCTGCACGGCGGGGAGCCGCACCTCGTCGAGCCCGGTGCGCGGGCCGGAGGCGAGCAGCCGCAGGTCGCTGGCGATCTTGCTCAGGTCGAGCGCGAGCGTGCGGAGCTGCGCGCTCAGCGCGGCGGCGTCTCCCATGCTCTGCATGAGCTGGATGCGGTCGCTCCCCTCGCGCAGCTCGAGGCCGGTGATCGCGCGCAGGTGCTTCACCATGAGCGCCGGGTACTCCGGCTCCACGTTCACCCCGGTCCCCACCGCGCTCCCGCCGATCCCCAGGTCGCGCAGCCAGTCCGCCGTCTGCTGCACGCGCCGCACGTTGCGATCGATCGTGTGCCCGTAGGCGCGGAGCTCCTGCCCGAGCCGGATGGGCATCGCGTCCTGCAGGTGGGTGCGCCCGCTCTTGATCACGTCGTCGAACGCATCGCCCTTCTCGAGGAAGCGGTCGCGAAGGCCGGAGAAGGCGCCCACCAGCGGGTCGAGCAGGGCGAGCGCGCCGAGCCGGATCGCCGTGGGGATCACGTCGTTGGTGGACTGCGCCATGTTGACGTGATCGTTCGGGTGCACCGGCTTGTACTCGCCGCGCTTGCCGCCGAGCAGCTCGTTGGCGCGGTTGGAGAGCACCTCGTTCACGTTCATGTTGTGCGACGTGCCCGCGCCGGCCTGGTACACGTCGACCACGAAGTGCTCGCGGTGCTGCCCGGCGAGCACCTCGTCCGCCGCGCGCACGATGGCGTCGGCGAGCTTGGCGTCGAGGCGGCCGGTTTCCTTGTGGGTGAGCGCGGCGGCCTTCTTGATCCACACCACCGCCGTGACGAAGATCGGAAGCGGGCGGAGCCCGCTGATCGGAAAGTTCTGCGTGGCGCGCATCGTCTGCACCCCGTACAGCGCGCTCGCCGGCACGGCGAGCTCGCCGAGCGGGTCCTTCTCGATGCGGGTCGCTTCGGCCATCGGTGATGCCCCTCCAAACGGACAGGCCGCGCGAACGAAGCGCCGCGGCCTCGAAGGTTACGGGAATCGATCGGATCGCGGACCCAGCGCGCGCCGGGCCCGCGATCCGATCACGGGAACGTGTACTTCGCGACGTCGAACTGCGAGATGACCACGAACTGCGCGCCGTTCACCACTCTCGTGGTCGTGTGCCACTTGTACGACAGGATGCGCCGCGTTCCCGGCGTGGCCTGCCGCCAGCGCACGGCGAGCTGCGGGTTCACGGTGAACGCGCCGTCGTCGCGGACCGAGCAGTAGATCTGCTGGTCGGGTCGCACCGCGTTCGGATCGCTCGCAAACTGGAGCGAGATCACCACCGCGGACTCGTTCCCTTCGGCCGGGCTCCACGTGAGCTCGAGCGCGTCCGAGGGAAGGGTGTCCACCGGGCCGAACGCGTACGGCCCCGCGGTGTTGGCGGTGAGCGTCATCGCCGGAAACTCGTCGGAGCCCGCCACCGCGAACGTCATCTGCGAGCCGGGCGTGAACGGGAGCGCGCCGCCATCCGAGAGCACGTAGGAGATGACATCCCCCGACGTGTCCGGGACGAGGGTGCCCGTGGCCTGGTCCGTCTGCACCCCCACGGACGGTCCGGCGTTCACGTAGTCGCGGATGATCGGACCGGAGGTCGCCGTGGAGTCGTAGATGCCGTACTGGCAGGAGTCCACCACCTGCCGGCTGTCGGGGATGGTGATGTTCGACTTCTTGAAGAACGTCCCGACGGGGCGCACGACGAACTGCCCCGGTCCCGTGGAGTCGGCGATGATGTTGATCACGCCGGCCGGGACCGAGCTCGGCAGATCACTGGACAGATGACACCCCGCCAGCACGAGGACGGCGGCAACACCGAGTGGACGAACGATGCGCATGCGCTCTCCTTCGCGGGTCGGCCGCACCCCGCGTGGGGGCGCGCGAATCCGGCGCGTGTCGGTCGAGAAGGTTGACCAGCGTGATGACGACGACCGTGTCCACAATCTGCGCGAGCGACCGGTACCAGGCCAGTTCCCGGACGCTCACTCGGGAGGCCGGGTGAGCAGATGCCGGGAGGCGACCACCAGCACGACGATGGCGAGCACCATGGCGAGGCCGAGCAACCCCACGGACAGTGCGTGGAGCCGGCCGAACGCGGCGCGCGCGGGGTCGCCCACCGATGCCCCCTCGAGGGCGCCACCGAGCGACGCTCGGAGACGCTCGATGCGCGGGTCCACGCCGAACTGCGCCACGGCGCAGAGCGCCGCCGCGAGGAGCGATGCCGCGAGGCGCACGGAGCGTCCCGGCGCCCCCGCCGGATCGCGCCACGCGAGCAGCGCCGCGATGAGGAGGGCGACGATCCCGCTCACGAAGATGGCCGGGAGCGTTCCGCCGACGAGCGCGCCGGCGAGCGTGCGCGTGGGCAGCACGCGGAAGGCGGCCGGCGCCACCGCGACGGCGAAGTAGATCGCCGCGCCCAGCCAGAGCGCGAGCACGAGCACCGTCGCCACCACCCCGCCCGAGCGGGGCGCCGGCGGCGTCACGATGCCCCCACGATGCGCGCCATCCCGTTCAGGAACGGGTTCGTGGCGCGCTCGCGGCCGATCGTCGTGGCGGGCCCGTGCCCCGGATACACCACCACGTCGTCTCCCAGCGCGGCGATGCGCGCCAGCGAGCGCTCGAGCGCGGCGGGATTCGAGAGCGGAAGGTCGGTGCGCCCGATGGAGCCGGAGAAGAGGCAGTCGCCCACGAACGCCACGCCGTGGCCGTGGAACACCACGTGTCCGGGCTCGTGTCCCGGCGTGTGCATGACGGCGAACGCCAGCGAGCCGACGCGCACCACGTCTCCCTCGGCGAGGGCGCGGTCGGCCGGCGGGGGCGCCTCCACCGCCAGCCCGTACGCCGCGCCCTGTCGCTCGGCCGCGCGGTAGAGCGTCTCGCCATCCGGGTGCAGGTAGATCGGCACGTCCAACGCGCGCTTCACCGCGGCGATCCCACCCAGGTGGTCCACGTGCGCGTGCGTGAGCCAGATGGCCTCGAGCTCGGCGCCGCTCTCGTGCACCGCCCGCACCAGGCGCTCCCCCTCCGATCCCGGGTCGATGAGCACCGCACGGTGCGCCGTCTCATCGACGACCAGGTACGTGTTCTCCTGGAACGCGCCGACGGTGAGCGTCCGGATGTTCATACCGTGTATCCGCCGCTGCTCGGGAGGGGCTCCGGCTCCTGCCCGTGGCGCAGCGCGGCGAGGTACTTCTCGGCGGCGATCGCCGCCGTCGTTCCATCGCCCGCCGCCGTCGTCACCTGCCGCGTGAGTTGGGCGCGCACGTCGCCGGCCACGAACAGCCCGCTGATCGACGACTCCATGTTGGCGTCGGTGATGATGTATCCCCCCTCGTCGTGCTCGAGGTGCCCGTCCACGACACCGGTGTTCGGCCGGAAGCCGATGAAGATGAACACGCCCGTCACGGCCAGGTCGCGCTCCCGCCCGGCCCTCACGTCGCACAGCCGCACGTTGTGCACGAGCCCCTGCGCGTCCCCCTCGATGCGCTCTACCGTGGCGTTCCAGATCACCTCGATCTTCGGGTTCTCGAACACCCGCTTCTGGATGATCTTCGACGCGCGGAACTCGTCGCGGCGGTGGATGAGGTACACCTTCTCGGCGTAGCGCGTGAGGAAGTCGGCCTCCTCGCACGCCGCGTCGCCGCCGCCCACGACGGCGATCGTGTGCCCCTTGAAGAACGCCCCGTCGCAGATCGCGCAGTACGAGACTCCCTTGCCCGCGTACTCCTCCTCGCCCGGCACGCCCAGCTTCACCGGCGTTCCGCCGGCGGTGAGGATCGCCACCGGCGCGCGGTAGATGTCGCCCGCGTCGGTGATCGCCTCGAACGTGCCGTCGTCGCGCTTGCGCAGCGTCTCGACGTTGGCGGTGATGATCTCCGCGCCGAACTTGCGCGCGTGGCTCTCGAACTTCTGCGCCAGCTCCCACCCCTCGATGTGCTCGAAGCCGGGGTAGTCCTCCACCGTCTCGGTGTTGAGCAGCTCGCCGCCTGGCGCTCCACGCTCGAGCACCGCGGTGCGCAGCATCGAGCGTCCCGCGTACATGCCCGCCGTGAGCCCCGCGGGGCCGGCGCCGACGATCACCACGTCGTAATCGAACGTCTCTGCCACGTGTCGCTCCTCCTCACTGGGGCGCACTTCGTTTCGCACGGAACCGGCGGACGCCGCCCGAGCCACGTCCACCGTGGTGGCCGGATCGTGCCCGGCTCACCCCCCTACCGATAGAACGCACAGCGCGCCGTGACAGTGCGAGACCGTCCCGACGAGGACCTCCGCGTCACCCGTGGCGGCGGCGGTGGCCACGAGCTGGTCGGCGGCGCGCACCTCGTCGGCGCCGAACATCCCCACGCCGTACGCGCGGTGCCGACAGTGAAAGATCGCCGGCCCGGCGAGCTGGCGCCCGCGCGAGCGCTCCTCCTCCACGTAGGCGCGCACCGCGGTCGGCAGGCTCCACGTGCGCTCCCCGCGCGTCGCGGGGCATCGCGCCGGCTCGATGCAGTTGATCGGGCACGTCCACTCCGCGAAGCTCACGTAGTGCGTGCCGTCCGGCACGGCACGCTGCCACGGGATGGCGGGCGGGCGCTCGAGGGGGCGCGACTCCACTCGCCGCCCGGGCCAGCGCGCCCGGGCGCGCCGCACCAGCCACTCGTACATCAGGTGCGGCATGAGCGGCGACGGCACGATCGCGTCATCATCGCCCGCGTCCGGCAGGAAGGCGTCGAAGAAGGCCGACCAGTCGCTCGCGACCACCCGGGCGTCCGGGGCGTCCAGCGGCGCGCCATCCTCGCCCGCGAGAAGTCGCGCCGCCCGGCACGCGGGATCGCGATCGACCGCGAGCACGCGCGCGTAGTCGATCGCCCCCGCCCGCCGGGCGCGGTCGAGCTGGCGCAGGTACAGGCTCCCGTAGCACCCGCCGCCGACGATGACGATCGTGCCGTATCGCTCCCGCATCCCCGAAAGATAGCGTGCCCCTGGTCGCGACGGGGCGGCCTCGCTCAGCGGATGTGTCGGCCGCCATCCACGACGAGCGTCTCGCCGGTGACGTAGTCCGCCTCGATCAGGTAGAGCACCGCCTGCGCGACGTCGGCCGGGGAGCCGATGCGCCGGAGCGGCGTGGTGCGCGCGAGGCGCGCCGCGTCGTCGGCGCTCCAGCTCTCCGGCAGGAGCACCGCGCCGGGCGCGATCGCGTTCACCCGGACGGCCGGCGCGAGGGTGCGCGCGAGCGCCGCCGTCATGTGGATCACCCCCGCCTTCGACACGCCGTGCGGGATGTACGCCGGCCACGACTCGAGCCCCGCCAGATCGGCGATGTTCACGATCACCCCTCCCCCCTCACCCCGCTCGCCCATGAGGACCGCCGCGGCGCGCGCGCAGAAGAACGGGGCGCGCGTGTTGAGCGCCATGATGTCGTCCCACTGCGCCTCCGTCACCTCGTGCAGCGGGGTGCGGATCATGACGGCGGCGGAGTTCACCAGCACGTCGAGCGCGCCGAAGTGCTCGGCCACCTCCCGCACCACGCGCTCCGGCGCCCCGGGCTGGCGAAGGTCGGCCTGCAGCGCCCACGCGTCGGTGCCCATCCCCCGGGCCTCGCGCACGACCTCGTCGGCCTCGCGCGCCGACGCGTGGTAGTGCACCGCGACGCGCGCGCCGCGCGCGGCGAGCGCGAGCGTGATGGCGCGCCCCACGCGGTGCGCCCCGCCGGTGACGAGCGCCACGCGTCCCCGCGGATCCACCTCAGGCGCCTCGCGCGGCGGCCGCGACCTCCGCGGGCGGCGGCGCGCCGCGCGCGGCGAAGGCGATGGTGCCATCGGCGGCGATCACGTACACCGTGCGCTGGATCCCCTTCCCATCCGGCTTGAGCGCACCGTACGCGCGCGCGATGGACCGGTCGGCATCGCTGAGCAGCGGGAAGCCGAAGCCGAACCTGCGCGCGTAGCTGGCGTGCGCCGTCGTGCCGGCCGGGTTGACCCCGAACGGCTGCACGCCCCTCTCCCGGAACCGCTCGATCTCATCGCGCACGGCGGAGAGTTGGCGGTTTCAACCAGGGGTGTTGTTGCCCGGGTAGAAGAAGAGCGCCACCGGCCCCGCGGCGAGCAGCGTGCGCAGCTCGTACGTGCGGCCGTCGCTCGCGGGAGCGGTGAAGTCCGGCGCCGGCGTCCCCGGGACCAGGAGGGTGTCGCTCACGCGACCTTCTCGCGCCGGGCGCGCACGCGCGACTCCTGCAGGTCGAGCCAGCTCCCCGGCACGCGCATCGAGCCGATGGTTCGCGGTCCGTCGCTCGCACCGTGCCAATCCGATCCGCCGCTGGGGACGAGCCCCAGGTAGTCGGCGAGCGTCCCGATGCGCGCGATGTCCTCCGCGGAATGGCTCGGGTGCCGGACCTCGACGCCATCCAGCCCCAGCGCGCGGAGCGCCTCGAGCCGTGCGCGCGTCGCGCCGGGCCCCGGGTGCGCGTACACCGCGAGCCCCCCCGACGCGTGCACGAGCCCGATCGCGTCGGCGATCGAGAGGTGCCGCTTCTCGACGAAGGCCGGCCGTCCGTTGCCCAGCCACCGGTCGAACGCGTCGCGCAGGTCGCGCGCCCACCCGCCGGCGACGAGCGCGCGGGCCACGTGTGGACGCCCGATGGCGCCGCTTCCCGCCTCCCGGTGCACGGCCTCGAGGGTGACGGGAACGCCGAGCGCGTTCAGCCGCTCGACGATGCGTCCCGCGCGGTCGCGGCGGGCCTCGCGGAACGCGGCGAGCTCCCCTTCCATCACGCCGGGATTGGAGAGGTGGAGTCCGAGCAGGTGCAGCTCGCCATCGGGCTCCACGGCGCTGAGCTCCACGCCCGCGATCACGCGCACGCCGGCCCGGTCTCCGGCCTCGCGCGCCTCGGCCACCCCCGCGAGGGTGTCGTGATCGGTGAGCGCGATCGCCGCCAGCCCCGCGCGGGCCGCGGCGGCGATGACGTCCGCGGGCGGGAGCGCGCCGTCGGACGCCGTGGAGTGCATGTGCAGATCGACGAAGCGGCGCTCACCCGGTGTGCCGGTGTCCGCGTCGGTCACCGGAGGTAGCCCGCCTCGGGCGACGTCGCGCCCGGCTGCGACTCGGCGAACAGGCGGGCGAGGTCGGCGTCCGACATCTCGGCCAGCGACTGGTCGCGCCAGCGCGAGCCCTGGGGCGAGTAGCGCGTCACACGCACGATCCTGTCCGGGCCCTCGCCGGCCACGAAGACGAGCGCGAACTCGTCGCGGTCGTACTGCGTGATGCGGCCGGAGGGGAAGACGGTCCACGTGCGGCCGTCGAGCGTGATCGAACGGGATGGCATCAGTCGAGCTCCACTTCCTGGTAAATGCGCGCGCCATCCACCACCTGCTCCGGCGCGCCCTCGAGCGCCCGGGCGAGCGTGTCCTGGTCGTCGGCCTCGACGAACTCGACGAACGCGCCGGCGAGATCGCTCTCCTCGAACACCCAGAAGTGGCAGCCCGCGCCCGTGTAGTACGCGCGCCGAGCGCGCAGCTTCTGCATGAACTTCTTGCGGTCGTTGAGCGGCACGATGGACCGCCGGATGGTGAGTGCACGCGACACGGTCACACCACCGCTTCGGGGAAGGTCTCGATCGCCTGCTTGACGAAGGCGAGGTACTGGTCGGCCACGGCGCCGTCGATGATGCGATGGTCGAACGAGATCGAGAAGTACGCGCAGGTGCGGATGGCGATCGTGTCCTCGCCGTCGGCGCCCGTGACCACCTTGGGGCGCTTCTCGATCGCACCGACGCCGAGGATGGCGACCTGCGGCTGGCTGATGATCGGGGTTCCCATGAGGGAGCCGAAGACGCCGGGGTTGGTGATGGTGAAGGTGCCGCCCTGGACCTCGTCGGGGTTGAGCTTCTTGGCCCGAGCGCGGGCGGCGAGGTCGTTGAGCGCGCGCGTGATCCCGGTGAGCGAGAGATCGTCGGCGTGCTTGATCACGGGGACGATGAGCCCCCAGTCGAGCGCGACGGCGACGCCGATGTTGTACTGCTTGCGGTAGATGACGTTGTTCCCCGCCACCGACGCGTTCATCACGGGGAAGGCCTTGAGGCCGTCCACGACCGCTTTGATGATGAACGGCATGTAGGTGAGCTTCTGCCCCGTGGCCGCCTCGAAGCTCGCGCGGTGCTTGGCGCGGATGCGCGCGACGCGCGTGAAGTCGATCTCCATGAACGACGTCACGTGGGCGGAGGTGCGGCGCGAGCCGATCATGTGCTCGCTGATGCGCTGCCGCATGACGGACATCGGCTCGACGACGTCGCCGGGCCACGCCTCCGGAACGGGGACGTGGATGTCGGCGCCGCCCGGCGCGTGCATGGACGGCGCGACGGCGGGTCGCGCGCCGGGCTGGCCGGCTGGCGCGGGGGCGGGGGCGCCGGACTCGATGAAGCCGAGGATGTCCCGCTTGGTGACGCGGCCGGAGACGCCGGTGCCCTGGAGCGCGGCGAGCTCGATCCCGTGCTCGGCGGCGATCTTGCGCACGAGCGGCGAGGAGCGGGTGCGCACGCGCTCCTCGAAGGAGGAGCCGTTGGCGGCGGCGGGGTGCGCTGGCGCGGTTGCGGGTGCGGGCGCGGGGTGCTGGGGCGCGGCCGGGGCGGCGGTAGCTTGGACAGCGGGGGGGGCCCCCGCGGCCGGCGCGGCGGATGGCGCGGACGCACCGCCCCCAACCACCGCCCCCTGCTCCGTCTCCAGCCGCGCCACCACCGTCTGCACCGGCACCGTCTGCCCTTCCTGCACCAGAATCTCCGCGATCACCCCCGCCGACGGCGCGGGAATCTCCGCGTCCACCTTGTCGGTCGAGATCTCGAAGATCGGCTCGTCCCGCTTCACCGCATCCCCAACCTTCTTGAGCCACCGGGAGAGCGTCCCTTCCGCGATCGACTCCCCCATCTGCGGCATGATCACGTCTATGCGTGCCACTGGATCAGCTCCTCTCAGAGTTTCTCGTCGCCCCGTCGCCGCGCCGTAACCGCCACACCACCACGCTCGGCAACAGGACAAGTCCGAGCACCGCGCCGACGGCCAGATACTCCAACCAACCGCACGCCGGCTGCCCCTCGGGCGGCGTGCATCGCCGCACGCTCCCCACCATCTTCGCCACGGCCACCGCCACCATCCCTCCACCGAAGAATCCCGGGATCGCCAGCAGGCACCCGATGGCGAAGGGACGCGCTCCGCGAACCGGCTCGGCCACGGTCAGTACGCCGCCAGCCGCCGCGCCACCGTCACCACATCCGACGTCTGCGGCAGCACGAAGTCCTCGAGCGGGGGCGAATACGGCAGCGGCACGTCCGCCGCCGCCACGCGAAGGATCGGCGCGTCGAGCCAGGCGAACGCCTGCTCGTTGATCCGCGCCGTGATCTCCCCGGCGACGCCCCCCGTGCGCGTGTCCTCGTGCACGATCATCACCCGGTTCGTCTTCTTCACCGTGGCGACGATCGCCTCGTCATCCATGGGCAGGAGCGAGCGCAGGTCGAGCACCTCCACCGACAGCCCGTCCTCCCGCTCCAACTGCTCCGCCGCCTCCAGCGCCTTCCACACCGTGGCCGCGTACGTGATGATCGACAGGTCCCGCCCCTCGCGCGCGATGCGCGCCTTCCCGATCGGCACCACGTGATCCCCCGCCGGCAGCTCCTCCTTCACGCGGCGGTACAGATACTTGTGCTCGAAGTACAGCACCGGGTCGTCGTCGCGAATCGCCGCCTTGAGGAGGCCCTTGGCGTCGCTGGCCGTCGCCGGATACACGATCTTGAGCCCCGGCGTGTGGAGGAACGCCGCCTCCGGGTTCTGCGAGTGGAACGGCCCCCCGCGCACGTAGCCGCCGGAGGGACCGCGCACCACCATCGGACACTGGAGGAACGCCCGGTAGCGCGCCGTCGCCACGTAGTTCGTGAGCATGTCGTACGCGCACGAGATGAAGTCGATGAACTGCATCTCGACCACTGGCCGCATCCCCATGTGCGCCGCGCCCGCCGCGGCGCCCACGAACCCGGCCTCCGAGATCGGCGTGTCGATCACGCGCCGCTCGCCGAACCGCTCGAGCAGCCCCTCGGTGACCTTGAACGCGCCGCCGTACGCGCCGATGTCCTCCCCCATGAGGAAGACGTTCGGGTCGCGCTCCATCTCCTCCGTGAGCGCCTGACGAATCGCCTCGAGATACGTCGTCTCAGCCATTGAAGGTCCCCCACCCCGCCGGGCGCTCGTTGCGGTCCACCGCCGATCGCACCCCCTCGCGATACCACGGCACCTCGGCCGCGGGCGGCTCCGCGTACACGCCGCGCAGCGCGTCCGCCGGCTCGGGGCTCGGCGACCGCTCGGCGGCGTCGGTGGCCTCGTCGATCTCGGTGCGCACCCGCGCGTCGATCGCCTCGAGCTCGGCGTCCGACACCGCGAGCTCGTCCTTCAGCATCGCGCGGTAGCGGTCGAGCGGGTCGTTGTTCCGCTCCCACCACTCGATCTCCCCCGCCGGCACGTACGACTGGTTGTCGTGCTCCGCGTGCCCCTTCCGGCGGTACGTCACCAGCTCGATGAGCGTCACGCCCTCCCCCGCGCGCGCCCGGTCCACCGCCCGCTTCGTCACGTCGTACACCGCGAGCACGTCGTTCCCGTCCGCGCGCTCGCCGGGGATCCCGTACGCCAGCGCCTTGTCCTTGAACTCCAGCACCGCGCTCTGCCGGGGGGTCGGCGTGGAGTACGCGTAGCCATTGTTCTCGACGATGACGACGAGCGGGCATCGCTGCACCGCGGCCAGGTTGATCCCCTCGTGGAACGCCCCGGTGGACGTCGCGCCATCCCCCACGTACACGAGCCCCACGCGGTCCTCGCCGCGCAGCTTGAACGAGAGCGTGATCCCGGTCATCACCGGCACCATGTCGCCCAGGTGGGAGATCTGTCCCACGAAGCCGCGGTCGAGGTCGCCGAAGTGGATGTTCAGCTCGCGTCCGCGGGTGGGCGAGTCTCCCTTCGCCATGTACTGGCGGATGATCTCGAGCGGCTGGGCGCCCTTCACGAGCATGGAGCCCAGGTTCCGGATGAGGGGGGAGAGGATGTCCCTCCGCTCGAGGGCGAAGGCGCTTCCCACCGAGTCCGCTTCCTGCCCGAGCGACCGGAAGAGCCCTCCGACCACCTTCGTCTGCCGGTAGAGGTTCACGAGCCGCTCCTCGAGCGAGCGCGTGAGCCGCATCCAGTAGTACAGCTCCAGCTTGCGCTCGCGGGAGAGCGCCGCCGAGGGGCGATCGGCCGCGGGGGCGAGCGGCCGCCCGCCGCGCGCGCGCGACGAGGTGCGCGAGGCCATCAGAACGCCGCCTTGATCCGGTGTCCGGGGTCCGCCGTCCGATGCACCATCACGAAATAGCGCTTCACGTTCCGGTCGAGCCGGCTCTCGCCGGTCTGGTCCGTTTCGACCTCGATGAACGTGTAGTGCCCCCCTTCGGGGCGTGCCTTGAGCGTCAGGGTGCCGAGCGCGCCCGTGTAGCTGCGCGCGCGCGCCTGCGTGGCGCCGCGCACGAGGCCGAGGGTGGGAAAGAATTCGTCCGCCAGGGCGAGCGCGTCGGCGGGCGGTATGTGCGTACGATGAAAGTGCCGCATGGATGCGTTAGGGAGTCCCGGCGCGCTCGGGGAGGACCTCCTGCATCCAGTCCGCCCGCTCGAGCCGCTGCGTGGAGTCGCGGCGGAACTGGAGCGCCACCGCCCAGTTCTCCGCCACGACGAAGTTCAGCGTCGCGTAGTACGTGCCGAGCTCGGGGCCCGGCGTGAACGAATCCCACGTCGACGCACCCTCGCGCGTGCTGGCGAAGATGCGCCCTTCCCCGTTCTCGATCGGCTGCCCGGTCTTCTTGTCGCGCACGACCACCTTGTACAGTGTCTTCTCTCGCGCGTGCGGCGGCATCGGCGACGTGGAAATCCGAAACGCGAAGTCGTCCGTGTACGCGCGATAGTCCGTGCTCGGCTCGGACGGCCCGCACGCGAGTGCGGCCGCCGCGACGAGCGCGACCAGAAGAGCCGGGCGCCGACGAGGGATCACGACGCGTAGTACTCCATGCCCAGGTGCGTGATCTGCTCCTCACCCATGAGGTGCCGGAGGGTGTTCTTCAGCTTCGTCTGCTGGATGAAAAGATCGTGCTCGGGCTGCAGCCCGGGAGCCGCCATCGGACTCTTGAAGTAGAACGAGAGCCACTCCTGGATCCCCTTGAGCCCGGCGCGATGGGCGAAGTCCATGAACAGCGCCAGGTCGAGCACGATCGGCGCGGCGAGGATGGAGTCCCGGCAGAGGAAGTTGATCTTGATCTGCATCGGGTAGCCCATCCACCCCTTGATGTCGATGTTGTCCCACCCTTCCTTGTTGTCCCCGCGCGGCGGATAGTAGTTGATCCGCACGACGTGCGAGAAGTCCTTGTAGAGGTCGGGGTACTGCTCCGGCTGCAGGATGGTGTGCAGCACGCTGAGCTTCGACTCCTCCTTCGTCTTGAACGACGCCGGATCGTCGAGCACCTCGCCGTCGCGGTTGCCGAGGATGTTCGTGGAGTACCAGCCGAGGAGGCCGAGCATGCGCGCCTTGAGCCCCGGCGCGATGACGGTCTTCATCCACGTCTGGCCGGTCTTGAAGTCCTTGCCGGCGATCGGCACGCCGCGCTCGTTGGCGAGCTGCATGAGGGCGGGCGTGTCCACGGCCAGGTTGGGCGCGCCGTTGGCGAAGGGCACCCCCTCCATGATGGCCGCCCACGCGTAGAGCATCGACGGCGCGATCGCGTCATCGTTGCGATCCATCGCCTTCTCGAACTGCTCGACCGTGGCGTGCTGCGGACCGGGCTTGATGAAGATCTCGGTGGACGCGCACCACACCATCACCACGCGATCGAGCTTGTTCTTGCTCTTGAAGTCGCGGATGTCCTGGCGGAGCTGCTCGGCCAGGTCGCGCTTGGTCTTCCCCTTCTTGACGTTCGTGCCGTTGATGCGGGTGACGTACTTGTTGTCGAACACCGCCGGCATGGGGACGATGCTCGAGAGGAAGTCGGCGATCGGGGCGATGTCGCGCTCCTCGAGCACCCCCGCCTTGCGAGCGGCCGTGAGGGCATCGTCGGGGATGGGATCCCAGGCGCCGAAGACGAGATCGTCGAGCGCGGCGAGCGGGACGAAGTCCTTGATGAAGGGGGCGCGATTCTCGGTCCGCTTGCCGAGGCGGATCGTCGCCATCTGGGTGAGGGAGCCGATCGGCTTGGTGATGCCGCGGCGAACGCTCTCGACGCCGGCCATGAAGGTGGTGGCGACGGCGCCGAGGCCGGGCGTGAGCACACCGAGGCGACCGCTGGCCGGTCGCGGAGCGGGCCGGTTCCCGGCCGTGGTGGAACCCTGCACGAAACTATTCTCCTTTCACGAAGGGGCGCGGAGGGGGGGCGGAGCCGCCGGGATGTGCCGGTTGGGACGCCTCACGCGGCGCGCGAGTAGTCCCCGCGTGCTCGCGGCGCGCCGCCGTGGAGACGGTGGCGATGCGCTGAACGGCGGTGATCCACGCGGTGACGGTCAATAGGACGATGATTCCGATCAGTACGAGCCCGCCGAGCGCGAGCCCGAAGAACGCCTGCGGCGCCGAGAGCAGCACGACGCGCTCGGGGCGCTGAAGGACCCCCACTTTCGCGTCGATCCCGAGCGCCTCGGCGCGCGCCCGGGTGTACGAGGTGACGAACGTTCCGATCAGTCCGAAGATGCACACGGCCACCATGGTCGTGCCCACCCATCCGTGCCGCGTGGCGAAGAACACCGCCACACCTCCCAGCACGAACCCATCCGCCACCCGGTCCAGCGTCGAATCGTAGAAAGCGCCGAACGTCGAGCTCCGGTTGGTGCGTCGTGCCACCATCCCGTCGAGCACGTCGAACAGCGCCGTCGATCCGAGAAACCAGCCTCCGGTGCGGATGTGCCCGGTGGCGTAGATCACGCCGGCCGCCACCGAGCACAACGTCCCGATCGTGGTGATCGTGTTCGGCTGAACCTCGTGCCGCACCAACCAGTCCGCGAGCGGCTCGATGAGACGGAGGTATCCCTGTTTCAGCCAATCCGGCAGCAGTTTCATTCGGCGGTCGTGCCTCGAGGCGCGTCGCGCACGGGCGTACGGCCACGCCACTCCGCCAAGCAAACCGGGCCGGAGATGGCTCCGGCCCGGTAACTTATCCCGCGGAAAAGCGCCGAGCAACCCGCGCTGGGGGCGCCGGTCAGGGCACCGTCCACGCGGTGGTGCCGGAGAGCGTCACGTTGTCGCGGGTGTAGGTGCGCGTGCCATCGGCGAGGCGCGCCTTGAGCGTCACGTTCGAGCCCGCGGCGATGCCCGAGACGTTGAGCATCTGCGTGCTGTTCGGCGCGACCTGGCCGACGAAGGTGTCGGTGCCGCCGCTGGCGACGTAGACGTTCACCGCCTGGCTGGCGTTGTTGGTGACGTTGAGCGCCACGGCGTTCGCCGGCGCGGCGCCCGTGGTGACTTCGACCGGCCGCGATGCGCACGCGCCCAGCACGAACGTGAGGGCGATGAGCACGAAGGTCTTCATGCGTGGCTCCTGTCTGTTCTGGAGTGGTAAAGGGGGTCCTACGCAAGATCGGGGCTACGGCGCGCCCCGCCTCGGAGCAAAGAACGCCACGCGTCACCGGTACAGCAAGTACTTGCGCGTTCGCTGCTCGAAGCGCACGGTGCCCGGGAGCCCGGCATCGATCAGGCTGTCCGGGTCGGCCCCCGAGAGCAGCGCCGCGCGCGCCGCCGGGACGCCCACCAGCATGTCGAACGACTCCGGGCGGATGCGCAGCGAGTCGCGCCCCGTCGCCGCGATCGCCCAGTACAGCGCGGCGCCGAGCCGCGAGGTCTGGATGCGGTCGCGATCCGTGATCACGATGCGTACCCCGGGGATCTCCCGCCCGCCGTACTTTCGGTCCGTCGGATCGCGCGGCGTGAACCGCTCCGCCTCGAACCGCACCCCCGCCAGCCCACGATCGTTGAGCATCGCCGCCACCTTCGGCGCGTCGAGCCACGGCGCCCCGATGTGCTGGAACGCCTCGGGCGTCCCCCGCCCCACCGACACGTTGGTCGACTCCAGCCACACCACCCCCGGATAGAGGATCGCGCTGGCGAGCGACGGCATGTTCGGGGAGGGCTTCACCCACGGCAGCCCCGTCTCGTCGAACCACATGCTCCGGCGCCAGCCGGTCATGGGAATCACGTGCAGGTCGGCGTGGAGGGCGAGCACGTCGTCGTAGAAGCGGGCGAGCTCCCCCATGGTGAGGCCGTGGCGCATCGGGATGGGATAGAGCGCGGTCGGCCGCGCCGAGCGCGCCGCGCTGTGCGTGCCGGCGTAGGCCACCGTGCTGTCGAGCACGGGCCCCTCCACCCGCACGCCGGTGATCGGGTTCGGCCGGTCCAGCACGATCACCCGCACGTGCGCGCCGGCCGCCGCCCGGACGGCGTACACCATGGACGCCACGTACGTCCAGCAGCGCGCCCCGAGGTCCTGCAGGTCGATCACCAGCACGTCGAGGTGCCGCAGGACGCTGTCCGGCGGGGCGAGCGTGGTGGCGCCGTACAACGAATAGATGGGGAGCCCCGTGCGCTCGTCGCGTCCATTCGCCAGATTGGTGTGGTCCTCCGTGCCGCGGATTCCGTGCTCGGGGGAAAACAGGGCCACGAGCTTCGGCCCGCGGGCCCCGCCGTCTCTCCCCGCGCGGACGAACAGGTCGATGTCGCTCGTTCCGTGCTCGTCGATGCCCGTCTGGTTGGTCAGCAGCCCCACGCGCGCGCCGGCGATCAGCGCCGAGCTGTCCTCGAGCAGCACGGTGATCCCGGGGCGCACCTTCGCGCTCGCCGCCCGCGTTTCCGGCGCCGGCCGCCCCGCGGCACCGCCCACGCAGGCCAATCCCACCACCAGGGTCACGATCCCCGCCGCTCGTGCGTATCGATGCATGCGCTCACACTCACAATGGTGAAGACCCCACAAGATACACCGTGGCGCCGCATCCGGCGCCTGACGCCCACGCTCGCCGCGGTGCTCCTCGCCGCGTGCGCCTCCGCCTCCCGTCCGCGCGTCAGCCCCCTGGCCGTCGCGAGGGCCGTCCGTGACTCCGTGCAGGGGGTGCTCCAGCGCGCCCTCGCCGACAGCGCCTTCCCCGGCGCCTACGCGATCGTCGGGAGCCTCGAGAACACCTACGCCAGCGTCGGCGTGGGACACCTCGACTGGGCGCCCTCGCCCAAGCCGGACGAGAACACCATGTGGGACCTCGCCTCGCTCACGAAGGTGATCGGGACGACGACGGCCGTGATGCAGCTCTGGGAGCAGGGGCGGATCGACCTCGACGCGCCCGTCCAGCGCTATCTCCCCGAGTGGAAGGGCCCGCACAAGTCGGAGGTCACGGTGCGGAACCTCCTCACCCACACCGCCGGACTCCCACCGTTCGAGCGCTACTACCTGCTCAACGAGAGCCCCGAGCAGACGCTGCGCCTCTTCCTCGGCACGCCGCTCGACACGGTGCCGGGAGCGCGCATGGTCTACAGCGACATCGGCATCATCCTGCTCGGCAAGATCGTCGAACAGATCGCCGGGGAGCCGCTCGACCGCTACGACACGGAGCACATCTTCCGTCCGCTCGGCATGACGTCCACCATGTACCGTCCGCCGGCGTCCCTCCTCCCCCGCATCGCGCCCACCGAGCGCGATCCGTGGCGCGGGCGGCTGGTGCGCGGCGAGGTGCACGATGAGAACGCGTACGCCCTGGGCGGCGTCTCCGGGCACGCGGGGCTGTTCAGCAGCGCGCACGACCTGGCGATCTTCGCGCGCACGATGCTCGCCGGCGGCACCTGGCACGGCGTGACCATCCTCCACCCGGCGACCATCGACGCCTTCACGCACGTGCAGGACCCGTCGCTCTCCAACCGCGCCCTCGGCTGGGAGGTGCCCACCGGCACGAACTCCGCGGGGCACCGCCTCTCCTCCCGCGCCTTCGGCCACACAGGCTTCACCGGCACGTCGATCTGGATCGACCCGGAGCGCGACCTGTTCATCATTCTCCTCACGAACCGCGTGGACCCGACGCGCGAGAACCACAAGATCGGCAAGGTGCGCGTCGCGCTCGCCGACGCCGCCGTGGCCGCGCTCGAGACGCTCCACGCGACCGCGGCCACCACTCCATCCCCCATCCCCGGTACCACGCCGTGAAGCTCCAGGTGATCGACTGGGCGATCGTGGCCGCCTACTTCGCCCTCTCGTCGGCGATCGGCTTCTTCTTCACCAGGAAGGGAGGCGAAAACCTCGACGAGTACTTCCTCTCCGGGCGCAACGTACCGTGGTGGCTCGCCGACGCCTCGATGGTCGCCACCACGTTCGCCGCCGACACCCCGCTCGTCGTGACCGGGCTGGTCGTCGCCAATGGCGTGGCCGGGAACTGGCTGTGGTGGAACATGCTCATGAGCGGCATGCTCACCGTGTTCTTCTTCGCCCGGCTCTGGCGCCGGGCGCGGGTGATGACGGACGTCGAGTTCGCCGAGATCCGCTACAGTGGCAAGCCGGCGGCCACGCTCCGCGGCTTTCGCGCCCTGTACCTCGCGATCCCGATGAACCTCATCGTGCTCGGCTGGGTCACGCGCGCGATGATCAAGATCCTCACCATCTCGCTCGGGCTCCGCGCCGTGCGCATCGGCGGCACGGTGGTCTCCGGCGAGGTCATCGCCGTCGCCATCTGCTTCGGCGTCACCATGCTCTACGCGGTGGCCGCGGGGCTGTGGGCGGTGCTGTGGACCGACCTGGTGCAGTTCGTGATCAAGATGACGGCGGTGATCGTGCTCGCCGTGTTCGCCGTGCGCGCGGTGGGCGGCATGGACGCGCTCAAGGCCGGCGTCACGCGCCACTTCGGGAGCGAGACGGCCGCGCTCTCCGTGCTCCCCGTCTCGCTGCAGCACGGCGGCATCCACGCGTACGCGTGGATGCCGCTCATGGCGCTGTCGGTGTTCCTGTTCATGCAGTGGTGGGCGGCGTGGTACCCCGGCGCCGAGCCGGGCGGCGGAGGATACGTGGCGCAGCGCATCTTCTCGTCGCGGACGGAGCGCGACGGCGTGCTGGCCACGCTGTTCTTCCAGGTGGCGCACTACGCCATTCGCCCCTGGCCGTGGATCGTGACCGGGCTCGCCACGGTGATCCTCTATCCGAACCTGGTGGACAAGGAATCGGGGTACGTGCACGCCTTCGTCGACCTGCTGCCGACGCCGTGGCGCGGCTTCATGATGGCGGGCTTCGCCGCCGCCTACATGTCGACGATCAGCACCCAGCTCAACTGGGGCGCCTCGTATCTGGTGAACGATTTCTACAAACGGTTTCTCAACCGCGACGCGAGCCAGAAGCACTACGTGGCCGTGTCGCGCTGGGCCACGATCTTCCTCTTTCTCGGGTCGATGGTCGTGACCTGGCAGCTGAGCTCCGTGGAGCAGGCGTGGCGGCTCCTGCTGGCGCTGGGCGCCGGCACCGGGCTCGTGCTCATCCTGCGTTGGTACTGGTGGCGCATCAACGCCTGGTCGGAGATCAGCGCCATGGTCGCGTCGTTCGTCACATCGCTGATCGTGCTCGGCTACCTGGGACGGCTGCTGCACGCCATGGGGATCGCCCCGGCGGATGCCTTCGTGCCGGCGGTGGTGAAGGCGGGCGGGCCGAACGCGGACGCCTGGGTGATGATCATCACCGTGGCGGTGACCACGGTGGTCTGGCTCCTGGTCACCTTCCTCACACCCCCGGAACCGGACGAGGTGCTCGAGGCGTTCTACGAGCGCGTGCGCCCGGGTGGCCCCGGTTGGGCCCGCATCTCTCACGGCATGGGACTCGGGCGCGAGCCGATCCCCGGCGGGTCGATCGCCTGGGCCAACTGGGCGGCCGGCATCGTGGCCGTCTACGGCACGCTGTTCGGGATCGGCAAGATCGTCTTCGGGTACCTGATGAACGGCATCGTGCTGCTCGCGGTCGCCCTCGTTGCGTTCATGTTCATCGCTCGGTCGTTCCGGGAGGAGCCGTCGTCCCCCGCCGAGATGGAGGCGCCGAGGCTCACGGCAGCGGACTAGGAGCGGTGCCCGCCCCGAGATGCGGGCGTTGGGCGCCATTCTTGAACCACCGCCGCCGTATCGCTATAGTACGTGGTAGCTGGGGTTTACCCCCCGCCAACTTCACAGAGGTTCAACATGAGCACTACTCAGCAGCCCGCGGTCACGATCACGGTCACCCCGGTGGCGGCCGCCGAGGTCAAGCGGTTCATGGAGCAGGAGGGAGTGTCCGAGGCGCAGGGTGGGCTCCGTGTGAGCGTCCAGCCCGGCGGGTGCAGCGGCTTCCGCTACGGCCTGCTCATCGAGGAGCAGAGCGCCGAGGACGATCTCGTGGTCGAGCAGGAGGGGTTCAAGGTGTTCGTCGATCCCTTCTCCGCGCAGTACCTGAACGGCGTCACCATCGACTACGTGTCGTCCATGCAGGGCTCCGGCTTCACCTTCAAGAACCCCAACGCGACGGGCGGGTGCGGCTGCGGCAGCTCGTTCACCGCGTAACCAGGTTGCACCGCTTCGCGCCGTTCGGCGCCCCCCGGGGCGTCTGATCCGCCACGAAAGCCCGCGATCTCCATCCCGAGACTCGCGGGCTTTCTCGCGTACCACCGCACGTCCGCTCCGCACTACCCTCCCCGCTCTCAATCTCCCATGCGCATCCCCACGGTGGTCGTCGACGACCACGACGACATCGCGCGACTGGTGGCCCGGCGAATCGCCGACCTGATCCGCGAGCGACAGGCCTCCGGCACGCGCGCCGTGCTCGGCCTGGCGACAGGCTCGACGCCCATCGGCGTCTACCGCGAGCTGATCCGGATGCACCGCGACGAGGGACTCTCCTTCGCCGGCGTCGAGACGTTCAACCTCGACGAGTATTACCCGATGGCCCCGGACAGCATCCACTCGTACCACCGCTACATGTGGGAGAACCTCTTCTCCCAGGTGGACATCGACCCATCCCGCGTACACCTCCCCCCGGGGGACGTGCCGCGCGAGCGCGTGGACGAGGCGACGCGCCGCTACGAGGACGAGATCCGCGCCGCGGGCGGGATCGACCTGCAGATCCTCGGGATCGGCAAGACGGGGCACATCGGCTTCAACGAGCCGGGATCCGGCATCGAGAGCCGCACGCGCGTGATCACCCTGGACATGATCACCCGCAAGGATGCCGCGCCCGACTTCTTCGGCGAGGAGAACGTGCCGCGCGAGGCGATCACGATGGGGATCGCCACGATCCTCGAGGCGCGCGAGATCCTCATCCTCGCGACCGGCGAGCACAAGGCGGAGATCGTGCGGCGCGCGGTGGAGGGGGAGGTCGACCACGAGATCCCCGCCACCTTCCTCCAGCGCCACCCGCGCACGACGTTCTACGTGGATCGCGCGGCCGCGGCGCTCCTCACCGAGGTGGCCACGCCGTGGCTCCTGGGCGAAGTGGCCTGGACGCCGGAGCTGGCCGTGCGCGCCGTCGTCTGGCTCTCGCGCGAGTGCGGGAAGGCGATCCTCAAGCTCACGCAGCGCGACTACGCGGAGCACCGCCTCTCGGCGCTGGTGGCCCGGTACGAGACGCCGGGCGCGCTCAACGGAATGGTGTTCAACACCATCGGCGCGAGAATCCGCGGCCGCTCCAAGCTCCCCAGGGGGAAGCGCATCATCTGCTTCTCGCCCCACCCGGATGACGACGTCATCTCGATGGGCGGCATCCTGCGCAAGCTGGTGGAGAACGAGAACCGGATCGTCGTGGCGTACATGACGAGCGGGAACATCGCCGTCTTCGACCACGACGTTCGCCGCCACATCGACTTCATGGAGCGCGCCGCGCACGACGGCTACGTGCCCACCGAGCCGGCGCGCCAGCTCGCCGCGCGCGTGCGGGAGTTCCTGGAGCACAAGCAGCCCGGCGACGTCGACATCCCCGAGGTGCTCGACCTCAAGCGCCTGATCCGCGAGTCGGAGGCGGTGGGCGGGATCGAGGTGCTCGGGCTGACGCGCGCCGACGCCCGCTTCCTGAATCTCCCGTTCTACCAGACGGGGAAGGTGCGGAAGGACCCGATCGGTCCCGCCGACGTGTCGATCGTGCGCGCCCTCCTCGAGGAGGTCCGCCCCGACCTGATCTTCGTCGCCGGCGATCTCTCCGACCCGCACGGGACGCACCGCATGTGCAAGGAGGCCATCGATGCGGCCGTGTGCGCAGCGGACATCACCCGTCCCGAGATCTGGCTGTACCGCGGCGCCTGGCAGGAGTGGCCGGTCACCGAGGCCACCTGGCTCGTCCCGCTCTCGCAGGAGGAGCTGCGGCTCAAGATCCAGGCGATCTTCAAGCACCAATCCCAGAAGGACACCGCGCCCTTCCCCGGGCAGGATGACCGCGAGTTCTGGCAGCGCGTGGAGTCGCGCAACAAGGGCACGGCCGCGGAGCTGGACCGGCTCGGGCTCGCCGAGTACTTCGCCATGGAGGCCTATGTCGTCGAGTGAGGGGAGCGCGTGATGCGATCGATCACCGCGCTCGACATCATCGTCCTCATCGCCTACCTCGCCGGCACCACCGCGCTCGGCATGTGGGTGGGGCGCCGCCAGCGCGACGCCCGCGACTACTTCGTCGCCGACCGCGCGATCCCGTGGTGGGTGGTGCTCTTCTCCGTGGTGGCCACCGAGACGAGCGCCCTCACGTTCATCGGCGCCCCGACGTTCTCCTACCTCGGCGACTTCGGATTCCTGCAGATCGTCGCCGGCTACATCCTGGGGCGCGTGGTGGTCGCGTACACGCTCCTCCCCCGCTACTACCAGGGGGAGCTGGTGACCGCGTACGGCCTGCTCGAGCGCCGATTCGGGATCGCCACGCGCCGCTTCACCTCCATCGTGTTCATGGTCACGCGCGGGCTCGCCGACTCGGTACGCATCTTCGCGACCGCGATCCCGATCGCCATCATCGTGGAGTCGGTGCTGCCGCGCGAGCAGGCGATGCCGGCGGCCGTGATCATCCTGGGGCTCCTCACGGTGGTCTACACGTACCGCGGCGGGATGAAGGCGGTGGTGTACACGGAGCTCCTCCAGGCGAGCGTGTACGTGGCGGGGGGGATCGCCGCCATCGTGCTCCTCGGCCACGTGGTGCCCGGCGGCTGGTCGCGCATCCTGAGCGGCGCGGCGGCCGCCGGGAAGCTGCGCGTGATCGACGTCTACTTCGGCATGGACAAGCCGAACACGCTGTTCGCCGGCCTGCTCGGCGGAGCGTTCCTGTCGATGGCCTCGCACGGCGCCGACCAGTTGATCGTGCAGCGACTCCTCTCGGCGCGCAGCCTGAAGGACGCGCAGCGCGCGATCATCGGGAGCGGCTTCGCCGTGTTCGCGCAGTTCGCGCTGTTCCTGTTCATCGGCGTCGGCCTGTGGGCCCTCTACGGCGGCCGGACGTTCGACACGCCCGATGCGATCTTCCCGACGTTCATCCTCGAGCACATGCCGCCGGGGCTCCTGGGGCTCGTGCTGGCGGCGGTGGTGGCGGCCACGATGAGCACGCACTCCGGCGCGATCAACTCGCTCGCCGCCTCCACGACGCACGACATCTATCTCCCCCTCACCGGGCGCAAGCCCGACGACCCGCGCACCCTCCGCATGGGGAAGCTGTTCGCGCTCGTGTGGGGGACGCTGCTCACCCTCGGCGCGCTCATGTTCCGCCAGCAGGGGACGCCGGTGGTGGTGGTCGCGCTGAGCATCGCCTCGTTCACGTACGGCGGGATGCTCGGCGGGTTCTTCCTCGGCATCTTCTGGCGGCGCGCGGTGCAGCGTGACGCGATTCTCGGCATGAGCGTCGGCATTCTCGCCATGGCGTTCGTCGTGTTCGCCAAGCCGCTGGCCGGCGCCTTCCCCTCGCTCGCCGGCCCGCTCGCCCCGCTGGCGCGCGTGGCGTGGCCGTGGTACGTGTTGATCGGCACCTCGATCACGCTCGTCGCGGGCGTGCTCTCCTCGTACACCCACCCCGCTCCCAGGGCGGGCAAACAGGATTCATGACAGCGATCGTCGTCGGCGTTGATGGAGGCGGGTCGAAGACCCGCGTGGTCGTGGCGGACGAGCACGGCGCACAGCTCGGGAGCGCGGAGAGCGTGGGGAGCGCCGTGCGCCCGGGGGAGGCGGAGCGGTCGGCGGACGTGATCGGCGGCGCGGTCCGGGAGGCGCTCGCCTCGTGCCAGATGACCCACGTGCTGCCGAAGGTGCTCTGCGTGGGCGTGGCGGGCGTGGGGCGCGAGACCGAGCGGCAGGCGCTCTGGCAGGCGCTCGTCTCGCGCGAGCTGGCCGAGGACGTCGTGGTGCACGCGGACGCGGTGGTGGCGCTCGACGATGCGTTCGGCGACGGGCCGGGGATCCTGCTCATCGCGGGCACGGGCTCGATCGCGTACGGGCGCGGTCCCACGGGCACGCAGCTGCGCTGCGGCGGCTGGGGGCCGGTGTGCGGTGACGAGGGGAGCGGTGCGTGGATCGGCCGCCGCGCGCTCTCGGTGGTGACGTCCTCCGCCGACGGGAGGGAGCCGGAGACGGCGCTCGTGGGCGCGGTGCTCACCGCGGCGGAGCTCAACGAGGTGGGGGAGCTCGTGGGGTGGGCCGCCGCGGCATCGGCGCCGCAGCTCGCCTCGCTCGCGCCGGTGGTCGTGAGCGTGGCCGAAGGGGGCGACCTGCGCGCCAACGCCATCCTGAGCCTGGCCGCGGAGGAGCTCGTGCTGCACGTGCGCACGCTCGCGCGGCGCCTCTTCCAGGACGAGCGCGCGGCTTGCCCCGTGGCGCTCGGCGGCGGGCTGCTCTCCCCGGGCTCCCCGCTCCGCAAGCGCGTGGAGCACCGCCTCAAGTCATCGGTACCGGGCGCGCAGGTCCAACCCGGCGAGGTGCGCCCCGTCCGCGGCGCGGTTCGGGGGGCGCTTCGATTCCTCGGGGTCGAGGCGAGCAATTCCTGAGTCGGAGCGAAGGGGGTAGAGCGCGAGTCGGAGCGAAGAATACCGGGAGCGAAGCAAGTCGGGGGTGAAGCGCGAGTCGGAGCGAGGAGAACCCGGCGCGAAGGACGCCGGGGGGGCGGTGCCCGTCCGACTCCCCTCGCTCCGGGCGGTCCTCGCTCCGACTCGCGCCTCATCCCCCCTCGCTCCACTCGCGCCTCACCGCGACCTCACCGCGACCTCACCTCCCGATGGACTCCCCCACCAGCTCCCGCGCCGGACTCGGCTCCGGCGCGAACTCCCCTTCCCACCTGGCCATCACCACCGTCGCCAGGCAGTTCCCGACGAGATTGATCGAGGTGCGCGCCATGTCCATGAGCGCGTCCACGCCGAGGATCACCGCCACGCCCTGCAGCGGCAGGCCGAACGTGGCGAGCGCGCCGGAGAGGATCACCAGCGATGCCCGCGGCACCGCCGCCACGCCTTTGCTCGTGAGCATGAGCGTGAGCATCATGAAGAGCTGCTGACCGAGCGACATGTCGACGCCGGCCGCCTGGGCGACGAACACCGACGCCACCGCCAGGTAGAGCGTGCTCCCGTCGAGGTTGAACGAGTAGCCCGTGGGGAGCACGAAGGCGACGATGCGCCGCGGCACGCCCATCGCCTCGAGCTCCTCCATCGCCCGCGGCAGCGCCGCCTCCGACGACGCGGTGGAGAAGGCGATGAGCGCCGGCTGCTTCACCGCCGACAGGAAGCGCCTGATCGGCACGCGGGTGGCGACCGCCACGGGCACCAGCACGCACGCGATGAACACGGCCAGCGCGCCGTACAGCGTGAGCACGAGCAGCCCGAGGCTGCCCAGCACGCCGAGCCCGTTCTTCCCCACCGTGTACGCGATCGCCGCCCCGATGCCGATGGGGGCGAACGCCATGACGAGGTTGGTGAACTTGAACATCACCTCCGCCGTGCTCTCGGCGAAGGAGAGCATGAACTGCTTGGGCGCCCCCTTCACCTGCGAGAGCGCGACGCCGAACAGCACGGCGAAGAAGACGATCTGGAGCACCTCGTTGGTCGCCGCCGCCTCGAAGAAGCTCTGCGGCACGATGTGCTCCAGCACGCCGCCCAGCGTGACGTGCGTGCTGGCGAGCTGCGCCCCCTCCGCCGCCGACGCCGTATCGAGCGTGACGCCGTCCCCGGGACGCACGAGGTTCACCGCCGCGAGTCCGACGGCGAGCGCCAGCGTGGTGACGATCTCGAAGTAGATGATCGACCGGAGCGCCAGCCGCCCCACGCGCTTCATGTCATCGCCGTGCCCGGCGATCCCCACCACGAGCATGCTCGTGATGAGCGGCACGATCAGCAGCTTGATCATGCGCAGGAAGATCGAGGAGAGCGGCTTGAGGGCCATGGCGACATCGGGAACGGCCCAGCCGAGCAGCGTTCCGACGACCATCGAGATCACGATCCACTGCGTCAACGAGACGCGACGAAGAGCTTTCCACATGGGCGGCGTCGGGTGTGGGAGTGGTCGTTCGCGTCAGTCGCGCCGGGGACCCACCGGACCGCGGTGGCGCCGGAGCGTCGAGTGCGCGTACCCGTACACGAAGTAGAGGACGAGGCCGATCACGAGCCAGATCGCGAAGCGCTCCCACGCCTGTGGCGGGAGCCCCCGCATGAGGAAGATGCAGACGGCGGCGCCCCCCAGCGACACGGGCCAGATGAACGGGACGCGAAAGGGGCGTGGACGATCCGGCTCCTTGTAGCGCAGCACGAGCACGCCGATGCACACGAGGGCGAACGCGGAGAGCGTGCCGATGTTGGTGAGGTCGTACGTCTCCCCCGCGTCGCCGATGAGCGACCAGAGGCCGACGAACAGCCCGGTGATCAGCGTCGTGATGTACGGCGTGCGGTATCGCCCGTGGACCTTCGCGGCCCACGAGGGGAGCAGCCCGTCGCGCGCCATGGCGAAGAAGATGCGCGGCTGGCCGTACTGGAACACGAGCAGGACCGCGGTCATGGAGAACACCGCGCCGAACGCGACGAGCCGGCTCACGTTGGTCATCCCGGCGATCTGCAGCGCCTGGGCGAGCGGGTCGGCCACGGCCAGCTGCCCGGCCGGCGCGATCCCGGTGAGCACGAGCGCGACCACGATGTAGATCGCCGTGCAGATGGCGAGCCCGCCGAGGATGCCGAGCGGGAGATTCCGTTGCGGCTTCTTCGTCTCCTCGGCGGCCGTGGAGATCGCGTCGAACCCGATGTAGGCGAAGAACACGATCGCCGCCCCGTGATGGATGCCGGTGAAGCCGTTCGGGGCGAACGGGTGGTAGTTGGCCGGATTGATGTGCATGACGCCGACGCCGACGAAGATGGCGAGCACGACGAGCTTCACCACCACCATCACGTTGTTCGCCCGCGCGCTCTCCCGCACGCCGATCATGAGCAGCCAGGTGATGACCATCACGATGGCGAACGCCGGCAGGTTCACGAGGATCGGGATCCCCCCGACGTGCGGGGCACTCTGGAGCAACCCGTGCACGGCGGGATCGGGGCTCAGGAGCGCCGTCCGGTACCCGGTGGTGAGCCACACGGGGAGGTCGAGCAGCCCGTGCGTGAGACTCCGGAAGTAGTCGCCCCAGGAGATCGCCACGGCGACGTTCCCCACGGCGTACTCGAGGATCAGGTCCCACCCGATGATCCAGGCGACGATCTCGCCGAGGGTGGCGTACGTGTACGCGTACGCGCTCCCGGCCTGCGGGATCATCGACGCCAGCTCCGCGTAGCAGAGCCCCGCCAGCGCGCACGCGAAGCCGGCGAGCACGAAGGAGAACACCAGCGCCGGACCGGCGCCGCTGCGCACGACGTGGCCGGCGGCGTCGAGCTGTCCGGCGGCGGCGGTCCCGATGGCGCTGAAGATCCCCGCGCCAATGACCGCGCCGATGGAGAGCATGATGAGGTCGCCCGCCCCGAGCGCGCGCTTGAGCGAGTTCGGGTTGTCGCCCTCGGCGATCAGTTCCTGGATCGGCTTACGTGAAAACAGAGATGACATTCCGGTTCCGGGTGTGTGATGCGGCCGGAGGAGCCCCCCGGCCGCATCACGGTTCACCGCCCGACACGCGCGCCGGACGTTACTGGCGCTCGATCCGCATCGCGTAGAACGAGCGCCAGACGAACACGAGAGCCACGGCGAGGAAGATGGCGGCGAGCACGTGGCTCAGCCCCGGCCCCTTGTCGCCGGTGAGCGACACGGCCAGCTCCACCGCGAGCAGCCCGAACAGCGTGGTGAACTTGATGATCGGGTTGAGCGCGACCGAGGACGTGTCCTTGAACGGATCGCCCACCGTGTCGCCGACCACCGTCGCGGCGTGCAGCTCGGTGCCCTTCTGCTTCAGCTCCACCTCCACGATCTTCTTCGCGTTGTCCCACGCGCCGCCGGCGTTCGCCATGAAGATCGCCTGGTACAGCCCGAACAGGGCGATCGAGATGAGGTAGCCGATGAAGAAGTACGGCTCCACGAACGCGAAGGCGAGCGTGGCGAAGAAGACGGTGATGAAGATGTTGAGCATCCCCTTCTGCGCGTACCGCGTGCAGATCTCCACCACCTTCTTGCTGTCCTCCACCGAGGCCTTCACCGCCCCCTCGAGCTTGATGTTGGCCTTGATGAACTCCACGGCGCGGTACGCGCCGGTGGTGACCGCCTGCGTGGAGGCGCCGGTGAACCAGTAGATCACCGCGCCCCCCGTCACGAGCCCGAGCAGGAAGGGCGGGTGCAGGAGCGACAGCTTGTCCAGGTTCTGCGTGAGCCCCTGCGTGAGCGCGACGATGATCGAGAAGATCATCGTGGTGGCGCCCACCACGGCGGTGCCGATGAGCACGGGCTTGGCGGTGGCCTTGAACGTGTTCCCCGCCCCGTCGTTCTCCTCGAGGAAGTGCTTGGCCGCCTCGAAATCCACGTCGAAGCCGTACTGCTGCTTCAGGCTCCCCGCGATCCCCGGCTGCTGCTCGATCAGCGACAGCTCGTACACCGACTGCGCGTTGTCCGTCACCGGGCCGTACGAGTCCACGGCGATCGTGACCGGTCCCATGCCGAGGAAGCCGAACGCGACGAGCCCGAAGGCGAACACCGCGGGGGCGGCCATGTACGCATCCATCCCCGTGGGCGTGTGCGCGCCGGTTCCGGCCACCCACGCGCCGATGGCCATGAGCGCCATGATGGCCATCCCCAGCCAGAACGCGCTGTAATTCCCCGCCACCAGCCCGGAGAGGATGTTCAGCGACGCGCCCCCCTCGCGCGACGAGGTGACGACCTCCTTCGTGTGCGTCGCCTCCACCGAGGTGAACACCTTCACCAGCTCCGGGATGAGCGCGCCGGCGAGCGTGCCGCAGGTCATCACGCTGGCGATCTTCCACCACATCGTCCCGTCGCCCAGCCCGGGGAGGATGAACCACGACACCAGGTACGTGAGCCCGATCGACACGATCGACGTGAGCCACACGAGCGAGGTGAGCGGCGCCTCGAAGTTCATCTTCGCCGCGTTCGCGTACCGCGCCTTCGCCACCGCCTCGTTGAGCAGATACGACCCGGCGCTGGCGAGGATCATCACGATGCGCATCACGAAGATCCACACCAGGAGCTGCACCTGCACGGCCGGCTCGCGCACGGCGAGCACGATGAAGGTGATCAGCGCCACCCCGGTCACCCCGTACGTCTCGAACCCGTCGGCGCTCGGCCCCACGGAGTCCCCCGCGTTGTCGCCGGTGCAGTCGGCGATCACGCCCGGGTTCCGCGCGTCATCCTCCTTGATGTTGAACACGATCTTCATGAGATCCGACCCGATGTCGGCGATCTTCGTGAAGATCCCGCCCGCGATGCGCAGCGCCGCGGCGCCGAGCGACTCGCCGATGGCGAACCCGATGAAGCAGGGTCCGGCGTAGTCGCCCGGGATGAACAGGAGAATGCCCAGCATCATCACCAGCTCCACGCTGATGAGCAGCATGCCGATGCTCATCCCCGCGCGCAGCGGGATCGCGTAGCACGGATACGGCTTGCCGCGCAGGCTGGCGAACGCCGTCCGCGAGTTGGCGAAGGTGTTGACGCGGATCCCGAACCACGCCACGCCGTAGCTCCCGGCGATCCCGAGCAGGGAGAACAGGAGGATGATCACCACCTTCACGGCCGAGAAGTGCAGCAGCAGGCCGAAGTAGAGCAGGATGACCAGCCCGATGAACACCTCGAGGAGGAGGATGAACTTCCCCTGGGTGATGAGGTACGTCTTGCACGTCTCGTAGATCAGCTCGGAGATCTCCCGCATGGCCTCGTGCACCGGCAGGCGCTTGAGCGAGCTGTAGATGACGAGGCCGAAGAGCATGCCCAACGCGCACACGGCCAACCCGGCGAGGAGCAGCGTGTGTCCGGGCACGCCGTGGAACTGGACCTGGGAGAGGTCGGGGATCCTGAGGTTCGCCTCCCCTCCGGCGGCGGCCTCCTGCGCCGGCGCCGCGTGCGCGGCCGGGGTGGCGGCGGCGCCGGCGGTGTCCTGAGCGGCCAGCCGCGTCGCCGCGACGGGTCCCGCCACCACCGCGACGAGCGCCGCGACGGCGAGGGGGAGCGCGCGGCGGAACAGTGCGTCCATCCGAATCATCGTGAGTGATCTCCTGGGATAAACGGGCTTGCGGAGCGACAGGGCCACCGCCCGCGCCGCGGCGAACGAGTGCCAGGGCGGGGTCGTCGGGCGGAGCATGGGGAGCGCGCCGTGGCGCTCGCGCGCTACGACCCTTCCACGTTGCGCCAGACGAAGAACACCGGGATGCCGACGAGCACGAGCACCAGCCCCGAGAGCGCCTGCACACGCGTCTTGTCGGCGATGAGGAGAATGATGGCGACGCTCGCGGCGAGCAGGATGTACAGCGCGGGGAGCACGGGATAGCCCACCGCCCGGTACGGCCGCTCGGCGTCGGGGCGCTTCGCACGGAGGATGAACAGCCCGATCGTCGTGAGCACGTAGAAGACGAGGGCCGCGAAGATCACGTAGTCGAGGAGCTGGCCGTAGGTGCCGGTGAGGCAGAGGAGCGTGGTCCACACGGCCTGGATCACGAGCCCGGTCGCCGGCACGCGGCGCGCGTTCAGCCGGCCCGCACCGCGGAAGAACAGACCGTCGCGCGCCATCGCATAGTACACGCGCGCGCCGGCGAGAATCAGCCCGTTCGCGCACCCGAAGGTGCTGATCAGGATGGCGACCGCCATCAGCGCCCGCCCGCTCCCGCCGAAGATCACCTCGGCCGCCGCCGTCCCGACGCGGTCCTGCGTCGCGTGCTGGATCCCGCGCGCCAACACCGTCCCCCCCTCAGCCGCGCCGTGCAGGGGGAGCACGGTGAGATACGACACGTTGGCCGAGACGTAGAGCAGCGTGACGAGGCCGGTGCCGAGCGCCAGGGCGAGCGGCAGGTTCCGGCGGGGGTTGTGCACCTCGGCGGCGGCGAACGTCACATTGTTCCACGCATCGCTCGAGAAGAGCGAGCCGACGAGCGCCGCTCCGAAGGCGAGCACGAACGCGCCGCTCAGGTCGGTCGTGGGCATGAAGTGCCCCTGCCCGAAGTTCGCGGCGATCGCCGTCGCGTTGCGCCCCACCGTGAGCCCGAGCACGATCAGCAGCGCGAGCGCGCCGGTCTTCACCAGCGTGAACGACGTCTGCACGAGCTTCCCTTCCCGTACGCCGCGCAGGTTGATCCACGTGAGCACCCACACGACGATGAGCGCGATCAGCCGCTGTGGACTCAGCCCCAGATCGACCGGGCCGCCCGGCGTGGAGAGGGTGAGATGCGGGAACCACGTGTACAGATCCGGCGTCGCCGCCGGCCAGATCACGCCGAGAAATCGGCCGAACGCCACGGCCACGGCGGCGATCGTCCCCGTCTGGATCACGACGAAAAGGGTCCACCCATAGAGGAATCCCATGAGTGGACCCATCGATTCGCGCAGGAAGACGTACTGCCCGCCCGCCCTGGGGTACATCGCCGCGAGCTCGCCGTACGCGAGGGCGCCGAGGAGCGTGATCACTCCGGTGAGCACCCAGACGGCGAGCAGCCAGAAAGGTGATCCGACCGCTCGGGCAATGTCGGCGGAGACGATGAAGATGCCCGAGCCGATCATCGATCCGGCCACGAGCATCGTGGCATCGGTGAGCGTCAGCGCCTTGACGAAATCGGACGGATGCTCTTGGGTGGTGCGCTCGGCGACCGCAGTGGTCATTGAGTCCCTCGAATGAAGGGGGCTCGCCTCCGGCGGCAGGAGTGGCCGGAGCCGGCGATGAGGACGTCCCGGAGAACGAGGTATGGGCGCCGAGAAGGTAACGAGCGATCTAGACCATGGCTAGATCGCCGCGACGCCGCCCGGTCAGAATCGCACCACGACCGGGAATCGGCCAGCCACCGGGGTGCCGTCGCCCTTGGTCGCCGGACGGAACTTCACCTCCGCGTAGCGCTCGCGCATCTCGCGATCGAACTGGCGGTCGCCAGTGGACGGCACCTCGAGGCGAAGCACGTTGCCGCGCTCATCCAACGTGAAGTAGATGACGAGCGAGTCGCCGGGGAGCCGCGGGTGCCGCGTGGGAGTCAGCGGAAAGTAGTCGGGGACTGGCGGGTACACGGTGCCGTTGCCTCCGCCGGTGCCGGGTCCGCTCGCGTTTCCCCGACCGGGGCCGATCCCCGCCCCCACGCCGCCGCCGGTCCCCGGGCCGGCCCCGTTGGTGCCATCGTCGCCGGAGCCGCCCCCCTCTCCGGGCAACGGCGACGCGGCGGCGGGCGCGACCGCGCTCACGCGCGGCGCGGGCGCCGCGGGAGGTGGCGGTACGACGGGCTTCGCCACCGGCTTCACCGCCGGCTTCGGCACCGGCTTGGGTGGCTCCGGTTTGGGCGCCTGCTCCTTCGGCGGCGCGGTCACCGGCGCCTCCGCCGGCGCGGCGGCCGCGGGCCTGACGTCGATGTACTGCAGGCGCTCCTGAGCGGGCCGCCCCCCCGTCCCCCGCCGACCGCCACCTCCCCCGCCGGCGGCGCCGGGACCGCCTCCGGTGGGAAGCACCGGCAGCCGCGGCGTGAAGAGAAGGGGGAGAAGCAGGAGCGCGAACAGCAGCGCGTGGAGCAGCACGGACACGGGCACGCCCCAACGCCCCTGCCGCTCGAGGGGGAGCCCCGTCGGCGGTCGGTACGGCGGCCTCGTGGAGGCCCGGCTGTCGGTGTCCGGTGGTGTGTTCATGAGAAGTCCGTGCGGCACGCGGTGGTCCGCATCCCAAAAGTAATACGACGGACGCCCCGGAGAGGTTCGTCCGTCGTATCGGTGGAGCTTCCCCCGAGCCGTGCTTACTTGGGCGGGACGCCGATCACCTTGACGCCGGCCCCGCGCGCCATGTCCATCGCGTGGATGACGTCCTGGTACTTCACCTTGGGGTCACCCTTCACGAAGATGATCTTGTCCGGGCGCGGATCGTAGATCTCCTTGAGGCGCGCGAGCAACCGATCCTTGGTCACCGCCTCGCTGTTGATCTTGTACGATCCGTCGGGGAGCACCTGCAACACGATCTGGTCGTTGTTCGGCGTCGCGGGCGCCGTGGATGGCGTCGGATCCGGGAGCTGCACGTCGATCGCCTTGCGCGCCATCGGCACCGCCATCATGAAGATGACGAGGAGCACGAGGAGCACATCGATCATCGGCGTGACGTTGATCTCGTTCGTGAGACCGCCGGCGCCCCCGCCTGACATGGCCATGGTGTTACCTCCTCAGGGCGCTTGTTTGTTGTCGCTGCCCGGCACGGGCGGCACATCGCCCGCGACCGTGGACTTGGTGCCCGCCTGCTGATCGGTGATCGCGCCCACCACACGCACGCCGTTGTGGGCCGCGATGTCGACCGCGTCGAGCACCTTCGAGTACTCCAGGTTCTTGTCCGCCTTCAGGTAGAGGATCTTGTCCACCGTTCGGGCATCGTAGATGGACTTGAGCTGCTGGGCCAGCGTCTCGTTGCGGATGGGCTTCTTGTTCAGGTAGTACTGCCCCTCCGCATCGATGCCGAGCACCACGTCGCCCTGGTCCTCGGGGTGCGACTTCAGGTTCACCCCTTCCGGCGGCTGGGCATTGAACCCGGCGTTGATGAGCGGGGTGACGATCATGAAGATGATCAAGAGGACGAGCATCACGTCGATGAGCGGCGTGACGTTCGGCTCCGCCTTGACTCCTCCACCGCCACCAGTGGACATCGCCATGGTTGACTCCTCGAGTCCTGGCGGTTACTGCGCGATCGGGCCGCCGGGGTTCCCGGTGGCGGCGTTGAACTCGCGGGTGAAACGCGAGCGACCGAACTCGCCGGCGACGCCCTTGATGAGATAGTCGATCATCTCCTTCGAGGTGTACGTCATCTCGACGGTCAGGTTGTCGATCTTCGTGCTGAAGTAGTTGAACGCCCACACCGCCGGAATGGCGACGATGAGACCGAAGGCGGTCGTGATGAGCGCCTCGGCGATACCCGCCGAGATCGCGCCCAGCCCGCCGGCGCCGGAGACGGCCATCCCCGTGAAGGCGTTCACGATCCCCATGACCGTACCGAGCAGACCGACGAACGGCGCGGTGGCGCCGACGGTGGCGAGCACGGCGAGGCCGCGCTTCAGCTCGGAGATGATGATCATCATGTTGCGCTCGACCGCGCGCTCGGCCGAGTTGATGTCGGCCACGGTGACGGAGCCATCCTGCAGGAGGGGCTTCACCTCGCCCAGCGCACCACCGAGCACGCGCGCCACGTGCGACTTCTTGTAGCCCTCGGCGAGCTTGATCGCCTCGTTGAGGTTGTCCTCCTCGAGGAACTGCGAGAACTCAGGGGCGAACTTGCGCGTTTCGGCCTGCGCCTTCTTCAGCCTCCACCACTTCTGGACCATGATGGACAGCGAGAAGATCGACATGATCGCGAGCACGATCACGATGCCCTTGGCGAACCAGCCCATGGACTGCCAGAGGGCGGTGAGCGACATGTTCATGAACGGTACTCCTCCAGAGTGTGTGGCGGGTGCTTACTTGGGAACCTTGAAGACGAACGGCATCTGCACGAGCTGCTTCACCTTGTGCCCGCCCACCTCGGCGGCGTAGAAGCGCATCTGCGGGAGCACGTTCTTGACGGACGAAGTGAACAGCTCGTTGGTCGACTTGAGCACCTTGAAGGTGTTCATCTCGGCGCGACCGGCGGTGTCCACCACGAACTGGGCGAGCACCTCGCCCTCGACGTGCGAGCTCTCGAGCATCGACGGATAGCGCGGGGCCGGGTTGTTCTCCTTCGCGAGCACCGGCTTCTCCACCTGGAACTCGAAGTACGGCTGGTCCTTGTTCACGGGACCGGTGCCACCGGCGACGCCCTTCGCGATACCGCCCTCGACGCCCTTTCCGCTGAAGTCCGCCTCGTTGGTGACGGACTTGGAGAGGTCGACCTCGGGGATCTTGTCCGGGATCTTGATGGGGGCCGTGAGGGTCTGGAAGCCCTTCGGCGGTGGCGGCGCCGCGACGACGTCCGGCGGCGGTGGCGGCTTCTCCGGCTCGGGCGGAGGCGGCTCCTTCTTGACCTCGACGAACTTCACGTCCTCCTGCCGCTTCTCCTCGTGCATCTTCTGTCCGGCGTTGGCCGTGACGACGACGAAGAGGGCAATGAGGGCAGCGTGCAGGACGACGCTCATCGTCGTTCCGCCCACGCTACGGTCTCGCTTGCGTTTCGACTCGATCAGATTGGTGAACATGCGAGCGTCACTCGGCTGTGTGGGAGTGCCCGGTGTGGCGCAGTTGCCATTGCCGTGCCTGAAGGTACGGCCGCCGCGTGTTGATGGAATGCAAACATCATTAAGAAACGGTGAAGCGGGTGTTACTTTTGCTTTATCTTGGCGTCAGAGGCGGGAAATCCGGGAACCGGGATCCGTCCAAGATCGAATGCGGCGCAAGCGACCCGGGGCGCGGGGCGCGGGGCGCAAACCGCCCGGGACGCGGGGCGCGGGGCGCGGGATGCGTGAAGCATGGAATGCGAGACGGGGCCGGCATGTGCCGGCCCCGTCTCGCTCAGTCCCTGCTGATACGCGCACCGCGCCCCGCGCTCCGCGCACCGCGCTCCGCGCGTGCCCTCACGCCACCCCCTCCGACGCCTCCGCCGTCGCCCCGTGCTCCACCTCCTCCAGCGCCGGGAGGGTGACCGTGAAGGTGCTGCCGCGCCCCAGCCGCGAGCGGACGGAGATCGTGCCGCCGTGCGCCTCGGCGATCCACTGGCTGATGGCGAGGCCGAGCCCCACCCCCCCGCGCTCCGGGGAGCGGGAGCGGGCGCGGTCGGCGCGATAGAAGCGCTCGAAGATGTGCGGGAGGTCCGCCGCCGAGATCCCCATCCCCGTGTCGCGCACGGAGAACGACGCCGTGCGGTCGTGCAGGGTGAGCGCGACTTCCACGCTCCCGCCGCGCGGCGTGTACTTGATCGCGTTGGTCACGAGGTTGAGAAACAACTGGCGCAACCGCGCCCGGTCGCCGAGCGCCACCACGTGCGCCGGCTCCGGCATGCTCACCGTGATCCCCGCCGCCTCCCCGAGGATCGTCGCCGTCTCGAACACGTCGCGCACCACCGGCTCGAGGGCCACCCGCTCGCGATGCAGCTCGAACCGTCCCTCGTCCGCGCGCGCCAGCGTGAGGAGGCTGTCCACGAGGTCCGCCATCCGCGTCGTCTCCTGCAGCGCCTCCTCGAGCGCCACCATCTTCTCGGCGCGCGTGCTCTGCGCGCTCATCGCCCGCTCCACGTCCGCGCGCAGCACGGCGAGCGGGGTCTTGAGCTCGTGGCTGGCGTCCGCCGTGAAGCGCCGGAGGGCGGAGAACGATTTCTCGAGCCGCTCGATCATCTCGTTGAGCGTCACCGCCAGCCGTCCCAGCTCGTCGCCGCCGCGATCCACGGGGAGGCGCCGGTGGAGGCTCCGTCCGTCGGTGATCGCCTGCAGCTCGTTGATCATCCGGTCCACGGGCTGGAAGGCGCGCCCGGCGATCGCGTACGCCAGCCCGACGGAGGCGATGAGGAGCAGCGGCGCGATCACGACCATCGTGCCGATCAGCTCGCGCACCGCGACCTCGGAGGCGCGCGTGGAGGCGGCCGCGACCACGCGCGAGATGGCCGATGACGGATCGCCCGAGCTCACGGCGACGAGGAGGAGGCGCTTGTTGCCGAGGTCGAAGAGCTGCCCCATCCCCCCGGCCGGCGCGACGATCGCCGCCGTCTGCAGCGTGGCACGGTCGTCCTCGGAGAGCCCGTGCTGCACCGCGTCCGAGGCGTACAGCATGCGGCCGTTCTGGTCGAGCACGAGCACGTACTCGGGCATCGAGTCGAGCAGCCCGCGCACCGTCGGCGTGATGGTGGGGCCGACCAGGGAATCGCGCGTGACGGTGACCGGCTGCCCGCGCTGCTCCTGCTGGCGGATGATGTTGCGCGCGAGGTTCGCCTCGAAGTACACGTGCCGCGCGAGCTCCTCGTAGGAGCCGGCGCGGCGCGTAGTCCAGAGCACGATGGCGAACGCCGCCATCGTCCCCATCATGGCGCCCGTGTACGCGAGCGTGAGTCGCGCGCGGATGCTGCTCATCACGGTCTCCCCGCCGCGAGCGCGCTCACTCGCGGATGACGTATCCGACGCCGCGCACGGTGTGGATGAGCTTCGCCCCGTTCGCCGCGTCCACCTTCTTGCGCAGATGGTTGATGACGACGTCCACGATGTTCGTGCCCGGATCGAAGTGATACCCCCAAGCGTACTCGGTGATCAGCGTGCGGCTCATCACGCGGCCGGCATGACGCATGAGGTACTCCAGCACGGTGTATTCCTTGGGCGTGAGCTCGATCGGCTCGCCGCCGCGGGTGACGGTGCGCGTGTTCTGGTCGAGCTCCAGGTCGGCGACGTGGAGCACCGGGGCGAGCATCGCCCGCGGCCGCCGGCTCAGCGCCTCCACGCGCGCGAGCAGCTCCTCGAACGCGAACGGCTTGGTGACGTAGTCGTCGGCGCCCGCGCGCAGCGCCTTCACCTTCGCGTCCAGGGCATCCTGGGCGGTGAGCACGAGCACCGGCCGCTCGAACCCGCGCGCGCGGAGGTTGTGCAGCACCTCCATCCCCGACCGCCCCGGCAACCGCATGTCGAGCACGATGAGATCGTACGCCTCCGACTGCGCCCGCCGCTCCCCTTCCTCGCCGTCCGGCACGAGATCCACCCCCCACCGCTGCTCCTCGAGCCCGCGCTTCACGTACTGTCCGACGGTGGGATCGTCCTCGATGACCAGGATCTTCATGGTACCTCGCGCCGTGCTAGCCCGCGGTGGGCCGGCGGAAGCCGTACTCGCGGATCTTCCGGTACAGGGTCTTGGGTGAGATGCCGAGAATCTCGGCCGCGCGCCCCTGGTGCCAGTGCACGTGGCGCAGCACGGACTCGATGTGCTGCCGCTCCACCAGCTCGAGCGGCACCAGCGCCTCGCCGGGGAGCACCGCCGCCTCCCCGCCCACCGCCGACGGGGCGGCGAGCGGCAGGTCGGCGGCCTTGATCGGCGCATCGCCGGCGAGCAGGACGGCGCGCTCGATCACGTTGCGCAGCTCGCGCACGTTCCCGGGCCAGCGGTACGCCCGGAGCGCGGCGAGCGCGTCCGGCGCGAGCGACGGCGGCGTCGGCCCCCCGAACAGCTCCAGGAAGTGCTGGGCGAGCAGCGGGATGTCCACGGCCCGCTCGCGCAGCGGGGGGAGCGTGATGCTGATGGTGTTGATGCGATAGTAGAGATCGCTCCGGAAGGTGCCGTCGGCCACGCGCTGGGCGAGGTCCTGGTTGCTCGCCGCCACCACCCGGATGTCGCTGTGCACCTTCTGGGTCCCTCCCACCCGGTAGAACGTCCCGAGCTCGAGCGCCCGCAGGAGCTTCCCCTGCACGCGCGGATCGAGCGCGCCGACCTCGTCCATGAAGATCGTCCCCCCCGAGGCCAGCTCGAACAGCCCCAGCTTCCGCGTCGCGGCCCCGGGGAACGCCCCGCGCTCGTGCCCGAACAGCTCGCTCTCCAGGAGCGCGTCGGGGATCGCCGCGCAGTTGATGTCCACGAGCGGCCCCGCGGCGCGGTGCGAGAGCCGGTGCAGCAGCCGCGCGACGAGCTCCTTCCCCGTCCCCGACTCGCCGGAGATCAGCACCGTGGAGTCGCTCCGCGCCACCCGCTCCACCAGCGCGAGCACCGCCTGCATGGGCGCGTACTGCGTCACGATCGGCGGCATCTCGTCCACGCGCGAGAGACGCGTCTGCAGCAGCGTGTTCTCGCGCGCGAGCTGGCGCTTCTCCCACGCCCGCCGCACGAGCACGTCGATCTCCGCCATGCGGTACGGCTTGGTGAGATAGTCGTAGGCACCGAGCTTCATGGCGCTGATCGCCGTCTCCACCGTGCCGTTGCCGGTGATGATGATCACCTCGGGCGGCGACGCCTCCTCGCGCACCTGCCGCAGCACCTCGAGCCCATCCAGCTCCGGCATCACGATGTCGAGCAGCGCGACGTCGAACGCCTCGGCGCGCAGCGCGTCGAGCGCCGCGCGGCCATCGCCGTACGTGACCACCTGGTACCCGCGCCCGGCGAGGAACTTCTCGAGGATCGCGCCCAGGTGCGGCTCGTCCTCGGCGATCAGGACCTTGATGCGCGCGTCGTCTCTCATGCCGCCCCCCTCCCCTCCGCGGGCAGACGCACGCGGAAGGTGCTCCCCACCCCCACGGTGCTCTCCACTTCGATGCGTCCTCCGTGATCGGCCACGATCCCGTAACAGATCGACAGCCCGAGCCCCGTCCCGCGCCCGGGCGACTTGGTGGTGTAGAACGGCTCGAACAGCTTGGCGATCGCCGACGCCGGGATCCCCTCCCCCTCGTCCTCCACGGCGATCACCACCTCGCGCCCGCCGCTCGCGTCCGTCGTGCGCACGCGCACGGTGCCGCGCCCGCGCATCGCGTCGGCGGCGTTCAGCAGGAGTGCCATGAGCACCTGCACGAGCTGCTCGCGGTTGCCGTGCACGATGGGCGGCGTGCCGGGCGCGCTCGACGCGTCCACCCGCACGCCGCGAAATCGGGCGTGGTGCTTGAGGAGGAAGAGCGTCTGGTCCACCACCTCCCGCACGTCCACCGCGCCGCGCTCCGCCGCCTTCGGCCGGCTGAAGTCGAGGAGCCCATCCACGATGCGCTTGCTGCGATGCACCTCGTGGTCGATGATCTGGCAGTACTCGGCGAACGCCTCGCGCAGCGGATCCGGCACGCTCCCCTCCTGGAGTTGCAGCGCCATGCTCTCCGCGCACGCGCCGATGGTCGCGAGCGGGTTGTTGATCTCGTGCATCACGCCGGCCGAGAGCTGCCCCAGCGCCGCGAGCTTCTGCGCCTGCGCCGCCCGCTCCTGCGCGCGCTTCCAGTCGGTGATGTCCTCGCCGATGGTGATGACGTGCGTGACGTCGGCGTCGTGGATGCGCATGGGGATCTTGGACACGCGGAAGGTGCGCGGCTCGCCGAACGCGCTCGACTCCATCTCGAACTGCGTCATCTCACCGGTGCGGAACACGAGGTCGAACTCCTCGCGCAGCACGTCCGCGGGCTGGCGCCGGAGCAGCTCGAAGATCGTCCGGCCGAGCGCCTCCTCGCGCAGCACCCCCTGCGTGCCCGTCTCGCGCTTCCGGTTCCAGGCGTGCACCCGGTACTCGCGGTCCACGACGTAGAGTCCGACGGGAAGCGAGTCGACGATGCGCTCGATGAACCGGTGCTGCGCCTCCAGCTCCCGCGTCCCCGACGCGACCTCCTCGGCGAAGCGGCGCGTCTCGTCGGCGGCGACGATGGCGGTGGCCAGGAGATTGGCGACCGTACCGAGCGCCATCCGCTCCTCGTCGGAGAGCGGCGCCGCGCGCGCCACGGCGAGCGCCCCCACGCGCCGGTCGCCCGCCGCGATCGGCAGCGTCGCCCAGGCACCGCCATCGCCCGCGACGGAGGGATCGGCCCCCGGCGCCGGCGCGATCGCCCCCGCGCCGGCGTGCGCGAGGGCCGTCCACCCGCCGGCGTTCCGATCCCCCGTACGCCAGATGGAGCAGGCCGCGGCGCCGATCCCGTCGCGCACCGCCTCCGCCACACTCGGAAGCACCACGCCGAGGTCGGCGCCTCCGGCCAGCCGGGCCGAGACCTCGGCGACCATGATCAGCGGCGAGCGGTGGTGCGCTCGGGCGGGGCGCCCGGGAGACCGTGCACGTGGCGGCAAGCATCCTCGCAGGTGAGTCGTGAGCAAACTACCGGGCATTCTCCCTACGGACAAGATGACCGACCGCACCGGAGCGTCACGAGGCTGCAGCATCGACAGCCTGACGCCGCTCCGGCACGTTCCTCTGTCAGAGCGGCAACCAACGGCCGGTACGTCGGTTGCAGCGAGCGGGGAGGTCACCTCAACAGGAGCATGCTATGGCATATCGCGGAAGTGGCCTGGTGCCATTCTTCGGCACTGGATCTTCGATTTTCGGACTTCGCCGGGAGATCGACCGGCTCTTCGAGGATGCCGTCGGCTCTGGTTCGCGGTGGACGCCCGCGGTGGACGTGCGCGAGGACGATCAGTCGATCGACCTCGAGTTCGAGCTGCCAGGAATGAAGCCGGAGGACGTCACCATCAACGTGGAAAACGGGATCCTGTCGGTGAGCGGGGAGAAGCGCTCGGAGCGGAAGGAGGGCGAGGAGGGGCGCTACCACATGGTGGAGCGCACCTACGGCTCGTTCTTCCGGTCGTTCCAGCTCCCGCAGGGGGTCGACGAGAACCAGATCCACGCCGAGTTCGACAACGGGGTGCTCTCGGTTCGCATCCCCAAGGCGGCGCTTCCTCAGCCGCGCCGCATCGAGATCGGTCGCGGGAAGGGAGAGCGCGAGGTGAAGGCGACCACCGCGCGCGAGCCGGCGTCGGGGCGGAGCGGCGCGAAGAGCGGCTCCGAGGGAAGCGCCTCGGAGCAGCGGCGGGTGGCCGGCACCCCCGAGGGGCAGAGCGGCAGGCAGGGCGAGCCGACCAATCGCTGACCGCGTCGTCCGGAGGGCGAAGCCGCGCGGCGCGAGCATGGCTCGCGCCGCGCGGCTTCGTCACATCGACTCACGCATCACGCATCGATCTCGATCGGCTCGCCGATCGCGCTCTCGTGCACCTCGTCGTCGGCGCGCACGGTCATGCGGTCGCCGTCGAGGAACACGTCCACGCGGCGCCCCCGCACCAGCAAGCCGGTCAGCTCCGCGCGCTCGAGACCGAAGGGGAGCGGATCCACGGTGATGCCGCGATCGCGCGGGAGCACTCCCATCACGCATCCGATGATCAGATCGGCGACCCACGAGTGCTGGTAGTCGTCGATGCCGCGGTACGCCGACGCGTGCCCGCTGAGCGGGTTGTAGTGCTCGTAGCAGTTGGGGCGCGTGAGGTCGCCATCGCGGAACATCATGCGCACGAAGCGGTGGAGCAACTGCGCCGCCGCCGGGCGCAGGTGCGGCGCATGCGTCCGCGCGGCACGGGCGAGCGCCTCGACCACGTGGCTGTTGGTCATCGGCCACGTGCGCCCGTTCCACGGACAGGCGTGCCGCTTCCCTCTCCACTCCCCCTCGGCGTCGAACATCGGGTCGTCCAGCGCGGCCGAGGGGACGGGAAAGTCCGTCCAGAACTCACGCGGGGAGAGGAGGTGGGACTCGAGGCCGGGCACGTGCTCCGCCGTGGCGAGATCGGTGAAGTACGGGTAGAAGCACACCGCGGCCTTCACGCCGGTGCGCTCGCCCGTGCCCGGGTGCACGTCGAAGAACATTCCCGCATCGGGGTCCCACATCCGCTCGCGGACGGCCGCGGCGGTGCGCTCGGCCGCCGCGCTCCAGCGCCCCGCCGCATCCGGCGCGCCCGAGCGCGGCGCCAGCCGCTCGAGCGCGCGAAAGAGGGCGTACGCGTAGACGGTGACGTCGATCCCCTTGAGGCGGATGCGGTTCTCCCACCCGTACCGGTCGGCGTGGGGATCCACCGCCAGGTAGCGCGACGTGTACTCCTGCCCGGTCTCGTACTGGTCGATGACGTCGATCATCCCGGTGCCGTCGGCATCCCGCGTGCGCACCAGCCACTCGGCGTACCGCTCGAGGGGGCGGAACATCTCGCGCACGAACGCGTCGTCGGGCCAGGCCGCGTCGAGGGCGAGCAGCGCGCCGCCCCAGTCGGCGTGGTAGAAGTCGGTGCCCTGGAGGTGGTTGGCGTAGATCCGGCCGTGCAGCGACCCGTCGGGCTTCTGATGCGCGAAGAAGGTGCGCAGCACGCCGCGCGCGTGCTCCGGGTCGCGCAGCCAGCGCAGCTCGCGCGCGTGGCACTGCGCGCTGTAGGCGATCGGGACGTGGAACGGGCCCACCCCCTCGCACACGGTGGGGTGCCGATGGTTCCCCGCTCCGGGCCCGACCGCGTTCAGCCAGAGGCCGTACCAGCGGTACCAGTAGTAATGCTCGAGGTACGGATCGGAGCAGCGGAACGCCGGTGGGCGGTCGAACAGCTCGCGCCACCGCCGGCGACTCGCGGCGCCGAGCGTGGCGGCGGGCGAACGCGGCTCCTCGCGCGGCTCGGCGCCGCGCAGCGCCGGATCGGCCGGCGCGAGCCGCATGGCGAACGTCGCCGCCCCGCCGTCGCCATCCACGGCGACGCGACGGTGCACTCCGGCGAACAGCAACCCGCGCGCGTCGAGCCCCTCCAGGCGGATCTCGCGGGGGAGTCCGTCCGCGCGCCACTTCTCCACGAACGGGGTGAGCGCCCAGTAGGGGAGCCGCGCGTCCCCCTCGCTCATCCAGGCACCCCAGCTCGTGGCGCCCCCCACGCACGCCAGCTCCGCGGTGACGGCGAGCGGCACGTCGCGCCGGTCGCGCAGCGTGCGCGTGAACGCGAGGGCGCCGGTGTACGACGCCGATGCCGGGTCCACCGACGCGCCGTCCTGCGCCGTCCACGCCACGAGGTGGATGGTGGACTCGCGCAGCCCGCGGATGCGCCACTCCGAGGCGAAGACGCCCCCCGGCTGCAGGGTGCGGACCTCCACGGCCGTCATCCCGTTCGCCATCCGCCACTCCACGGACAGCTCCGCCGGCGTCCACCGGCGAGACGCGACGCGCATGGGGATCTCGCGCCCCTCGGCGTCGAGCGCGGTGACGGTGAACAGCGGCGACATCGCGTACTGATGGAGCGTCGCCTCGTCCCAGAAACCCGGCGCGTCGAGCCAGGCGGGAAGCGGTGGGGCGAACACCACGCCATCACCCGCCGAGAGGAACCATTTGTCCTGGCGCGCCAGCAGCTCGAGCGGCTCGATCATCGGACGAGCCGCCGGGTCACTTCAGCGACTGGATGCGCTCCAACAGCTCCGAGTTCGCGCGGCGGTCGCCGGGCGAGGCCTCCACGTGCTCCCACGCGATGCGACCATCCTTGCCGATGAGGAAGTACGCGCGATTGGAGAAGAATTTGTCGGCGAGCAGCACGCCGTACGCGCGCGAGATGTCGCGGCGAAAGTCGCTGAGCAGCTCCACGCGCATGCCGTGCTTGGCCCTGAACTCCTTGAGCGTGGGGACGGAGTCGACGCTGATCGGAAGCACGACGACGTCGCGTCCGAGGAACTGGTCGAAGTCCTCGCTCAGGTCGCACAGCTCCGTGGTACAGACGCTCGTGAAGGCGAGCGGGAAGAAGGCGAGGAGCACGTTCTTGCGCCCGCGAAAGGACGACAGGGTGACCTTCTCGCCGGAGGTGGAATCGGCGGTGAAGTCGGGGGCGAGCTCACCAACTCGAGGGACGGGCTGCTGGGTGGTGGTAGTCATGGCGTCCGAGATGAAGGTGCCGGGGAAGCTACCACAGGGAGGGAGAATCGGGAATCGGGCCTGAACGGCACGGGGCGCGGGGGAGTGGGGAGTATGGGATGCGAGGCGGGGGCGGCACGTGCCGGCCCCGCCTCGCTCAGTCCCCGCTCATACGCACCCCGCACCCCGCACTCCGCGCCCCGCTACTCGCGCGTCTCCCGCGGCTCCCGCGCCTCGCGGGTTTCCCGCGTCTCACCCGGCTCGCGCCGCTGCGGCGGGCGGGTGCTCGACTTCATGAGGTCCTCGGCGGCGAGCAGGCTGCGCGACAGATCGGCCATCGTCATGTTGCGACTCTGGCTCGTGCGCTGCAGCACCTTGTACGCGGCACCCTCCGAGATCCCCTCGCGCTCCATGAGAATTCCCTTCGCCCGCTCGATGACCTTGCGGTCGTCGAGCCGCCGGCGCAGGTCCTCCGTCTCGTCGCGCTGGGCGAGCCACTCCTGATGGCGCGCCTCCGCCACCGCGATGGCCGCGGACAACTGCGCGGTGCTCACCGGCTTGACCAGGTAATGGAACACCGGAGCGGTGGCGGCACGCCCCACGGTGTCCGCATCACTGTACGCGGTGATGATGATGATCGGTACCGCGCGCTCCTCGTGGATCTGCTCCGCCGCCTCGAGACCACTGAGGTGCGGCATGCGCACGTCGAGAATCACCAGATCGGGACTCAGCGTGCGCGCCATCGATACGGCGGTCGCCCCATCGGTGGCGACGCCAATGACCGTGTGGCCGAGCGCGCGTAGATCCTGCTCGAGACCGAGCGCGGTAACGCTTTCATCCTCGCCAACGAGGATGCGGAGCGAGCGAGATGGCACTGGCGTCTCCCGGAAGACATCTTGAAGAGGTTCGGCCATCGCCTGCAAGGAGCGGACCCCGAACCGGCCGGGAACGCTTCCTGCCCTTCACTATGTGGCCGGTCCTCGAGCTTCGCCATGCCCGACCCCACGCGAGTGCTGATCGCCAGCGCCGGCCCGGCCGCGCGCCTGCGCCGTGCCTTCGAAACACGCGGCCACCACGCGCTGGTGGCGCCGTTGAATGGTGCGGTGGAGGCGGCCGAGCAGGGGGTGGATGCGGTGGTCGTCTCGGGTACGCGCGACGCGCTGCTGGCCGTGGCGGCCCGGCTCAAGACGCGCTTCCAGATGCCCCTCCTCCCGGTGGTGGCGCTCGCGGCGAGTCCCCGGCGTCACCCCGAGGGTGCGGCCCCCGACGTCTGGCTCCCGCCGCGCACCCGGCCACGGGACGTGGTGGAGCGCGTCGAGGAACTGGTCCGCATCCGGCGGACGGAGCACGAGTTGGTGCGGCTGAACGCCGCGCTCGCCGAGCTCGCCGCCGAGAACGGCAGGCTCTACGAGCGTGCCCGGCGCGATGCCGAGGCGACCGCCCTGCTGCTCCGCGAGCTCCAGCACCGCGTGCGCAACAACCTGGCGGCGATCCAGGCGCTGCTCGTGCTCGAGCGCCGGCGTGTCCCGCCGCGCCCGCTCCCCGAGGCGCTGGACGTCGCGATCACACGGCTGCGCAGCATGGCCGCGCTGCAGGACTCTCTGCTTCCGCACGACGACCACGTGGACCTCGCCACCCTCGCGCGCGCCGTGGTGCGCGGCGCCCTGGAGGTGTACGGTGCCGCGGAGGACGTGCGCTGCGAGGTGGCGGGGACGGCCACCCTCCCTTCGCGGACGGCGAGCGCGGTGGCGATCGTGTTGAACGAATTGATCACCAACGCGCTCAAGCACGCCCACGCTCACACGGTGGGCGTGGAGATCCACGACGCCGGAGAACGCGTGGAGCTGGTCGTTCGCGATGATGGGCGCGGGATGCCGGCCAGTCCCGACGGAGGGAGCGGGCTCACGATCGTGCGCGCCGTCGTACGCAACGAGCTCGCCGGCGAGCTCGCGATCGAGCCGGCGCCCACCGGGACGGTCGTGCGGATCGGATTCCCGCTCCCCGCCCCGGTCACCGCGCCACGCTGACGATCGACGGCCAGCTAGCGCCGATCGGCGTGCGCCGCGGCCGTGGCTCCGCCCGCGCCCCCGCTCCCACCCGCGCCATTCTCCGCCGGCGGCGGAGTCGCGACGAGGACGGCGGTGACGGCGAGCACCACCGCGCCCATCACCAGCTCCGCCGTGGCGGACCGGCGCAGCCGGCGCGCCGCGGCGACGTCGCCGAGCGCTGGCCGCAGCACGCGCCAGTTCACCGCGCCGAGCGCGGCCAGGAGGGCGATCACCCCGAGCTTGATCACGAGGACACGGCCGTACTCGCTCGTGCCGAGCGCCCCGAGCGTTCCCAGGTGCACCCATCCGGCGATCACGCCGGTGAGGGCCAGCAGGGCGGCGCAGGTGAGCGCGAGCGGGGAGAACGCGTTCACGAGGCGCGCGACCGCGCGTCCACGTTCCTCCTCCGCCGCGGCGAGCGCCACGGGGATGCCCACCACGGCGACGGCGAGCAGCGTGCCGAGCCACCCCGAGGCGGCGAGCACGTGCACGGCATCGGCGAGCACGAGCAGAGCGGGAAAGTGCGGCGAGGCGACCGCGTGCCCGGAGAGCGCCAGGGAGAGCGCGAGCGCGAGCACGGCGATCCCGGCGGCCCCCCACCCTCCCGCGTGCCCGCGACGCGCCCGCCCGAGCGCGAACACCGCGAGCAGCGCGGCGGCTGCCTCGAGCATCCACCCCCACCCCCACACCGTTCCGGTGATGAGCGCCGCGACGGCCCCGCCGCCGGGCGCGGCGCCGCCGCTCACGGCGTACGCCTGGGCGAGCAGTCGGAGCACCACGTCCACCACGAGCAGCCACCCGGCGATCCAGCCGACGCGCGCGGCGCGCGAGGCGGCACGATCCACGAGCAGGGGGTCGTCCAACCCCAGCGCCGCCGCGCGCGGCACCACGAGGCGCGTGAAGACGACAGTACCGGCGAGCGTGATGAGCACCGCGTAGCCGAGCCAGCGCACCGCCGCGTACAGCGGCGAGTCGACGTCGAAGACGGCAGTCGCGGCGCTGTCGCCCGCCGCCTGCGTGGCTGGCGCCGGAGCGGCGGCGGACTCCCCGGCGGCGGTGGGAGAACGAGCGCCCGCCCCGCTGTCCGTCGAGACGGACGCTGGGGGGGATGGAGCCGTGACGGCGAGGCCGGCGGCGCCCTCGGCGATCACGAAGGAGTAGTGGCCGCGCACCGGGTGCCCGTCCGGGGAGGCCGTGCGCCAGGTCACGGTGTAGCGGCCGGCGCGCAGCGCTCCGCCGATCGTGGCCACGAGGGTGCGCGACGACGCGGGATCGACGGCGAGCGTGCCGAGCGCCACCGGCGCGCCATCCGGGCCAGTGAGCGTGACCGCGGAGATCGCGAGCTGCACGGGCTCGGTGAACGCGAGCCGGATCTCGCGCGGCACGGTGGTGAGCGTGGCGTCCGCCGCCGGCTCGGCGTGGCGCAGATGCAGGTGGGCGAGCGCCGGACGGGGCGTGAACAGGAGCAACGCGGCGACGGGAAGGATGGCGCGAGCGAACGCACGCGCGGCCGCGGGCATGTTGAGCTTCAGGTCATCCCTCCTGACTGGGGTGCGCACACGAAAGGCCTGACGGGGGAATCCCGTCAGGCCTCCGCCGGCCGGAGCCCTGGCGATGGAGCGTGCGAGGCTCGAACTCGCGACCTTTCGGTTGCAAACCGAATGCTCTCCCAACTGAGCTAACGCCCCGATCGAAAAAAGATAAGACGGCGCCCGTTCGCGGGCCAGTGTGGGGGGATGCGCGTTGCCGGCGGCGCGCGGGAAGACGCTACGAGGGGACGCGGCTGTCGGCTCTCGGCCCTCGGCCATCGGCTTGCGGCACACCCCGCGAGCTCTCGACGCTGGGCCGTAGCCGAGAGCCGATGGCCGAGAGCCGAGAGCCGCGTCTTCTGGTTGCCACCATTCTCCCATCCCCCGCAACCTCATTACCTTTGAGAGTACCATCGCATGCGGAGCGAGCGACCATGACGAATCCGGCGAGCACCGAAGCCCCCGCGGGCGGCACGGCCCGGCACATCACCGTGCGGTGTCAGTTCTGCCAGACGTGGAATCGCGTGGCGGCGCCGCGCGTTCCCGACCGCCCGAAGTGCGGCAAGTGCGCGAGGCCGCTCCTGCTCGACCGTCCGATCCCCCTCGACGACGACGACTTCTCGCGCACCATCAACGACTCCGAGGTACCCGTGCTCGTGGACTTCTACGCGGACTGGTGCGGGCCGTGCAAGATGATGGCGCCCGCCGTGGATGAGCTGGCGGCGCGCTGGCAGGGGCGGGCGCTGGTGGCCAAGGTGAACACCGACCGCGCGCAGCGCACGGCGGCCTCGTTCGCGATCCGCGGCATTCCCACCACCATCGTGTTCCGCGGCGGGCGGGAGGTGGCGCGCCACACGGGCGCGGTGCCGGGCCCGGCGCTCGAGCAGCTCCTCCAGAAAGCGGCGGCGTAGCGCCGGCCCGCGGCGCAATGCGCGACGGGGGGAGGAGCGCGGCCGCGCTCCTCCCCCCGATTCCGTTCGCGAGCGCTCGGCGCGCGATCACTCGTGCGCCGGAAGCGGCTCCATGGTCTCCGGGTTCACCGGCACCTGCACCTCGTCGCGGAACGGCGAGGTCATGAGCGTCACGCGCATGCGCGGGAACGCGTCCATGAAGGCGCGATAGCACAGCCCCCACAGCCCGATGTAGCCCAGCGTGATGCCGATCTCCCAGAAGCCGAACGGCGCCGTGTGCGACTTGTAGTAGATCGACGGATAGACCTCGATGTACCGGAGCAGCCAGATCCCCACCACGCTGCACGCCGCGAACGCGACGAACGTGGGGAGGTACACCTTGGCGGCGCGGGAGAGCAGACCGAAGAACGGCACCACGAAGGCCAGGCCGACGATCGCGAGCGTGATCCCCGTCCACGGCTGGATCAGCCGGAGATGGAACCAGTGCGTCTCCTCCGGCATGTTGCCGTACCAGATCACGAGGTACTGGGCGAAGGTGAGATAGCCCCAGAACACCGTGAACGCGAAGGAGAGCTTGCCGAGGTCGTGGAAGTGGTGCTCGGTGATGTACTCGTCGGCGCCGAGGTACCGGCGCCACCACATGGAGAGCAGCGACCACGACGTGAGCGCGGCGAGCCAGCCGCCCATGTAGAACCACCAGCCGTACATCGTGCTCTGGAAGTACATGTCGAGGGACATCGACAGGTCCCACGCGAGCACGAGAAAGAAGAAGTTGAACAGCAGGCAGAGCCACACCGCCAGCTTCCCCTGGAGCGAGTGCGTGGAGTGGATCTCGCGGCGCTCCTCGCCGAAGCCGCGGCGCATGCGCTCGCGGATGCCGCGAGCCCACGCCGCGCCGGCCTCGGGGAGACGGCCGACGTCGAGGCGCAGGCACGTGTAGATGTACCAGACGCTGAGCAGGGTGAGGATCGCGAACAGCACGATGTCGCGCGTGGCGACGAACGCGTAGCTCAGGTAGAAGCGCTTCTCCGGCGCCGGCGCCTCCTGGGTGGCCCACGGGAAGATGTGGTGGCCGCCGATGAAGATCAGGATGAGCAGGAGGAAGGCGACGGGGAGGAACGCGACGTATCCCTCGAGCAGGCGCACCACGGGACGCGACCAGCGCGCCGTGGTGATGCGCTGGACGGCGACGAACACGACGCCCGCCTGCGAGACGCTGGCGAAGAAGAGCCAGTTGAAGTGCAGGGCCTGCCAGACGCGGGCCTGTCCGGTGAACGCGCCGATGAGGAAGACGAGCGCGCCGATGATGGCGAGGGCGGCGCTGACCACCGTCACCATGCGGGGCATCGGCCGCGAGGTCTGCACGGCGAGCTCCTCGGCGCTCGGCATGTCGAAGTCGGTATGCTGGCTCACGGACGTGCTCCCTGTGGTGCGGCGGCGGCCCGTGGAGCGGGCGCCGCGGTGTGCGTCGTGTCGGCGCCCGACGCGCTCTCACCGGCGCCCAGGCGCGCGGCCAGGTCCTGCGCCCGGTACGGAGCCGGACGCGTGGGCGCGGTGAGGGTGGGACCGGGCACGAGGCGGCCGTTCTGCCCCGGATAGCCGGCGGGCGACGTGTCGGCGACCACGCCGGGGATCTTCCCCTGGAGCGCACGCACGTAGTTCACCACGTCCCAGCGGTCCATGTCCTCGATGCGATCGTACGTGGGCATGAGGCCGCGGCCGTTGCGGATCATCCCGAAGATGTAGCCGTCGGTGCGGTTCTTCGTGATGTCGGTGAGGAGCGAGGGCGCGGGCACGCCGTACTGCACGGCCGGACCGTTCCCCGCCCCGGCCGCGCCGTGGCACACCGCGCAGTTGATCTGGTAGTACTTCCGCCCGTTGTCGAGCGAGGCGCGCGTCGGCGCGTGCTCGTTCCGGAGCCCCGACATGGAGTCGATCGTGGCCGGGAGCTGCGCGTGCGACACCACGTACGCCGGCTCCACCACGCCGGTGACGGGCACGGAGAACTCGGGGCTGCCGCGGAACGGCGTGGTGTCGTTCCCCGCCATCTCCGCCTCCCACGGCTCCACCTTGGGCTGGTCCTTGAAGTCGGTGAACCAGGAGCAGCCGGTGGCGAGCAGGGCGAGCGCGGCGATCGCGCCCACGCGCCGGGCGGCGCGGCGGTCAGCGCTCACCACGCACCTCCTGCGCCCCGAAGCGGCGCATGAGCGACGAGACTTCCTGCTGGCGCTCGGGCGGCGCTTCCACCCACACGCCGAAATCCCCGTCGCTGAAGCGCGGGTCGTACCCCACAGTCATCGTGATTCTCGGAACGCGCGCGTTGATGAACAGGCCGGCCACGGTCGCCAGCGAGCCGATGAGCACCATGAGCTCGAAGCTGATGATCGTGTACGGGATCCACGACGGGATCGCCTTGCCGCCGACCACGAGGGGCCAGTAGTCGGAGATCCAGATCGGGATCCAGTAGCCGAACGAAGCGCCGAGCAGTCCGCCGATCAGGGTGTAGCGGCGCACGACGCTCGGGCCGTGGGCGAGTATGTGCTCCAGCTCGTGCCGGGGGGCGGGCGAGTACACGGTGATGTCCCCGGCGCGCAGCTTCTTCAGCGCATCGATGGCGCCCACCGTCGCATCCAGCTCGCGAAAGACTCCGACGATTCCTCGCATCAGTCGCGCTCCCCCGGCGTCTCAGGCTCGAACTCGAGGTGCATCCCCGACACGTCGATCCCCTCCACGGGGTGCGGCGTCCGGAGGCGCGGCGGGACGATCTCCTTCACCTCGGCGATCGCGATCACCGGCAGGTTCTTGATGAACAGGAGGAACCACATCGAGAACCAGCCGAAGCTGCCGATCAGGATCGCCCAATCGATGTACGTCGGCGCGTACGCCGTCCACTGCCACGGCTCGAACTCGTGCGAGAGGGAGGGCTCGAAGATCACGAACCGCTCGAACCACATCCCCAGGTTGATGAAGATCGAGAGGATGAACAGCCACGTGGTGTTCCGCCGCAGCTTCTGCGAGAAGAGCGACAGCGGCAGAATCGTGTTGCAGGTGAGCATGATCCACGCGGCCCACCACCACTGGCCGAACACGCGGTTCCACCAGTACGAGTGCTCCATCTCGCTCCCGCTGTACCACCCGATGAAGAACTCGGTGAGGTACGCGGTGCCGACGACGAGCGACGTGAACAGGCAGAGCTTGGCCGCGGCGTCCAGGTGGTTCAGCGTCACGTACCGCTTGAGGCCGAACCAGCGGCGGAGCGGGATGATGATCGTGAACACCATCCCGATGCCGGAGAAGATCGCACCGGCGACGAAGTACGGGGCGAACAGCGTCGCGTGCCACCCCGGCACGAGCGACATGGCGAAGTCGAACGACACCACCGAGTGCACGGAGAGCACGAGCGGCGTCGAGAAGGCGGCGAGGAAGAGGTAGGCGCGGGCGAAGTGCCGCCACTCGCGCTCGGAGTTGCGCCAGCCGAGCGAGAGGAAGGCCAGGATGCGCTTGCGGACCGGGTTGGTCTCCCGGTCGCGGAGCACCGCGATGTCGGGGATGAGGCCGATGAAGAGGAAGGTCGTCGAGACGGTGAGGTACGTGGAGATGGCGAACACGTCCCACACCAGCGGGCTCTTGAAGTTCGGCCAGATGAGCCGCCAGTTCGGATACGGAATCAGCCAGAAGAACTTCCACGGCCGCCCGATGTGAATGATCGGGAAGAGGCCGGCGGTCATGACCGCGAACACCGTCATCGCTTCCGCGCACCGATAGATCGTGGTACGGAAGCCGGCGCGAAACAGGTAGAGGATCGCCGAGATCAGCGTGCCGGCGTGCCCGATGCCGATCCAGAACACGAACGTGATGATGTACACGCCCCACATCACCGGCGGGTTATACCCCGCGTTGCCGAGTCCCCAGTAGATCTGATAGGTCCAGGTCCCGGCGCCCCACAGGAACATGGCGATAGCGATGCCTAACAGCGCGAACCACCCCGCCGTGGGGGTGAGTGTGCGCGCGATCTCGGTGTTGACTTCCTCGTAGTCCTTGATCCCGGGGATCTGGACATTCGCCGAGGCGACGTTCGGGCGCTTGATCTCCACCGCGGTC
>DASUXC010000091.1:0-16080 GCA_036378095.1 Gemmatimonadaceae bacterium | reverse complement strand
CGCCCCCCCCCCTCGCACAATGGTGCGGGGCGAGCGCCAAAGGCCCTGTAGCGCTCGCCCCGCGGTCCACCCCTGCCCCTGCCCCCTGCCCCCCGGCCCTTAGCCCCTGGCCCCTGCGTACTCCTCCACCGGCGGGCACGCGCACACCAGGTTCCGATCGCCGTACGCGCTCTCCACGCGCGCCACCGACGGCCAGAACTTCCGCTCGCGCGTCCACGGCGCGGGGAAGGCCGCCTGCTCGCGCGAGTACGGGTGCGTCCACTCCGACGACACCACGCTCTCCAGCGTGTGCGGCGCGTTCTTGAGCACGTTGTCGCGCCGGTCCGCGCGATCCTCCTCGATCTCCCGGATTTCCTCGCGGATCGCGATCAGCGCGTCGCAGAAACGGTCGAGCTCCTCCCGCGACTCGCTCTCCGTCGGCTCGATCATGAGCGTCCCCGCCACCGGGAACGACACGGTGGGCGCGTGGAAGCCGTAGTCCATGAGCCGCTTCGCGATGTCCTCCACCTCCACCCCCGCCGACTGCTTGAACGCGCGCGGATCGATGATGCACTCGTGCGCCACCGTCCCGTGCGCGCCGCGGTAGAGCACCGGGTAGTGCGGCTCGAGCCGCTTGGCCACGTAGTTGGCGTTGAGGATCGCGACCTTCGACGCGCGCGTGAGCCCCTCGCCCCCCATCAGCTCGATGTACATGTAGGAGATCGGCAGGATGCTCGCGCTCCCCCACGGCGCCGCCGACACCGCCCCCGTCGCCTCGCTCCCCCCCACGTCGGCCAGGACGTGCGACGGGAGGTGCGGCGCGAGGTGCGCCGCCACCGCGATCGGCCCCATCCCCGGCCCGCCCCCGCCGTGCGGGATGCAGAACGTCTTGTGCAGGTTGAGGTGGCAGACGTCGGCGCCGATGTCCGCCGGGCGGCACAGCCCGACCATCGCGTTCATGTTCGCGCCATCCATGTACACCTGCCCGCCGTGCTCGTGCACGACGCTGCAGATGTCGCGGATCGCCTCCTCGAAGACGCCGTGCGTGGACGGATACGTGACCATGAGCGCGGCGAGCCGGTCGCGGTTCGCCGCCGCCTTCTCGCGCAGGTCGCTCACATCGATGTTCCCCTGCTCGTCGGTGCGGACCACGACCACGCGGAGCCCGGCCATCACCGCGCTCGCCGGGTTGGTGCCGTGCGCCGACTGCGGGATGAGGCAGACGTCGCGGTGCCCCTCCCCGCGCGCCTCGTGCCACCGCCGGATCACCAGGAGTCCCGCGTACTCTCCCTGCGAGCCCGCGTTCGGCTGCAGCGAGACGGCGGCGAACCCGGTGATCTCGGCCAGCGCGCCCTCCAGCCGCTCGAACAGGATGGAGTAGCCGTCGGTCTGCTCGCGCGGCGCGAAGGGGTGGATCTTGGCGATCTCCCGCCACGAGATCGGGAGCATCTCCGCGGTCGCGTTGAGCTTCATGGTGCACGAGCCGAGCGGGATCATCGAGTGCGTGAGCGACAGGTCGCGCGACTCGAGCTTCCGGATGTAGCGGAGCATCTCCGTCTCGGAGTGGTACCGGTTGAACACCGGGTGCGTCAGGTACTCGCTCGTGCGCGCGAACCGCTCGTCGTACCGGTCATCCACCTCGGCCGAGACCTCCTCGGCGGTGAAGAGCGCTCGCGTGCCGCCGTTGAACACGGTGAGCAGGTCGTCCACGTCCTCGATGAGCGTGTTCTCGCCGAGCGAGATCCCCACCGTGGCATCGTCGATCACGCGCACGTTGATCTGCTGGGCGCGCGCCTCGCGCAGGATGTCGCCGAGCCGCCTGGTGCCGAGCTCCACGCGAATGGTGTCGAAGAACACGTCGTGCCCGATGCCGTAGCCGAGGCGGCGGAGGCCGTCCGCCAGCGTCTCGGTGAGCCGGTGGATGCGCGACGCGATCCGCCGGAGCCCTCGCGGCCCGTGCCACACGGCGTACATGCTCGCCATCACCGCGAGGAGCACCTGCGCGGTGCAGATGTTGCTCGTCGCCTTCTCGCGGCGGATGTGCTGCTCGCGCGTCTGCAGCGCCATGCGCAGCGCGGGGTGCCCCTCGACGTCGCGGGAGACGCCGATGATGCGGCCGGGGATCTGCCGCTTGAACTCGTCGCGGGTGGCGAAGTACGCGGCGTGCGGGCCGCCGAATCCGAGCGGCACGCCGAAGCGCTGGGTGCTGCCGATGGCGATGTCCGCCCCCCACTCCGCCGGCGGGACGAGCAGCGCGAGGGCGAGGGGGTCGGCCGCCGCGGTGACCAGCGCGCCGGCGGCGTGCGCGCGCTCCACGAACGCGCGGTAGTCCACGACCGCTCCATCCGCCGTCGGGTACTGCACCAGCGCGCCGAAGACGTCGGCGCCGAACTGGAACTCGTGGTGGTCCCCGACCACCACCGTGATGCCGCGCGCGCGCGCCCGCGTGCGCACCACGTCGATCGTCTGCGGGAAGCACGCCTCGGACACGAAGAACGTGTTCTTCCCCTCCCCGCCCTTCACCCCCCAGCTCATGATCATCGCCTCCGCGGCGGCCGTCCCCTCGTCGAGCAGCGACGCGTTGGCCACCGGCAGCCCGGTGAGGTCGATGATCATCGTCTGGAAGTTGAGCAGCGCCTCCAGGCGCCCCTGCGCGATCTCCGCCTGGTACGGCGTGTAGGCCGTGTACCACGCGGGGTTCTCCAGGACGTTGCGCTGGATCACCGGCGGCACGAGACACGACGAGTAGCCCATGCCGATGAACGAGCGATAGACGAGGTTGCGCTGCGCGATCTTGCGGAAGTTGCGCAGCGCGGCGGTCTCGCTCTTCCCCTCGCCCAGGGCCAGTGGCCGGCGCAGCCGGATCGCCTCCGGGATGGTGGCGTCGATCAGATCGTCGAGCGTGTCGTATCCGAGCAGGTCGAGCATCGCCTGGATGTCGGCGTCGGTCGGCCCGATGTGGCGGGGAATGAAGCTGTCGGCGTCGGTGAGCGACACCGGCGTGGTCATGGTCGTCATGGAACCCTCGGAAGCTGCGCGCGCGCAGCGGACGGTGGCCGGCTGCCTTGCATGGAGTATGGCGGCCGGCGTCCGGCGCCCGGACCGAGCGCCGGCCGAACGCGGCCGCAGCATGGAAATCTGTCATCCGCGGACGGGAAATACTATCCGGCGCCGCTGGCCGGCGCCGTTGGGCGATCGTTCCTTGCCGCGCGTGCGGCGCGCGCGCTATCCTTCGCCAGCCACGCGGCATCCACGGCCGCCCACGAACCGGAGCGTTGATCCCACCCACCGCCACTGGCGGCGCGCCGCGCGCGTCGCACCGCCGAACGACCGCCGTCCGCTGGCGCACGCTGCTCACCCCGCCGCGTGACGGCGTCTCCAACATGGCGCTCGACGAGGCGCTCATGCGCTGGGCCCGCGAGCGCGGCGAGGCGGTGTTCCGCGTCTATGCCTGGAGCCGCCCCACGCTGTCGCTCGGCCGCAACCAGACCGCCCGCGGGCGCTACGACACCGAGCGCGCCGCCCGGGCGGGGATCGACATCGTGCGGCGCCCCACCGGCGGCCGCGCCGTCCTCCACCACCGCGAGGTGACGTACAGCGTCGCCGCGCCGGCCGACGCCCTGGGTCCGCTGGGCGAATCGTACCGGCACATCAATCGTCTTCTGCTGGATGGGCTTCGCCGCCTCGGCGTGGATGCGCGCGAGGCGGCCCCGTCGGGCACCGCGCCGCGCCCCGGCGTGGCCCCCTGCTTCGAGACGCCGGTGGCGGGAGAGATCACGGTGGCGGGACGCAAGCTCGTGGGGAGCGCGCAGGTGCGTGACGACGGCGCCCTGCTCCAGCACGGGTCGATTCTCGTGGACGACGACCAGGCGCTCGCCAGCACGCTGCTCGTGCGACCGGCCGAGCCGCCGCCGCCGCCCGCCACGCTCAGCTCCGCGCTCGGGCGCGCGCCGGCCCCGGGCGAGGTGGCGCGCGCGCTCTTCGACGCGCTCGGTCCCGCCGCCCCCCTGGCGTTCGACGCCGCCCTCGACGCCGCCGTGCACGCCGCCCGCGCGCGCTACGCCGATCCGGCCTGGACGTGGCGCCGGTGAGCGCGCGCTGGCGCGGGCTCGCCCCGCGCCGGCCATTCTCTCACACCCGAGTCCGACACCCAGCCATGCGCCAGCACACCCTCCTCGCCACCCTGTTCCTCGCGCTCGCCGCCTGCTCGCGCGGCGAGCGCGCCGCACCGGGCGGCGAGAACGGCGGCACCCTCGTCGTCTCCGTGGGCGCCGACGCCGACGCGATCATCCCCCCGGTGACGAGCAACGTCACCTCCGTGCAGATCGGATCCCTCGTGTTCGAGCACCTCGCCGAGCCGGGCGCGCTGATCAACGCCATCGGGGATGCCGGCTGGAAGCCCAAGCTCGCGCGATCGTGGAGCTGGGCCCCCGACTCGCTCTCCATCACCTTCCACATCGATCCGCGCGCCCACTGGCACGACGGACGGCCGGTGCGCGCGAGCGACGTCCGCTTCACCTGGCAGCTCTACATCGATCCCCGCACGGGCTCGGATGTCGCCCCCCTGCTCGCCAACATCGACTCCGTCACCGCGCCCGACTCCACGACCGTCACCTTCTGGTTCGCGCATCGGAAGCCGGACGAGTTCTTCGATGCCGCGTTCCAGATGCGCATCCTCCCGGAGCACCTGCTCACCGGCGTCCCGCGCGACCAGCTCCAGTCGTCCGAGTTCGCGCGCCACCCGGTGGGGAGCGGCCCGTACCGCTTCGTGCGCTGGGTGCCGCGGCAGTCGATCGAGCTGGTGGCCGACACCGCCTACCACCTCGGCCGCCCGCACATCGACCGGCTGATCTGGAGCATCGCCGCCGACCCGAACGCCGCCCTCCTGCGCGTGATGAGCGGCGAGGCCGACTTCATCGAGTACCTCCGCCCCTCCGACCTCGCCGAGGTGGCCAAGCACCCCGAGCTCAAGGCGGTGCGCTACCCGTCGATGGCGTACGCGTACCTCCTGTTCAACGAGCGCGACCCGGACGCGCCGTCGCGCCCCCACCCCGTGTTCGGCGACCGCGCCGTGCGCCGCGCGCTCACCATGGCGGTGGACCGCGCCGCGCTCGTGCGGAGCGTGTTCGACACGCTGGCCGTCCCCTCCATCGGGCCGATCACGCACGCCGTGGCCAGCTACGATTCCACCGTCGTCCAGATCCCCTTCGCCCCCGACAGCGCGCGCGCGCTGCTCGACGCCGCGGGGTGGCGCGACACGGACGGCGACGGCATCCGCCAGAAGGCGGGGCGCCCGCTGCGCTTCACGATCAACGTCCCCAGCTCGAGCACGCCGCGCATGCGGATGGCGGTGCTCCTCCAGCAGATGTTCCGGAGCGTGGGCGCGCGCGCCGACATCGACCAGATGGACTTCCCCACCCACAGCCAGCGCGTGGCGGCGCGCCAGTTCGACGCCACCATCAACGCCATGGTCTCCGACGGCAATCCGGCCACCGTGCGCCAGAACTGGAGCATCCCCGCGGCCCGCGCGAAGGACGGCGGCAACGCCGGCTCGTACGAGAGCCCGACGTTCGATGCGCTCATCGACACCGCCTCGACGCAGATGAACCCGGCCGCGGCGCGGGCCTACTATCACCGCGCCTACCAGGTGCTCATCGACGATGCCCCGGCGATCTGGCTGTACGAGCCGGTCTCCTTCTCGGCCATGCACCGGCGCATCCACCCGGTGGCGATCCGCCCCGACATGTGGTGGGCGAACCTCGACCAGTGGTACATCCCGGCCGCCGAGCGCATCCCGCGCGACCGGATCGGGCTGGCCGACGCGCGCCCCTGACGCGTGCTGCGCTTCCTCTTTCGGCGCTCGGCGCAGGGAGCGCTCATCGTCTGGATCGTCGCCACCACGGCGTTCGTCCTCCTGCATCTCGCGCCCGGCGATCCCGTCCGGGCGTCGCTCGACAGCCCGCTCGTGCCGGAGTCGGTGCGCGCGTACTGGGTGGGGCGGCTCGGGCTCGACCGCCCCCTCCCCGAGCAGTACGTGCGCTATCTCGCGGCCGCGGCGCGAGGGGACCTCGGCTTCTCCTTTCCGCACCGCCGCGGCGTGGGCGCCGTGCTCGCCGACGCGATCCCCAACACCCTGCTGCTCATGGGCGTGGCGCTCGCGCTCTCGTTCGCCATCGGGATCGCGGTGGGAGTGTTCCAGGCACGCCGGCACCGGAGCGCGTTCGACCGCGGGATCGCCGTGGGCTCGCTCGTGTTCTACTCAATGCCGGACTTCTGGCTCGCCCTCATGATGCTCCTGGTGTTCGCGTACGCGCTGCGCCTCTTCCCGGTGAGCGGGATGCACGACGCGGTGATGTACCCGTACCTCGGGCCATGGGCGCGACTCGCCGATCTGGCGCGCCACCTGGTGCTCCCGGCGGTCACCCTCACCCTGCTCGGCGCGCCGGCGGTGGCCCGCTACCAGCGCGCGGCGATGCTCGACGTGGGGCGCGCGGACTTCGTGCGCACCGCCCGCGCCAAGGGCGTGGGCGAGCGGCGCATCGCCCACCGGCACGTGCTGCGCAACGCGCTCCTCCCGGTGATCACGCTCCTCGGACTCGCCCTCCCCGCGCTGCTCGGCGGTTCGGTGTTCGTGGAGAAGATCTTCTCCTGGCCGGGGATGGGGACGCTCACCGTGAACGCGATCGCCACGCGCGACTATCCCCTGCTCACCGCCGCGCTCATCGTGGCGAGCGTGATGATGGTGGTGGGGAGCCTCGTCGCGGATCTGCTGTACGCGCTGGCCGATCCGCGCGTGCGGATCACCTGACGTGCTCTGGGCCGCGTGGCTCGTGGCCGGCGCGCTCGCCGTGGCCCTCTCCGGCATGCTCGCGCGCGCCGGCCGCTCGGCGGCACGGGACGACCCGGGGTGGCGCGGCGTGGTGGCGCGTCTGCACGACGACCGGGTGGCGCTGCTGGCGGTGCGCGCGATCATCGTGCTCGGCGTGCTCGCCCTCCTCGCGCCGTGGCTCGCCCCCTACTCGCCGGTGGGGCAGCCGGACATCGTCGCGCTCAAGAACCTCCCGCCGTCGCTCGCCCACCCCTTCGGCACCGACTTCGCCAGCCGCGACGTGCTGAGTCGCGTGCTGTACGGCGCGCGCGTGTCGCTCGCCGTCGCCGTGCTGGCCATCGCGCTCGCCGTCACCCTCGGCACGGCGTGGGGCGCCACCGCCGGCTACTACGGCGGCCGCCTCGACGAGGCGATGATGCGGCTCATCGACGCCGCGCTCTCGGTGCCGCGCATCCTGGTGCTCATCGCCGTGCTGGTGCTCTGGGGCGGGGTCCCCCTCCCCGTGCTCGTGCTGCTGCTCGGCTTCACCGGGTGGTTCGGCGTGAGCCGCGTGGTGCGCGGCCAGGTGCTCGCGCTGCGCGAGCAGGAGATGGTGCTCGCCGCGCGCGCGCTCGGCGCGCGCGACCGGGAGATCATCCGCCGCCACATCCTGCCCAACGTGCTCTCCCCCGTGATCGTGGCGGCGACGCTCGGCATCGCGAACCTGATCATCGTGGAGGCCGGATTGTCGTACCTGGGGATCGGCGTGCGCCCGCCCACCCCGAGCTGGGGGAACATGATCCAGGACGGCGCCGAGATGCTCTCGTCCGCGTGGTGGGTGTCGTTCTTTCCCGGACTCGCGGTGGTGCTGACGGTGATGGCGTTCAACCTCGCCGGGGACGGCTTGCGCGATGCCGCCGCTCCCCATCAGGTTGACGGGTGATGACCACTCCCCTCCTCGAGGTGCGCGACCTGCGCACCTGGTTCCACACCCGCGCCGGCGTCGCCCGCGCCGTGGACGGCGTCTCCTTCGACGTGCAGCCGCACGAGACCGTGGGCGTGGTGGGCGAGTCGGGGTGCGGCAAGTCGGTCACCTCGCTCTCCATCCTGCGCCTCATCCAGCCGCCGGGGCGGATCGAGCCCGGCAGCCGCATCACGTTCGAGGGACGCGACCTCCTCGCCCTCGGCGAGGCGGAGATGCGCGCGATCCGCGGCAACCGGATCTCGATGATCTTCCAGGAGCCGATGACGTCGCTCAATCCCGTGTTCACGATCGGCGACCAGATCGCCGAGGTGGCGCGGGTGCACGCGCGCGTCTCGCGGCGCGAGGCGTGGGATCGCGCGGTCGAGATGCTCGGCGTCGTCGGGATCCCCGCGCCGGCCGACCGGGCGCGCGAGTACCCGCACCAGCTCTCCGGCGGGATGCGGCAGCGCGTGATGATCGCGATGGCGCTGGTGATGAACCCCGCGCTCCTCATCGCCGACGAGCCGACGACGGCGCTCGACGTCACCATCCAGGCGCAGATCCTGGAGCTGCTCGCCGAGCTGCAGCAGCGCTTCGGGATGTCGATCCTCCTCATCACGCACGATCTCGGGGTGATCGCCGAGACCGCGTCGCGCGTGCTCGTGATGTACGCGGGGGAGGTGGTGGAGGAGGCGGCGGTGGAGACGCTGTTCGCGTCCGCGCACCACCCGTACACGGAGGGGCTGCTCGCCGCGATGCCGCGCCTCGGCGAGGAGCGCGAGCGGCTGGCGGTGATCCCCGGCACCGTCCCGCCCCCCACGCGCTGGCCGACGGGGTGCCGCTTCCACGACCGGTGCCCCTACGCGTGGGACCGGTGCGCCGCGGAGCACCCCCCGCTCTACCAGATCGGCCCGGGGCACGTGTCGCGGTGCCATCTGGCGGAGGAGCCCGGGCGTCGGGAATCGGGAGTCGGGAATCGGGAATCGAGGCGCAGCGACGCGGGGCGCAACGACCCGGGACGTGGGGCGCGGGGCGCGGGGCGCGCGACTTCCGCGGCGGTGGATGCTCCGGTGCGCGCGAGCGCCGAGGAGGGCGAGGCATGACCGCGATCCCACCCTCCGGGCCCGCGCCCCGCACCCCCCACACCGCACCCCTGCTCTCCGTCCGCGACCTCACCAAGCACTTCCCCATCACCCGAGGGCTCTTCAGGCGCGTCGTCGGGAGCGTGCGGGCGGTGGACGGGATCTCGTTCGACGTGCGCCCCGGAGAGACGCTCGGGCTGGTGGGGGAATCGGGGTGCGGCAAGACGACCGCCGGCCGCAGCATCCTGCGGCTCATCGAGCCGACGTCGGGGACGATCACCTTCGACGGTGTCGACGTGCGCGCGCTGTCCGGGGAGGCGCTGCGCCGGCTCCGCCGGCAGATGCAGATCGTCTTCCAGGATCCCTACTCCTCGCTCAATCCGCGGATGACGGTGGGCGCGATCGTCCGCGAGGGGCTCACGATCCACCGGCTCGCCGAGGGTGACGCGGCGGAGGCGCGCGTGCGCGCGCTGCTCGAGGAGGTGGGGCTCCGCCCCGAGTACGCCTCGCGCTACCCGCACGAGTTCTCCGGTGGGCAGCGGCAGCGCATCGGCATCGCCCGCGCGCTCGCCGTGGAGCCGCGGTTCATCGTGTGCGACGAGCCGGTGTCGGCGCTCGACGTGTCGGTGCAGGCGCAGGTGGTGAACCTGCTGCAGGACCTCCAGCGGCAGCGCGGCCTCGCCTATCTCTTCATCGCCCACGACCTGTCGGTGGTGGAGCACATCGCCGACCGCGTGGCGGTGATGTACCTCGGGCACCTGGTCGAGCTGGCGACGGCGGCGGAGCTGTACCGCGAGCCGCTCATGCCGTACACGCAGGCGCTCCTCTCCGCGGTCCCGGTGCCGGACCCGGCGACGCGCAGGAAGCGCATCGTGCTCGGCGGTGACGTCCCCTCCCCCGCCAATCCACCCTCCGGCTGCCCGTTCCACCCGCGCTGCCCGCACCCGCGCAAGGACGCGGCCTGCGCGCGCATCGTCCCACCCCTGGAGGAGAAGGAGCCGGGGCACTGGGTGGCGTGTATCAAGCAGATGCCCACCAAGGTCTCGTGGGCCGAGCAGCAGGCCGCAGGCGGCACCCAGCCCCCCGAACGGTTCATCCCGCTCGCCGCGCTCCACGCGCGACGCGACCAGACGCCCGCCACCATTCCCGCCACCTGAGGTCTCCCGTGTCCCAACCCACGCTCGTCGACGTCGCCACGACGGCCACGGACCGGCCGCCGGTGCTCGATGACCGCTGGCTGCTCGGCCACCCGCGCGGTCTCGGCCTGCTCTTCGCCGCCGAGATGTGGGAGCGCTTCTCGTTCTACGGGATGCGCGCGCTGCTCGTGCTCTACCTGGTGAACTACCTCAAGTGGGACACGCCGCGCGCCACGAGCCTGTACGGCACGTACAACATGCTCGTGTACCTCATGCCGCTCATCGGCGGGTACCTCGCCGACCGGTTCATCGGCACGAGGCGCTCGCTCGTGATCGGCGCGATCATCATCTCCCTCGGCCACTTCACGCTCGCCATGCCGGGGATGACGACGTTCTACATCGGGCTCGGACTGATCATCATCGGCACCGGCTTCTTCAAGCCGAACGTGTCCACCATGGTGGGGCAGATCTACCGCGAGGGGGACACGCGGCGCGACGCGGGGTTCACGATCTTCTACATGGGGATCAACCTCGGCGCCTTCCTGGGGCCGATCATCTGCGGCTACCTGGCGCAGACGCCGGGCTACGGGTGGCACTGGGGGTTCGCGGCGGCGGGCGTGGGGATGGTGCTGGGACTCATCGTGTACCTGGCGCTCCGCGACAAGTACCTCCCCGGCATCGGGCTCGCGCCGGAGCAGCGCGCGGGCGCGCAGTCGGCGGCGGAGCGCGCCGCGGCCGCCGAGGAGAAGGGGAACCCCGCGCACGCGATCGGCGGCGCGATCGTGGGGGGTGTGCTCGCGTGGCTGCTCGGCGGGGGCGGGATCCTCGCTCCGTTCGTCGGCGCGGTGGTGGGCGCCGCGATCGGGCTCACCGTCCTCGGCACGCGCGGCGAGGAGCGCAGGCGGGTGATCGCCCTGTTCGTGGTGTTCTTCTTCGTCGTGTTCTTCTGGGCGGCGTACGAGCAGGCGGGGAGCTCGATGAGCCTGTTCGCGGACAAGTTCACCAACCTGCAGCTCGGCTCCCTGCGCCTCCGCTCGAGCTGGTTCCAGTCGGTGAACCCGGCGGTGATCCTCATCTTCGCGCCGGTGTTCGCGTGGCTCTGGGTGAAGCTCGGCGAGCGGGGACGCGAGCCCTCCACTCCCATGAAGATGGTGCTCGGGCTGACGTTCCTGGGGCTGGGCTTCGTGGTCCTGATGATCGGCGGCAGCCACGCCGACGCGGGCGCGAAGGTGAGCCCCCTCTGGCTCGTGGGCGCGTTCACGTTCCACACGTGGGGCGAGCTGTGCCTGTCGCCGGTGGGGCTCTCGTACGTGACGAAGGTCGCGCCGTGGCGGTTCGCGTCGATGCTCATGGGAGCGTGGTTCATGGCGCTCGCCGTGGCGGAGAAGCTCGCCGGCTGGCTGGCCGGCTTCACCCCCACTCCGGGGGAGGCGCCCGCGCACGCCGCGCGCGGGATCGGCGGCTACCTCCAGCACGTGAGCGCCACGAACCACGGCTTCTTCTCGATCTTCTTCGTCTCCTCCATCGTCGCCGCGCTGGTGATGCTCCTGTTCGTGCCGCTGCTCAAGAGGCTCACGGCGGCGGTCAGGGCGTGATGGGGGCCAGGGGCTGGGGGCCAGGGGGGAACGGCGGGGGTGGAGAGCGGCGGGAGGGCACACCCCGATGGCCCTCTCCCCGCCGTTTCCTGTGGTTGACGTTCCCGATCCCTCTACCCCATCCCCGCCTCATCCCCCCGGCCCCTGGCCCCCAGCACTACGGCCACTGGAACACGCTCGACGGCACCACCCGCTCTCGGCTGAAGCGCAGGTCGCGGGGCTCGCGCTCGAAGAGGTGCGCGGCGTTCATCGTCCAGAGGCGGACCTCCCACCGGGCGTGGCCGTCGGGGCTGAGCGGGAAGGCCACGTCCACGCGCCAGGTGCGGCGCGAGCCGGGGGGGAGCGCGGCGAGTAGCCCGATCCCCGCGCCCACCTTCACCGGTGTGGACACGCCGTACGGCACATCACCGGCCCAGAGGCGCCCCGCATCGGTGAACAGCGCGAGCCCCACGGCGGCCTGGTCGCGTATCTTGCCGAGGTACCACCGGTCCTCCAGCCGCGCCACGGCGCGAATGGCGCCGGCATCCCGCGAGTCCCGGTAGCCGCGCACGCCCCCCTCGATCTGCCCGAGGCGGAGCTGGAGGGGGATGCGCTGCTTCCATCCGCCGCCCCAGTCGAAGTTCGACACGAGGGTGTGGTGCGTGCCGAGCTGGTGGTACAGGGCGATGTGGGCGCTGCCGATGATCCCATCCCAGGAGTTCGCGTCGTAGTCCTGCCTCCCCTCCGCGGCGGCCTGCAGGCTCATGAACGTGTGCGGCCCGCCGACTCCCGCGTACAGGTCGCCGGCGAGGAGGAGGTCGTCATCGCGGGTGCCGAGCACGCTCAGGCTGCGCCCGATCAGCGTACCGAGCTGGAACCCCACGCGCACGTCCTGGTAGGCGGTGAGCGCGTCGAAGTGGCGGGCGCGGCGGAAGCCGATGCTCCGCACCCCCCACAGCAGGTTCACGCGCGCGTTGCGCCGGCGCCCGAAGCGCTGCAGGAGCGAATCGTACGGGATGCTCGGGTCGAGCACCGGGGGGAGTCCCGGCGTGTCCGACTCGCTCGAGAAGGAGAGGCCGAAGAGGCTGAGGCGCCCCGGCGCCCCCACGCGCACCACGCCGCCGATGTCCGAGAAGTGCCGGTCGATCCCCACGGTGACCGGCTCGAGGTCGCCGCGGAGGAAGTCGAACAGGTCGCGGCGGTCCCCCGCCGACACGCGCCACGCGATGCGCTGCTGGTCCGTCAGGTACGGGTGGCTCACATCCACCGACCACCCGCCGATCCCCGCATCCTGCCGGATGGCGACGAGGTCGAGCATCCACGGGCGCCCGAAGAACTGGTAGTCGGTGATGTGCGCGCCGTAGGTGTCGCGCAGCTCTCCGCTCCCCCACTGCGCCGACACGAGCCGACCGGTCCCCAGCAGGTTCCCCTCCCCGAGCTTGAGCGAGGTGACGTACGGGCGCTTCCCCGACGTGGTCGCGCCGACGATCGGCGTGAGCTCGTCGGTGGTGAGCACGGAGAGGATCACGCCGCCCCGGCCGTCGTCGAAGGCGCGAATGGTCGCGTCGGCGATGAAGGGCTGCGCGCGGAGAATGCGCTCCGACTCCGCGCGGCGCTGCTCGTCGCACGGCATCCCCGGCTGCAGGAGGAGAAAGCGGCGGATGACGTCGGGCTTGGTGTCCACGTGGAGGGAGGCGAGGATGCCGAGCGGAGTCTCCCACCACTTGCCGTTCTTCGGGTAGTACGGCGGCTTGGTGCTGATCTGGATCTCGCTCACCTCCTGTCCGGCGCAGGCGACGTTGGTTCCGGTGACCTGGGCGGCCGCGGGGCGGGCCACGGCGAGGAGCGCCACCAGGGCGCCACCGCACCCGGCGCACGCGCGCAAGGCCCCGGTCGTCGGTCGGAATCGTCTTGCCTGCATGGATCGGAACATGTGTGGCGATGAGCTCTCGCGCTGAGAGACGTGGTGTACAGTGGCAAGGGGCAGACCGGACCACGCGGCGAGGGGAGCGGTCGATGCCGGTGTGCGGGCGGGAGGCTGGAGCGGAGGCGGAAATGAGGGCGGGACGGGGTGGAACGGAGCGGACTCAGCGGCCCATGCGGCGTTTCAGCTCCTCCAGTTGGCGGGAGGCGAGCGACTCGCGCGCCGCGCGCTCCACCTCCCGGCGGAGTGCATCGTCGCTGGGGCGCTCGGCATCGCCCTCCGCCCCAGCCCCGGCGTCGGCGCCCTCGGCCGGAGCGCCGGCGGGCATCGCGCCACCCGGGGGAACGCCCCCCGAGGCCATCGCGCGAAGCTGCGCGGTCATCTCCTCCACCTCGCGCTCGGCGAGCGCGAGCTCGTCCCCCTGCGAGACGAGCTTGCGCTCGAGCACCGCCACCCGCTCGGCGTGACGCTGCTCGTAGCGCGCCGCGACGCGTACCGTCTCCTCGTCGTGGATCGTGGCGGCGAGCTGCCCCCGGCGGCGCACGGTGTCCAGCTCCGTGCGCTCGCGCTCGAGCTGCGCGCGCGTGAGCTCGCGGGCGTCGCGGATCTGCGAGACCCCCACCTTGGCCTCGACGATCGCCTCGCGCATCATCGCGAGAACCGCGCGCCCTTCCGCGGGGGAGGACGCGCGGCTCATGGCGTCACGCAGCGACTGTCTCAGCTTCTCGAACATGCTGGCCGCGCGCGGCGGGCGGCGGCGTGGAGGATGGCGCTCACGATTTGCGCGGGGTCTTCGCGTAGAAGTCGCTCATGAGCCGCTCCACGTCGCGGGAGTGGCATCTGGGGCACGTGGCCCCGGCGGACGACTGGTGCTCCGAGATGTGCTCGCGCACGGTGAACGATTCGTGACACGCGCGGCAGCGATATTCGTAGGTCGGCATACGGCACCCTCCCGAAAATGCCTCGTCGCCGATTAGGATACCGATCGTTCGCCCGCGCGCGCAAGCGTGCTTCTCCCACCCATCTCGCAATGCCTCGAGCACCCCTCGTGGCCGTCACGGCCACCATCCGTCCCACCGAAGGGATGTCGCGCGTTCGCCTGAACGCCGCGTACGTGGAGGCGGTGGAGCGCGCCGGCGGTCTCCCCCTCGTCGTCCCGCCGCTGGCCAGCATCGCCGACGCCTCGCGCATCATCGAGGCGGTGGATGCCCTCCTCCTCACCGGGGGGGAGGACGTCGATCCCGCGCGGTACGGCGCGCCCCGGCACCCGACCGTGGAGGTCGTGAACCTCGAGCGCGACGCCACGGAGCTGGCGCTGGTGGCCGCCGCGCGCGAGCGAGGGCTGCCGACGCTCGCCATCTGTCGCGGCATCCAGCTCTTCAACGTGGCCTTCGGCGGATCGCTCGTGCAGGACATCCCGAGCCAGCGTCCGAGCACGATCGACCACGAGCCCGCGGGGCCGCGGAGCGAGCGCGTGCACGACGTGCGGGTGGAGGCCGGCTCCCGCCTCTCGGCCGCGCTCGGGACCACGGCGCTCCGCGTGAACTCGCTCCATCACCAGGGTGTCGACCGCGTCGCGGAGGGGCTCCGGGCGACGGCGTGGGCCCCGGATGGCCTGATCGAGGGGCTCGAATGGGCCACCCCGGACTGGTGGGCCGTCGCCGTGCAGTGGCACCCCGAGGAGCTGGACGGCGCGGACGCGCGGCTGCTCGAGGCGGTGCTGGAGGCGTAGGAGCCGGGGCCGGTGGGCCGAGGGTCAGGGCATCATGTCCTTGACCTGCCGCATGAGCCGCTCCGGCGTGTTCACATCCGGGAAGAGGATCGAGTCGCTCACCCCGTTCAGCGCCACGCGCAGCACCGGGAAGCGCTCCGCGACGTCGCGGAAGAGGGCATCGAGCCCGTGCTCCTGCGCCAGCCGGTGGTCCGCGGCGAGCTGGAAGCCACGGCGGCCGAGGTCCTCGTAGTACTCGAGATCGGGGCCGCCGCGCCGCCACCGCCGCTGCTCGATCCGGTCGGGGAACAGGCCGCTCATCCAGAGCGCGTAGTTGCCGAGGTGCTGCCTGACGAGAAAGCTGCGGCGCCCGTCCGGATCGTTCACGTCGAGCAGCAGGTCGGCGAGCGTGTCGTACGTCTGATCGTCGCTCTCCGCCACGCGCCAGGCGCGGGAGCGCAGGCCGAAGTGCAGGAGGATCGCCGCCACGTAGTCCGCGAGCGCGCGATCGCTCTCCCCCGCCGTGCGCAGTGCCTGACGAACCACCACGTAGCAGAAGAGCGGCAGCGAGCAGTGCATGCCGATGCGCGACGCCATCAACGCCGGGAGGAGCCGCGGGTCGTCGAGCAGCGCGTCGATGCCCCGGTCGCGCAGCGCGTTCTCCGCGCGCTCCATCTCGGCGCTCGATTCGCGCCCGAGCAGCCGGAGCGCCAACTGCGCATCATCCCGTGTCAGCGACGCACGAACGTTTCCGAGTAGCATTCGTACCCTCCGTCGGGTTCTCGCTCCTTCATACACCACGCGTGCCAGCCGAGCACCACATCCGCCCTCTCTCCGGGTGACGAGCATCACACTGGAAGGCAAAGATTCCGGCACTCTCGGTGGGGGAGTGCTGACAGGGG
>DASUXC010000090.1:0-1114 GCA_036378095.1 Gemmatimonadaceae bacterium | reverse complement strand
CGCTCCGCTACCTGGCGCCCTCGGTGGACAACGACTTCGAGCCGGCGTGGTCGCCCGACTCGCGCCGCGTCGCCTTCATCCGCATTCCCGCCCGCACGCGCACGGAGATCTTCGGCGCGAGGCGGGAGGGGGAGCCCTGGTCGATCTGGGTGGCCGACGCCGCCACCGGGGATGGACGCGCGATCTGGCGCGCCCGCCCCGGCGTGGGAAGCGTGTTCCGCGAGGTCGATGCCGACGCGCAGCTCCGCTGGGGCGCGGGCGACCGCATCGTCTTTCCGTGGGAGGGGGATGGCTGGACGCACCTGTACTCCGTGCTCGCCACCGGGGGCGCGGCCACGCTCCTCACGCCCGGCGAGTTCGAGGTGGAGCACGTCGCGCTGGCGAGCGACGGCTCCGCGGTGCTCTACTCATCCAACCAGGGCGACGTGGACCGCCGCCACCTCTGGCGCGTGAGCGTCTCCGGCGGAGCGCCCGCGCAGCTCACCACGGGCGAGGGAATCGAGTGGAGCCCGGTGTCGGCGGGCAGCGGGAGCGCGGTGGTGTTCCTCCGCTCCGACGCGCGACGTCCGGCGCGCCCCGGCATCCTCCCGCGCGGCGGCACGGCGCGCGACCTCGCGCCGGAGGCGATCCCCGCCGACTTCCCCTCCGCCGCTCTCGTCGCGCCGCGCCAGGTGATCTTCCCCGCCGCGGACGGGCTCACCCTGCACGGGCAGCTCTTCCTCCCCCCTCACTCGAAGTCCGGGGAGCGGCACCCGGCGGTCGTCTTCTTCCACGGCGGCTCCCGCCGGCAGATGCTCCTCGGCTGGCACTACATGTACTACTACCACAACGCCTACGCGCTCAATCAGTATCTGGCGAGCCGCGGCTACGTGGTGCTGTCGGTGAACTACCGCAGCGGGATCGGCTACGGGATGAAGTTCCGCGAGGCGCTCGACTACGGCGCCACCGGCGGCACCGAGTACAACGACGTGCAGGGCGCGGGGCTCTACCTGCGCGGCCGCTCCGACGTGGATCCCGCGCGCATCGGGGTGTGGGGAGGCTCGTACGGCGGCTACATGACCGCGCTCGCGCTCGCGAGATCGTCGGACCTGTTCGCCGCCGGCGTGGACCTGCA
>DASUXC010000089.1:0-17880 GCA_036378095.1 Gemmatimonadaceae bacterium | reverse complement strand
TTCATCGTCCTCGCCCCCGAGCATCCGCTGGTCAGCGAGGTGACGTCGGATGATCAGCGCGCGGCCGTGGATAAGTATCGCGACCAGGTCGCCTCGATGGACCTGGTCACGCGCAAGAAGACCGACAAGGAGAAAACCGGCGTCTTTACCGGCGCATTCGCCTACAATCCTGCAACCGGGCAGAACGTTCCGGTCTGGATCGCAGACTATGTGCTGATGGAGTACGGCACCGGTGCGATCATGGGCGTGCCGGGCCACGACGAGCGTGATTTCGAGTTTGCGACGAAATTTGAGCTGCCGATCCCGCGCGTCATCGCGGGACCGGGGGACAATGCGGATACGCCGCTCGGTGAAGCGTACGTCGGCAACGGCACGCTGGTGAACTCCGGCGAGTTCAACGGCATGCCCTGGAACGAAGCCAAACGCAAAGTGACGGAGTGGCTCGCGTCTCAGGGTTATGCGGCGGCCCGCATCAACTACCGACTGCACGACTGGTGCATCTCGCGGCAGCGCTACTGGGGTCCGCCGATTCCGATCATCTACTGCGACACGTGCGGCGTGCAGCAGGTGCCCGAGAAGGACCTCCCGGTGCTGCTCCCGTACATCGAGGACTTCCGTCCCGACGACACCGGCGTCTCGCCGCTCGCGCGGCACGAGGAATGGTACCGCGTGCCGTGCCCCGAGTGCGGCAAGATGGCTCGGCGGGAGACCGATGTATCGGACACGTTCCTCGACAGCGCGTGGTACTTCCTGCGCTATCCGAGCACCGAGTTCGACGACCGCCCGTTCGACGCCGGGCTGACGAAGCGGTGGCTCCCCGTCGACTCGTACATCGGCGGGAACGAGCACGCCGTGCTGCACCTGCTGTACACGCGGTTCATCACCATGGTGCTGCACGACATGGGGTACCTGGAGTTCGAGGAGCCGTTCGAGCGGTTCCGCGCTCACGGGCTGATCATCCGCGATGGCGCGAAGATGTCGAAGAGCCGCGGCAACGTGGTGAACCCGGACGAGTACATCGAGCGGTGGGGGGCGGACGCGTTCCGGACCTACCTCATGTTCCTCGGCCCGTTCGAGGAGGGGGGGGACTTCCGCGATGCGGGGATCTCCGGCGTGAAGCGGCTGCTCGACCGGCTGTGGGCGTCGGTGCACGAGGCGACGGAGCAGGGGGAGCCCGACCCCGCGGTGCTGCGCAAGCTGCACCAGACGATCCGGAAGGTGTCCGAGGACATACCGCGGTTGAGCTACAACACGGCCATCGCCATGGTGATGGAGTACATGAACGTGCTCCGCGCCGGCGAGCGCACGCCGCACCGCGCGGAGGTGGAGCCGCTGGTGTCGCTGGTGGCGCCGTTCGCGCCGCACATCGCCGAGGAGCTGTGGGAGCGGCTGGGGCACGAGCGGAGCGTGTTCGACTCCGGCTGGCCCACGTACGATCCGGCGCTCCTGGTGGAGGACGAGATCGACCTGGTGGTGCAGGTGAACGGGAAGGTACGCGGGAAGGTGCGAGTGCCGCGCGAGGTCACGCGCGACCACGCGCTCGCCGCGGCGCTCGCCGAGCCCGGGGTGACGAAGTTCGTGCCGGGGGAGCCGAAGAAGGTGATCCTGGTGCCGGGGAGGCTCCTCAACATCGTCGCGTAGAGGGGCCGGAGGTGGGATGCGGGGCGCGGGGCGCGTGAGAATAGAGACTGAGCGACACGGGGCCGGCGAATGCCGGCCCCGTGTCGCATTCCATGCTCCAACGCATCCCGCGCCCCGCGCCCCGGTGCCCGCCCCAAGCGCTACCGGATGAGCCTCGCCACCCACTCCCCCACGTAGTACCCCACCACCGCCACGCCCAGCCCGACGACGAACATGTCGAAGCCGGAGCGGAACACGCCGCGGCCGGTGAACACCGAGCGGGCGGCGCCGACGAGGAAGTGCGAGAGCATCGCGGCGATGAACGAGACCACGATCGCCCCCATCCCCTTCATCACGAAGAACGGGAAGACCGGGATCAGCGCGCCGATCGCGGTGGCGATCCCCGTGAGCCACGCCTCGCGCAGGGGGGAGGTGCTCTGCTCCCCGATCTTGAGCTCCTCCTGGACCTGCTCGTCGAGCATGCGCTGCGGGTCGCTCATCACCTCCGTGGCGAGCTGGCGCGCGGCGTCGCGATCCATCCCCTTCGCCTCGTAGATGAGCGCCAGCTCGTCCCGCTCCACCTCGGGCATGAGCTCGATCTCGGTGCGCTCCATCGCAATCTCGTGGGCGTACACCTCCTGCTCGCTCTTCGCCGCGAGGTAGCCGCTCGCGCCCATCGAGAGCGCGTCGGCGATCAGCCCCGCGATCCCCGCGAGCGCGACGGTCTGGTGCTGCTGCGCCGAGGTCGCGCCGATCACGCCGGCCACGAGACCGAAGTTCGCCGTCAGCCCGTCGTTGAAGCCGTACACCACGTTGCGCAGGAAGCCGCCGCTCTCCGTACGGTGCCACGGCTCCCCACCGCGCCCGGCGATCTCGCCGAGCGTCGTGGCGTGGTCGGCGGATTCGCGGGCGAGCAGGAGCGCCTCGCTCTTTCCGGCCCCGCCGTGCGGGATCGCGCGGTGGAGGCCGATGTACCCGCGCACCTCGCGCCCCTCCTCGGCCAACAGGGTGGGGAGGAGGAAGCGCGGTCCGAACGACCGGCCCAGGAAGGCGAGGAGGCGTGCCCGGAGGCTCGGCCGGAAGGGGCCGACGGGGCGCCCGCCCTTGGCGAGCAGGTCCGCCCAGATGGCGACGTGCCGGTCCTCCACTGCCGCGAGGCGCGTGTAGAGGTCCCGCTTCTTCGCATCGGGCTCCGCGTCGGCGAGCACGCGATACAGAAACGCCGCGTCGGCCTCGTCCTGCCAGTGGTGCGCGAACAGCTGCAGGTCGGGAGCCGGCGCGCGGGGCTCGACGGTCGATGTCATCGGGGAAATATCACCTGTCCGGCGGGGGGATGGAACCGCGGGCAACCATCGCGCCGTACCCCGGTGACTCACCCGGAGACTGGCAGACCACCAACCCCGCACATGCGAGGAGATTCCATGCGGTCGCTACACCTCATGATCGGCGCCGTGGTGATGGCGGCGTCCGCCACCGTCCGCGCCCAGGAGCCCACCCCGCGCCCTCCGGGGGAGCGCGAGCTCACGACGCGCATCTTCCGCGTGCTCGGCGATGAGGATCGCGCCGCACTCGGCGTCGGCACCGCGTCCACCGGCAAGCGCGACACGCTCGGGCTCCTGATCGAGAGCATCACGCCGGGGAGCCCCGCGGAGAAGGCCGGTCTCCAGGAGGGGAACCGGATCGTCTCGGTGAACGGCGTGAACCTCAAGCTCGCCGCGGCCGACGCCGGCCAGCCGGACATGAACGGTCTCATGACGCGCCGGCTCCGGCGCGAGCTCGGAAAGGTGAAGCCGGGCGACGAGGTGAAGCTCGAGGTGTACGCCGACGGCCGGATGAAGACGGTGTCGGTGAAGACGACCAAGCTCGGCGACCTGATGGAGTCGCGCGCCCGCCCGACCAGGGAGGAGATGGACGATCGCCCCGCGCTCGGCCTCGGCTTCGGCGGCGGGAGCGTTCGCGACACCCTCGGGCTGCTCATCGTCTCCATCGCGCCGAACGGCCCGGCGGAGAAGGCGGGGCTCGTGGAGGGGAATCGCATCCAGTCGATCGACGGCGTCGACGTGCGCGTACCCTCGAGCGAGGCGGAGGGGGGACACCTCGTGTTCGCCAAGGAGCGGCGGTTCACGGACGAGCTGCACAAGCACAAGGCCGGGGACGAGGTGACGCTCGGGGTGTACGCCGACGGGAGCGTGAAGACGGTGAAGGTGAAGACGGCGCGCTCGGCGGATGTCTATCCCGACGCGCACCGCGGCTGGCGCTTCGAGTTCGGGGACGGTCCGATGCCCCCAATGCCGCCGATGCCGCCCATGCCGCCCATGCCCCGCGTCCACGTGGACGTGGATGACGTGACGCCGATCGTGCGCGCGCGGCTGCGCGGCGCCGAGGCGCGGGTGCGCGAGGCGGCGCTCGACGCGCGCCGCGCGTCGCGCACGGCGCGCGTGGCGATGATGCAGGCGGTTCGCGACGCCCGCGTCGACGCGCTCGGGGATGGCGCCGCGACCTGGGTGCGCGCGCCGGGGCACGTGTGGGTGATGAACGGAAGCGGCGACGAGTACGGCTTCGCCGTGCGCGGCCTGCGTCTCACCCCGGTCTCGGACGATCTCGCGTCGTACTTCGGCGAGGGGAGCACGAAGGGGCTGCTCGTGCTCGAGTCGCACGCGCCATGGAGCGCGCTCCAGGCCGGCGACGTGATCCTCTCCGTGAACGGCACCCCCGTTCGCGACGGGGATCGCACCACGATCACCCTCGACGACTCGCGGGAGAATCGGTTCGAGGTGCTGCGGAAGGGGAAGAAGGTGACGGTGACGGCTCGCCGGTAGGATGGCGAGCGGATGATGGGGAGTGGAACGGCGAACGGCGAGTGTGGCGTGAAGCAGGCGTGGGGCATGGAGCGTGGAGCGTGGTCGACCACACGCTGCGCACTACCGCCTACGCCTCCTCACGCCACACCCGCCGTTCGGTGTGCTACGCCCCACGCTCCACTCACCACCACCGCGCCCCACTCTCCTCCCCGCACTCAGAACTCGATCTGCGCCCCCAGCTCCACCACGCGATTCGGCGGCAGCCCGAAGAACTGCGTGGCCGCGCGCGCGTTGCGGGCCATGATCACGAACAGCTTCTTGCGCCACGTCGCCATCGACGTGCGCCCCGTGGGGAGGAGCTGCTCGCGTCCCAGGTAGTACGAGGTGTCGTTCGGGCGAACGCGGATCCCCATCGGCTCGCAGCACGCCATGACGTCGCGCACGTTCGGCGACTGCATGAACCCGTAGCGGGCGACGATGCGGTAGAAGCCCTCGCCGAGCGGCTCCACCTTCGCCCGCTCGCTGGCCGGGACCTCCGGGACCTCCACCGTCTGCACCGAGAGCAGGATCACCTGCTCGTGCAGCACCTTGTTGTGCTTGAGGTGGTGCAGGAGCACCACCGGCGCGCCCGAGGCATCCGAGGTCATGAACACGGCGGTGCCGGACACGCGCACCGGCTTGCGGCGCCGGACGTCCTCGAGGAAGAGGTCCATGGGGAGGCTGGCGCCGTGCAGGAGGTCCTGCAGCACCGACCGCCCCTTCTTCCACGTGGTCATCATGATGTAGAGGCTCACCGCGACCACGAGCGGGAACCAGCCGCCGTGCTCGATCTTCACCGCGTTGGCGAGCAGGAAGCACACGTCGATCGTCAGGAAGAACACGAGGAACGTCCCGGCGCGCCAGAGCGACCACTGCCAGCGCTGCCGGGCGATGACGAAGAAGAGGATGGTGGTGATCACCATCGTCCCCGTCACGGCGATCCCGTACGCGGCGGCGAGGGCGGTGGCGGAGCGGAAGCCCAGGACGAGCCCGATGCACCCGACCATCAGCGCCTTGTTCACCTCGGGGATGAAGATCTGCCCCGCCTCGTGCACCGACGTGTGCTTGACCGTCACACGCGGCGAGTAGCCGAGCTGCATGGCCTGCTGGGTGAGCGAGAAGGCGCCGGAGATGAGCGCCTGCGAGGCGATCACCGCCGCGGCCGTGGCGAGGATGACCATCCAGTAGAGGAGCGGCTGCGGCACGAGACGGAAGAACGGATCCGCGGCCGCGCTGGAGTCGCGGAGGAGCAGCGCCCCCTGCCCGAAGTAGTTGAGGAGCAGGGCGGGGAAGACGGCGAGAAACCACGCGACGCGGATCGGGCGCCGCCCGAAGTGCCCCATGTCGGCGTAGAGCGCCTCGGCGCCGGTGACGACGAGCACGACGGCGCCGAGGATGAAGAAGCCCGGCGTGCCGTTGTGGACGAAGAACAGGACGCCGTACCAGGGATTGATCGCGCGCAGGATCGTCGGCTCGCGGGCGATCTCGACCGCGCCGAGCACGGCGATGGCGAGGAACCAGAGGAGCATGACGGGCCCGAACACCGAGCCGATGCGCGTCGTGCCGTGCCGCTGGAACATGAACAGCGTGAACAGGATGAGCGCGCTCAGCGGAACCACGAACGGCGTGAAGACCGGCGTCGCCACCTTGAGCCCCTCGATCGCCCCGAGCACGGTGATCGCCGGCGTGATCACACCGTCGCCGTAGAGAAGGGCGGCGCCGAAGAGGGCGAGCGTGACCAGGAACGCGATGCGCATGGAGTCCGCGCGCCGGTGGAGCTTCTGCTGGATGAGGGCGAGGAGGGCGAGGATCCCCCCCTCGCCGCGGTTGTCCGCCCGCAGGATGAAGAGGATGTACTTGACGCTGACGATGAGGGTGAGCGCCCAGACGATGAGCGAGAGGACTCCGTAGACGTTCTCGATGCTGGGGGTCACCCCGCCGGTGGCGGGGTTGAAGCACTCCTTCATGGCGTACAGCGGGCTCGTCCCGATGTCCCCGTAGACGACGCCGAGTGCGGTGAGCGAGAGGGCGGCGAGCTTGCGCCCGGTCGGATTTTCGTCGACCGCGAGGCGGTCCGGGGGCGAGGTGTAGCTGCTCGTCGGAGTGGTGGGAGTGCTCTGGCTGGTCGTGCCGAGATCCGACTGAGCCGGTTCAGCGGTCATACCCAAAAGGTGCAGGACCTGCGCGGGCCCGTGGGTTGGCGGGGAAGGAGGAGCACATTCGTGCAGGCATCACGCAAAAAGCGGGTCGCGGACCAGGTCCGCGACCCCATGCCCGTCCTGAAGTTAGCGACTCCGACCGCATCGTCCAGCGCCGGATGTCCGACGCGCCGGGCCGGACTGCACACCCGGTCAGCGCCCGATGTCCTCGATCTCCCTGGCGGCGCGCTCGAGCACCTCCTTGATCTTCCGCAGCCGCTCGGCGTCCTTGGAGTGCCTCGGGGCGTTGGAGTAGGTGGCGCGCGCGAGGTTCTTGAACGCGTGATTGACGTCCATCATGGCGCCGCCGAAGAAGCTCGCGCCGAAGTCGGCGATGCGCTCGAAGATGTCGTCGACGGTGGAGTGGTTCTCGGCGAGGTACCGGCGCCCCTCATCGGTGATCTCGTAGATCTTCTTGCCCCCTTCCTCCACTTGGGCGCGCGCGTAGCCGAGGTCCTCGAGCATGCTGAGGGTGGGGTAGACCGTTCCCGGACTCGGCGAGTAGGCGCCGCCGAATCGATCCTCGATCTCCTTGATGATCTCGTAGCCGTGGCGGGGCTTCTCCTCGAGGAGACGAAGGATCACGTACTTGAGGTCCCCCTGCTCGAACATCCGTCCGCCGCGGAACCTCCTCCCGTGCCGCCCACGCGGTGCGCCCCAGAACCATCCCATGAAGTCGGGGTCGAAGCCGCGGCCGGCGCCTGCCCAGGTGCGGAAGCCGCCGCATCGGTGCTCGTGCCACATGGTGCTGCCCTCCGCTGAGGTATTGCTGCGATTCACCTGCGATACACCTGCGATATAGCTGAGATATAGCTGCGATATTACGCCGATATATCGTCAGCGGTTACAAGATAGATCGACGATATATCGTTTCGCAAGGCTATCCCTCCGACCGAAACCGTTTCAAACCCTGGCTCGTACGCTCTTGTCGAACGTCTAGGGGAGAGAACAATGACCGAGTCCGCCAGCGAGCTGCTCCAGGGTACCCTCGACATGCTCATCCTCACCGCGCTCGCTAGCGGGCCGATGCATGGGTGGGGAGTCTCCCAGCGCATCCAACGCGTGTCCCGTGACATGCTGCGCGTGAACCAGGGATCGCTCTACCCGGCGCTCCACCGCCTCGAGGATCGCGGACTCATCGCCGCTGCGTGGGGGACGTCGGAGAACAACCGGAGAGCGAAGTTCTACCACCTCACCCCGGCCGGCCGTCGCGCGCTCGGGGAGGAGACGGCCAGCTGGCGCCAGTTCGCGATGGCCGTGGAGCTGGTGCTCGGTACCGCCTGACACCTACCGGGGAGTATTCCATGCTCGGATTGCGGCAGTTGCTCCACCGCCTGCGCGACCTCGCGCGCCGCCCCACCCTCGAGCGCGATCTCGACGACGAGATGCGCTTTCACCTGGAGATGCAGGCCGCGGCGCACGAGGCGCGCGGACTCGATCCCGCCGCCGCGCGCGCCGAGGCGCTCCGGGAGTTCGGCGGCGTCGTGCTCGCGAAGGAGTCCGTCCGCGACGCCCGTGGCCTCACGGTCGTGGACGATCTTCGCCGCGACATCCGCTTCGCCGCGCGCGTGCTCCGGCGCTCGCCCGGGTTCACCGCGGTGGCGATGATCACCCTCGCCCTCGGCATCGGCGCGACCACCGCCGTGTTCACGGTGGTGAACGGGGTCCTGCTGCGCGCGCTGCCGTTCCCGCACTCCGCACGACTGGTGGCGCTCTTCGAGCATGATGGGACGAAGGACCGCATGGCCGTCTCGTTTCCCAACTTCACCGACTGGCGCGCGGAGAGCCGTGCCTTCGCCGGGATGGCCGCTTACGGCGCCGGGGAAGCCACGGTGCTCGGCGCGAGCGAGCCGGTACGCGCGTCGGTGACCGCCGCGTCGGCCGACTTCTTTCGGGTGCTCCGGGTCGCGCCCCTCCGCGGGCGCACGTTCCTCCCGGAGGAGAGTCGCCCCGGCGGCGTGCCGGTGGCGGTGGTGAGCGAGGCGTTCTGGCGCCGCTACCTCGGTGCCACTCCGACCCTCGGCGACGTGCACCTCGAGCTCTGGAACACGAGCTTCACCGTGGTGGGCGTGATGCCGTCGTCGTTCGACTTCCCCGAGCACAGCGCGATCTGGATCCCGCTCGAGCCGTTGGAGCAGGGGAGCGGGCGCACGGCGCACAACGACCAGGTCATCGCGCGCCTCGCCCCCGGCGTGACGATCGAGCGCGCGCGCGCCGAGATGAACGCGATCGCCGCTCGGCTGCACGAGCGCCATCACGGTGACGACGACGCCACGGCGGCCACGGTGGTGGGGCTGCGCGACGAGATGGTGGGACCGGTACGGCGGCAGCTCGCGCTCGTCTTCGGCGCCGTGCTGTTCGTGCTGCTCGTGGCATGCGTGAACCTGACGAGCGCGAATCTCGCCCGCGGGGCGGCGCGCGCCAGGGAGATGGCGCTCCGCACCGCGCTCGGCGCGGGGCGCGGGCGGCTCGTCCGGCAGCTCGTCGCCGAGAACCTCCTGCTCGCGCTCGCCGGCGGGGGCGCGGGAATCGCGCTCGCCGTCTGGCTGGTGCGAATGCTCCTCGCACTGGCGCCGGCGACCCTGCCGCGCGCGGGCGGCGTGAGCGTGAGCGCCACGGTGCTCCTGTTCGCGGTGGGGGTGTCGGTCGTCACGGGCCTCTGCATCGCCCTCCTCCCCGCGCTGCAGGTGTCGGCCACCGATCTGCGCGGCGCGATCGCCGACGGGGAGCGCGGCACATCCGCGGGTCGGCGCCCCGTGCGCGGCGCGCTCATCGCCGTCGAGGTGGGGATGGCGCTCGTGCTCCTGGTGGGCGCGGGGCTGCTCATCCGGAGCTTCCGTGCGCTGCTGGCGCAGGACCCGGGGTTCGATCCGCGCGGCGTGCTCACCGCCGAGCTCTCCCTTCCCAGCACGCGCGCCGGGAGCCAGGCGAGCATCGCGGCGTACTACGATCAGGCGCTGGCGAGCGTGGCGAGCGTTCCCGGAGTGGAGCACGCCGCGCTGATCAACGCGGTCCCGCTGGGGCCATCGGGGCTGGACGGCGCGTTCGCCATCGGCGATCGGCCGGGGGAGAAGGGCTACGCAGACTACCGCGTGGTGAGCGAGGACTACTTCGCGACCATGCGCATCCCGATCATCACCGGCCGCGGCTTCCTGCCGAGCGATGACTCCTCGGCCACCAACGTGACGCTCGTCAACCAGACGCTGGCTCGGCGCCTGTGGCCCGGCGAGAGTCCGATCGGCAAGCGCATCCGCCCGTTCGGCATGGACAAGCACGCGGCGAAGTGGCTGACGGTGGTGGGTGTGGTGGGGGATGTGCGTCAGCGGGGGCTCGACACGCCGCCGCGGCCGGAGCACTACGTGTTCTACCGCCAACGCCCGGAGCGGGCGAGCGATGCGACGATCGTGATCCGCACGAGCGTGCCGCCCGGGAGCGTCGCCGGCGCGGTGCGCGAGCGGCTGCGCGCCATCGACCCCGACGTCCCCGTGGTGCTCGCGACGATGGACGATGTGGTGGCGCGGAGCCTCGCCGACCGCCGCTTCGTGATGCTCGTGCTCACCGGCTTCGGGGCGCTGGCGCTCGTGCTCGCCGCGGTGGGGATCTACGGCGTGCTGTCGCACTCGGTGGCCAGCCGCACCCGCGAGATCGGCATTCGCGCGGCGCTCGGCGCCGATGGCCGACGGGTCCTCGCCCTCGTGATGCGCGATGCGATGCTCCCGGTGCTCGCCGGGCTGGCCGCCGGCGTGGGAGGCGCGGCGCTGCTCACGCGGCTGACGCGCGCACTCCTGTACGACGTGAGCCCGATGGATGCGCCGACGATCGGCGCGGCGATCACGCTCATCGCGCTCGTGGCGGTCGCCGCCGCGCTCGTTCCGGCGCGGCGCGCGATGCGCGTCGATCCGGTGGTCGCGCTGCGGGAGGGGTGAAGGGGGCGGCGCTCGGGCCTGGCGCAGATTCCTGCCGAGTGAAGCAGCGTGGGCGCGAGGCCCGCGGGGCTGAGCAGGCCCGCGTGAGTGGATCGCAGCCGGATGCCATGGGCCTACTCATTGGAACTGCGCGGGATCCGTGCGAGCGCGTGCTGGCCACCACGCGCGAGGAGCACCTCGCCCACGCCGCGCTCGCCGCGCTCGCAATGCTCGTCGGTGCGATCACCGCGGGCGATGCGCGGGGCGTCTTCCGCCACTGCGGCTACGCCCGCTCGGCTCGGGCGTGAATGGGATCTGTGGCATCCGAGAACAGGAGCTACGCAACGGGCGGCGTTACCGGACGCTCGACATGAAGTCGACGATCTGGTCGCGGTCACCACACTGACACTACCTCGCCAGATCTCCCGTGCCTCGGCGTGTTCGCCCCGGTCTCCGAACGTAGGCTGGGGCGTCATGCCGAGAGCCGAGAGCCGAGAGCCGAGAGCCGACAGCCGCGTCCCGAGAGCCGCTGCCCGTCCCGTCAGCGCCCGAGCCGTTCGGGTGGGATGCCGAGCACCGCGACGCCCGCGCCGCGCGCGCTGTCCATGGCCGTGATCACGGCCTGCCAACGCGCGCGCGGCGCACCGCGCACGAAGAGGATCTTGTCGGGGCGGCCGGAATAGATGGCGCGCAGCCGATCGCCGACGAACGTGGGCGAGATCGTGTCGTGGTTGATGGCGTAGCGCCCATCGGGGAGCACCTCGAGGACGATCGCCGCATCGGTCCCGCCGGCCGATTCGCGTGGATTACGTGATCGTGAACGCGGCGTGAGAAATCGCCGTGGGGCGGGTCGTCCGCCGGCCCCTCACCCCCACAACTGCTCGAGCGCGCGCCGCACGAGGACGCGCACCATCTCCTTGCGCCAGGAGAGGGTGAAGTCCGTGTTGTCCATCGGCTTGGCGGCGTGGTAGGCCGCATCGGCGGCGGCGGCGACCGACTCCTCATCGAGCCGGCGACCGACGAGCGCCTGCGTGGCGGCCGGAAGCTCGAGCGGACACGAGGCGACGGCGCCGAGCACGACGCGGGCGCCGGTCACCGCGCCGTCGGGCGCGAAGTCCACGCGCGCCGCCACGCCGAGCACGGGAAAGTCGAACGAGCCGCGGCGGCGGAGCTTCACGTACGTCGCCCGCCACGCGCCGAGCGGCGGGAGGATGTACGACACCAGCAGCTCCCCCGGCTCCTTCGCGAGGTGTCGGATGCCGTCGTTGCGATACAGCTCGGCGGCCCGGATGCGGCGGGCGCCCTTCACGCTCGCGAGGGTCACCTCGGCATCGAGCGCCACCGCCACCGGCGCGCCGTCCGACGACTGCACGGCCCAGCAGCGCGGGCTCGATGGCGCGACCCAGCAGATGTCGCCGTCCTTCTTCATGCAGAAGTCGATGGCGCGCCGCCACTCGTACGTCTGGTCGTAGTAGTTGCACCGGGTGTCGAGCAGCAGGTTGCCGCCGATCGTCCCCATGTTCCGGAGTGGAGGGGTGGACACGAGCGCGGCGGCGCGGGCGACGGCCGGGTAGTACTCCGACAGGAGCGGGTGGCGCGCGAGGCGGGCGAGCGTGACGCCGGCGCCGATGCGCATCCCCACCTCGGGCGTGCCTCCGATCTCCTCCAGCTCCGCGATGCGCGGGAGCGCGACCACCGTGGCCGGGGTCTGCTGGCGGCGCTTCATGTTCGGATACAGGTCGGTGCCCCCGGCCACGTACGCGGCGTCCTCGCCGAACTCGGCGCGCGCCACGACGGCCTGGTACACCGAGCGCGGCTCGATCAAGCGGAAGCGGGGAAGGCGCAGCATCAGCGTCTCCGTGGCTCCGGAGCGCGCGCGGCGATCGTCTCGCCGGCGCGCGCCTCCCGCGGCGCCCCGCCGCCCACCTCGGCATGCGCGCGGCGGTCGGCCTCGCGTCCGTCGCCCCCCTGCTCCGGGGTCGGCACGCGCGCGGGCGGGGGGAAGTCGTGGTCGGGGAACGACACCGGGCCGTAGCGCCCCTCCTTGCCGCGCGCCTTGTCGCGGAGCGCGCGCATCACCGCGTGCGGCGAGCACGGCACCTGGTCGATGCGCACGCCGACCGCGTCGTGGACGGCATTCGCCACGGCGGGCGGGATCGGGAGGAGCGGACCCTGCCCCACCTCCTTCGCGCCGAACGGTCCCTCCGGATCGGGCTCCTCGATGAGCATCGTCTCGACGTCGCACATCTCGAGCGTGGTGATGCTCTTGTACTCGAGCATGCTCGGATGGTGGTGCACCACGTTCCGCTGCCGGTCTCGGTAGGTCATCTCCTCCATGAGCGCCTCGCCGAGCCCCATGTACACGGAGCCCTCCACCTGCCCGATGGCGAGCAGCGGGTTGATGGCACGGCCGATGTCGTGCGCGATCCAGACCTTCGGCACGCGCACGATCCCGCTGTCGGGCTCCACCTCCACCTCGGCCACCGCGCACGAGTACGAGTAGGCGGGGGAGGGACCCACGCCGGCGCCCTTGTAGCGTCCCGGTGAGCGAGGCGGCGTGTAGGAGCCCACCGTGCCGATCGTGCCGAGCGCGCTCTCGCCCACCTGAACGGCCTCGGCGAACGACATGCCGTGCTCCGGGCGCTCGGCGTCGAACACGCGGCGGCCGGCGAACACCAGTCGCTCGCGCGGAACGGCGAGCGTCGCCGCAACGGGAGCGGCGAGCAGCTCGCGGGCACGCTCGGCGGCGTCGATGGCCGCGTTCCCCATCATCAAGGTCACGCGCGACGAGTAGGACCCGAGGTCCACCGGCGTGAGGTCGGTGTCGCCGGTGACGACGCGGATGTCCACCGGCTCGATGCCGAGCACCTCGGCCACGCAGTACGCGAGCACGGAGTCGGAGCCCTGGCCGATGTCGGTGCTGCCGGAGAAGGCGGTGACGCCGCCGGAGCGGTCGAGCTTGAGCTGCACGCCGGAGTGCGGCATGGCGTTCCAGTAGATCGGGAGTCCGGCGCCGGAGATGTACGACGAGCAGGCGAGGCCGACGCCCCGTCCGTACGGGAGGCGGCGGAACTTGTCGCGCCACCCGCTCGCGTCGACGACGGCGTCGATGCACCGGCCGAGCCCCATGGAGCCAATGCGCAGCCAGTTGGCGGTGACGCTCTCCGGCGGCTGCAGGATGCGCCGCCGCATCTCGGCGGGATCGAGGGCGAGCTGCTCGGCGATGCGGTCGAGCTGGCATTCCACGGCGAAGCGCGGCTGCGGCGTGCCGTGCCCGCGCTTGGGTCCGCACGGGGGCTTGTTGGTGAACACGCGCGCCCCGCGGAAGCGATAGTGCGGCACGCGGTACGTCACGGTCTGCAGCGCGCCGGTGTAGTACGTGCTCGCCACGCCGTAGGAGCCGTAGGCGCCGCCGTCGAGCAGGGAGGTGAAGTCCATCGCCACGATCGAGCCGTCGCGCCGCACGCCGGTGCGGATGCGCATGAGCGTGGGGTGCCGGCCGCGGTGGCAGTAGAACACCTCCTCTCTCGTCAGGCAGATCTTCACCGGGCGCCCCGTGCGGCGGGCGAGGGCGGCAACGGCCATCTCGTGGCCGAACGGATCGGACTTGCCGCCGAAGGCGCCGCCGTTGGGCGTGGCGATCACGCGCACGTGAGCGGGCGGGAGCTCCAGCACCGTGGCCAACGCCCGGTGCACGTAGTGCGGCGTCTGCGTGCTCGACCACACCGTGAGGCGCCCCTCGCTCGACCAGTCGGCGAGCGCGGCGTGCTGCTCCATGGGGAGGTGCGTGCTCCCCTCGTAGAAGAACACGTCGTCGCGCACGAGGTCGGCCCCGGCCATGGCGGCATCCACGTCCCCGAACTCCAGCGACACGTGCTTGTGCACGTTCCCGTCGTCGGCGTGGTCGTGGATGCGCGGCTCCCGCGTGGCGAGCGCCTCGGCGATCGTGGCGATGGCGGGGAGGGGCTCGTACTCGACGTCGATGAGCGCGCACGCCTCGGCGGCCGTCTCCTCGTCCAGCGCGGCCACCGCGGCCACCGCGTCGCCGACGAAGCGCACGCGATCCACGCAGAGCGCGTGCTCGTCCCGCGACACGGGGAGGATGCCATAGGGGATCGGGAGATCGCGTCCGGTGAGCACGGCGAGCACGCCGGGGTGCGCGGCGGCGCGCGCGGTGTCGATGCGCGCGATGCGCGCGTGCGGGACGGGACTGCGCAGGAGCTTCGCGTGCAGCATGCGCGGGAGCGCGAGGTCATCGGCGAAGCGGAGCTGCCCGGTCACCTTGGCCGCGGCGTCCACGCGCGGGCGGCTGGTCCCCACGACGCGCAGGCCGCCCCCGGTCGTGCCCCGCTCCCGCCCCCGCCCCCGCCCACCGTCGGTCATGGCGCCTCCCGCTCTCGCGCCGCCGCCATGCGCTCGGCCGCCAGCTCGATCGCCTCGATGATCTTGTGATAGCCGGTACAGCGGCAGAGACTGCCGCTCAGCGCATCGCGGATCTCATCGCGCGTGGGGCGCGGGCGCTCGGCGAGGAGCGCGCTCGCGGCGAGGAGGAATCCCGGCGTGCAGTAGCCGCACTGCGCCGCGCCCAGCTCGGCGAACGCCTGCTGCAGCGGATGCAGCTCGCCGGCGCGCGCCATCCCCTCCACCGTGGCGATCGGGCGCTCGGCGTACGAGAGCGCGAGCGCGAGGCAGGAAAGCACCGGCACGCCGTCCACGAGCACCAGGCACGTGCCGCACTCGCCGAGCTCGCAGCCGTGCTTGGTTCCCGTGAGCGCGAGATCCTCGCGCAGCACCTCGAGCAGCGTCTTGTGCGGCGCGAAGGCGATCTCGTGCCGCTCGCCGTTCACGACGAACGCCGCCTGCACCTTCTGCCTGGGTGGCGCCTCGATCTGGACGGGTTGTGTCACGCGACCTCGCAGCGAGAGGGCGGCCGCCCGCGCCAGCCGGCGGCACGTCCAGACAATGCGCGCTCGCGCGCGAGAGACGCAAGGAGGGCGCCGCGCGCCGCCGTGGCGCGTGGAGGGGCGATCGCCGTGGCGTCATCAGCGCCCGGTTCGCGCGGCACGGGCCGGCGGGCGGCACGTCAGTTGCCAAGCTCGACACGTCCCCGCGCCGGCGGCTCTCGCCGGACGGCGGATGACTCACCACCGGAGGTTCGCATGGACGACCGCAAACACGATCGCGACATGGCGCAGGACGGCCTCGAGAACCAGGTGAAGGGGAAGGCGAAGGAGGTCGAGGGGAAGGTGCGCGGCGACATCGGGGACGCGACCGACAACGCGAGCGAGCACCTGAAGGGGCGCGCCAAGGAAATGCAGGGGAAGGTCCAGAAGAAGTTCGGGGAGGCGGAGGAGAACCTCAGCGACGACGATCGCGAGGATCGCGTCGATCGCTGATCTCGGCCAGAGGGCGCGCGACGAGCGCGAGGGGGACGGCACGCATCCCGCTCCACTCGCTCGCGCGTCCGTCGCCGCGCCGCACGAGGAGCTGCGCGGACAGCCCGCCATCGAGCATCACGGCGCGGCGGCAGCCGAGCCCTCCCATCACCGCGGCCATCTCGGGCACGGTCGGGCCGAAGGGGAGCGAGGCGAGCGCGCCGTTCAACGCATCGAAGCGCGTGAGCGCCACGAGCACGCGCCCATCGCGCAGCGTCCCGATGGCGAGGCGCGAATCGCGGTGGGCGACGTCGATGCCGCGCCCGGCGCCGCGCAACGCGCGCGGCACCTCCCCATCGCCCACGAGGAGCGCGGGGTACGACTGGAACGCGTGCACGATCCCCCCCGCGGCTCGCGCGCCGGCGATCGCGCCGGCCTCGATCAGGCGCAGCGCGCCGCTCGTGTCCACCACCACCGCCATCGACAGGGCGCCCGTGCCCGGCGGCTGCACCTCGCGGCCATCGAGCACGAGCCACCCCCACGGGGTGCCGCCGTCGAACTGTCCGGCGTTGAGCGCGAGCGAGGCGTCGGGGGGCGCGGAGTCGATCGTCCACGCGCCGAGGAGTCCGGCGTCGCGCACCGCGCGCGCCAGAGCGAGCTGGTGCCGGCGCGGGTCGAGGCGCACGAGGATCACGCGCAGCCGCCACGCCTCGCCGCTCCCGTGAAGGGACAGCTCGGCGACGTCGATGCCGGGGCGCACGGCGCGCCACCGAGTCGCGCGAGCGAGCCCGGCGCTCGGCGCCGTCCAGCGCACGGGCGCGCGCGCCGCCGACCACCACTCGCGCCACGCCCCGCCGTCGCGCACCGCGAGAGCGGAGCGGGGGAGGGGCGGAGTGACCGACTGCGCGCGCGAAAGCGGCGCGCGGGCGGCCGTCGCGAGCACCGCAGGCACGATGCAGGCGGCGGCCCGGCGCAGGAGCGCGCCGCGGCCGCGCGCGGGGCGCGGCGCGGCCCTCCGCATCACATCGTGGCGGCGATGGCCTTGGACAGCTCGCCGCAGCGTGGGCGCAGCGCCTCCACCTCGCGCTTGCTGTACACGTAGTAGATTTCCCTCCCGCTCCCGCCCACGCGGGCGCCGTCACCGACCTCCTGCACCGCGCCCTTGCAGAACGGCGTCACGCGCTCCTTGAGGAGCGAGTACTGCTCGGGGGTGAACCTTCCCGCCCGCAGCGTCGCCTGGGTGGTGGCCGTGGTCACCGAGTCGCGGAACGCTCCCGTGCTGGGATCCATGCCGCACTTGCGATCCCGGAGCGCATTGAGTGCCTCGCTCTCCTTGCGGGACGCGGCCATGTCCTGCCGCTCGTTCGCCGCACTGAACCGCTCGAGGATCTTGGCCGCCTCCGGGGAGGTGAGCACCTGCTGCTCGCACGCCTGGAACTTCTGCCGCGTTTCCGGGGACAGCGCCCGCGCGGCATCGGCGCGGCCGCGGCGCTCGGCCTCGAGCGAGCTGGCGAGGCGCTCGAGCACCTCCGGCGTCATCTCCAGGATCCGGTCGTCGAAGCGGGGACCCGAGGGCCCGGGCGCGCTCGCGGTGGCGCCGCGGCGCGAGGCCCGATCGGCGCCTCTGTCGCCGCTCGCCGAATCGCCGTCCTTCACGCCGGCGGCGGCCTCCACCTTCTTCTTGAGCTTGTTCTTCAGTCCGCTGAACTGCGCGTGCGCGCTTGTGGGCGCGGCAATGGCTACCGCCGCGGCGATGACGATCAGTCGAGTCGCGCGAAGCATCCGGATGCCCTCCGAGAGAGTCCACCGCGCCAGCGCCATCCGGCGCCGGGCCCGTTCCTCGTCGAACGGGGCGCGGGAGTCATAGATGTTTGACGTACCGGAGAGCGAGTGGTGCTCACCTTTGCGAGGAGCCCGGACGGCGTCGGTGTGCGGGGCGCGG
>DASUXC010000088.1:0-13774 GCA_036378095.1 Gemmatimonadaceae bacterium | reverse complement strand
ACGGCCCGAGGAACATGAGGTACATGCGAAACGCGTCCGCGCCCCACTCCTCCATGTACTGGTCGGGGTTGATGACGTTGCCCTTCGACTTCGACATCTTCGCGCCTTCGCGGATGATCATGCCGTGGGCACGAAAGCGCGTGAACGGCTCCTCGAAGGGCAGGTGCCCGGCGTCCTTGAGCACCATCGTGATGAAGCGCGAGTAGAGCATGTGCAGCACCGCGTGCTCGTTCCCGCCGATGTACGAGTCCACCGGCAGCCACTTCTTCGTGCGCGCCTGGTCGAAGGGGCGGTCGTCGGACTCCGTGCTCGGGTAGCGCAGGAAGTACCACGCGCTGTCGAGGAAGGTGTCCGACACGTCCGTCTCGCGCCGCCCCATCCGCCCGCACGTCGGACAGGGGACGCGGTACCATTCCTCGTGGCGCGCGAGCGGGGACACGCCGCTGTCGTCGGGGCGGAAGTCCTCGATCGGGGGGAGCAGCACCGGCAGGTCGCGCTCGGGTACGGGCTGCACCCCGCAGTGGTCGCAGTAGATCACCGGGATCGGCGGCCCCCAGTACCGCTGCCGCGAGATGCACCAGTCGTGCAGCCGGTAGTTCACCACGCCGCGCCCGGCACCGATGCTCTCCAGCCACTCCGTGATGCGCTGCTTCCCTTCCGGCACGGACATCCCATCGAACCGGTCGGAGTTGACGAGGTGCGCGCGATCGGTGTCCGTGTACGCGGCACCGTCGAACGGGGTGGCCGAGTCCTGTCCCGGACCGGCGACCACGCGCACGATCGGGAGCCCGAACGTGGTCGCGAACTGGAAGTCGCGCTCGTCGTGCCCCGGCACCGCCATGATCGCGCCGGTGCCGTAGTCCATGAGCACGTAGTCGGCGATCCAGATCGGGATGCGCTCGCGCGTGGCCGGGTTCACCGCGTACGCGCCGGTGAACACGCCGGTCTTCTCCTTCTCCCCCACGCGCCGGGACACGAGGTCCTGGCGCGCCGTCCGGTCGAGGTACGCGGCCACCGCGTCGCGCTGCCCCTCGGTCGTGATCGCCGGGACGAGCGGATGCTCCGGCGCCAGGACGAGGTAGGTGGCCCCGAAGATCGTGTCCGGGCGGGTGGTGAAGACGGCGATGTCGGAAATCGCCGACTCGCTCCTCGTGGCTTCGATTCCCGATTCCCGGTTCCCGATTCCCGAGACGGGAAACCGGACCTCCGCCCCCTCGGACTTCCCGATCCAGTTCCGCTGCGCCGTCTTCGTGGTCTCGGACCAGTCGATCCAGTCGAGGTTGGCCAGCAGCCGCGGCGCGTACTCGCTGATCCGGAAGAACCACTGCTCCAGGAACCGCTGCTCCACCGGCGTCCCGCACCGCTCGCACGCGCCGTTCACGACCTGCTCGTTGGACAGCACGGTCTTGCACGACGGACACCAGTTGACCGCCGCCTGCTTCTTGTACGCCAGCCCGCGGCTCAGGAGCTGGAGGAAGATCCACTGCGTCCACTTGTAGTACGCGGGATCGGTCGTCGACAGCTCGTGCCGCCAGTCCACCATGAGCCCCACCCGCCGGAGCTGCCGCCGGAAGTTCTCGATGTTCCGGGGGATCAGCTCCATCGGGTGGATGCCGACCTTCAGCGCGTAGTTCTCCGAGTGGATGCCGAACGCGTCGAACCCGATGGGCTCGAACACCGTGTTCCCCAGGAGGCGCTGAAATCGTCCATGGATGTCGTTCCCCGTGAACGCGAAGACGTTGCCGATGTGCAGCCCCTCCGCGGACGGGTACGGGAACATCATGAGCTGGTAGAACGGCCGCGCCGCGCGGTCCAGCTCTGGCGAGTTCGCGCCCGCGGTGCGCCAGCGCTCCTGCCACTTGCGCTCGACCTCGGCGGGAACGTAGCTCGCCTGACTTTCGGCCATGGAGTTGGGCGTCGACGATGTCATACGGTGAAATCTAGCCCCGTGGGGAACCCAGACAAGCACGCGCACGGCGTGCACGCACACGCCATCGCGCCCCTCGGCGTCCGGTCCGTGCAGCGGCGCATCGTCGCCGGCGGTGGCACGATCGCGCTCGTGACCGTCTCCCTTCTCGCCTGGGCGAACATGCTCTGGGTGCGGAACGTCCTCGCCGGCCAGGGTATCGAGCGCGTGCACGAGGCGCGGCAGACGATCCTGCTCGGCGCGGCCGTGCTGCTCGCCATCATCGAGGTCGCGTTGCTCCTGCTCTCGCGCTTCATCTCGCGCCGCGTGACGGAGCCGGCGGCCGCGCTGGCGACGGCCGCCGAGCGCGTGGCGGGGCGCGACCTCGTCGTGGATGTCGAGCTGGTGGGGGAGGACGATGAGCTGGGCCGGCTCGCCCGCGCCACGAGCGCGATGATCGCCGAGCTGCGCCGTCTCGTCGGCGTGCTCCGCGAGTCGGCGCGGGAGACGGCGGCCATGTCCGCCGAGATCACCGCCGGCACGGAGGAGATGTCCGCCGCCGCCGGCGAGATGGCCTCCACCGCGAACGACCTGAGCCGGCAGGCGGGGGGGATGGCGCACTCGATCGCCCGGACGGCGGAGGACGCCGGCACGCTGAGTCAGATCGCCGACCGCCTGACGAAGGGGGCGCACGAGGGCGTCGAGCGCAACGCGCGGCTCCGCGCCCTCGCCCGGGAGAACCGCGCGCGCCTCGATCAGAGCTCCGCCGCCCTCGCCATCCTCGGCGAGGAGGCGCGCACCTCCGCCGACGCCGCCGAGGAGCTGGCGATCGCCTCCGAGGACATCCGCTCCTTCGTCACCCTCGTGCGGAAGATCGCCCGCCAGTCCAAGCTCCTGGCCCTCAACGCCTCCATGGAGGCGGCGCGCGCCGGGGAGCAGGGGGAGGGCTTCGCCGTGGTGGCGAGCGAGATTCGCAAGCTCGCCGCCAGCTCCGCCGAGGCCGCGGAGCGCACCGAGGACACCGTGGACGCCCTCCTCGCCCGCGTCGAACAGGCGCGCGACTCCAGCCGCCGGACCGCGAGCACCGTGGCCGGCGTGCAGCGCGGCACCCGCGAGGCCAGCGAGTCGTTCGCGGAGGTGCAGAGCGCGGTGGAGGAGGCCGAGGCGTGGACGCGGGCGATCGAGCGCTCGGCGAGCGAGTCCCGTGAGCTGCTCGCCGAGGCCACGCGCCGGCTCGACGAGCTCGCGCGCGGCACCGAGTCGTTCGCCGCGGCCATGGAGGAGGTGGCCGCCGGCACCGAGGAGCAGAGCGCGGGAGCCGAGGAGATCGCCTCCGCGGCCACCGCCCTCGCCGACGCCTCGCGCCGGATGCTCGCGCTCGTCTCCGCGTTCAGGATCGAGGAGTCGATCCTCCCCGACCGGGTGGGAGCGGCGGGCGAGCTCTGGACCGCGGCGCCCGCGCCCGTCCCGGCTCTCGAGCCCGAGCAGCACGCGGATCCCGATCCGGCGCTCGTTCCGGACGCCACCCCCGAGCCGGCGCTCGGGTAGCGGGGGGCGTTCGGCTCCGCGCCGTTCGGAGGGCCGCGGTCACTCTCCCGCCCCCCGGTCGGGCGCGGCGGCTGCACCGTTCGCGGTCTCGACGAGGGCGCTCGCCACCCGCGTGAGGTACGGTCGCTCGGTGGCCCATCCATCGGAGAAGTCGCGCGCGGTGTGGATCACCACCGTGAGACTCCGATCGGGATCGCAGAACGCGAGCGCGCCCGACCCCCCGACGTGCCCGAAGGTGCGAGGGGACGTCCGCGAGCCGGTGGGGTGGGGGGACTTCCCGTTCTTGATCTCCCAGCTCCACCCGAAGTCGCAGCTCGCCCATTCGTACGGGCCGTATCGCCCCGGGATCCCGTGCGTGTGGCTGGTGATCGCGTCGCGGGCGGTCGTCGCGCGGAGCGCGCCGAGACCGTCCAGGCGATAGGCCTCGAGCAGGCGGGCGACGTCGCGCGCGGTCGCGAAGAGGCCCGCATCCGCCCGCGCGAGCCGCTTGAAGTACGGGGAGTTGTAGATCTCGGCGCGCGGGTCGGTGGCGCGACCGCCCAGCTCCACGCGCGCGACACGGGCGCCGGGACGCGCCAGCGGGCGGAGCGTCGCGCGCCGCATCCCGAGCGGGAGGAAGGTCTCGCGATCCAGGAGCTCCGCCACCGGCGTGCGCGTCGCGCGCTCGACCATCGCGCCGAGCACCTGGAACCCCGCGTTGCTGTACAGCACGCGCGTGCCCGGCTGGAACTGCAGCCCGCCCTGGAGCGTCGCCGCCACGTACGCGGCCACCGGCGCGCGCGCCGCCTCCAGCGCGGCCACCCCGGGCACGTGCTCGGGAAACCCGCCCGTGTGCGTGAGCAGTTGGGCGATGGTGACGCCCCGCGTGCCCGCCGGCGCGTCGGGGAGCATCTCGCCGATCGACAGGTCGAGGCGCAGCACGCCGCGCTCGACGAGCCGCAGGATCGCGGTCGACAGCGAGGGCTTGGTGAGCGAGGCGAAGGGGAAGAGCGTGTCGGCGTCCACCGGGTGCCCGTCGGTGGCATCGCCCCAGCAGCGCTCCGCGACGATCGTCCCGTCGTACAGCACGACGGCGACCGCGCGCGCGATCACCCCGTCCGCGAGCCACTCCCCGATCGGCGCGAGCGCGTCGTGGGCCTCGGTGGACATCCGCGCGGCGACCGCGTCGCTCCCCTCCGGCATCGGTGGCGACGGCGGCCGCCCGGTCTGGTCGCGAGACACCTCGCGCTAGACGACCCGCCCGCCGACCACCTCCTCGGTGGTCACCAGGTTCACGTCCTGGCGCTTCCACTCGTCGAGCAGCGCCTTCCCCCGCTCCGCGTCGATCGCGCGGACCGCATCCACCACCAGGTGAATGCGCGGCACGCCGCGCTCGAGAAAGCCCTCGATGGCGTACCGGTTGCACACGTCCAGCGCCACGCCGTACACCACGATCTCCGTGGGGTCCCACGTCTCGAGCACCGTCTCGGTGTTCGGGTTGGTGAACACGTCGAACCAGTGCTTGCGGATGAGCAGGTCCCCCCCGTGGCCCCACAGTCGGCGCGCCAGCTCCTCGTGCCCGATGGGCTCCGGCTCGATCACCATCGGGGAGTGGAGCCGCGTCTCCTCGATCTTCTCGGCGCCGGGCGTCCCCCGCATGCAGTGCTCGGGGAAGGTCTCCCGGAAATCCGGCGTCGCCGACAGCTCGCGGTGCCCCGGCTCGTGATCGTCGGCGGAGGCCACGATGTGCACCTCCCGCTCGTGGGCGTAGGCGGTGAGGCGAGCCAGATGTGGCCTGATCTCCTCGGCGCCCGGGACGTAGAGCTTCCCTTCGGCATGCATGAAGTCGTGCTGCGTGTCCACGTCCCAGAAGAGCAACGGTCGCTTCATGGCGCACCCTCCTCCGCGGTCGTCGTCCCCGTGAGCCACCCCGACCGGACGCGGAGCTGGTCCGGCGTGGCATCCGGCATGTCGGCCACGGTCCACCGGCGCGAGGCCCCCTCGCCGCTCGCCGTGAGCGACAGGCCGGCGAGGCGCAGCGTCTCGGCGAACGGTGGGTCCTCCACCCCCCCGACGTACCGCTCGAACCAGTCGTGCACGTCCGTCCCCATGGCCTCGCTCACGGCGCGCTCCACGTCCTGCTCCGTGTAGCCGCGCCCCTGCAGGTAATAGCTCGCCTTCGGCGCGTCCCAGCTCAGGTGTTTCAGGTTGCGGAGCGCATCGTCCAGCGAGCGCGCATTCTTCGTGCGCGCGCGGATCTGGAGGTCGAGGAGGAGGGCGATGCCGCTCCCCTTGAAGTAGTAGGTGAAGAAGCTGTTGCGCCGGTCGGTCTTCATCGGCGTGGCGGCGCCGTCCCAGAAGGGGGCCAGCATGGAGGCCATGCGTGCCGACACCTCCTTCCGCCCCGGTGCCTCGAGGTTCGCCGTGATCTCGCGGGAGAGCGTCTGGTAGTAGGCCGCGGTGTCCACGACCCCCGCGCGGAGCAGTCCGATCTCCCCGTAGTACTGCGTCCACCCCTCCGCGACCCACAGGCTGGGCTCGTACTGCTCCGCGGTGTAGTCGAACGGCCCCAGCGCCGCGGGGCGCACGCGCTTCACGTTCCACACGTGGAAGTACTCGTGGGCCGCGTCCTCGAGCGCCGGGAGCACCGACGCCGTGTCATCGGTGAACGGCTCGGGGACCTGGATCTGCGTGGAGTAGAGGTGCTCCATCCCATCCGAGCCGGGATAGCCGACGTTGAACAGGAAGGTGTACATGGAGAGCGGCGGCGGGCCGAACACGCGGTTCTCGTAGCGCACGATCCGCTCGACGCCGCGCACCAGGCGCGCGCGCTGCCCGTGCTCCGGGCCGTTGTGGTGCAGCATCACGCGATAGAGCCGGTCGTCCACGCGGAAGCTGTCCACGTCGAACGCGCGCGCCACCTCGGTTGGCGTGTCGATCAGCCGGTCGTAGTTCTCGAACCGGTACTCGCGCTGGTCGGGGGCGGTGGCATCACCATTGATGATGTGCCATCCGTCCGGCGGCTCGATCGTGAGTCGCACGGGATCGGCCTTGTGAGAGACCACGTACGCGAACAGCGACGCCCCGTTCCAGTTCGCGTGCGCCGTGTCCAGCACGCTGAACGTGCCGGAGAGATCGTCGGCGAACACGGTGTACCGCACGTGGATCGTCCGCGCCCCATCGGGGTGCAGCCGCCAGCGCGAGCCGCTCACGCGCTCGACGCGCACCGGGCGGCCGTCGTCGCGCGAGGCGCTGAAGCCGCGCACGTTGCGCGCGAAGTCCATCCGGGCGTAGCGGCCCGGCGACCACACCGGCATCTGCAGCTCGAGCGCCTCGTCCCGCACCCCACCGATGTCGAGCCCCACCCGGTACAGATGCCCGAGCGTGTCGGGCATGGCGATGCGATACGCCAGGTCGAGGGGCGCGGACGGCGCGGCCGCGGCCGCGGCGCCGGTGGCGCCGGTCGCGGCGCCCCCCGACGCGCAGCCCAAGAGGATCGCGCCGAGCAGCGCGAGCGAAAGGCGTTGGTGCACGAAGGATCTCTCCGTTGAGGGTTTCGTCGAGGTGCGGCTCGCGGGAGGCGGCTCCCCGAGCGCCGACCGCACCGTGCGTTCTCAGTCCCGCTCCGGCAGCGCGCGCGCCGCGGCGGCCGCGGTGCGGCCGCGCAGCATCGCCGCCACCGCCGCGCGGCCGTAGTGCCGGACGCCGAGCACCAGCCCGAGCGCCACGAGCACGAACACGGTGTAGAATCGCCAGGCCAGGAGGATCGAGCCGTACCGGTCCCCCAGGTCTCCCACCGCGCCGCCCAGAAAGCCCAGCTCCACCACGCCCGCGCCCGACGGCGTGGGGAGGAGGAGCTGGCCGTAGATGAGCGTGAACGACGCGAAGCTGAGCGGTCCGAGCGGCGGAGGCGACGGCAGCGTCAGCGCGAGCACGGGAAGGATCGCCACCCGCGCCGCGAGGCTCACGAGCGTGAGCGGGACGCTCGCCGCGAGCGGCCACGCCGGCATCCGCCGCGCGTAGGCGAACGCCCGCCGCGTGCTGCGCCGCAGGTGGTGCGACACGTGCGGGAAGAAGCGGCGGGCCGCCACCCAGGCGAGCACGGACACCACCACCACCGCCACCACCCACGGCCATGCCCCGCTCACCGTGGTCGCCATGCGGGGCTCCGCCGCCCGCCACCACGCCGGCGCGTAGATCAGCGCCAGCCATCCGGCGGCGGCGAAGATCACGGGCCACATCACCAGGATCTCGATCCCGATCGCCACCATCCCCGCGGTGACCGGCACGCGCGCGTGCGCGAACGCCGCCACGCGCGCCGGCTCGCCACCGAGCCGGAGCGGCGTGATCGCCGACGCCGCGTCTCCCACCACGTTGAGCGTCAGCACCTCACCGAACGGCAGGCGGAAGCGCAGTCCCCGCAGGATCCATTGGATGCGCCAGGTACGCGCGAGCAGGTCCACGCCCACCAGTACGAGACAGACCAGGTGCGCTTCGAGTCGGGTCATCGCCGGAGAATACGCGTGCGGCGGCGGTTGCCGCCAGTCGCCGACGCGGTGTAGCTTCCCCCGCCATGGACATGCCCCCGCCCGGCGACGCCCTTCGGCGCTTCGCCTTCTTCGCCGCCCTCTCCGACGATGACATCGGCGCGCTCGCCGCGGCGATGAACTCGTCGAGCTTCGATGCCGACCGCTTCATCTTTCGCGAGGGGGATCCGCGCGGCGTGTTCGCGGTGATCGAGAGCGGGAGCGTCGCCATCGAGAAGGGGGACGATGGCCGGCCCGTCCGTCTGGCCACGCTCGGCGCGGGCGAGGCGCTCGGCGAGGGGGTGCTGCTCGCCGACGACGCGCCGCACGGCACCAGCGCGCTCACGCTGGAGCCCACGCGCCTGCTGTACTGGAACGTGCTCGACATGCGGTCGCTCCTGCAGGAGCGGCCGTCGTTGTTCGCGGGGCTCGTGTCGAGCGCCGCGAGCTCGATCTCCCGGCGGCTCCGGGCCGCCGATGCCACGCTCGCCGGACGCGGCCGCCTGCTCGGCTTCGCCGGCGGCCGCCGTCGCACCGAGCACGACCTGCTCGGCGAGCGCGAAGTGCCCGATGACGCGCTCTACGGCGTGCAGACCCTGCGCGCCCTGGAGAACTTCCCGATCACCGGCGTCCCGCTCCGCGAGTTCCCCGCCCTCGTCACCGCCCTCGCCGCGGTGAAGGAGGCGGCGGCGCTGGCGAACGCGGAGCTCGGGCTCCTCCCGCCGGCGCTGCGCGACGCCATCGTGCGCGCCGCGCGCGAGGTGCGCGCCGGGCGCCACCACGAGCACTTTCTCGTGGACATGATCCAGGGAGGCGCGGGCACCTCCACCAACATGAACGCCAACGAGGTGATCGCCAATCGCGCGCTGGAGCTCCTCGGGCGGCGCCGTGGGCAGTACGAGGTCGTGCACCCCAACACGCACGTCAACCTCTCGCAGTCCACGAACGACGTCTACCCGACATCGGTGAAGCTCGCCCTCCACGCCACGATCGACGAGCTCAAGGCGGCGATGCGCGACCTCGCCGACGCGTTCCTCGAGAAGGGGCGCGAGTTCGCCGGGCTGCTCAAGATGGGGCGCACGCAGCTCCAGGACGCCGTGCCGATGACCCTCGGCCAGGAGTTCGCCGCGTTCGGCCACACCATGCTCGAGGACATCGACCGCCTCGGCGAGACGCAGGCGCTCATCCGCGAGATCAACATGGGGGCGACGGCGATCGGCACCGGCATCACCGCGCCCGCGGGGTACGCCGAGGCCGTGCGCCGCCACCTCTCCGAGGTCACCGGCCTCCCCCTCGTGACCGCGCCGGACCTCGTCGAGGCCACCGCCGACACCGGCGTGTTCGTGCAGCTCTCGGGCGTGCTCAAGCGCTGCGCGGTGAAGCTCTCCAAGATCTGCAACGACCTCCGCCTGCTCAGCTCCGGGCCGCGCGCCGGCCTCGGCGAGATCAACCTCCCGCCGCGCCAGCCGGGCTCGTCGATCATGCCGGGAAAGGTGAATCCCGTCATCCCGGAGGTCGTGAACCAGGTGTGCTTCGACGTCATCGGTGGGGACGTGACGGTCACCATCGCCGCCGAGGCGGGGCAGCTCCAGCTCAACGTCTTCGAGCCGGTCATCGCCTACCGCCTGCTCGGCGGGCTGCAGTCGCTTCGCAACGCGTGCGTGGTGCTGCGCGAGCGGTGCGTGGTGGGGATCACCCCGAACCCCGACCGGATGCGCTGGTTCGTGGAGCATTCGATCGGCGTCGTCACCGCGCTCCTCCCGGCGATCGGCTACGAGGCCGCGACGCAGGTCGCCAAGGCGGCGCTCGAGTCGGGGAAGAGCGTGTACGAGGTGGTCTCCGAGCGCGGCCTGCTCACGCGCGCGCAGCTCGACGAGATCCTCGACCCCGCCCGGATGGCCAACCACGATTCGTGAGCCTCGGGCTCTCCGCGCCTCCCACGTCACTCGCCCCCCGCACCCCGCACCCCGCGCCCCTGAGCATGCCTCGCCCACGCCTCGATCCCTCGGTCTTTCACCTCCCGGTGGAGCGGATGCGCGAGGGCTACTACTCGGACAAGTACTTCGTCCGGGCGCGGGAGATCCTCCTCGCCGACCATCACGCTCCCCGCGTGATGATGCAGGTGTTCGGCAAGGCGCACGCGTACCTCGGCGGGATGGACGAGGCGATCGCCATCCTCAAGCTGTGCGCCGACGACTGGAGCGCCCTCGACGTGCACGCGCTCTACGATGGCGACGAGATCCACCCGTGGGAGACGGTGCTCACCATCGAGGGGCCGTACGCCGGGTTCGCGCACCTCGAGACGTTGTACCTGGGAGTGCTCGCGCGCCGCACGCGCGTGGGGACCAACACGCGGCGCGTCGTCGAGGCCGCGTACCCCAAGGACGTGATGTTCTTTCCCGCGCGCCACGACCACTGGCTCGTGCAGACCGGCGACGGCTACGCCGCGCACATCGCCGGCGCGATCGGCGTCTCCACCGACGCGCAGGCGAGCTGGTGGGGCTCGAAGGGGATCGGCACCGTCCCGCACGCGCTCATCGCCGCGTACGACGGGGACACCGTGCTCGCCACCCGGAAGTTCGCGGAGTACATGGACCCATCGGTGCAGATCATCACGCTCGTGGACTACGACAACGACTGCGTGCGCACCAGCCTCGACGTGGCGCACGCGCTCGGCGACCGGCTGTGGGGCGTGCGGATCGACACGTCGGAGAACCTCGTCGACCGCTCGATCATCCCCCAGATGGGGACGTTCAAGCCGACGGGGGTGAACCCGCAGCTCGTGTGGAACGTCAGGCGCGCGCTCGACGCCGAGGGGTTCGGCGCGGTGAAGATCGTGGTCTCCGGCGGCTTCGACGTGGAGAAGATCCGGGCATTCGAGCAGAGCGGCGCGCCCGTGGACTCGTACGGCGTGGGGTCGTCGCTCTTCGCCGGCCGCTACGATTTCACCGCCGACATCGTGCTCGTGAACGGACGCCCGCAGTCGAAGGCGGGTCGCGCGTACCGGCCGAACCCGCGACTCGAGCGCGTGAAGTAGCGCGAGCGGGGCGTGAACGGGGCGCGATCGGGCGCTCCATGGGGGAGAAAACCGGACGGGAACACCGCGGGAGGGCACCCGCTTTGCCTTGATTTGTCTGTGTTTAGCCCATAGTTTCCGCGCCGAAACCCCTCATCAGGGCGCCCTCCTTCCAGGCGCCCGTACATTGACCGCCTTTCAGGATAAGGGATGACTGGTTACCACCGCGCGCGCCGTTTGCTCCTCGCCGCGCTGACACCGGTGTTCGTCCTGGGCTTGGCCGCCTGCTCCGATGTCCCCAACACGATCTTCGGCGCCCACTCCGAATTCGGGCACGAGCTGGATCACCTGACGCTCCGGCTGCTGTTCCTCGGCCTGATCGTGTTCGTGGTCGTGGAAGGGCTTCTGATCTTCGTGCTGATCAAGTTCCGGGCGCGCCCCGGGAATCCGGAGCCCAAGCAGACCCATGGCAACACCACGCTCGAGGTGACGTGGACGTTGATTCCGGCGCTGATCCTCGCATTCATCGCCGTCCCAACGATCAAGACGATCTTCAAGACGGAGGCGCCCGCTCCGGCCGGCTCGCTGCAGGTCGAGGTGATCGGCCATCAATGGTGGTGGGAGTTCCGATATCCCGAGTACGGCGTGGTCACGGCGAACGAGCTGTACCTGCCGGTGGGACGTACGATCAACTTCCACCTGAAGACCAAGGACGTCATCCACTCCTTCTGGGTCCCGCAGCTCGGTGGGAAGCGCGACCTGGTGTCGAACCGCACGAACTATCTGTGGTACACCCCGGACTCGTCGTTCGCCTGGAACGGCTTCTGCGCCGAGTACTGCGGCGCGTCCCATTCGAACATGCGGTTCAAGGTGTTCACGGTGAGCCCCAAGGAGTTCGACGCGTACATCGCCCACCAGAAGACGGGTCCGGCATTCACGGTGGCCGCGGCGGCGCCCGGCGCCGACACGTCGAAGGGCGCGGCGAGCGCCGCCGCCCCCGCGCAGACGGCGAGCGCGGCCCCCGCGGGCGACGATGGTATCTGGCCGCGCGACCGGGTCCCCAAGTGGCTGATCCCCGAGACCCCGGTGCCGGCGAACCTCACCATCTCCACGACGCAGGGTGATCCGGCGAGGGGCGCGCAGCTGTTCAAGACCGGCGCGTGCATCGGCTGCCACACCATCCAGGGCGTCTCGCCCGGCGTGATCGGCCCCAACCTCACGCACGTGGGCAGCCGGTACACCATCGCCGGCGGTCTCTACCCGAACGACATGAAGCACCTCGCCCTCTGGATCAAGGATGCGCCGGCGATGAAGCCGGGCAGCATCATGCCCGCGATGGGGAAGGGGCTCCCGAACGCCATGGGAGCGTACGACGATCAGCAGATCGCCGACATCGCCGCGTACCTCTCGTCCCTGAAGTAACCGGAGATCACGAATGGCAACGACCATTGCGGCGCCCGCCTTCGCCGGCACGAAGCGCAAGTACGAGAGTGGCCTCTGGAGTTGGCTCGCCACCACCGACCACAAGCGGATCGGACAGCTCTACCTCTATACCGCGCTCGCCTGGTTCCTGGTCGGCGGCATCGAGGCGCTGATCATCCGCACGCAGCTCTACGGCCCCAACGGCCGCGTGGTCTCGGCGGAGACGTACAACCAGCTCTTCACCATGCACGGGCTCAGCATGATCTTCCTCGCGATCATGCCGCTGTCCGCCGCGTTCTTCAATTTCCTCATCCCGCTGCAGATCGGCGCGCGCGACGTCGCCTTCCCGCGCCTCAACGCGTTCAGCTACTGGGTGTACCTGTTCGGCAGCCTCGTCCTCAACGCCTCGTGGCTGTTCGGCGCGGCGCCGAACGGGGGCTGGTTCGGCTACGCGCCGCTCAGCACCCCGCAGTTCTCCCCCGGGCTGAACATGGACTTCTACGTGGTGGGGCTGCAGATCCTCGGCATCTCCACGCTCGCGGCGGGGTTCAATTTCATCACGACCATCATCAACATGCGAGCGCCCGGCATGCACTTCATGCGCATGCCGGTGTTCACGTGGGCGGCGTTCGTGACGCAGTTCCTGATCGTCCTGTCGTTCCCGATCATCACGGTCGCGGTCACCTTCCTGCTCTTCGACCGCTTCTTCGGCACGAACTTCTACGAGATCAGCGCCGGGGCCGACCCGCTGCTCTGGCAGCACCTGTTCTGGCTGTTCGGGCACCCGGAGGTGTACATCCTCATCCTCCCGGCGTTCGGGCTGGTGTCCGAGGTGCTCCCGCCGTTCTCGCGGAAGCCGCTGTTCGGATACCCGGTGATGGTCTACTCGCTGATCCTGATCGGCTTCCTCGGCTTCGGCGTGTGGGCGCACCACATGTTCGCCGTCGGCATGGGTCCCGTGGCCGACTCGATCTTCGGGATCACGACCATGCTCATCGCGATCCCGACCGGCGTGAAGATCTTCAACTGGCTGGGCACGATGTGGGGCGGCTCGATCCGCTTCACCACCGCGTGCCTGTTCGCCATCGGCCTCGTCGGCCTGTTCACGATCGGCGGGATCTCGGGGGTCATGCACTCCTCCCCGCCGTCTGACCTGCAGCAGACGGACAGCTACTTCATCGTCGCCCACTTCCACTACGTGCTGAACGGGGCGGTGGTGTTCCCCATCTTCGCGGCCGTCTACCACTGGTTCCCGAAGATGATCGGGCGCGAGCTCAGCGCCCGGCTGGGGCGGTGGAGCTTCTGGATCATGGTGATCTCGTTCCAGTTCACCTTCTTCCCCATGCACGTCCTCGGGCTGCTGGGGATGCCGCGGCG
>DASUXC010000087.1:0-41464 GCA_036378095.1 Gemmatimonadaceae bacterium | reverse complement strand
CGCCGCTGACGGCGCACCGTCAGCGGTGCGACCGGTCAGGCGGCGCGGAGCCCGGCGACGAGCCGCCCCACCTCGCCGATGATGTGCTCGTTCCCCTCGCGAATGAGGGCGGCGAGGATGTGCTTGCAGATGGCGTCGCGCCAGAGGTGGTCGGCGCAGTCGCAGCGCGGGAAGGCGGCGGTGTAGAGGTCCACCCAGTGCGGCTCGCGTCCGCCGGTGAAGTGGTAGCGGCCGTATCCCACCCGCTCGCCGTGGAGGGCGAGGCTCCGCTCGAGGCGGGCACGGTCCACGCCGCCGGCGGCGGCGAAATCGATGGCCGGCGCTCCGGCCTTCAGTTCTGCACTCATCCGTCCGATACTCTCCGTCTGTGCCGTTGCAGTCCGATCCAAGCCGAGTGGCGCGGAGCGCCGTGTGATGATACCCCATGGACGGAGCGGAGATCGCTTGGTCGTGGGTCCATCGCCTGGGCTCTCGGGCCGGCTCGGATGGGCGGCGGGACGGCACGATCCGACTGGCGCGGCGCACGCCGCCGCGCTCGCCGGGAGGGGGTGGGAGTAAGGGGCAGCGTGACCGGATGTTGCGGCTGACTGACCATACAGTCAGCGCGCGAAGTTCTCGCTTCTTCCAGTTTCGTCGCGGGTCCGAGCGCGATATAGTTGCGCGTGCAGTCGCAACTGGGGGTGCCTGACTGGTCAGCACCCCGCGGACATCGTGTGTACCAACCATCCCACCCCTCACACGGGCCAGCCGCACTACATCCCATAACTCACTCGCACGGTTGCTAGGCCAGCCAGGCTAGCGACGAGGGCAAAGCCGTCGAAAGGCGGTGACGCAAAGCTACGAGGCTACCGCGCTTCTCCGGGAGCGCCACGCCAGTCGAGCCGTCGCGCGGACCAGCCAACACTGGAGTCCCACGATGAAACGCCTCTTCGCTCTCGCCCTGGGTGCGCTCGCGCTCGCGGGCTGTCGAGACGCCACGGGTCCCGAGTCGCACCACCCCGCCCAGGACGATCCCTCCGCCACCTCGGCCACCGGTCGAGAAGTTCGTCCGGATCACTACATCGTGGTCCTCAAGCGAGACGTCGCCGATCCCACCGCGGCAGCCAGCCGCCTCATGTGGAACCGGCGCGATGCGATCGAGCACACGTACGAGTACGCGATGAAGGGTTTCGCGGCGCGGCTCACCTCCGAGCAGCTCGCGCAGCTGCGGAAGGACCCGGCGGTGGACCGGATCGAGCCCGACCTGATCGTTCACGCCCAGTCGACCACCGAGACCAGCGCGGACTGGGGGCTCGACCGGATCGACCAGCACTCCCTGCCGCTCAACGGGTCGTACGTCTACTCCGGCACCGGCGCCGGGGTGAGCATCTACATCCTGGACACCGGCATCCGGATGTCGCACGTCGACTTCGGCGGGCGCGCCAAGCTCGGCTACGATGCGTTCGGCGGCACCGGCAGCGACTGCAACGGGCACGGCACGCACGTGGCCGGCGAGGCGGCGGGGACCAAGTACGGGGTGGCGAAGGGCGCCACGATCTACAGCGTGCGCGTGCTCGGTTGCGACGGCAGCGCGGCGCTCTCCAGCATCATCGCCGGCATCGACTGGGTGACGGCGCACCACCACAGCCCGGCCGTGGCGAACATGAGCCTCGGCTCGGGGATCGCGCCGCTCCTCGACTCGACGGTGAAAAAGTCGGTCAACTCCGGCGTCGTGTACACCGTGGCGGCGGGGAACAGCGGGTCGGATGCCTGCCTCATGTCGCCGCAGCGCGTCAGCTCCGTGATCACGGTGGGAGCGATCGATCAGAGCGACACCCGCCCATCGTGGTCCAACTACGGGAGCTGCGTGGACCTGTTCGCGCCGGGCAGCTACATCATGGGCCCTGACTACTACTCGAACACCTCCACGGCGAGCATGAACGGCACGTCGATGGCCGCGCCGTTCGTGGCCGGCATCGCCGCGCTCTACCTGCAGCAGCACCCCTCGGCGTCCCCCTCGCAGGTGCAGACGGCGATCAAGAGCTACGCCACCTCCGGGCGGCTCAAGAATCTCGCCGGCTCGGCCAACCTGCTCGCCTACAGCGGCTTCCTCACGAGCTCCACCTCGACCTCGACCAGCACGTCGAGCTCCGGGACGCTCACCGCGTCGTTCACGTACAGCTGCAGCGGGAAGACCTGCACGTTCGACGCGAGCGGCTCGACGATCCCGAACGGAGTGCTCGCCTATAGCTGGTACTTCGGGGACGGGTATCAGGCGGGGTCGGTGCACCCGACGCACGACTTCGCGTCCAACGGCACGTACTCGGTGAAGCTCGTGGTCGTGGACAAGCTGAACAAGACGGCCTCGGTGACGAAGAGCGTGACGGTGGGGAGCGGCACGACCACGCAGACCAGCACCAGCACCACCACCTCGGGCTTCGGCGTCTCGTGCGACCGGCTCCGCTGCCAGTTCGATGGGAGCGCGCTCGCGGCGGCGGGAGCGACGGTGTTCAGCTGGTACTTCGGCGACGGCTACGAGGCGGGCTCGATGTCACCGGTCCACGACTTCGCCTACGCCGGCACGTTCAACGTGAAGGTCGTGACGCTGGATGCGAACGGGAAGATGTCGTCGACGTCGAAGTCGATCACCGTGTCGAGCACGTCGAACACCAGCACGTCGACGACCACCAACACGTTCGCCTACGATTGCAGCAAGCTCCGGTGCGAGTTCGACGCGTCGGCCTTCAGCGTGCCGGTCGCGGCGGCCGCCCACAGCTGGTACTTCGGCGACGGCTACCAGGCCGGGGGGACGACGCCGGTGCACGACTTCGCGTCGGGCGGGACGTACTCGGTGAAGCTCATAGTGGTGGGAACGGACGGGAAGTACTACACCACGTCGCGGACGCTCTCGATCTGAGGCATGGGCCGGCTGGGGCCGGGCACTCGCCCGCCCCAGCCGCGGCCGCTGGCGTAACTCGCGACGGGCAATTAACTTTCTCGTTCTGTCGAATCCCAAGCCAACTACCGGGCGTGAAACACAGAGCCCCGAGCGTCCTATGCATCCCTTCATCGAAACCCAGAAAGAATACCTGCGCACCGACGTCCCCCCCTTCCGCCCCGGCGACACGCTGCGGGTGAACGTGCGCGTCAAGGAAGGTGACAAGGAGCGTCTCCAGGCCTTCGAGGGAGTGTGCATCGCGCGGCGTGGGAGCGGCGTGAGCGAGACGTTCACCGTTCGGAAGGTGTCGAACGGCGTGGGCGTCGAGCGGATCTTCCCCGTGCACAGCCCGATGATCGGTTCGCTGGCCGTGGTGCGGCGTGGCCGCGTGCGGAGAGCGAAGCTGTACTACTTGCGGAACGCGAGCGGCAAGAAGGCCCGCATCCGCGAGCGGAAGGCTCGCTTCGCGCCGAGCGCAGAGGAGTAGCGTTCCGTGGGCGGCGGCTCGCGCGGGGGCGCTCGCCCCGTGCGCCGCGGTCGTTGGACGAGTCTCGAGCGGGAGATCCGGGAGGGTGGGGGACGGCTGATCGCCGGGGTGGACGAGGTGGGACGGGGCTCCCTCGCGGGCCCCGTCGTCGCGTGCGCGGTGATCATGCCTCCCGATGCGCGGGCCCTCCGTGGTGTGGATGACTCGAAGGTGCTGGTCGCGCCCGAGCGGCGCCGCCTCGCCCGCCTCATCCGGGAGCGCGCCGTGGCGGTTTCGGTCGGCGCCGCCTCCGTGGCCGAGATCGATCGGATCAACATCTACCAGGCAAGCGCCCTCGCCATGCGGCGTGCCATCGAACGGCTCACGGCAACCCCGGATCACGTGCTCGTGGATGGACGGCCCATCCGGACGCTCGGCGTCCCCCACACCGCCGTCGTGGATGGCGACGACAAGTGCTTCAGCATCGCCTGCGCCTCCATCGTGGCGAAGGTCACCCGCGATCACCTCATGGGATTGCTCGCCCAGCGGCACCCCGCCTATGCGTGGGACCGGAACGCGGGATACGCCACCCGCCTTCACGTGAACGCGCTCCGCGAGCACGGGCCGTGCGCCCATCACCGCCGCTCGTTCGTGGTGAAGGCCCTCGCCGACCAGCTCACCCTCGCGCTCGATGAGCGCCCCGACGCCGTCCCCCCGATCGATGCCGGCGACGCCCCCGTGATCGACGCGCTGCTCGCCGCCCAGGCCGGCCTCGCCCCTCACCCCGCCCCCGATGCCTGACACGCCCGTCTTCCGTGACGGACTGTTCGACGGCCAGGTGGCGGTGATCACCGGCGGCGGCACGGGCATCGGGTTCGGCATCGCGCAGCTCCTCGCGCGCCTGGGGGCGCGGGTAGTGCTCGCGAGCCGCTCCGTCGAGCACCTCGACCCGGCGGTGGAGCGCATCCGGAAGGACGGCGGCACCGCCAGCGCGGTGACCGTGGACGTGCGCGATGCCCGCGCGGTCCGGGAGGCGATCACCGGCGTCCACGAGCGCGAGGGGCGTATCGACCTGCTGGTCAACAACGCCGCCGGCAACTTCTACGCGCCATCGGAGGCGCTGTCGCCCAACGCCTGGCGGGCGGTCGTCGAGATCGACCTGTTCGGCACCTTCTACTGCTCGCAGGCGGTGATGCCGCTCATGCGGGCGCGTGGGGGTGGGCGGATCGTGAACATCTCCATGACGTTGCACTACCGCGGCTGGCCGCTCATGGCTCACGCGACGGCGGCCAAGGGCGGCATCGACGCCCTCACCCGGACGCTCGCCCTCGAGTGGGCGCCGCACGGGATCCGCGTCAACGCCGTGGCGCCGGGGCCGATCCCGACCGAGGGGGTGCGCAAGGCGTTCACCCCCCCGGACAGCTCGGTTCCCGACGTGTTCGCCGTCGACCGTGCCATGGACGACTGGGCTCGTCGAGCGATCCCGGTCGGGCGCATGGGCTCACCATACGACGTGGCGAACGCGGTGGCCTTCCTGGCCTCACCCGCGGGGGACTGGGTGACAGGCTCGATATTCGTGATAGACGGTGGCGAATGGTTACAGAAATCGCCTCGATAGATCGTTCGGCGGACGCTCGCGAAAACCCGGTTTCGCGGGCGTCTTCAGCATCCGACCGGAGGGAGGTGACCTAGATCACATAGTCGCACGAGGGGCACGCTTCTGGCAGAGTCCGAATGGCGTGTCCCCAGTATCGTTCACTCGAGTGGAGTAACCGGAGCACAACATGAACGCACATCTCAAGACCATCGCAGCAGTGGCATTGGTGGCCCCGGTGATGGCCGGGTGCGCTACCAAGGGATTCGTCAGGCAGAACCTCGCCAGCGAGCGCGCCCGCACGGACTCGAGCATCGCCGCCGAGCGCACCGCGCGCATGGCCGCCGACAGCTCGCTGACCGTCGACGTGGCGTCGCTGCGAAAGGACCTCGACAGCCTCCGTACGGAATTCGGCGCGAAGATCACCGCCCTGGAGAACGGCGTGCAGTTCGCCCTCCCCGTGCACTTCGCGTTCGATGATGCCACGGTCCGCGATGAGGACCGCGCCGCGCTCGACCGCTTCGCCAAGGTCGCGCAGAAGTACTACCCGGGCTCGGCGATCACCGTGGAAGGCTTCGCGGATCCCGCCGGGTCGGTGCGGTACAACCTCGACCTCTCGCGCCGTCGCGCGGAGGCGGTGAAGGAGTATCTCGGGTCGCAGGGGCTCAGTGGAGACGTGAAGGCCGTGGGCTACGGCAAGACGCGTCTCGTGGTGCCGGACGCCTGGGGCTCGCAGCCCGGCGCGGAGCAGAACCGCCGCGTGGTGTTCGTGATCGAGAGCAAGGGCGACTCCACCAGCGGCGTGGCGTCGACGGCCTCGATGCAGTGAGCCGATCGCGACCCCGGTCGCGCCGGTTCACGCGGCGTGCCTCCAGCGGAGGCACGCCGCGTTCGTTTGGGCGGCCACCCTCCACCGACCGATTGACGAGGCGTCCCGCGCCGCGTATGTCAGCACACCGATGACCACCACCAAGAAACCACGCTCCCCGGGCGCCGAGGACGGGGCGGTGAAGCGCGCGCTGCACCTGTGGGTGGTGCTGTCGCGCGCGTACGCCGCGGTGCAAGCGCACGCGCAGGCGGACGTGGCCCGGCACGGGCTCACCATCGCGGAGTTCGGCGTCCTCGAGGCGCTGTATCACAAGGGACCCCTGCGGCTCGGCGAGGTGCAGGCGAAGGTGCTCGTCTCGAGCGGGGGAACCACGTGGCTCGCCGACCGCCTCGAGGCGCGGGGGCTCGTGCGGCGCGTGCCCGCCGCGGAGGACCGTCGGGCGCGCGTGGTGGCGCTGACGCCGGCCGGCGAGCGGCTCGTGCGACGGATCTTCCCCGCGCACGCGCGACGCATCCGCGACGCGCTCGCCGGGCTCGGCGCCGCGGAGCAGCGCGACGCGATCCGCCTGCTCAGGGCACTGGGACTCCACGCGGCCGGCAGCCAGGCGCGGGAACCGTCCGACGCGTGACGCCGTTCACCTGTCGATATCTCAGTCCTGAGATTTGAACCTCGACACTCGGATGCCGCTCGCGCGGCGGGAGGGTTCGCATGACCGACGTTCAGACTGGCATTCAGACGGCGACCGACTGGCAGATCGACGCGGCGCACACGCAGGTCGAGTTCGCCGTGAAGCACATGATGCTCGCCACCGTGAAGGGGCGGATGGGGGAGGTGACCGGCACCATCCACCTCGACGAGCGCGACCCCGGTCGCTCCTCGGTGGCGGTGGAGATCGACGCGGCGTCCATCGACACGCGGGTGGAGCAGCGCGACGCGCACCTGCGCTCCGCCGACTTCCTCGATGTGGAGCACTTCCCGACGATCACCTTCCGGAGCACGCGGGTGGTGCCGACGGGAGAGGGGCGGGCGCGGGTGGAAGGCGACCTCACGATCCGCGGCGTGACGAGGCCGATCGCGCTCGACACGACGGAGGAGGGGCGCATCAAGGACCCCTACGGCAACGACCGCATCGGCTTCAGCGCCACCACGCGCCTCGACCGGCGCGACTTCGGCCTGCTCTGGAACCAGGCGCTCGAGGCGGGCGGCGTGGTCGTCGGCAACGAGGTCCGGATCACGATCGAGGTGGAAGCCACGCGGGGGTAGTGACGTGGATCGGTAGAGAGTGGAGCGGCGAACGGCGAGTGTGGCGTGAAGGAGGCGTAGGGCGTAGGGCCTGGGGCGTGGCCGACCACACCCCGCGCACTACCGCCGACGCCTTCCTCACGCCACACTCGCTTCTCGGTGTTCCACCTCCCACTACCCACTCGCCAGCGGCAAGGCGAGCGTGAACGTCGCCCCCTCTCCCGGCGGGCTCGAGACGGTGAGATCCCCGTCCATCGCCCGCGCCAGGTCGCGGCTGATCGCCAGCCCCAATCCCGTTCCCTCGTGCGCGCTGGCGAAGTCGCGGTCGAGCTGGACGAACGGCTCGAAGATCCGCTCCATCTTGTCGGCCGGCACCCCGCGCCCGGTGTCGCGCACGTGAATCGCGACGGTGCCGCCGTCGATCGCGGGCCGCACCGTGATCTCGCCCCCGGCCGGGGTGAACTTGATCGCGTTCGAGAGGAGGTTCAGGAGAATCTGCTGCACCTTCTCGGCGTCGGCGCGCACCACGACGTCGGCATCGCACACCTCGCAGGTGTAGCGCAGCGACCGGGCGCGCATCTGCGGGGACACGAGCACCTCCAGCTCCGACAGCAGCTCCCGCAGCGCCACGTCGCGCACGTCGAGGCTCACGTGCCCGGCCTCCACCTTCGCGAAGTTGAGCACGTCGTTGATCAGCGAGAGGAGATGGCGCTGGCTGCGCTGGATGCGCTTGAGATCCTCGAGCTGCTCCCGCGTGACCGGGCCGCGGACTCCCATCGCCAGCAGCTCCGCGTAGCCCGCGATGGCGTTGAGCGGCGTGCGCAGCTCGTGGCTCATCGTGGCCAGGAACTCGCTCTTCGCCTGGTTCGCCGCCTGCGCCTCGGCGCGCAGCGCGCGCTCCTGCTCGTACAGGCGGGCGTTGTCCATCGCCACCGCGGCCCACGCGGCGATCCCCGCCACCTCGCGCTCGTGACGCGCGGTGAACCTGCCCGGCTCCGGGTGCCCGAAGAACAGCCCGCCGAGCGGGACCCCGGTCCGCGACACGACGGGGACCGCGAGATAGCTGCGAACGGGTGGATGCCCCGGCGGGAGGCCGAAGAACGGTGGGACCCCACCGTAGCGCGGATCGCGCGTGATGTCATCGGAGCGTACGCTCGCCTCTCCACGCAGGGTGGGGCCGAACACCGGCGTGTCGCGCGGGAGGGGGTACGGCTCGAAGCGCTCCCGTGAGACTCCCGACAGGGCGTACAGCATGAGCGACTCCCCCCTCGACGGCGCCACGTGATACATGAAGGCGCCCATGGCCGCGCCGGTGAGCAGGGTGGCCTCGTCGGTCACGAGCTGCACGAGGCGATCCGTCTGCAGCTCCGCGGTGACGAGCGAGCCGACGTGCTGCAGCGTCTCGTAGAGCCGGGTCTCCTCGCGCAGCGAAGCCTCCGTCTGGTCCCGCGCGGCGACCTCCCCCGGGAGGATCACGCCGTTCACGCGTGGCGGGGGAGAGCGCTCGTCGTCCGGCGCGCGCTCCCGCCAGCTCGCGTCGGGCGGGCTCCCGCGGCGCGCGCGGCGAGCGCGCCGCGCGCGGTGCCTGCGGCGCGCCATGCGGCGAACGACGAGAATCACCACCGCCGCGAGCAGCGTGAGCGCGAGGATCGCGACGAACACGACGGCGCTCCCCGGGAGCGAGGCGAGCATCCCCGAGACATCGAGCGCGAGCGCCGCACCCGCCAGGGGATTCGTCACCGTACCGCCGCCCGCCGCGGCCGGCGCTGGGCGCGCGGCCGCGGCGATGCCACGGGGGGCGGGGAGGATGCGACACGGATGGGCGCCGTGTCGGGGCGCGATGGGGCGTGGGGAGTGTGCATGGCGGCGTCGTCGCGGGCCGCCTCCCGCAGGAACTGTGCTATCGGCCGGACATCGTCCTACCGCGGCGAGGGGAGGCTCACCAGCACCGCCGTCAGCGCGAGCACCACCGCGGCCACGGCCAGCTCGGTGCTGGCCGTGCGCCGGATGGCGTGCGCCGCCTCCTCGCCACCCAGGCGGGGGCGCATCCGGCGCCAGTTCCAGGCGCCGAGCGCGGCGACGATCGCCACCACGCACAGCTTGGCGATCAGCGTCAGGCCGTAGGGCGTCGTCCAGAGCGCGGAGAGGCGCTTCAGGTGCAGCCAGGCCGTGGTCAGGCCGGTGAGCAGGAGCAGCGCGGCGGCGCCGAGCGCCAACGGTGAGAATCGTCCAATCATGTCCGCCACGAGCGGCCCGCGCCGCTCGCGCGGGCTGGCGGCGTACAGGACGGCGGGGAGACCCGCCGCGACGACGACGAAGAGCGTGCCGATCCAGAGCGAGGCCGCGGTTTCGTGCAGCGGGTTGACCTCCGCCTTCCATCGCAGCGACACGACGTCGCGCAGCACGAACGCGACGCCGAGGATGGCGGCGGCAGTCCAGGCGCCGCGCGCGCCGCGCAGCGCGGCGGTGAAGACCACCAGGAAGAGGAGCGCGAACACCACCACCGCGAGCAGGCGCGCGCCGCCGCGCGCGGCGGCATCCGCGAGCGTGAGGTGCCGCTCGGCCGCGCGCTGCCAGAGCGAGAAGGCGATGTTCACGAGCAGGAGGAGGGCGCCGACGATCCCGATGCGGGCCGCCCCCCGCTCCGCGCGGGCATACACGCCGGCCTCGCCGCCACCACCCAGGCCGCCGGCGAACGCGGGGGCGGCGTGCGGCCCGCGCAGCACCGCGTAGCGAAAACCGAGCGCGCCGAAGACGCCGAAGCTGGCGAGGAAACCGATGTACTCGGTGACCGCGTCGCCCAGGGTGAAGAGCGAGGATGGTTCGGCGGGAGTCTGCAGCACCGCGGAGATCGGGAGCATGTGGCCGTCGGATGAGGGGTAGTCGGGCGCCGTCGCATGAACGGGCCGGAAACTCGAGCCGTGTCGCGGAGATACGCCGCTCCTTACATCTTACGCTCCACGCGGTGGCGGCGCTGGACGAGGGGACGAAGACGCGGCTGTCGGCTCTCGGCCATCGGCCATCGGCCATCGGCTTGCTGCACACGCCGCGAGCTCTCCATGCGGGGCTTTAGCCGAGAGCCGAGAGCCGAGAGCCGAGAGCCGAGAGCCGAGATCCAGGTCTTCCCGAGCGCCGACCGCCCCCGTCCGTCACTCCGCAGCTACCGCGTCGCCGTAGAGCGCGCGGTAGAGCGCGCGGTCGCGCTCGATGATGCGCACGTAGTCCCGCGTCTCGGCGTACGGGATGCGCTCCACGAACATCTCGGCGTCGTCGGTGCCGCGCTTGGTGATCCACCGAGCGACCCGCGCCGCGCCGGCGTTGTAGGCGGCCAGGGCGCGGGCGACGCCCGCCTGGTCGTGCAGCGCCGCGGCGAGGTGCGAGGTGCCCAGGCGCAGATTGACGTCGGGCTGCCGGAGGAGCTCGGTGTCCCAGACGGGGAAGTGGAGCGCGCTCGCGAGTTGGCGGCCGACGCGCGGCATGATCTGCATCAGCCCGACGGCGCCCGCCCGCGACACGGCGTCGGGGTCGAATCGGGACTCCTGCCTCACGAGCGCGGCCACGAGCGCGGGGTCGAGGTCGCGCTCGCGCGCGGCGGCGGCGAGCACGCCGCCGGGGGGGAGTGGATAGAGCAGGCGGTACGTGCTGGCATCGCGCGGCGCGCCCCTGGACAGGGCGCGCGTGGCGAGCGCGATCCCGCGCCAGGCGAGGCCGTGCGCGCGCAGGGCCGCGGCGGTGGCCAGCAGCCGCTCCGGCGACGCGTCCGGATCGGCGGAGAGGCTCGCGTACTCCCGGCGCGCTTCATCGCGGAGGCCGAGGCGGGAGAGGATCGCGGCGCGGTCGAGCGCGCTGTCCACGCCGGCGAGGCGCGGGAAGCTGTCGGGCGCCGATGACGGGCTCCACGACTCGATCCCGAGGCGGCGCGCCGCGAGCAGCGAGTAGTAGGAGCGGGGGGAGCGCTCCACGAGCCGGCGCCAGCGCGTCGTGGCCTTCTCCGTGGCACCCTCCGCCGCCCAGGCGCGAGCGCTCCAGTACGTGGCGGCGTTGACCTCGTCGCTGTGCGGGTGGCGCTCGACCAGGGCATCGAGCTCCGCGGCGGCGGTGCGCTCGTCGCCGTTCGCGAACGCGATGAGCGCGGCGAGCAGCTCGGCGCGCGGGGCGAAGTGACTCCGCGGATAGCGCCGGGCGAGCTCGCGGAAGCGCGCGCGGGCGCCGTGGTCGTCGCGAGCATCCGCGGCGAGGTCGCCGAGCAGGAAGATGGCGGACGAGGCGGCGGAGGCGTCGTGCCGGTAGCGGGCCGCCACGCGACGGAGCGCCGCGCGCGCCTCCCGGCCACGCCCTGCGCGCAGGAGAGCACGGGCGCGCAGGTAGGCCGCGCGCGGGGCGAGCGAGCCACGCCGCACCCGGCCGTACTCGCGGGCGGCATCGCGATCGCGGCCGAGGGCGGAGAGCGCGGACGCGTACGCGAAGCGGTCGCGCGTGGTGCCGAGACGCGCGGCGAAGGCGCGCGCGAAGCCACGTGCCGCGCGGGCGGCGGGGCCGGCGTCGGCGGCGCTGCGCGCGACCGCGAGCTCCTCGGACGCCGTGAGGGGCGCGAACAGGTCGTCGAGGACGGCGGCCGCGCGGCGGGCCTCGCCCGTGCCGCGGCGCCGCTCCACGAGCCGCACGAGATCGCGCCGGATCGCGGCGCGTCCGGCGGAGTCGGCGACGGCGGCGCGGAGCCGAAGGGCGGTGGCCCGTTCGCCGAGCGCGTCGTACGCCTCGGCGGCGCGCAGCGTGTCGCCGGCGCGCAGGAGTGCCGCGGCCTCCGTGGCCGGCACGCGCCGGACGGCCGCGAGGGCCGTCATGGCTGCGTAATCGGCGCCGCGCGCCGCGCTGTCGGGGGAGAGCGCGGCCGCGCGAAGGCGGAGCCAGTCGGAGACGGCGGGGAGCTCGCGTGCGGCGCGCTCCCACGCCCGGCGCGCGCTGTCGGCGAGCTCGCCCCGCTCGTACGCGCGCGCCAGCAGGACGAGCCGGGCGCCCAGCACATCGGGATCATCCGCCGGCGCGGCGGCGAGCGCCAGCCGCGCCTGACGAAGCGCGCTGGAGTCGTCGTGCTGCTCGAGGAGGGCGCGAGCGAGGAGCGCCCGGGCCCGGCCGTCGAACGCGGAGTCGAGCCAGCGCTCTCCCTGGAGCAGGCGCTCGACCTCGCTCCACCCGTGCCACGCGGCCGCCGCGCGCGCGGCGAGGAGGAGCGCCTCCGGCGTGCGGCGAGAGGGGTCGCGCAGGATGGGGGTGAGGAGCTCGGTCGCGCGCCACGGGCGTCCTGCGGCCAGCGCGTCGGCGGCGTCGCGCAGGTCCGGTGGGAGCGGCGGATCGGTGACGGCCACGCCGGCCGCGCTGTCGGTGATCGGAGACCGGGGGCCGCACGCCGCGACCGCGAGCGCGACGAGGATCAAGCAGAGCATCATGCGACGGGATACCTGGCGGGGAGACGGTTGGAGAGGGTGTCGGCGGAGGGCGAGGATGGCCCGATTCTGGCAGGCGGTCGGGGCGGCCGGGTAGCACCGGCCGGGGGCGCGATGCGCCGGTGCGCTTGGCCCCCGACCATCGAGCAGTCAACGTGACCGAAGAGGCCATTCCGCCCGTCCGCGCCGCTCCCGAAGCGCGTACACCGCACGTGCCACGAGGTTCGACGAATGAGGGATCGTACGTGCCCGATCGTGCAATAGGTCAGATCGGGCACGACACGCACGACCTGTATCGGCTCCTCGTGGAGCGGGTGCCGGACTACGCGATCGCCGCCCTCGATGCGTCGGGGAACATCGTGAGCTGGAACGCGGGCGCGACGCGGCGCCTGGGCTACGACCCGAAAGATGCGGTCGGGCGGCACTTCTCGATGCTCTACCCTCCCGAGGACGTGGCCGCCGGCGTACCGGAGGCCACGCTCGGCGCGGCCGCGCGCGAGGGGCGCGTGGAGCGCGAGGGGTGGTGCGTGCGACAGGGAGGCGCGCGCTTCTGGGGCGCCGCGGCGATCACGGCGCTGCGCGACGACTCGGGGGAGCTCCTCGGCTTCGCCGCGGTGCTGCGCGACCTCACGGAGCGTCGTCGCTCGGAGGCCGCGCTGCGCGAGACCGAGCAGCGCTTCCGGCTGCTCGTGCACAGCGTGCGCGACTACGGCATCTTCATGCTCGATCCCCAGGGCTACGTGGCGAGCTGGAACGAGGGCGCCGCGCGCATCAAGGGGTACATGGAGCACGAGATCATCGGCCGGCACTTCTCCGTGTTCTATCCCGCGAGCGACGTGGCGGCCGGCAAGCCGAAGTGGGAGCTCGAGGAGGCGGTGCGGGAGGGGCGGTTCGAGGACGAGGGGTGGCGCGTGCGGCGGGACGGGTCGCTGTTCTGGGCGAACGTGATCATCACGCCGCTCTACGAGCAGGGAACGCTGGTCGGATTCGCCAAGATGACGCGGGACCTGACCGAGCGCCGCGCGGCGCACGCGCGCGAGGTGGAGCACGCGCGGCGGATCGCGGCGGAGGAGGCGGCCCGCGTCACCGCCGAGGGGCGGGCGCGCGAGCTCGCCGAGCTGGCCGCGCGACTGCGCGAGCGGACGGCGCAGCTCGCGCGTCGCACGCGCGAGGCGGAGGCGGCGAACCGCGCGAAGGCCGACTTCCTCGCCGCGATGAGTCACGAGCTCCGCACGCCCCTGAACGCGATCGGCGGATTCGCCGAGCTGATGGCCCTCGGGCTCCGGGGGCCCCTCACCGAGCTCCAGCGCCAGGACATCGAGCGCATCCGCCGCAGCCAGCGACACCTCCTCGCGATCATCAACGACATCCTGAACTTCAGCCGCATCGAAGCGGGGCAGCTCAGCTACGACGTGCGCCCGGTGCCGATGCGCGAGGTGCTCGCGAGCGTGGTCGAGATGCTCGAGTCGCAGGCGATCGAGCGCGGGCTGCGGTTGGAGGCGGAGGGCGTTCCCGCCGATGCGGTGGTGCTCGCCGATCGCGCCAAGACGGAGCAGATCGTCCTCAACGTGTTGTCGAACGCCCTGAAGTTCACGCCGACGGGTGGCATGGTGCGCGCCGCCTGCGTCACCGCGAGCGATCACGTGGCGCTCACGATCAGCGACACGGGGATCGGCATCGCCGCCGAGGAGCAGCAGGCGATCTTCGAGCCGTTCGTGCAGGTGGGGCGCAGCCTCACCCGCACCTCGCAGGGGACGGGGCTCGGCCTGGCGATCAGCCGCGACCTCGCGCGCGCGATGGGGGGAGACCTCACCGTCGAGAGCCTGAAGGGCGCGGGCTCGACCTTCACCCTTCGCCTGCCGCGCGTGCGCGGAGAGCGGGAGCCCGGGGGCGGGAGCGCGGAATCGTAGGCGCGCGTGGCGAGGGCGGAGGGCGCGCGGATGGCCGAGCGGCCGCCGTCAGTTCTCCGCGTCGGCGCGCGTGGTGACGACGTGGAAATCGTCGTCCACCGGGGTGAGATCGTACGGGGACTGCCAGTACGAGTAGTACATCGTGTCGGGGAGCGGCGGGAGATCGGCGTGGAAGTAGTAGCCGAGCACGTAGCGCATCACGTTCACGATGGTGAGGGAGTCGGGCATCACCGCGGCGCCGCCATCGGGGAGGTAGTAGGCGCCGAACGCCTGGAACCGCTCGCGCGCCTGGGCCGTGGTGGGGAGCTTGCGCGACTCGAAGATGCCGAGCGATTGCGTCCCGTGGTCCCCCTGCAGGATGATGATCGGCTTCGGGTCGGACCGCGTGATGAGCGCGCGCACGGTCGTGAGCACCTGGTGGTCCACGCACCGCATCTGATTGGCGAGCGCCGCGCGGCCGGCCGGTGAGTCGTCGCGCCACAGGGTGGCGCCACGCGGCAGCGGCTTGCAGTCGGCGGTCTCGATGTACGGGATGTGCGGGCTCAGGACGTGCGCGAGGGAGAACGTCGGCCGGGGATCGCGCGGCATCTCCGCCACCGCGGCGAACGTGCGCGCGACATCACGGGCGTGCACCTCCTGCGCCGTCGGCAGGTGGCCCATGATGAACCGCACGGGAGTCACCGCGGCGAGATACGCGGCGATCTCGGAGCGCTGCAGGTCCCACCCCGGATGGAATCCCGGATCGAGGTCGAACCGCTCGTCGGCGCCGTCGTTGTACTGCGTGGGCCCGTACCAGCTCGAGCGGAAGAACACCACGGTGTAGCCGCGCCGCTTGAGGAAGCGCTCGGTGCGATTGTGGCTGATCAGCCAGGCCCCGGGGCCGAAGTCGTTCGACTTGGCGCTCATCACGTCGGCCAGCGGCGCGGTGTGGGCGAAGTTGAGAAAGGACGACACCGACATGAGCGTGTTCGCGTAGTTGCTCCGCACGCTCGACGGCACGGTGAAGCCCAGGGCGCGCAGGCTGTCCTCGAACGGCCGGTTGTCGAAGCCGAACCGCTCGCGGAGCACGTCGGTGTCCGCGAACTCGTCGAGCACGAACACGTACACGTCCCGCTTGGGCTCCCCACCCACGGCGGGGGGAGCGCCGGGCTCGCCGCGGGAGGCGACGCGGCGCGCGGGCACCGGGCGCGCGAGCTCGCGGACGAGCGCGCTCCGCCGGATCGCGAGCGTGGCGGTGATGCCATGGTACGCGAGCTGGAGCAGGGCGCCGACGACGACGAGCGACCCGGTCAGCGTGAGGAAGCGCGACACGTCGGCCATCGAGGGGAGGCGCCGGTGGACGCGCAAGCGGACGGCGAGCAGGACGGCGGCCACCAGTGCCACGAGCCCCGCGACGACGAGCGCCGGCCCCATCCGCGGGTTGAGCCGGATGTAGTCGCCCGCCAAGGCGAGCGGCTTGTACGAGTAGAACGCCCCGACGACGACCAACGTCGCGAAGGCGGCGACATCCGCCGCGCGGGCCGCCGGGAGCCGGAGTCGCAGCACCAGCCAGAGCCCCGCGAACACGATGAGGGTGGCTGCCGCCGCGATTCCGGCGAGGATGAGGGCGTCGGACACGTGGTAGTAACCGGGGTTCCGCGCCGCGACGCCCAGCACCGGGAACGCCGCGAACAGGATCGGATAGGATCGGCGGAGCCAGGTCATGCGGTCGATGCACCGTCCGTGGTCATGCGATACAGCACGCGCTCGGCATCGGCCACCGGCTGACATTCCTCGATGATGAAGTGGCGCCGGAAGGCGCGCTCGAAGCCGTCGCGCGAATAGTCGGCGAAGATGTCGGGCCGGTTGCGGAGCAGGCGTTCCACCTGGGAGTCGCTCTTCGGCACGAACTCGATGACCAGGGTGCGGCCGAGCTGCGCGAAGTAGGCGGCGATGTGGTCGAGGGGCACATTGCCGGCGATGGCGAGGTGGTGCACGAGTGCCAGCGCCATCACGGTGTCGGCCGGACCGCGCTCGGCGAGCGACATGCGCTCGCGGTGCGCCCAGCCGAGCGCCGGCGACGGGTTGGCGACGTCGAGCACGAGCGGGAGCAGCCCGGTCTCGCCGCGCTCACGCACGGTGCGGTAGTTCCGCTCCACCGCGGCCGGGTCGATGTCGAAGGAGACGACGAGTGGCGCGATCTCGCGCGCCACGCGACTGTAGACGCCGGTGTTCGCGCCCATGTCCCACACGACGCACGGTCGCGTGCGCTCGAGGAATCGCCGGACGATCCGCGCCTTGCTCTCCGCGGCCGCCTCGCTGTAGTTGGTCCCATCGACGTAATCCGCCCACGGCGTGCCGGCGGGACGCCAGTCGAGGCGCTGCACGGTGCTCCGGATGTTGCCGATGAGCGTGACGAGCGCGCTCTTGCTCATCCGCCGCGCGCCGACGACGGAGGACACCTTGGCATCGGCGTACTTGCGCTGCGCGCGGGCGTGGAGGTGGACGTGCAGGAGTGCGCTCGGCTCGGCCCACGTGCGCCGGGGGAGGAGCGCGCTGCCCAGCTCGAGCGGGATCCCGTCGAGGTGCTCGCGCAGGAGCAGCCCGCAGCGGACATCGCGCCGGGCCATGAGCATGAGCGGCACGAGGAAGTGCTCGCAGAACTGCTTGTACGCGGCCCACGGCTGGCCGTCACGGTATCGCTCGAAGGAGAGCGTGTCGATGAACACCGGGCGGCCATCGACGAACTGCACGTTGTACGCGCTCGCGTCGCGCAGCACGAAGCCGCGCTCGAGCGCGCGGAGCTGCACGTCGAGCGTGAGCAGCGCGGCATCGCGCAGCTCGCCGAAGCACCACTCGTACGGGTACGAGATGAACGGCACCCGGTCCGGCTCGATGACGGCGTACGCCTCGGGGGTGAGGGCGAGCGACGGATCGGCCGGCCGATGGGCGACGAGCATCCCGTCCTGCACGAGCGCGTCGTAGAGCCCGGACGACGTGCACGCCTCGAACTCGTCGGCGAACACGCGGTTGACCTGCCGGTACAGCGCGCCGTCGCGGCCGAAGACGAAGCCGCTCGGGTCGCGAAACGAGGCGCCGAGACGGCTCACGAGCTACTCCCGGCGGCGGTTCAGAATCGAGGAGAAGAACTCCCGCGTCTTCCGGCGCGCGCGACCGACGAAGGCGAACACGGAGAGCGCGGCGGCCGCGACGACCTGGAGGATGAGACTGCCAGCGGCGGGATCGATGTACATGGATGCACCTCATGATGCAGAACGACAACAGCGGTGTTCCGTCCGACTCCGCGCCGCGCCGCAAATAGCAGGCCCTTCGTCACCATCGCGTCACGGTTTCGCGACGACCGCGCACGTGGCGTCGTGGACGCCGGCGTGCAGAACCGGGAGCCTGGCGAACGCGGTGTCCACGAGCGCGCGGATGAGCGAGCTGTCCGTGGGCTCGAGGTGCCCGGTGCGCAGCCAGATGAGCGTCTTCGGCGCTCGCGCGGCGCGATAGAGGCGGCGCACCGCGGCGGCCGGCATCTGCGGGTCGTCGGCGCCGTTCACCATCACCACCGCTCGAGGCGCGATGCGGCCAATGAACCGTTCCGGCGCCAGCTCGGCGAAGGGCCGCGTGGCGAGCCAGGCGAGCGGCTTGCGCGCGACGCGCGGCCGGGTGTCCAGATTGGCGGCGAGCACCGAGGGAAGATCGCCCGCGCCGTAGATGAAGGCGGCGTCGTGAAAGCGCGAGTCGATCGCCGCGGCGATCGTCGCGAACGGCACGGCGAACGAGGTGGCGGCGATGGCGATGCGCGCGTGGTCCACGTCGCGCCGCCGCGCGAGATAGGCGGCGCCGAGCGAGAAGCGCGCGGGGATCTCCCGCGCGGCGTGCCGGAGGCGCGCCGCGCGCCGCATCACATCGCCGAGGCGGATCTCGTATGGGATGGCGTCCGGGTAGTCCAGCGAGAGCACGACCACGTCGCCGAACTCCGAGGGGAGACGGCCGATGACATCGGCGTTCTCTTCCCGCCCGTCCTGCAGCAGGACGGCGGGGGCGCGCGCGCACCGTGAGCCGGCGCCGGGGCTGAGGAGCCACCCCGTGGCCACGAGCCCGGTGCTGCTCGACAGCCGAACCCGGTAGCGCGCGTAGCGGCCATGCGTGCCGGTGGCCACCGTCTCGGCGCTCACGAGCGCGCCGCGCAGGCGGCGGTACTCGGCGAGCTCCGCGCGCGATGCGATCGTGCCGCGACAGCTCGAGACGGCCCACGCCACCAGCAGCGCGGCGAGCGCCGGCGCCGATCGGGCGGTCGCGCGCGCCCGCCCGCGCCGCGCCCGGAAATCGCGCGCACCGCGACGTTCCGTTCTCACCGTATCCCTCCCGCGCGCGAGGACGCGCGTGCGCGAGTCGCCGCGAAGGACGCGAACGGTGCAAACGGTGTGCGCGCGTGTAAAGGCGACCCCGGCGGCGGCGTCGGCGATTCGCGCGTGTAACAGTCGGAAATTCCCAGTGGCGCGACGTGCCGGTGGATGGCATTATCACCACGACGAACCCCGGATCCGCGGTCGCCTGTCGTGACGCCGCGGACGGACTCGGCCGCGCCATGATCGCGCGGTGCCGGGCGTACGTCGTGTGACACTCGGGAGGACCGCATGCGCGAGCAACGCCCCAAGCGGAATTCGATGCGCGTGTCGCGAGACACCGCGAAAGCCATGGAGACCCCGGCGCCGGTGAACGGCTCGACGAGAACGGAAGCCGGTGCGCCCGTGATGAATCTGGACGACCGGATCAGACTCCGGGCGTACGATCTCTACATGGCGCGCGGCGGCACCGACGGCGGCGCGCTGGACGACTGGCTCGCGGCCGAGCGGGAGATCGGCGAGCAGCGCGTTTCCGGCGCCTGACGCGCCGGGTCCCCGGGCACGGAACACGACGCCGGCGGCGGCCGGCGCCGCCGGCTCGTGTCGTGCCGCCGGCACGGCGCGCGCGCGGTCTCCCGCCCTCCGCCGCGGAGCACCCGGGCGCGTATCAGGGTTCGCCTGACGCGCGCCGTCCGCTCCGCCCGACTGCGGCGCGCGGCGCGCACCGCTTACATCCACCATCGTAGCACTCGTGCGTAGCACTCGTGCCGCCCGCGCAGCAGTACGGCGCGCGGGATGCTTCGTGTCGACCGCATCGATGGTGCCGTGATCCGCCTGCGCCGCTTCGCCGCCCTGCTCCTGAGTGTGCTCCTCCTCCAGGTCACCCTGGCGGGCGGGTGGCTCACGTGCGTCGTCCCCGGCGGCGGCGCGATGGCGCGCGCCCACGACGCGCAGCGGCACGACGCGCATCCGGCGATGACCATGGCGGCGGTCGGCCCGTCGAGCGAGGCGGCCGCCGCGACCCTCTCCACGCCGGGCTCGGGCCACTGCGATCGGTCCGGGATCATGGGAGGGTGCACCTCCCTGGCACCGTGTGTCTCGGTCGCATTGAACACCACGCCCACCCATCGCGGACGTGTGGCGATGGGCGCGACGCAACGGCCGGCGGCTCCCGCCCTCGTTCCCCCACAGCGCACCAGAGCCCCCGAGCTCCCACCGCCGCGGGCGTAGCCTCCGCCGCATCACCGTCTCGAGCCGCTCGGCGTCCGCGTGCATCTGGACGCAGCGAGCGCCGTGATGCCGCGCCACCGTCGCCGAATCCAATCGGCCTGTCGCGCACACCCGGAGGCACAGGTGAAACAGATCAGCTTCACTGGACACGGCCGGCGGCAACTCATCCCCCTGCCGCCGCGCGCGGTGGCCATCGTGAGTGGCATCATCGCCGGCATCGGCACGTTCGGCATCGCGTCGTCGTCGCTCATCGCGCAGACGAAAGCGCCGACGCGGCTCGTGCTGGGCGATCTGTACCGTGACATCGCGAGAGCCAGCCCGCGCGCCGCCGCGGCGCGAGCGCTGGCGCGCGCGGCGGAGGCGCGCGTCCCGTCGGCCAAGCTCCCGCCCGATCCGCAGCTCCAGCTCGGGTTCATGAACTACTCCCTGCCGGGGCTCAGGCAGATGGATCCGCTCGGGATGACGCAGCTCCAGCTCATGCAGATGATCCCCACGCCGGGGAAGCTCGGGCTGTCCGGGCGCATCGCGGCCGCGCGCGCAGCGGCCGAGTCCGAGCGTGCCGACGATGTGGTATGGGCAGCCCGCGCCGAGGTCGCGATGGCGTTCTACGACCTGTACCGCACGGAACGGGGGCTCGCCGTCGCGCGAGAGACGCTCCGGCTGTTGCGGGACATCCGGAAGACGGCCGAGTCGATGTATCGCGTCGGCGAGGGGCGGCAGGCGGACGTGCTCCGGGCGCAGGTGGAGATCGCGCGCATGGTGGAGGACACGATCCGCATGTCGACGATGCGGATCGGAATGAAGGGCCGCCTCGACGCGCTGCTCGATCGGCCGAGCGATGCGCCGATCGCCGCGCCGGCGCTCCCGGCGTTCCCCGACTCCGTGATGCCGCTCGACGCGCTGCTGGCGCTCGCGTCGACGGGGCGGCCGATGATCAGGGCGGGAGCGCGCGAGCTGGACGCGGCGAGCGCGCAGGCGACGCTCGCCCGTCGGGAGATCTGGCCGGACCTGGCGATAGGGGTCCAGTACGGGGAGCGGAACGGCGAGATGGGGAGCGAGCGGATGGGGAGCCTCATGCTCGGCGCCTCGATCCCGATCTTCGCGAAGGGGCGCCAGCTCCGCATGCGCGAGGAGGCGGCGGCGATGCGTCGCATGGCGGTCGCGGAGCTCGCGGCGATGCGCGCCGACACGCGCGGGCGCGTCACGGAGGCGTACGCGAATCTCATCCGCGCGCGGAACCTCGCGTCGCTCTACCGGACGACCGTGCTCCCCCAGGCGGAGGCCACCGTGGCCGCGGCGCTCGCGGCGTATCGCGTCGGAGGGGTGGATTTCATGACGCTGCTCGATGACCAGATGACGTCCAACGGATACCGCCAGGAACTGTTCGCGCTCGAGGCGGACGAGGGGAAGGCGTGGGCGGAGCTGGAGATGCTGCTCGGGCGCGAGCTCTTCGACGCCGACGGCGTCGCGAGCACCGTGGCCGGCACGGCCCGGGGCATGGAGGAGACGCGATGACGATGCGACTGGATGCGGCCGCGCGCCGGCTGGCGCTGCGCTGGGCGCTGTACGCGGGCGTTCCGCTCGCGGCGATCGTGAGCGTGTACCTCGCCACGCGCGGCTCGGACCAGCCGGCGGGGGCGGCGGAGCACGCCCACGCGGCGGCGCCGGGGAGCGACCGCGCGCGGCCGGTGATGCTGTCCACGAGCGAGGCGCGGCGGATCGGCGTGACGTACGCGCCGGTGACCGTCGCGCCGTTGAGCACCGAGATCCGCACCGTCGGACAGGTGACGTTCGACGAGACACGCGTCAAGGCGATCGCGCCGAAGGTCGATGGGTGGGTGGAGCACCTGTACGTGAACTTCACCGGGCAGGGGATCCGCCCGGGTGCGCCGCTGCTCGCCATCTACTCGCCGATGCTCGTGACGGCGCAGGAGGAGCTGCTGCTCGCGCGCCGGTTGCGCTCGGACGTCGCGGCCGGCGCCGAGGAGGCGCGCACCGGAGCGGACGAGCTGGTCGCCTCCGCGCGCCGCCGGCTCGCGTACTGGGACATCTCCGCGGCCGACGTCGCGCGGATCGAGCGTACGGGCCAGGCGCAGCGGACGCTCACGCTGCGCGCCCCCGTTGGAGGGTTCGTCGTCGAGAAGAACGTGCTCGAGGGGGAGCGCGTCATGGCGGGTGAGGCGCTGTACAAGATCGCCGATCTCGGCACCGTGTGGATCGAGGGAGAGGTGTTCGAGCAGGACCTCCCCTCGGTGCGACTGGGGGAGCGCGTGGTCGCGGTGCTGCAGGCGATCCCCGGGCGCGAATTTCCGGGGCGCATCACGTACCTCTATCCGACGCTCGACCCCGCGACACGCACGGCCCGCGTGCGCGTGGCGATGCCCAACCCCGGTCTTCGCCTCAAGCCGGGGATGTACGCGACCCTCCGCATCACGGGAGTCGCCCGGCCGATGGCGATGACCGTTCCGCGCTCGGCGGTGCTCGTGACGGGGGAGCGGAGCCTCGTCTTCGTCAAGCGCGCCGACGGGATGCTCGAGCCGCGCGAGGTGACCAGCGGCGTGGCCAACGATGCGCGCGTGGAGATCCTGCGCGGCCTCGCCGCCGGCGACACGGTCGTCGCGTCGGCGACGTTCCTCGTGGATGCGGAGTCGAATCTCGGCACGTCGCTCGGTGGGATGGGGGACATGCCGGGGATGGACATGACCGCGCCCAGGCCGGCCACGTCGCCCGGGACGACGGCGCCTCCCGCGAGCGGCCGGGCACGGAGCGGCACCGGGCAGGAGGAGTAGCGCCATGCCCAAGCGCATCATCGACTGGTCGGTGGACAACAAGCTGCTCGTCCTCCTGCTCACCGCGGCCGCGATCGCCGCCGGGCTGTGGGCCGTGCGGCACACGCCGCTCGAGGCGCTCCCCGATCTCTCGGACGTGCAGGTGATCGTGCAGGCCGACTACGGCGAGCAGGCGCCGCGCATCGTCGAGGACCAGGTCACGTACCCGATCGCGGCGGAGATGCTCAAGGTGCCGGGCGCGCGCACGGTGCGGGGGTACTCGTTCTTCGGCGTCTCGTTCGTCTACGTCATCTTCGCGGACGGCACCGATCTGTACTGGGCCCGCTCGCGCGTCCTCGAGTACCTGAGCGGGATCAAGGGGAAGCTTCCAGCGAGCGTGACGCCGACGCTCGGGCCGGACGCGACGGGTCTCGGTTGGGTCTACCAGTACGCGCTGGAGGACACGACCGGGCGGCTCGACCTCGCCCAGCTCCGGGGCCTCCAGGATTGGTACCTCCGCTACGCGCTCACGTCGGTGCCCGGCGTGTCCGAGGTGGCGAGCATCGGCGGATTCGAGAAGCAGTACCAGGTGGACATCGATCCGGCGAAGCTGCTCGCCTACCGAATCCCGGTCACGCGCGTCATGGCGGCGATCCAATCGGCCAACAACGACGCCGGGGCGATGACGATGGAGCTCTCCGAGCGCGAGTACATGGTGCGGGGGCTCGGATACCTGAAGAGCATGGGCGACATCGAGAACGTCGTCGTGGGCGCGACGGCGGCGGGGACGCCGATCCGCGTCGCCGACCTGGGGCGCGTCACGCTGGGGCCGGCGGTACGGCGGGGGGTCGCGGACCTGGACGGACGCGGCGATGCGGTCGGGGGGATCGTCATCATGCGGTTCGGGGGGAACGCGCTCACGACGATCCGCGACGTGAAGGCGAGATTGGCCCGGGTGGAGCGGGGGCTGCCTCCCGGCGTCGTGGTGCGCCCGGTGTACGATCGCAGCTCGCTGATCGAGCGCGCGATCGCGACGCTCGAGCACACGCTGATCGAGGAGTCCATCATCGTCGCCGTCGTGTGCATCCTCTTCCTCCTGCACGCGCGTTCCGCGCTCGTGGCGATCCTCACGCTCCCGGTGGGCGTCCTGATGGCGTTCATCGCCATGCGGGTCGTCGGGGTGGGCGCGGACATCATGTCGCTCGGCGGGATCGCCATCGCCATCGGCGCGATGATCGACGCGGCGATCGTGATGATCGAGAACCTGCACAAGCACCTCGAGCGCGCGGCGGGGCCCCCGGCACCGGGGGAGCACGGGCGCCATTTCTCGACGCGCGGCCTGGGCGCGGCCGACCGGCTCCGCATCGTGCGGGAGAGCGCCACGGAGGTGGGGCCGGCGCTCTTCGTCTCCCTGCTCATCATCACCGTCTCCTTCCTCCCCGTGTTCGCGCTGGCGGGACAGGAGGGGCGCATGTTCACGCCGCTCGCGTTCACCAAGACGTTCGCCATGGCGGCGGCGAGCCTGCTGTCCGTGACGCTCGTGCCGGTGGCGATGGGGCTGTTCGTCCGCGGCCGCATCCATCGCGAGCGGGCGAACCCGCTCAATCGGGCGCTCGTTCGCGTGTACCGGCCGGTGATCGACTTCGTGCTCGCGCACCCCGGGCCGGTGATCCTGGCGGCCGTCGTCACGCTCATCGTCACGTGGATCCCGTGGACCCGCATCGGCGACGAGTTCATGCCGCCACTGGACGAAGGGACGATCCTCTACATGCCGACGACGCTGCCGGGACTGCCGGTCGCGCGGGCGCGGGAGATTCTCCGGCAGCAGGACTCGATCCTGACGCGCTTCCCCGAGGTGGAGCACGTGTGGGGGAAGGCGGGGCGCGCGAGCACCGCGACCGACCCGGCGGGGCTCGACATGTTCGAGACGACCATCACGCTCCGGCCGAAGGCGCGGTGGCGCCGCGGCGTGACGCAGGACGCCCTCGTGGCGGCGATGGACTCGGCGGTGCGCATGCCGGGCGTCACCAACGCGTGGACGATGCCGATCAGGGGGCGCATCGACATGCTCGCCACCGGTATCCGCACGCCGGTGGGGATCAAGATCTACGGGCCCGATCTCGCGGAGCTCGAGCGGATCGGCAGGGAGGTGGAGCGGAGCGTCCGGACGGTTCCGGGGACGCGCAGCGCGTTCGCGGAGCGGGCGGTGTCGGGCTACTACCTGGACATCGACATCGACCGCGCCGCGGCGGCGCGCCACGGCGTGAACATCGCGGACGTGCAGACGGTGATCGCCACCGCGATCGGCGGGATGACGGTCACGCAGAGCGTGGAGGGGCGCGAGCGATACGGCGTGCGCGTGCGCTACCCACAGGAGCTTCGCGACACGCCGGAGCGGCTGGCGTCGGTGCTCGTCCCCGTGAACCACGATGTACCGGGAGCGGCCGGCGGCGCGGCGATGGGTGGCGCCGGGATGGGTGCGGGCCCCTCGGGGAGCGGATTCGCCGCCGTCGCCGGCGTCGCGCAGGTACCGCTCGGCCAGCTCGCCACGATCAGGCAGGTGACCGGTCCGATGGTCGTGCGCACCGAGGGGGCGCAGCCCACCGCGTGGGTGTTCGTGGACGTCGCGGGGCGCGACGTCGGAAGCTACGTGCGCGACGCGCAGCGGATGGTGGGGGCCATGGTGAAGCTCCCGCCGGGATACACGATCGCGTGGAGCGGACAGTACGAGTACATGCAGCAGGCCAGGGAGCGGATGAAGCTCGTCGTCCCGGCGGCGCTCGCGCTCATCTTCCTCCTGCTCTACCTCCAGTTCAGGAGCGTGCCGGAGGCGCTGATCGTGATGCTCTCGCTCCCGTTCGCGCTGGTCGGTGGCGTCTGGCTCATCTGGCTGCTCGGCTACGAGTGGTCGGTGGCCGTCGCCATCGGATTCATCGCGCTCGCCGGCGTGGCCGCGGAGACTGGTGTCGTCATGCTCATCTACCTCGACCACGCGTGGGGGGCGCGGCGCGCGCGAGCCGAGCGGCCGGGGGTGGGCGACCTGTACGCCGCCCTGGTCGAAGGCGCCGTCGAGCGCGTGCGCCCGAAGATGATGACCGTGACGGCGATCATGGCCGGCCTGCTCCCCATTCTCTGGGGGAGCGGGACGGGGGCGAGCGTGATGAAGCGGATCGCGGCGCCGATGGTCGGCGGGATGCTGAGCAGCACGGTGCTCACGCTCGTCGTCATCCCCGCCGTGTACGCGCTGTGGAAGGGGCGGGGGCTCGCCGCCACGGAGACTGGCGCGCAACCGGTTGCACCGGCGCGAGCGACGCTGGAGGATTGCGTTCGTTGACGCGGAGGGTGAAATGCGATGGTTTCACTACGAGAGCCGAGCCGCCGTCGCCGCGGCGCCGCCGGCGCTGTTCGCGCATCTCGACCAGCACGACCGGCTCGCCGCCCACATGCGCGAGTCGTCGTGGATGATGGCCGGCGCCCGGATGCGGATCGAGACCGATGAGCTGGCGGGGCGCGCCGTCGGATCCCGGATCCGCCTCAGTGGGCGCGTCCTCGGCCTCGACCTGTTCGTCGACGAGGTCGTGACCGAGCGCGAGGCGCCCCATCGCAAGTCGTGGGAGACCACCGGCGATGTGCGACTCCTCGTGATCGGCGCGTATCGCATGGGGTTCGAGATCACCCCTGATGCCGCGCTCAGCCGGCTGCGCGTCTTCATCGACTACGCATTGCCGGAGCGGGGCATCGCACGCTGGCTGGCGCGCGGGCTCGGCGGGTGGTACGCGCGGTGGTGCACGCGTCGAATGGTCGCGGACGCGGTGCGGGCGTTTCCGATGCGGCGCGCTGGGGCGGCGCGCGAGGTCGCCTCGCCGCGCCGCCCTCCCGCGGATCATGGTCGCGCGCTGGTGCTGTCGCCCCCGTGCTCATGGGTGTGCGACGAGTCACCCGCCGCGCCGGGTGGCTTCGCGCCCGGGCCGCCCGGGCCCATCATCGCGCATTCGTCGGAGCCGGCTCCACCGGGGCCCGCCATGCCGGTCATCTGCATGTGCGAGCGGCCGAGCGCCGCGAGCGCGTCGCGCTGCTCCGGCGTGAGGATCCCGGCCACCTCGTGCTGCGCGCGCAGCATCGCCACGCCCATCTCGGTGTGCAGCCGGCCCATGCGGTCGAAGGCCGCGCGCGCGGCGGACTCGTCGAGCCGCGGCGCATCGGCGACGGCGTTGATCTGCCGATGGATCACCCGCATGCTGTCCATCGCCTGCGAGTGTCGCTGCTGCAGCCTCCGCTCCAGCGCCTCGAGCTGGGTGGCTTGCGTGGCCGAGAGGTGAAGCGAGTCGCGAGCGTGCAGGGCGGCCCCGGGGCCGCGCATCATGGCGCGCATCATCGGGCACATGCTCATCGTGCCCATCTTCTGGCTCATCCCGCCCGGGCGCGTCGTGTCGGGCGGCTGGTGGACGTGTTCCGGCTGTTGCGCTGCGAGCGGAGCACCGGCGAGGAGTAGACCGGCGCAGAGCAGGGCAGCGCGAACGCCTCGAGCTGCTGTCCGCATGGCGTCCTCCCTGTTGGCGGTCGCGTCCCGGCGCTGCCGAGCATCCGCTCACGCATTCTCGCCGGCGCCACCGTCCACTCTCACGATGACGGCTGGAGTGCCCCCCCGCCATGGGTGGGCCCCCCCGTCTCCGGCGCGACGCGCCGGAGCAGGAGCCATCCGGCCACCCCGCTGATCGTGGATGCCGTGAGAATGCCGACCTTCGCCGCCTCGAGGAGGTCGCCTCCGGGGAACGCGAGTGCCGCGATGAAGAGCGCCATGGTGAACCCGATGCCCCCGAGCACCGCGGCGCCGGCGATCATCGGCCACGAGATCCCGCGGGGGAGCGCGGCGATCCCCGTCCGCACCGCCAGCCACGAGAAGCCGGCGATCCCCAACGGCTTGCCGAGCACGAGCCCGAGGATCGCGCCGAGCGCGACGGAGCTCTCGAACACGCCGCGGATGGCCTCGCCACCGAGCGAGACGCCGGCGTTGGCGAGAGCGAAGAGCGGCATGATGCCGAAGGCCACGACTCCGTGCAGCGAGTGCTCGATGCGGATGAGCGGGGGCTGCGCCTGCTCCGCGAGCGTCTCGAGCTCCTCGAGCGCCGTGTGGTGGTCGGAGTTGGACAGCACCGTGGTGTCGGGGTCGATGGCCGTCACCACGGCGGCCGCATCGAAGTCGTCGAGGGCGCGCCGGGCGCTGGCGAGGAAGACCGGCTCGTCGATGCGCGTCCGGACGGGGATCGCCATCGCGAGCAGGACGCCGGCGACCGTGGCGTGCACGCCCGACGCGAGCACGGCGCCCCAGAGCGCGAGCCCGAGGAGGCCGTAGGCCCACGGCCGGCGCACGCCGGCGAGGTTCGCCGCCGCGGCGACGAGGAGGAGCGCGGCCGTGATGCCGAGCGCCCCCCACGACACGCCGCTCGAGTAGAAGAGCGCGATCACGAGCACGGCGCCGATGTCGTCCACGATGGCGAGGGCGGCGAGGAACACCTTGAGCCCCACCGGCACCCGCTCGCCGAGGAGGGCCAGCACGCCGAGCGCGAAGGCGATGTCCGTCGCCATCGGCACCCCCCACCCCGGCGCGCCGGCGCCGCCGGCGTTCACGAAGGTGTAGAGCAGCGCCGGGACGACCATCCCGCCGAGCGCGGCGAGCATGGGCAGCGCGGCGGTGCGCAGCGACTTGAGCTCACCGGCGAGCACCTCGCGCTTGATCTCCAGCCCCACGAGGAAGAAGAACACGGCCATGAGACCGTCGTTGATCAGCAGGTGGAGCGTCCAGCGCACACTCCGGCCGCCGATGCCGAACGTGAGCGGCGTCTCCCACAGGTGGTGGTAGCCGTCGGCCCACGGCGAGTTGGCCCAGGCGAGCGCGACGACGGTCGTGCCGAGGAGCACGATGCCGCCGGCCGACGCGACGCTCGCGAAGCGGCGGAAGGGAGCGAGGAGCCGCTCGACGAGCGGCTCGGCCGCGGAGGCGGTGGGGCGCGCGGCGGGCGGAGCCTCGGGGAGGCGATGCGTTTCGGTCATTGGCCGTGTGCTGGTGTGAAGACATGGGGGTACCTTCATCTGGCCAGATCCCGAGTCGCACGCAAGCGGTGAACGCCCGGTTCGCGCTGCCCTGTCCATCACCTCACGCCACGCCGCCGAGCAGCACTGCGGCGAGCCCGAGGACGTATCCGGTGATGATGATCGCACTACTGGGCTCGAGGAGCTTGAGCCGCCCCTCCGCGCGGTAGATCAGCGCGGCCACCGCGACGGCCATCAGCGCGACCGCAACGAGCGCCGAAATCGCGTGGACGGGACTGATGACGCCGAGGTACGATCCCGGTCCCTGGACGACGTCCAGCACGACGAAGATCGTCATGTTGAACGCGTTGCTGCCGAAGAGATTCCCGACGGCGAGATCGAATGCACCGAGACGAACGGCGGCGAGTGACGTCACGAGCTCGGGGAGCGAGGTCGAGAAACCGACGAGCCATGTGCCGACGAACGTCGTTCCGATCCCCGTGACGATCGCCAGGCGCTCGGCGGCGCGCGCGAACTGCGGCGCCGCGATCAGAATCACGACGGAGGCCCCGAGGAACGAGACCATGGCACGCCGCAGCGATGCCGGCGCCGGCGTCGCAGCGGCGTTCCCCTCGATCGCCGTCCCTGGTGTGCCGGACATCTCGGCGATGGCCGTGGCATCGCGCGCTACGGTGCCATGCCGAAAGACGGCGCGTGAGCCGACGAGGTAGATCAGGAGGAGGAGGACCGAACCGAGGTCGACGCCGAGCACGCTGGCCGTCGGTCGGAGCAGGACGGCCACCGCGGCGACGGATGTCAGGATCATGGCGACCGTGGCATAGAGCACGTGATCGAGCGCCGCTTTGCGGAACAACCCGGCACCCGTCGGGAGCAGGTTGAGGATGGCGAGAATGAGCATGTTCGCCATGCTGCTGCCGAACAGGTCTCCGGCTGCCAGGTCGGGTGCACCCAGGCGCACCGCGGCGATATCGGTCGTTAGCTCGGGGAGCGAGGTCGCGAGCGCGAGGAACACCGAGCCGACCCACACGCCGCCCAAGCGCGTCCTCGCCGCGATGACATCGCCGCTCCGGGCGAGCACCGTACCGGCGCCGACGATCACGAGCGCGGTGAGGAGGACGGTCAGGAGCAGCGTAGTCAGCGGGTTCATTCCGCGTCACCATTTCGGATGGTGAAGCGACCAGGACGGGCCGGTCGCTTCGCTCGATGACGCGATCGGATGCGCCGCCAACGAGCGCACGGGCGAATTGGCCGGCGCCGCCGCGTCCAATCGCGATGAGATCGGCGGCCCGGTCAACGCCGGGGCGCCGCGCCCGCGGGGAGCCCCAACGCGGGCGCCACTGTCGCCATCGTCAAGATGCAGTCGGATCGGGCGGCCGCAGTCGGACACGCCCTGGCGCGACGTCGGCGCTCACCCCCCACGGTCCGTGCCGCGCCTGCGCGCTGGATGGCGGCCTTGCGAACGGGTCGCGCCGGCTCCGATGGCACGCGATGGGCCGTGCCGGGTACGACGCCCCCATCGGGCGGTGAGGGCGGCGGGCTGCCCCGCGGACTTTCGAGGCGAAGCTGGTGGTCACGCGACTGACTCTGATTCGACATGCCCACGCCGCGAGCAATGGAGAATACGGGCTCCTGAGCGGCCGTACCGATGCGCAGCTGACCGAGCGTGGCCACGACGAGATCATCCGGCTCCGGGCGCGACTGCGCGAGCACGAACCCTTCGCGGCCATCTACTCGAGCCCGTCGCGACGGGCGTACGAGACCGCCACCGCGTTGGCCGCGGCGGGGCTCGGCCCCGTACGGGTCTGCCAGACGCTGCAGGAGATCGACTGCGGCGAGCTGGACGGATTGCCGCTGGCCGAGGTCCGCAACCGGTACCCGGCGCTCTGGGCGGCGAACGCGCGGCACGACGACGATCGGTTTCGGTGGCCGGGCGGGGAGAGCTACCGCGAGTTTCGGTGCCGGTGCTTGCGCGTGGTCCACGCAATCGCGCTGGCGCATCGCGGCGGGCGCATCGCGCTCGTCACGCATGCGGGAGTCATCACTCAGGTGCTCGGCGCCCTGCACGGCGCCGGCGCGGCGCGGTGGGACCTCTACCGGCCGGCCAACACCGCGCTGACGGAGATCGAGTGGAGGCATGGCACCGCGACGGTGCTCGCGTTCGACGATCGGGCGCATCTCGATCCGGATGCGAGGTGATGCGGCCGGGTAATCGCGTCCGACCGTTCAGCTCCAGAAGTAGTCCGCACGTCGCAGCACCCGGACCCACTCGCGTGCCATCCACGCGGCGCTCGCCCGCCTGGCAACGGATACCCGATCGTCGAGCAACACCGCCAGGTGATACAGCAGCGCACCGGCGAGCGCGTTCGACGCGCCAGCCAGCCAGTACGCGGCGCGCGCTCCGGCATCGAGCCGGGGCTCCATCCCACACGCGGCGAGATAGCCCACGAACAGTGTGTCGTGACGCCGGCGAGCCTCTGGCTCCCATGCACCCAGCGACTGCAGCCAGGAGCTGACATCTTCCAGGGGAGAGCCCACGCGTGCGCGCCCCCAGTCGAGCAGCAGAGGCTCGAGCCGCCCACGCCGCCGCCGCAGCACGACGTTGCCCGAATGGAGGTCACCATGGATGATTGCACGGCCGAACGCGCGGTGGGCGAGCAGCTCGCGGCGGAGGGTGGGGAGCACGTCGACCACGCGCCGCGTCCAGCGTAGCGCGTCGGCGACCCTCCAGCCTGCTGTCCGCCGGTCGAGTCGTTCGAGTCGCTCGAGCGTGAGGATCGCGGTGCTCTGTAGCTCCACCTCGTAGTCCCAGTCGCGGAGCGTGGCCATCGCTTCCGCGCCGACGGTGCGCGCGTGTAGGGAAGCGACGCACTCGAGAACGCACTCAACGGCACGTCGCTCCCGCCACGGCCACGCGCGGACGGGGCGAAGCGCCTCCATGTAGACGTCGGCTCGCTCCACGCCGAGGTGCTGCACGTGAAGGATTCGCGGTGCGAGATCGGCGGCCTGCTTCGCCACGAGTTCCTCGTAGATGGTCGCCTCCCGTATCGCCGGGCCAGCCAGGCGCTTCACGACCAGATGAACCACGCGCTCTCGGTTGCGGGCATCCCGGTAGCGCGCAGTGATCCGGTCAATGCTCGCGGCCTCGAGCCCGCCGCGCAGGGGTCGCGTCTCCACACGGAGGTGGGCGGGGGGGACTCCCTCGCGTCGTGCGATCAACGATTCGAGCGTCGTAGGCATCGGGCGAGCTCCGCGGTGGAATCGCACGCCGTTCGAAGGGCGCGACAGGTTCTACGCGCGAGGCGCGCCAACGTGGCGAGACTCTGCTGGCTGGCTGAATCTGCGATCGCCGCGGCGCGCTCGAGGCCGAGCAGGACGGCGGACGTCGACACGGGACGGCCGACCGGGAGAAGGGGTGCCCCCGCGCGTCGAGAGCGCTAGCTTATACGCTAGATTGGAGAGCACGGGCGAACCCGGCATCGGCTGGTGGGAGTGGCGCGGCAAGCCCGGTAGGATGGCCGTCGTTGGACCCGGTAGCTCAGTCGGTAGAGCAACGGACTTTTAATCCGTAGGTCGTGGGTTCGATCCCCACCCGGGTCATGCACACGAGGCCGCGCGCGGCGATCGCCGCGCGCGGCCTCGTGTCACGCGTACCTCCCGCGATCGGCCCGCCGCTCACCCGGTGGACGGCAGCTCCAGCACGTACTCCATGAATCCCTCGCTCGCGCGATAGCCGAGCCGCTCGTACAGCGCGCGCGCCGGGTGGTTGCTGGGCGCGGTGGAGAGCACGATGCGGCTGGCGCCGGTGCTTGTCGCGTGGTCGCGGGCGGCGTCCAAGAGCGCGAGCGCGACGCCGCGCCCGCGCGCGTGGACGTCCACGAACAGGTCGTTGAGCACCCAGATGCGCTGCATCCCGATGGACGAGAAGAGCGGATAGAGCTGCACGAAGCCGAGGGCGTGCGCCGCGCCGTCATCGCCCGCGTGGGCGACGAACACCACCGACTCCCCGCGCTCGAGCCGCTCGCGCAGGTACCGCTCGGCGCGCGCCAGGTCGGACGGCTGGTCGTAGAAGCGGCGGTACGCGTCGAACAGAGGAGCGATGAGGGGGGCATCGGCCGCGGTGGCGCGGCGGACTGGGGGCGGGGCATCCGGAACGGCGGGCATCACCCCTCCCCCGACTGATGAAGCCGCGCCTCGCGGATGATGAGGTCGCACAGCGCCTCCGCGTCGGCATCCGTGCCGGACAGGTTCACCGAGAGCTCCGTGAGGCCGAGCTTCCGGTGCGCCTCGGCGCGCTGGCGGAGCGCGGCGGAGAGCCGGTTGGTGTAGCGCTCCGGCTCGCGCAGCTCCACGCACACGAACACCCCGCCGCGCATGCGTCGCACGTACGCGCCGGCGACGTCGTTCCAGTCGATGCGCCCCACCTTCATGGTGCGGTCGTAGATCCCCGAGTCGTTGATGATCACGCGCGGGCGCCGGTCGAGCGCCTGCGCGGCGAAGAGCGCCGCGACCGCGCCCCCCACCACGAGCGTGAGCGTTCCCAGCACCACCGACACGCGCGTGGCCGCGAGCAGCACACCCACCGCGGCCAGCGCGATGCCCCCGGCGAGCAGCAGCAGCGGTCGGCGCGGGGAAGGGACGATGGTCAGCGGCTTCATTCCGGTGGCGTGAGGGGCGAAGGCCGCTCGCTTCGCGAACGGCCGTGAGTCGGTGAGTCAGTATGTCAGGGAGCCGGTTGCGGCGGGAGTGGGGTGGCGGGGGCGCGCTCCGCGCCCCGCGTCCCGCACCCCGCGCCTCACCGCGCCGTTCCGGTGTCGCCGACGAACACGAACTGGACGTTCCGCATGTACGTGCGTGCCACGCGGTACACGTCGCCCGCCGACACGTGCTCGATCGCCGCCCGCTCGCGCGTCGTCGCCCGGGGGTCGCCGCCGAACAGCGTCGCGCGAGCGATCGCCTCCGCCTGGGCCGCGTTCGTCTCGTTCGCCAGGTAGTAGTCGGTGATGAAGTGGCGCACGTAGCCGTGGATCCCGACGTCGTCGAACCGCTCGGACTGCATCTCTCCGAGCGCGCGCCGCATGAGCGGGACGACCTCCGCCGGCCGCGCCGTGGAGGCGTACGCGCCGCCCACGGCGATCGCCCGGTCGTCGAACGGCGCCATCGCCGCGTACGACAGGCTGCGCTCCTCGCGGATGCTGTGGTGCAGCTTGGAGCCGAGGAGGGCGACGGCCACCTCGAACGCGGCGTAGTCCTCGCTCGTCGCCGGGGGCCCGGGGAACTGCGCGTACACGTAGTTCGTCGGGGAGTGCCGCTCCACGATCACGGGGTGCGTCGTGTCGAGCCGCGGCGGGGCCGGCGGCATGGTCCAGCGGTAGTCGCCGGCCGGAAGACGACCGAGCGTCGCCGACACGAGGGAGTCGAGCTCGTGGCGCGTCACGTTTCCCACGACGACGAGGAGCATGCGCGAGGTCACCATCTGCTCGCGCAGGTACCGCCGCAGGTCGTCGCCCTGGAGGGCGGCGAGCGACCGCTCGGTGCCGGCCGCCGGGATGCCGTACGGATGCCCGGCGAAGGCGGCGGAGTCGGCGAGGAAGCCAACGAGCAGGTCGGGCGACTCGCGCACGCGCCGCGCGCGCGCCAGGAGGCGTCCCCTCGCCAGCTCGACGGCGGTCGAGTCGAGCTCCGGAGCCGCCACGCGGTCGGCGAACACGGCCCATGCCGAGTCGATGTCGGCGGCGAGCGCGCGCAGCCCGACCACCGTCCAATCCGGCCCCGGGTCCACGACGATCTCGGCCCCGGTGCGCGCGAGCGCACGGCGCGCCTCGTCGCCGGGGTAGCGCCGCGTGCCGAACTCGGAGGCGGTGAGGAGAAGGTACTCGATCCCCGCGGTCCGCGCGGTGAGCTGCCGCGAGCCGCCGAGCAGGTAGAGGTTCGCCGCCACCACGTCGTTCGACGGGGCCGGCCGCAGGATCACGCGCACGCCGCCGGACACCCAGCTCGTGGTGAGGCTGTCCACCGGCACCACCTTCCCCTGGCCATCGGCGGCCACGATCACGGGGCGCGGCGCGCTCGCGCAGGCGCCGAGGCTCGCGACCGCGAGCGTGCCGAGGAGCATGGCGGCGGCGGTCTGGTGTGGGCGGCTCATCGTCCGTCTCCCGCGGTCACGTGCCCTCCACCGAAGATGTCGATCACCGCCCGCTGAGCGTCCGTGGCGAGGTCGGGGGTGGTGAGCACGCCGATGCTCGCCGCCCGGTTCACGATGTACGTGCGCGCGTAGTCGCGAATCTGTCGCGGCGTGCACCGCGCCATGCTGGCGACGTAGCTCTCGTAGTAGTCGAGCCCGGCCACGCTCCACCAGTAGGCGAGCGTGTGGGCCATGGAGGTGCCGCTCTCGAGCTCGAACGCCGAGCGCACCTCTCGCGCCTTCTTCGCGGCCGCCAGCTCCTCCGGCGTGATGTAGCCGGAGTCGGCGAGCTGCATGAGCTCCGTGCCGAGGGCGATGAGCGCGGGGCGGAGCCGGTCGCGGCGGGTGACCGCGGTGAGCACGATCGGCCCGGTGCGCGCGAGGGTCTGGTAGCCGATGCTCACGGACTGGAAGGTGCCGGATCCCACCAGGTGCTGCTGGAAGTTGGACATGGGGCTCGCGAGCACGTCGGAGAGGACGTCGGCCGCGTACGTGGCCTCGCGGTCGCGGAGCACGCTCGGCCCCTGCCACTCCATCACGATCGTGGCGTTCGCCGCGTCGGGCGAGGTCACGACCACGGCCTGCGACTGCCGGAGCGGCGGGATCGTCGGCTCGTGCCACCCGGCGAAGGGGTCGGGAGCTCGATCCCACCCCCCGAACGCCCGGCGCGCCACTTCGATGGCGCGCGCGGGGTCGACGTCGCCGCCGATGACGAGGGCGGCGTTGTTCGGCACGTAGAACCGCTCGAACACGCGCTCGAGCCGCTTCGGCGTGGCGGCGCGGATCACATCCGCGGTCCCGATGAGATCCTTGTAGCTCCACGCCGAGCCCCAGAGGCGCTCGTCCACCTCCTCGCGGAGCGCGCGCACGGGATCGGAGCCGTCGCGCGACATCTCGTCGATCACCACGGCGCGCTCGCGATCGAGATCGCCGGAGCCGAAGCGGGGGTGCTCGACGAGACGGGCGAGCAGGTGCAGCCCGGACTCGAGGTTCGACGAGGGGAGGAGGAGATAGTAGCTGACGTTCTCCTCCCGCGTCTCCCCGTTGTACGCGGCGTCGAGGTGGGTGGCGGCGATGCCGAAGCTGGCGTTGCCCCACCCGTAGGCGCGGAAGAGCAGGTGCTCGAAGAGGTGCGCGTATCCCTCCTCGGATGGCGACTGCGTGAAGGCCCCGTTGCGCACCACCACCTCGAGGGTGGCGAGCGGCACGGTGTGGTTCTCGAGCACGATCACCTGCAACCCGTTGGGGAGGGAGTCGTGCACGAGCGCGCGATGGAGCGCGCTGCGGCCCTGCGCGGCGGCTGGTGGTGCGGCGAGGGCGAGCACGGCGCAGGCGAGCAGGGTGCGTCCGGGAGGGGCAGCCATGGCTCCGTCGGCGGTTGGACTGCTGAACAGACGACCGCGCCCACCGGCCGTCACCCGTTTGCGCGGGGGGAGGGTGGGTGGCATGTTCGAGCAACGGCTGTGGCGAAGATGCGGCTCTCGGCTGTCGGCCATCGGCTCTCGGGACGACGCGGCTGTCGGCTCTCGGCCATCGGCCATCGGCCATCGGCTTGCGGCACACGCCGAGAGCCCTCCATGCTGGGCCGTAGCCGAGAGCCGAGAGCCGAGAGCCGCATCTTCCAGCCGCGTCTTCCCGACTGCCATGTCCTCACCCACCACGCCTCCCCCCCGCATCGAGCTCGCGCACGTCACGGTGCGGCACGGCGACGTGCGCGCCCTCGACGACGTGTCGCTGGTGGTGGACGGCGGTGGGTGGCTGGCGCTGGTGGGGGAGAGTGGGGCGGGGAAGTCCACGCTGCTCAGGTGCATCAATCGGCTGGTCGAGCCGAGCGCGGGAACCGTGACGATCGATGGCGTTCCGGTCTCGGCGCGCGACCCGGTGGCGCTCCGGCGCTCGGTCGGGTTCGTGCCGCAGGACGGCGGGCTGCTCCCGCACTGGCGCGCCTGGCGGAACGCGGCGCTCGTCCCCTGGCTGCTCGGCCGGCGCGAGGCGCGGCCGCTCGCCGAGCGGGCGCTCGCGCGCGCCGGGCTCGACCCGGGGACGATGGGTGAGCGGTGGCCGCACGAGCTGTCCGGCGGGGAGCGACAGCGCGTGGCGGTGGCGCGGGCGCTCGCCGGAGGACAGTCGCTCCTCCTCCTCGACGAGCCGTTCGGCGCGCTGGACGCGATCACCCGCTCCGATCTACAGCGCATGCTGCTCGACCTCCGACGCGGGGATGGGGGTGGGCTCACGATGGTGCTCGTGACGCACGACCTGCGCGAGGCGCTCCTGCTCGCCGATCGCGTGGCCGTCCTGCGCGCCGGGCGGTTGGAGCAGGTGGCCGACGCCGGCGCGCTCGCCGCCGCGCCGGCCACCCCGTACGTCGCCGCGCTCCTCGCGCGCGCGGGGGTCGCTGCGTGAGGCGCCGCGTGAGGCGCTGCGTGAGGCGCTGCGTGAGGCGCTGCGTGAGGCGCCGCATCGCGTGAGGCGCGCGAGTGTGCCGCTGGTCGCGGCGCTCGCGGCGTGGTCGCTCGCTGGACGGGCGGCCGCGGCGCAGGGCGCGAGCGACCCCGTCCCGGCGAGGCGTCCGGTGGTCGTGGCCTCGAAGCCGTTCGGCGAGTCGTTCCTGCTCGCCGAGATGTTCGCGCAGCTCCTCGAGTCGCGCGGGATCGCGGTGGAGCGTCGCCCGGGGCTCGGCGCCACGGAGGTGGCGTTCGCCGCGCTCCGCGCGGGGGCGATCGACGTCTACCCGGAGTACACGGGCACCGGGCTCCTCGCGGTGCTGCACGAGCGGCCGCGCGGGGACGCGGGCACGGTGTTCGCCACGGTGCGGCGGGAGTTCGACGCGCGATGGGGGGTGCGCTGGCTCCCCCCACTCGGCTTCGAGAACAGCTACGCGATCGCCGTGCGCCCGGAGACGGCGCGCCGCTACGCCCTGCGCACGATCGGCGATCTCGCGCGGGTGGCGCCGCGGCTCACCGCCGGCCTCTCCCCCGACTTCATCGAGCGCCCGGATGGACTCGCCGGCCTCGCGAGCGCGTACGACCTCCACTTCCGCGCGGTGCGCCCGCTCGCGCAGGCGCTCAAGTATCGCGCGCTCGCCACCGGCGGAGTGGACGTGGTGGACGGCTACTCCACCGACGGGCTGATCGCCCGCTACGGGCTGGTCGTGCTCGGCGACGATCGCCGCTTCTTCCCCCCGTACGAGGCCGCGGCGCTGGTGGGGCGGCGGCTCCGGCGCGACGACCCGCGCGCGGTGGCGGTGCTGACGGAGCTGAGCGGACTGATCGACGCGCCGCGCATGCGCGCGCTCAACGCGCGGGTGGAGGTGAACGGCGAGCCGGTCGCGCGCGTGGCGGCGGATGCGTTGCGCGAGCTGGGTCTGGTGGGCGGTGGGGGCGCCGCGCCGGCGCCGGTCGCGACGCGACCGGCGCGGTCGTTCTGGAGCTATCTGTGGAGCGAGCGGGCGCGGCTCGCCGCGGAGACGGCGCGCCACCTCCTGCTCGTGGGGGTGTCGCTGCTCGCCGCGATTCTCGTGGCGGTGCCGCTCGGGCTGCACCTCGAGCGCACCCGGAGGGTCGCCGAGCCGGTGATCGGGGGGATCGGACTCCTGGAGACGATCCCGAGCATCGCGCTGCTCGCGTTCATGATCCCGCTGCTCGGGGTGGGGGTGTGGCCCGCGCTCGTGGCGCTCTGGCTGTACTCGCTGTACCCGATCGTGCGGAGCACGTACAGCGGCGTGCGCGACGCCGACCCGTCGGCCGTACAGGCGGCGCACGCGCTGGGGATGACGCCGTGGCAGGTGCTCCGCTACGTGCGCACGCCGCTGGCCGCGCCGAGCATACTGGCCGGGATCCGGACCGCCGCGGTGATCGACGTGGGCACCGCGACACTGGCGGCGTTCATCGGGGCGGGTGGGCTCGGTGAGCCGATCGCCACGGGACTCGCGCTCGCCGACACGCGCCTCATCCTGTCGGGCGCCCTCCCCGCGGCGGTGCTCGCCCTGCTCGTCGATGGCTTCCTCGCGCTGGTGGAGCGGCGGGTGACACCGGCGTCGCTGAGGCGGTGAGGGGACGCGGCTCTCGGCTCTCGGCTCTCGGCTCTCGGCCATCGGCTCTCGGCTACGGCACACGCCGAGAGCTCTCAATGCGGGGCTCTAGCCGAGAGCCGAGAGCCGATGGCCGACAGCCGCGTCGTCCCGCGCGGCACTGGCCTTGCGGCCGACGGACGGGATTCGGACGTCGTCGACAGGAGGCGCACATGCGAGAAGACACGAGCAGGAGCACGGCCTTGATGGCGGGGGCGGTCGCCGCCGGCGCCGCGCTCATGTATTTCCTCGACCCCAGCCGCGGCCGGCGCCGGCGCGCGCTCGCGCGCGACAAGGTGTCGCACCTGGTGAGCGGCGCGGAGAAGGCCGCCGACGCCGCGCGCGCGGACGCCCGGAACCGGGCGCGGGGGGCGCTGGCGGAGGCGAGATCGCGCCTGCGCGAGGACATGCCATCGGACGAAGTGCTCGTGGACCGCATCCGGGCGGCGATGGGGCGCGTGGTGTCGCACCCGGGCTCGGTGATCGTGACGGCGAACGAGGGGCGCGTGGTGCTGAGCGGGCCCGTGCTCACCGGGGAGGCGGATGCGCTCCTCGACTGCGTGCGCGGCGTGCGCGGCGTGGAGGACGTGGAGAACCGCCTCGAGCTGCACGACGAGCCGGGGAACGTTCCGGGGCTGCAGGGCGGAAAGGCGCGCGGTGGGGAGCGGAGCGAGCTGCTCCAGCGCCGCTGGTCGCCGGCGACGCGCCTGGCCACGGGCGCGGCGGGGGGTGGGCTCGTCGCGTACGGCGCGACGAAGCGCGGCGCGGTGGGCACCGCGCTGGCGCTCGGGGGGCTCGGGTTGCTCGTGCGGAGCGGCGCCAACGTGGAGCTCAGGCGACTCGTGGGGCGCGGCCACGGGGAGTCGGTCGAGCTGCAGCGAACGATCACCATCGCCGCCCCGGTGGAGATCGTCTTCGGCTTCTTCAGCGACTTCGAGCACTACCCCGAGTTCATGTCGCACGTGCGGCGGGTGCAGGACGTGGGAGACGGGCGGACGCACTGGGTGGTGGATGGCCCGGCGGGGCGCGCCGTGGAGTGGGATGCGATCGTCACGCGCGCGGTGCCGAACGAGGTGATCGAGTGGAGGAGCGTGGAGGGGTCGGAGGTGGAGAACTCCGGGAGCGTGCGCTTCGACCGGGCACCCGAGGGCGGGACGCGCGTCACGGTGCGCATGCAGTACGCGCCGCCGGCCGGCAGGGCGGGGAAGGTGGTGAGCTCGATGCTCGGCGCGAACCCGGACAAGGAGATGGAGGAGGACCTCGGCCGCCTCAAGACGGCGATCGAATCGGGGGTCCCGCCGCGCGACGCCTCGGCGCCGGCGCCGATGTGACATAGCGCACAAAGGATCTGGCGGTCTCCGCACTAACGTTATGGTGGTCCGAGTGCCGGCGCGGCGCGGTTGCGTCGCGCCCCGCCGGCACGTCAGCATCACTGCCGCCGCTCCGATCCCCGGAGCGGCGGAGTCGTACCACCGCCAAGGAGTCATCCGAATGAGACGCGCCCTGTCCCTCGTCGCACTGCTCGCGTGCGTCGCCTGTGACAAGTCCGGCCTCGGCCGCGGCGGCCGGGCATCGGCCACCGATTCGATCGCCACGCTCAACACTCAGCTCGCGCAGGTGACGCAGGCCTCCGCGCAGCAGGACTCGCTGATGCAGGGATTCACCGAGACGACGAAGCTCCTCGACGACATCGACCAGGAGCTCTCCAAGGTGAAGGGGCTCAAGTCGCACGTGCCGCTCGACGTGAAGGGGGAGGGCGCCTCGGATCCCAAGGCGGCGTACCGGGCGAGCCTGCTCGGGAAGGTGCAGGAGGTCACGCAGCTGCTCAGGGCCAACCGCAATCGCGTGGCCGAGCTCTCGGCCCGGAACAAGGCGCAGGGGGGCAAGCTCGCGCAGTACGAGCAGACGATCGCGTCGCTCGAGGCGATCTCCGAGCGGCAGAAGCAGGAGATCGCGGAGCTCACCGGGCGCGTGGACAGCCTCACGCTGGCCAACAGCACGCTGGCGTCGGAGAAGTCGGCGATCGCCGACACGGCCAACGCGCTCCGGCGCGACCTGAACACCGTGTACTACATCGTCGGCACCAAGAAGGACCTGATGGCCCGCGGCATCGTGGTGGAGGAGGGCTCGAAGTTCCTCTTCTTCGGCCACAAGGCGCTGGTGCCGTCGCGCAAGCTCGATCCGTCGGCGTTCACGGCGATGGACCGGTTCGCGAACACGCCGATCGCCCTGCACACCACCGACCGCGCGTACAAGATCGTGTCCCGACAGAATCCGGCGCTGATCGAGGAGGAGAAGACGGCGGACGGCAAGCCGACCGGGACGCTGCGCGTGACCGACCCGGTGCAGTTCTGGGGACCGTCGAAGTACCTGATCATCGTCGAAGGGTGATCGGTGGGCGCCCGCCAGGCGGGCGCCCACCGGATGCA
>DASUXC010000086.1:0-54315 GCA_036378095.1 Gemmatimonadaceae bacterium | reverse complement strand
TCGTCAGGCCGCCCTGGCCTCCGGGAGCAGCGCTGCTCGTACGCGCGCCAGGTGGTGATAGCTGTGCCGCACGGCGTGATCCTCGAGCACGAACTGGCACGTGAGGGGAGCATCGGCATTGAGCGACACCGGAGCGGCCCGGTCGAGCTCCTCGTCGCTCAGCGCCCGGACCGCGGCCGCGGCCGCCGCGCTGTTGCGCCGGAGTAGATCGAGCGCGGCGTCTTTCGTGACGGCGTCGTACTCTCTGGCGTGCGCGGCGTTCAGGGAGTCGACGACTTCCCCGGTCACGTTCACCACCGGCTCCCCTCGGGCGACCGCTTCCGCCAGCTGGATCTCCAGCGGGTACATGGTGGCGACGTGATGCACGATGACGCCGATCTTGCGTCCGTCGTGCGGGACACGGGTCTGCCACTGCTCGTCGGTGAGGGCGCTCGCGAAGCTGGCGAGCGCGGTGGCCCCGCGTTCGAGGCGATCGGCGAGAGCGTCGGCACGGTTGGTCATGGTGCACCTCGGGGTGATGTACGGTTGGTCGACGGCGGCTGGCGCGGTCGTGAACGTCCTGGTCGACGCCGTAGGGTAGCCTCGGCCGAGCCCCGGGCGAATGACCGCGCGTCCGCATTGGTTGACCGAGCGTCCCGGGCCGCGCCGCCCGAGCGCCACCGCCACGGCGACCTCAGGGCACCCCGACATCGGGCCGAGGGTCGCTCACGAAGCCATCCCGATTCGGCATGCGAATGCTCGGAAGCGTCGTCTCGCTCAGCTCGGCGGTGCGTGGGACGATGTGGTTCAGGTACAGCAGATACGCCGTGAGCGCGTAGACCTCGTTCGCCCGCAACGTGCCCGGACGCTGGTACGGCATGGCGCGGTGAATGTAATCCCACACCGTCGTCGCGTATGGCCAGAAGCTGCCGACCGTCTGCACGGGCGAGGGCGTGGTCAACGTGCCGAAGCCGCCGACGAGGACCGGATACTGCGCGGCGGCCTGTGGCCCGCTCGGGATCCCCTGGTCGCCATGACACATCGCGCACTGCCGCCGGTAGAGTACCCGCCCCTCGGCGACGCTCCCTCGTCCGCGCGGAAGCCCGGTCCCATCGGGTGCGACGGAGATGTCTCGAGCGCGGACCTCGGCGGGCCTCGCGACCCGGCCCACGCCGAACGGCCGCGCCTGCGCGCCCGCCGAGGACGCCCCGAGCGCGCCAGCGAGCGCGCACGCGAGCGCGCCAGCGAGCGCGTGAACGAACGCGCCAGCGAGCGAGTGGAGAAGCGAGGGCACGACGTGGATCCTAGACATGGCGCACCGACCCATCGCGGTGCACGTACCAGCTCTTGATGCCGTTGTAGTGGTCCGTCGCGTTGACCCCGCGCACCGCGAGGATCTGCTCGCGCGTCGGCTGGCGGTAGCCGGTGTCGTCGGTGCACCGCGACTGGAGCGAGACCTCGCCGCCATCCCACCGCCACGGCAGTCGAAAGCGCGTGACGGCCCTGGGGAGCACGAGGCTGCTCAACTCCGCGTCCCGCCACGTCGCTCCCGCATCGGTCGAGACCTCGACGCGCGTGATCGCGCCCCGTCCGGACCACGCGAGGCCGCCGATCTCGTAGAAGCCGGGGCCGTCCAGCTGCTGTCCGCCTGCCGGCGTCGTGATCACGGACTTCGCCTCCATGACGAACGTGAACTTCCGCGCCTTGCCATCCGGCATCAGGTCGGTGTAGAAGGCCGCCTCATCGCGCGTCATGTACGGCTGGTCGACGACGTGCAGGCGACTCAGCCACTTGACGTTGACGTTGCCCTCCCAGCCGGGGACGACCAGTCGAAGCGGGTAACCCTGCTCGGGGCGCAGCGCCTCTCCGTTCTGCCCGAACGCCACGATGACGTCGTCGAGCGCCTTGGCGAGCGGGATGCTTCGCGCCAGTCGCGAGGCGTCGGCGCCTTCGGCCACGATCCAGCTCGCGGCGGCCCCGAGGCCGGCCTCGCGCAGCACATCGCGAAGGGCCACCCCGGTCCATTCGCTGCAGCTCAGGAGGCCGTGGCTCATCTGCGGAGTCGGGCCCGGCCGGTCCAACTGGTCGAGTGCGGTGTTGCCCGCGCACTCGATGAAGTGGATGCGCGAGATCACGGGGAGCCGCCGGAGATCCGCCATGGTGAAGATCAGTGGCCGCTCGACGAGTCCGTGCACCAGCAGCTCGTGATGGGCGGGATCGATCGCCGGCACGCCGGCATGGTGTCGCTCGAAGTGCAGCGACGATGGCGTGATGATCCCGTGGAGGTCCTGGAGCGGAGTGCGACTGGCCCCCGTTCCGGGAGTCGCGCCGGGCACGAAGTACCGCGCGGACTTCTCGAACGGGGAACGCTCCCCGTAGGCGCGACGCGGCGCTCCGAGCTCCGGGGCGGGCAACAGCAGACGAGTCGGCGTCGCCGCGACTCCGGCGAGTCCGATGCTGCTCCGGCCGAGAAAGTCCCGGCGGCTGATCGTGTTCGTCATGTGACCCCCGCAAGATGCGGCGCGCGGCCGCTCGATGCGGTGCTACTGGAGGGTAATGGTAGCCGGCATTGCGCTACCGCGGCTCGTACGGGAGAGACTCGCCGGTGCGATCCCGGCGCTCACACCCGCGGTCGCACGATGGGGTCGCGGGGTGGCGCGCGCGAGCGCGGAGCGTCGGATCGGCACCGAACGGCGCCGCGGCGCAGCGAACCGCTCGGGCGAGCGGGCGACCGATCGATGAGGTCGTCGCGCCACGTTCGCCGAGCGCCGAGTCGCGTGGCGGGAGCCGGAGCGCGGGAGAGCCGAGCGCGCGGTGCGCGCCGTGCCCGCTGAAGCCGCATCGCTCACGCGCACCCGTGGCGCTGGCCCGCGGCCCGCTCGCTGCATATCATCGTCGTTCGCTGCGCCGGTGCTGGCACGTGCCCGAGACGCGCGTTTACTGTCCAGCGTGTCCGTTCAGCGGTCACGCGCGAAGCGGTCACGCGCGAGGTGTCGAACAGTATCGTGCTCCGAGCACTCGTGTCCGGAATGGTGGAAGAGCGGCAGCGCGCCACGCGGAGAGGCACCGATGGCCGAACGTGAGGATCACGAGGGCGAGGCTCGTCCGCGCGCCCGGACCACGGCGTGGCCGACGGTCGCCGTCGTCGTGCTCGCCTGGAGCGTGCCGGCGCTCCTCAATACCACGATGGAGCTCCTCGTGGCCCATCGCAGCGGGTACTCCGTCGATGTGCTCGCGGTGCTCGCCGCGACCGCGACTCCCTGGTGCATCTGGGCGGCGGTGACCCCGCTGATCAGACGCGTCGTGCGCGCCCGGCCGCTGAGCTGGTGGCCGTCACCGGCCGCGCTGGGATCGCACATCGGACTGTGGGCGGCGGCGACCGTGCTCTTCGTCGTCGTGAATCGCGCGCTCCGGGCGGCGCTCGGCCTTCCGGTGTCTTCCGGGGGAACGCTGGCGAGCGTCATGGGGTGGGCGCCGTTCACCATCCTCGCGTACGGCGCGGCCGCCGGGATCGCGCACGCGGGGCTCTTCGCGCGGCGCGCCCGCGACGAGGCGATCGAGCGCGCGGTGCTCGCGGAGCAGCTCGCACGCGCGCAGCTCGACGCGCTGCGAATGCAGCTGCAACCGCACTTCCTGTTCAACGCGCTGAACACGATCTCCATGCTCGTCCGCGAGCAGGATGCCGCGACGGCGGTGCGCCTCATCGCCGAACTGGGCGACATCCTGCGCGAGATGCTGCGCGAGCACCGAACGCCCGAGATTCCGCTGGCGCAGGAAGTGGATCTCCTGCGCCGGTATCTCGCCGTCGAAGAGATCCGCTTCGGGGAACGACTGCGCGTCGATTGGAGCATCGACCCACGGCTCGGCGCCGCGCCGGTTCCGCCGTTCCTCATGCAGCCGATCGTCGAGAACGCCATCCGCCACGGCGTCGCGAAGCGGACCGACCCCGGTGTCATTCGCATCGGCGCGGAGAGCCGCGGCGACGCGCTCGTGCTCACCGTGGTGGATGACGGGCCGCTCGGGCCGCCGAACGGCGCGCTGTCACCCCTGAACGGCAGGGACCGGGCTGGGCTCGGGCTCGCGACCACGCGCGCCAGGTTGGAGCACCTCTACGGCTCCCGCGCGTACGTCCGGCTGACCCGCACGGAAGGGCGGTTCACCCTCGTGACGCTCGTGTTGCCGCTCGGCCGGCCGGAGAAGGACGACGTCGCCGCCGAAGGGTCGCGCGCGATCCCGCCGCGGCGCCCGGTTCCGTCGCCCCGCGCATCCGTGTCGGGAGGGGAGCGATGACCTCGCCGCTTCGAGGCGATCGCCGACGCACCACCGTGCTCGTCGTCGACGACGAGCCGGTGGCCCGTCGCGGGCTTCGCGCCCTGCTCGAATCGCGCGACGATCTGCAGGTGATCGGCGAAGCCGCGAACGGGCTGACGGCCTGGGAGCTCCTGGCGCAGCGGCCGGTCGATCTGCTCGTCCTGGACATTCAGATGCCCGGCCTGGACGGCATCGAGCTGCTTCGCCGGCTGGGAACGGAGTCCGCTCCGGCGGTGATCCTCGTGACGGCCTTCGATCGGTTCGCGATCGAGGCGTTCGAGCTGGCGGCCGTCGATTACGTGATCAAGCCCTTCACCGACGAGCGCCTGATGCTGGCCGTGGACCGGGCCGTCGAGCGACGCGACTCGCGGGGGGCGGCGCGGACGCTCGGCCGGCTGGTCGACGCACTGACGCTCACACTGTCCGACAGCCACGTCGGGGTGCCGCTGAACGACGCGGCGTCGCCCGGCGCTCGCTTTCGCGAGCGCTTCCTGGTGAGCATCGGAAGCAAGGATGCGGTGATCCACGCGAGCGAGATCGCCTGGATCCGCGCGAGCGGCTACTACGCGAGCCTGATCACGCACGACGGCAAGGAATACGTGGTCCGCACGCCGCTCGAGCAGCTCGAGCGCGAGCTCGACCCGAACGTGTTCGTCCGCATTCACCGGTCGGCGATCGTCTGCCTCGCGGAGGTGCGCGGACTCGAACGGACGGCGGGGCGGGGAACGATCGTCGTCCTCAAGAGCGGCACCCGGATACCGGTGAGTCGGTCCCGGCGCGAAGCGTTGGTTCGACAGCTCGGGGGCGCGGGCTCCTAGCGCTCGCGCTCGTACTGCTTTCTGGCCCGATAGCGCCGCGCCTTCGCGCGTCCTCCGCACTCCCGCATCTCGCACCACCGGCGGTTGCGCTTCCGGCTGCGGTCGATGAACAGCCAGCCGCAGTGCGCGTTCGCGCAGTCCCGCAGAAGCGGCAGATCGGGCGATCGGAGCAGCTCCGTGGCGGATTGAACGACCATGGCGAGCGCCGCCTCGAGGACCGCTCGAGTGTCGACGGCGTCGGTCGCGGCGCGCCATCGCCAGCCCTCCCCGCCGCTCCCGGGCTCGAGCCGGATCCGGCCCGAAGCCCACAGCACCCACGTGTTGAAGGCCGCCACCTGACGAACATCGGGAGCGAATCCGTGTGCCGCACAACGGAGCACGGTGTGCAGCTCGTCGCGAAGCTCGAGCGCCGTCGCCAGGACGCGGTCGTCGTCCGGCACGACGCGCGGCTCCTGCACGTCGGTGGCTGAAGGTGCCAGCCCCGCCCCTTCCACCCACGCCATGAGATCCGCGGTCCCGCGCAAGCGCTCGTTGGTCAGGGAACCGGGGGCCAACCACGTGACGGTGTTGACGAAGTCGAGGCACAGAGCGCCGCCGATCCAGGAGAATGGCGGACGAACGTCCGGTGGTCGGCGGCGCGGGCGACCGATGTTTGCCATGCTCATATAATAACCAGCATGTGCCTGTTGACAAGTGACGCAACTGAACATATCACTTGCAACAACGCCGATATCGGTGATTTTTTCCGTGACTACGGACCAAGAGCTGGCGTGCCTTCAGGCCGACCCGCCGCAGACGTACTGGAACGACCTCGCGGGCCTGCTGGCCAATACCTCCGCGGCACGCCACGGCGCGAGGCTGCGGGTGGACCGCGGATTCGCGGCTCCGGAACCCGACCCCCGCGCGCCGACCCGGTGCCGAGTCTCGATCCCCAGACGCACTCTGCGAGACCTCCGCGATCGCCTGAGACTCACGCGGTGGCCAGGGCAGGTCGCCGCCACCCCGTGGGAGTCGGGTACGGATCTCGGCTTCCTCCGCAGGCTCGTCGACTACTGGCAGCACGGGTTCGACTGGGCGGAGCAGGAGCGGGCCATCAACGCGCTGCCGCAGTACCGCGCACGCGTCTCCGGCCACGACATTCACTTCATCCACGTTCGCGGAAACGGTCCGGCGCCGTTCCCGCTGGTGCTGACGAACGGATGGCCGAGCTCGTTCCTCGAGTACCGTCGCATCCTCTCGTTGCTCGCCGACCCGGCGGCTCACGGGGGGGACGCGTGCGATGCGTTCGACGTGGTGATCCCGTCGCTTCCCGGGTACGGGTTGTCGAGCCCTCCCCAGGCACCTGGCGTACACGTCGGCCGCATCGCGGAGATGTGGGACGAGCTGATGACGAAGGTGCTCGGATATCCGGCGTACGGAGCGCACGGCAGCGACCTGGGCGTCGGCGTCAGCTCCGCGCTCGCGCTCTCGGCGCCCCACCACGTCGCGGGTCTTCACCTCACGTCGGTGACCGGATCGACGATCGTTCGCGACCTCGGCGATGATGCGCCGCCGCTCACCGATGCCGAGCGCGATTTCCGCGAGGCCGCGGCGGCGTGGGTGGAGAGCGAGGGCGCGTACTCGCACCTGCAGCGCACGAAGCCGCAGACGCTGACGTATGCACTCCACGACTCGCCCGTCGGCCTCGCGGCCTGGATGGTCGAGAAGTACCGGACCTGGTCCGATTGTGATGGCGTCGTCGAGCGGCGCTTCAGCTTCGACGACCTGTTGACGACGATCACGCTGTACTGGGCGACCGGGTCGATCGGGCCGTCGATGCACCTGTACTACGAGGGGCGGCTCCATCCGATTCGACTCGCCCCCGGTGAGCGGATCGAGGTGCCGTGCGGCGTCGCCCTCTTCCCGCGCGATCTGACGCGCCCGCCGCGCGAGTGGGGGGAGCGAGCCTATCGCATCACGCGTTGGACCGAGATGCCGCGCGGCGGGCACTTCCCGGCGCACGAGGAGCCGGAGCTGCTGGCCGTGGAGCTGCGCGACTTCTTCCGCGACCTGCGCCGGGGCGACTGACCATCGGTCGCACGACGCGCATCCATCCCGCGCCGCGCGGCGGGTTGCTTCACGTCAGATGAGCGGCGCGAGGCGCAGGTGGAACGACACGAGCCGTCCGGCGCGGCGCGCGCCGAGAACGACGTCGCGCCCGTCCGGGCCGCGCAGCCTGCGGCGCACTTCGCTCAGCCCGAGTCGCGTCACCGCCACGCCGTCGATGTCGAGCAGCTCGACCGCGGGCTCGATGCCGGCGCGATCGGCGGGGGAGCCGGTGACCACCCGGTGGACGAAGATGCGCTCCACGTCGCCCACTCGCCGCGTCGTCAGAAAGAGACCGCTCTCATCGAAGTCGGACACGCTGTCGGCGGCGGCCGCGGCATCGGTCAGCGTGAGCTCGCGGTGCGCGTAGTCGATGCGAACGTCGTACCGCGCCAGAAACGGAGCGCCGAGCAGGCCGTCGAAGCTCGTGGAGCGCAGCGTGGAGAGGGCGGAGAAGCCCACGAGCACCGACTCGGCGCCGACGCGGTGCGGATCGCGCCCGACCGTGACTCGCGACGCCCGCGTGAAGAAGTATCGCGTTTCGCCCCCGACTCCCGCGCCGAGGCTCGCCAACACGTGGCGCGGCAGGGCGCGCTCGCCCCCCGCCTTCCGGAGCGCGCCTTCGGTGAGCAGGAGCGGTGCCTTGGCGCCGAGGTCCACCAGCAGGCGGAGCGAGAGCGGCGCGCCGGAGCGCCGCGGGTGGAGCGCGATCGAGCCCTGGACGAAGGGAAGGGAATGGTGCAGCTCGAACGGCAGCACGACCGCCGATGATGCGCCGTCGCCCTGACGTGGCGGCCGATCGACCTGGATGCCGGACCAGGGGGGCGTAAGCTCCAGCGTGTGCTCCATGAAGAATTGCGAGCCGACGATCCCCGCGATGTGACGACCGCTCGACGGCGCGAGGAGCGAGTCGAGGGGCGCGACCACGAGCTCGCGCGGGGCGTACGGTACGGGGCCGACGCGCAGTCGGAGGCCCCGAGACCGCCCCTCTCGCAATGCCCCGGCACCCGCGCCGCGCTCCTCGCCGGCGTCGCGAACGCGTAGCGAGAGGCGCGCGGCCACGCGCGAATCGATCAGCGTGGCCTCGGCACCCGTATCCAGAATGAACCAGCCGAGCGCGACGGTGTCCCGCGGGTGCGAGGGGTCCCGCACCGCCGACACCGGCACGTACACGCGTCCATCTTCGTACAGCGCCGGAACCACCGGATTGGCCGGGTGCGCTCCCGCGACCGGCCCGGTCCGCGTGCCCGGCGATGTGGTGCCGTGGGCGTGCTGGTCGAGCGTGCCGAAGCGCGGGTCGCGATGGGCGATGCGGCCGTCCTTGCCGATGACGAAGATGGTGCGGGTCGTGTAGGGCCGTCCCGGCGGCAGCGACCCGTATGCGGTCGCGACACGTCCGTCCACGTCGCTCACGAGGGAGAAGGGGTAGTGCACGTCCTTCGCCCAACCAGCGTGCGAGGGGATGCCGTCGAGCGAGATCGGCGGGACGACGACACCGGGCCCGAACAGCGTATGGACGGCGGGTGCGTTCGCGTCGACCCTGGACGGGGAGGTGCCCCGGGCACGGGAGACCCGAGGGGAAGCCGCGAGCACGAGGGCAACGCCGGCGAGTTGGAATCCACGTCGGTGATTCATGGTGATCCCGGTGAGAAGAATGACGCAGCAGCGTGTGTCGCGCGACGGACCAGGGGCGCTGGCGCCCCTCACGATCTGGTGAAGCCATCCTCGCTCCATCCCTCGCTGCCCACACCGTGGTGGACGAAGAACAGCTCGGACGGGTCGTAGCGCCGCTTGGCGGCGAGGAGACGATCGTAGTTCGATCCCCAGAAGGAGTGCTGCCAGTCGGCCTCGAAGTAGTTGCTCTCGGAGACGTACGACCCTGGCCGCGGCAGGAGGCGACGAATCTCCCGGATCGCCGAGCGCACCTTCGCGGCGTTCTCTCGCGCGGTCGGCAGATCGGGCTCGTGCCCGACGATGCCCGGAAAGGCCGGCGGTCCGCCGGCGGCGATGATGGCGAGCGCGAACGCGTCCAGGACCGCGGGATTCATCGCCGTGTCTCGCGCCCGGTCCAGGGCGTCCCCGGGGGCGCCGGCGAGGCCCTTGTTGAAGTGCAGCTGCACTTCCCAGTGTCTGCTCGCGGCGAAGAGCGAATCCGCGAGCCGCTGCACGTTCGGCGCGGCGAGCAGGGAGGCCGGAAGCCACGCCGAGGCGAAGCCGTGGAGAAACACGCCGACCTGATCGCCGTCGCCCCGCCACCAGGAGTGCGTTGGCGGCGCGCCTGGGCGCGGGTCCGCGATCATCGACCCGGGCGCATGCTCGCGGCGGTACTGGACATCCCACCACCGCCGCGCCGCCGCGCTCCGGAAACTCGGCTCCTCGACGAGTCGATACTCGTCGGGCGAGGCCGTCACCCGATCGAGGAAGGGCTTCCATACCGATGCCGCCGCGGACGAGTCGAGCCCCTGGCTCACCATCGACACCACTAGCGTGTCGTCCGGCTCGATCTTCACGACCTCTCCCCAGTGTGGATTCAGGAGACTGTCGCGGTAGAACTCGAGGAACGAGGCCAGCAGGCGCCGGAACGAGGCCGGTGACGTCGCCTTGATGCTCACCGCGGCACCGCCGAAGTATTCCGGCAGCTCGTGAGTGCGCAGGGTGAGCCGCGTGACGACACCGAGGCTCCCGCCGCCGCCACCCTTGATGGCCCAGAAGAGCTCCGGGTTCCTGCACGCATTCGCGATCCGCGCTACGCCATCCGCCGTGACGATCTCGGCTTCGAGAAGACCGCCGGCCGCCGTGCCGAATCGCTTGGAGAAGCTCCCGAAGCCTCCGCTCTGTACCAGACCCGCGACGCCGACGCTCGCGCAGCCGCCGCCCTGGACGTACCGGCCGGCCTTCGTCGTGACGGCATCGTAGACATCGATCCACATGGCGCCGGCTTCGACGGTGACCGCGTGCTGCGCGTCGACCGCTCCGCGGCAGTCCTCGGGCACGAACGCGTCGTGTAGCGCCACGTCGTGCATGCGACGGGTCCAGACGAGCAGCGAGTCGGGCGCGTCGGACGTGCCCTGGTAGCTGTGACCGCCGCCGCGCACGACGAGCCGGAGATCGTGCTCGCGGGCGAAATTCACGGCCGCGACGACATGGTCACTGGATCGCGCCGCGACGGCGTACACGCTCGGCCGTGACGTCCAGGCGTCCACCCACCCGGAGGTCTGGGTCAGACCGGGATGATCCCCGATGTAGAACGGGTTGCGCATGGCGTCGAGCACCGAGCGGCACGCCGCGCTCGTCGACTCGCCTCGGCACGCGTCCAGGGGCGACCGAACGCGAATCAGCTGCCCGTTCACCGCCCGATCCAGGTCGCGCCAGGCACGTTCGGAGGGCCAACCGCGATCACCGGGACGCACGCGAGACCGGAGCGCCGCTCGAGGACTCGGAAAAATCCCGCGCACGCGGGAGAGATCGAGCGCGGGTAGCAGCGAGAAAGCCGCGGCACGGGCCAGAAAGCGCCGTCTGTTCATGGGCGGGACGTCCTGCTCTGGAGGTCGGGGAGGGTGATCGTCACGCGATCAAAGTACCGACTACCCCGACACTCGATCGACCGCGTGCTGCGTCGATGTGCCATCTGCTGCGCGGCTGCGCCCTCCTGCCCGCGAGGTCCGGCGTCGGACCTCTCGCCGGCACGGCATCGAGGTGATGATGTCGACCATCACCCGGAGCCCGCGAGCTGGACGCGGCACGGCGGGACCGCGCGGCTTCGCCCGTCGGGCCTCACCGATGGCACGGAGCGCCACACGCCGCGTGAAACCCGCGCCAGTCGCACCGCGTACGGATCACCGCCCCGCGCGAGGTGCGCATCGCGAAATTCCCGGGTCGATGCGAAGGATTCAAACCACCAGCGGGGTTCGGGCATCCAACCCGGAGGGCGATTCGCGCGGGCGGATCGCCCACGACATTCACCCGAACTTCGGCCGCATGTCCTCGATGATCGTCCCCCGTTGTCGCACGTGGCTGGTGCTCGCGCTGGTCGCGCTCCCCTCCGCCGCAGTCGCCCAGGCGTCCGGCGCCTCGGTGCACCCCACCGCCCCTCCCGTCGCGAACGCGGCGCGGCGCGATGGCGACATCACCGTCGACGGCCGGCTCGATGAAGCGGCGTGGCGGCGGGCGACGCCCATCGATCACTTCCGCCAGTTCCAGCCCGATGAGGGAGCGCCGGCCTCGCGCCCGACCGAGGTGCGGATCCTCTACGACGGCGAGGCGCTCTACATCGGCGCGCGGATGAGCGAGCCGGGCGGCGTGGTCGCGCCCCTCGCCAGGCGCGACCAGCTCGTCGATGCGAGCGGCAGCAACGGTTCGTTCAACTCGCTCACCACCGACAAGCTCGTCGTCGAGCTCGACCCCTACCACAATCACATCGACAATGCGTTGTTCGAGGTGAACCCCGCCGGCGTGAAGGGGGATCAGTTCGACGGCGATCCGTCGTGGGACCCGGTCTGGGAGGCAGCGGCACACGTCGACTCCGCGGGGTGGACGGCGGAGATGCGCATCCCGTACTCGCAGCTTCGCTTCTCGCGCGACGCCGCGCAGACGTGGGGGATGCAGATCTGGCGCTACCTCGACAGCCGCAACGAGCAAGACATGTGGTCCTTCTGGCGGAAGAACAGCGCCGGCGGACCCGCGTTCTACGGGCATCTCACGGGGCTCACGATCGGCGATCGCCCCCGGCAGCTCGAGCTGCTCCCCTACGTCGTCATGGGGAGCACGTTCAGCCCCGCCGCGCCCGGCGATCCGTATCACGATGGACGGGACATGCGCCTCGATGCGGGGGGCGATCTCAAGTATCTGCTCACGTCGAACCTCACGCTCGACGCGACGTTCAACCCGGACTTCGGGCAGGTCGAGGTGGACCCGGCGTCGCTCAACCTGACCGCGTTCGAGACGTACTACGACGAGAAGCGCCCCTTCTTCGTCGCCGGCGCGAGCGCGTTCGACTTCGGCGGCTCGAACTGCATGTTCTGCAGCAACGTCAACTTCCTCGGCGCGTTCTACTCGCGGCGCATCGGGCGTCCACCGCAGCTCGACCCGTGGGTGAGCGGCGTCGCCGCGTACGCCGACACGCCGGACAACACGTCGATCCTCGGCGCCGCGAAGATCACGGGGCGCACGCAGGGCGGCTACACGGTGGGGCTGCTCGATGCGGTGACCAACCGGGAGCGCGCCCGCTATCGCGTCGCGCCCGGCGCGCCGCAGGCGACACAGGTGGTCGAGCCGCTCAGCAACTACTTCGTGGGGCGCATCAAGAAGGATCTCGGGAACGGCGCGACCACCGTCGGCGGGATCCTCACCTCGACGTATCGATCGACGAGCGACAGCGTGGTGCGCGACCGGCTGCGCAGCCACGCCGAGGCGGCCGGCTTCGACTGGAGCCACGCCTGGCACCAGCGCGACTATCGCTGGACGGGGAGCGCGCTCTTCTCGAGCGTGTCCGGATCGCCCGCGGCGATCGCGCTCACCGAGCGATCGAGTGCCCGATACTTCCAGCGCCCCGACCGGCGCACCGGGGGCGGCGGCTTCTTCGGCGCGCGCTACGACACCACGGCCACGGTGCTCCGCGGCTACGGGCTCGACACGCGCGTCGCGAAGGACAACGGGACCTTTCTCTGGGAGGCGATGTCGAGCGTCCGAAGCCCGGGGCTCGAGGTGAACGACCTCGCCTACCTCGACCGCGCCGACTTCGTGTGGCTCAACGGGAACGTCGCCGCGCAGTGGACCACGCCCACGCGCTGGTACCGCAGCATCATGACCATCTTCGGCGGCGCCACGGAGTGGAACTACGACGGCGACCGAACGGAGACGGAGCTGAATGGCTACTACGCGCAGGTGTTCCCGAACTACTGGCGCGTGCGGACGATCCTGATTCACGACGTCCCGTCGCTCGACGACCGGCTCACGCGCGGGGGGCCGGTGGTGAAGCGGTCGGGGTACGACATGGGAAAGGTGGAGCTGTCCACCGACGCCCGCGCTCCGCTGGTGCTCGACTTCACCGTGCAGCTCACGCACGGAGTCGGATCGTCGACGCACGGCGTCACCCTGAGCCCCGGCGCCGCCATCAAGCCGGCCGCCAACATCTTCATCCAGCTCTCCCCGACGTACCAGACCGACGAGGACGCGGCGCAATACGTGACCACCGTTCCCGATCCCACGGCGACGGCGTTCTACGGCAACCGGTACGTCTTCGGCTTCGTCCGCACGAAGACGGTCTCGCTCGACACGCGCGTGAACTGGACGTTCACGCCGAGTCTGACGCTCCAGCTCTACGCGCAGCCGTTCATCGCCAGCGGCAAATTCACCTCGTTCCGCGAGTTCGCCGCGCCGCGCAGCATCAGGAAGCTCGTGTACGGGCGCGACGTGGGGAGCATCGCGTACGATGCGGGAGCGAACACGTACCAGGTGGATCCGGACGGCGGGGGGCCGGCGCAGTCGTTCGCCTTCCAGAACCCCGACTTCACCGAGACCTCGCTGCGCGGGACGGCGGTGCTGCGCTGGGAGTATCGCCCGGGCTCCACGCTCTTCTTCGTGTGGACGCAGGAGCGCGCGGGCGAGGATCCCAACGGCGACATGGGCTTCGGGAGCGCGATCCGGTCGATCGGCCGCGACCCGGCGACCAACGTGTTCCAGATCAAGGCGACGTACTGGATCGGGCGGTGATGACCCCCGCACGTCCGGGCGCGGCATGAACGCGCCCGGACGACGACGCGAGGGCGCCGTCGTCGGCCGACCTGGCCGACCACGGCGCCCTCGCGCGCATCCCCTGCTGTACGGCCGATACCGTCCGGCTACTTGGCGACGGCCACGAACAGCGCGCCCGTCACTCGTCCGCTGGCGTCGGTGAGCGGCGCATAGTTGGCCACGTAACTCTTCCCGAACACGGTGGCGTCCCCCGTGTATGAGCGCTTCTGCTGCAACGCCTTGTACGCCGGGCTGTCGTGCTCGAGCTTCGTGTTGACGGCGGACTTCCCGTCTTCCGTGACCAGCGTGGTCTGCGTCCGCACGAAGTCGCTGCCATCGTAGCTGAAGATGGTGGCCTCGAGCTTCGCCGGCGCCTGAGCCGCGGCCGCGGAGGTACGTCCCTCGTGGGCGGCGGCGATGGACGCCGCCGACAGGCCCACCACGAGAGCCGCCACGATCCCCGTGCCGATTCGGGCCGCGTTCCAGTGACGTGCGCGCATGGGGCACCTCCTCCTGGTCGAACACCGATGTGTGCGCCGACGTGCCGGGCGAGCGCGCCAAGGTGAGGGGCGGTGCCCGACCGGTCAAGTCGCAACAACACCTACGCTACACTCGGCTGGCCGAGGTCGGTGATCCGATCCGCCGGATGCGCGGCATGCGCGGCGCGAACGGCCGCGACTCACACCGCGGTGCCGAACGCGCGCCCCACCAGCGCCGTCGCCAGCATGGCGAGCGCGCCCCAGAACGTGACGCGCAGCGCCCCGCGCAGGCGACTCGCGCCGCCCACTCCCGCCGCCAGGGTGCCGAGCACGGCGAGGAACAGGAGGGAGCTCACCGACACCGCGGCGATGACCCGTGTCACGGGCATCAACGCGGCGACGATGAGCGGGAGCGCGGCGCCCACGGCGAACGTCGCCGCCGACGCGAGCGCCGCCTGCACCGGACGGGCGGTGTGCACCACCGACGCCCCGAGCTCGTCGCGCGCGTGCGCCTCGAGGGCGCCGCGCGCGGTGAGCTGCTCGGCGACGCGCAGCGCGAGATCGGGGTCGAGCCCGCGCTTCACGTAGATGCTCTGGAGCTCCTTCAGCTCGTACTCCGGATTCGTCTCCAGCTCCCGGCGCTCGCGCGCGAGGTCGGCCTGCTCCGTGTCCGATTGCGAGCTGACGGAGACGTACTCGCCCGCGGCCATCGACATGGCGCCGGCCACGAGCCCGGCGACGCCGGCGATCAGCACCGCGCTCCGGCTGCTCTCCGCCGCGGCGACGCCCACCACCAGGCTCGCCGTCGAGACGATGCCGTCGTTGGCGCCGAGCACCGCCGCTCTGAGCCAGCCGATCCGCTGGCTGAAGTGCCGCTCGATGTGAATGGAGTGCATCGTCGCGCTCCTGTGAGGAGTGGGTGAACGTTCGGCCGCGCCGATCCAGAGTATCGCGGTGACGGTCGCGCGCCATGGCGGTTTGCTGCACGGCGTGTAGGAGCTTCGCCCGCCTTCCGGCCCCCCCCCACCCGGGTCCGATGATGCGCACGCCTGATGCGCACGCCGCGGGGCGGGAGCGTGGTCAGCGCCCCCCCTCGCGCGACGTCGCGAGCGAGTCCGTGTGCTGCTGGAGCTGCGCGAACTCGCGCAGCTCGTCGCCGTTGAGGTCGGACACGGCCCAGTAGGTCATCCCCGCGCGCGTCCAGTGCAGCATGTGGTACCCCTGGCGGGTGGTCTCCCGCGCGCGCTCGTCCGGCCGCTCCGCCGGCCACACGAACAGGTTGATGAGATGCTTCCGGCGCTGGTAGACGAGCACGGCCACCGCGCGATTGCCGACGTAGTCCAGCCGGCCGCCGATCAGCGGGAAGCCGTGCGGCGCCAGGTCGTAGACCGGCGGCGAGTAGTCCAACCGCCCGTCGAACCACGGCTTCACGTTGTGCTGGTCGGTGGAGGCCACGTCGGTGAGGTGATCGGGCATGAGGGAGCGTACGTGACTGGACAGCACCTCGTGCGCCGTCCCGCCTGCCGCGGGCACGGCGCGCCCCGGCCCGAGTGCCGCGTAGCCCGCCGTGATCGCGAACAGGAGAGAGGCCGCGATGGCCGTCCACCGCCATCGCGCAACCCTCGCGGGCGTGGCGGAGCGCTCGGTGTGCGCGCCCTGGATCGCGCCGACGACGCGAGCGCGCAGCAGGTCGGGCGCCCGATGGCTCGGCAGCTGCTCGCGGATGGCGGCGCCGAGGAGGCGCTGCCGCTCGCGACGGAGCTGGCACGCCGGGCACGTCCGGAGGTGCCGCTCCATGTCGTCGCGAGCGGCGGCATCGAGCTCCTGGTCCAGGTAGGCGCCGAGCCGGTCCGCGAAGTCGTCGCACATCATCAGCGTATCTCCTCGAGGTCGGGCCCCAGCGCGCGCTGCAGACGCTGCCGCGCGCGGGCGAGCCGCGACATCACCGTCCCGATCGGGATGCCGGCCACCTCGCCGATCTCCTTGTACGAGAGTCCCTGGATCTCGCGGAGGATGATCACCTCCCGGAACTCGTCGGGCAGCCGGTCGAGCGCCTGCTGCACCGACTCCTGCGTGGCGCCGCGGAGCATCGCCGTCTCCGGGTCGTCCACGTCCGCGGCCTCGCCGTGCAGCTCCTCGTCGAACTCGGTCTCGCGCGCATCGCGCCCGCGGCGGCGCAGGAGCGAGTGGCACGTGTTGCGGACGATGGCGAGCAACCACGCGCGGCCATCCCCCCCGCGAAACCCGTCGAAGTATCGCAGGGCGCGCAGGTAGGCGTCCTGCACGACGTCATCCGCGTCGTGCCGGTCGCGCACGAGATACCGCGCCAACGTGTACGCGGCATCCAGGTGCGGGAGCATGGTGGCTTCGAAGCGCGCGAGCTGGCTCGAGTCCAAACGATCACCCGTGGGGGTCCTCGGATGAAACGCCGCCAACGACGAATTTATTCCCGGGCGCCCCGCCGGCACCCCCTTCCACGGAGGGCGGGAATTTTTCCCGCGGCCACCCGGTCTCCCTGACCTGGACATCCATCACGCCGGCTCGGCCGTCGTGGCCACTCTCCTGGAGCACTCCCATGTCGGACTTCATCACACACGACCACAGCGGTGACGGCATCGATCGCCGCGGCTTCCTCAGGTGCATGGCGTGGGCGGGGACGGGCATGCTGTGGACGATCGCCGGCGGCGTGCTGACCTCGCGCGCGCTGCGCGGCGCGGCGGATCTCGACGGCGCGATCGGAGACAGCTCGCTCTTCTTCGTGCAGATCAGCGACAGCCACATCGGCTTCGACAAGCCGGCCAACACGAACGTGACCGCCACGCTGCAGGAGGCCATCCGCCGCATCGACGCGCTCCCCCGGGAGCCGGCGTTCCTCCTGCACACGGGCGACATCAGCCAGCTCTCCAAGCCGGACGAGTTCGACACCGCGCAGCAGGTGATCCGCACGGCGAAGACGAAGACCGGGCACGTCTTCTACGTGCCAGGGGAGCACGACGTCCTCGGCGACGATGGCGCGACGTATCTGGCGCGGTACGGAAAGGGGGCGGGGCGGGGGTGGTACAGCTTCGACTACCAGGGCGTGCACTTCGTGGCGCTGGTGAACGTCCTCGACCTCGAGCCGGGCGGGCTGGGCAAGCTGGGGCGGGAGCAGCTCGAGTGGCTCGAGCGCGACGTCCGGCACCTCTCGAGCAGCACGCCGATCGTCGTCTTCGCGCACGTGCCGTTGTGGGCCGTGTACCCGACGTGGGGGTGGGGCACCGACGATGGTGCACTGGCGCTCTCGTACCTCAAGCGGTTCGGGTCGGTGACCGTGCTGAACGGCCACATTCACCAGGTGGTGCAGAAGATCGAAGGGAACATGAGCTTTCACACGGCGCTCTCGACCGCGTTCCCGCAGCCGGCGCCGGGGGCGGCGCCCTCGCCCGGCCCGCTCAAGGTGCCCGCGGAGCGTCTCCGCGACTTCCTCGGGCTCACGAGCGTGAACTACGTCGCGGGGACGCACCAGCTGGCCGTCGTGGATGCCACGCTCTCCGGCGCCGCCGTGGGCGCGGCGCAGAGCATGGCGCGGATGGAGCACGACGCCGCGCGCGCCCCGAAGGCATCCGCCCCGGCGGTCGCGAACGAGGTCGCCATCGACAACTTCACGTTCGCGCCGCCGGCGCTCGCGGTGGCCGCGGGCACGCGCGTGACGTGGGTCAACCGGGACGATGTTCCGCACCAGATCGTGAGCACCGACAGGCGGTTCGCGTCGTCGCCAGTGCTCGACACGACCGAGCGCTACTCGTGCGCCTTCGCGGCACCGGGCACGTACCGGTACTTCTGCTCGATCCATCCGCGCATGACCGGAACGATCACCGTGCGGTAGCCACGGGCGCGCACGTCGAGCGACGAGCACGGCATCCAGCGCGCGCCGGGCCGCGGCCCGGGGGGGAGCAGCGGCCGCGATCCGGCGCGCGCGCCGCTGACTCCTCGGCGGTCGTTCGGCACGATCCGTGCGCCGGTGGCACGCGACGACTCCGATGACCGATCACGACCCCGATGTCCGTTCGCATAGTTAGGTGCGCGCCGGGGCGACGAGCTGGTCGTGGCGCCTGGTAGATGGCCGCGCTCTTCACGCCCCGCGCGACCCGCGTGGCGCGTACGCTGCTCATCGCCGCGCTGGCGCTGGCCGTCGCGGTGCCGGCGCTCGCCATGGCCTGGGTGCGCACGCCGTGGGCGCGTGGCGAGCACCGGCGGATCGCGCAGCCGGTGGCGTTCGATCACCGCATCCACGTCACCGGACTGCGCATCGACTGCCGCTACTGCCACGCCGGCGCCGATCGCACGGCGAGCGCGGGGCTGCCGGCCACGCGGCAGTGCGTGCCGTGCCACACGCGCCTCTGGCTGTCGAGCGCGCCGATGGCGCCCGTGCGGAAGAGTCTCGCCAGCGGCAAGCCGATTCCCTGGGCGCGTGTGACGCAGCTCCCCGATTTCGTCTACTTCGATCACGCGATGCACGTGACGAGAGGGGTGGGGTGCGAGACGTGCCACGGACGGGTGGACCGGATGGCGACGGTGGAGCAGGTGGTGCCCCTCACGATGACGTGGTGCGTGGACTGCCACCGCGATCCGGCGCCGCACCTCCGCCCGCCGCAGGCGATCACCGCGATGGGGTGGGCGCCACCCGCGGGGGCCGACGCCACGGGCCGCGCCCTCGCGGCGCGCTATCACGTGCGGCGGCTGCTGAACTGTACCACGTGCCATCGCTGACGGGCATGACGCCTCCTGACCTCGTGCGCCTGACGACCTCGCGGCGCGACTTCGTGAAGCTGCTCGGGGCGAGCGTGGCACTGGCCGGACTCGGCGCGTGCGTCCGCGAGCCCGACCGGAAGATCCTGCCGTACGTGGACACGCCGCCCGACGTGGTGCCGGGCGTGCCGTTGCACTACGCGACGGTGATGACGCTGGACGGGTACGCCACGGGACTCCTCGTGGAGAGTCACACCGGTCGTCCCACGAAGGTGGAGGGGAATCCCGACCATCCGGCGAGCCTCGGCGCCGCTGGCGTGTACGAGCAGGCGTCGGTGCTGCAGCTCTACGACCCGCACCGGGCCCGAGCCGTCCGGGCGGGGAGGCGGCGTGCGACGTGGAGCGCCGCGGCGTCGGCGTTCGCGCCGGCGGCGCTGGCGCGGCGCGTGGGCGCGCGCGGCGCCGGACTTCGCCTGCTGCTCCCGCCCACGTCGTCCCCGCTCGTCGCGTCGCTGCTCGAGCGCGTGCTCGTCCGCTGGCCCGATGCGCGCGTGGCGTTTTACGCTCCGCTGGCGAGCGATGGGGCGGTCGCCGGCACGCGCACCGCGCTCGGTGCGCCGCTCGTGCCGCAGTACGACTTCCGCGCGGCCGACGTGGTCGTCTCGCTGGATGCCGACTTCCTCTCGAGCGGCCCCTTCCACCTGCGGTGGGCATCGCACCACGGTGTGCGGCGCCGCGCGACACCCCCGTGCCGGCTGTACGTGGCGGAGCCGGTGCCGACGCCCACCGGGACGCTCGCCGACCACCGCCTCCCCATCGCTCCCGCGGGGATCGCCTCGCTCGCGGCGACGCTGCTCCACGCGGTGGCGGCGGACCCGCGCGTGACCGGACGCGTGGGTGCCGTCCCGCTTCCCGCGCCCTCCGGCACGCTCCCCGCCGACGCGCGAGCGTGGGCGAGCGCCGCCGCCGCCGATCTCGCCGCGAGCCCGGGGCGCTCGATCGTCCTCGCCGGCGAGCGGCAGCCGGCGGAGGTGCACGCGGTCGTCCATGCGCTGAACGCGATGCTCGCCAACGCCGGTGCCACCGTCTGGTACACGCCGCCGGCGCTCGTCGATGCGGGCAGCCACGCGATCGGGCTCGACGCGCTCGCCACGGAGCTCGATGGCCGGACGGTGGACACGCTCGTGGTCCTCGAGGGGAATCCGTGCTACGGCGCCCCCGCGGACCTCGACCTGCCGCGGCGCATGCGCGCCGTGCCGAACTCGCTCTACCTCGGGGCGTACGCCGACGAGACGGCGCGCGTCACGACGTGGCACGTTCCGGCGGCGCACTACCTCGAGAGCTGGGGCGACGCGCGGGCGTACGACGGCACCACCTCGCTCGTGCAGCCGCTCATCGCGCCGCTCCACGACGGTCGCACGCCGGCGGAGGTGCTCGCGGTGCTGGCGGGGGCGGGTGAACGGAGCGCGCACGATCTGCTGTTCGACGCGTGGCGCGAGCGGCATGGCGCGCCCCCCGAGGCCGAGGCCGCGTGGAGCGACGCCCTGCGTCGCGGGATCGTGGCCGGCTCCGCCCTTCCGCGCGCCACGCCGCCGCCACGGTGGGACGCCGTGGCCCGGGCGCAGCGCGGGATCGCGGATCGCGCCGGCCCCTCGCGCGACACGACGGAGATCGTGTTCCTCCCGAGCCGCGGCGTGTACGACGGACGGTTCGCCGACAACGCGTGGCTGCAGGAGCTGCCCGATCCAATCACCAAGCTGACCTGGGACAACGCCGCCACGATGGCCCCCGCGCATGCCGCGCGGCTCGGCATCGTGACTGGCGACGTGGTGGCGCTGCGCCTCGGCCCGCGCACGCTGGACGTGCCCGCGCTCCTGGTGCCCGGGCAGGCGGATGGCGTGGTATCGCTCGCCATCGGGTACGGGCGGCGTGGCGCCGAGGCGGTGGCGCGCGGCGTGGGCGCGAACGCCAATCTGCTGCGCGCGTCGGACGCGCCGCACGCCGCGACCGGATTGGTCATCGCGCGCACCGGGCGGCGCCACGCGCTCGCGCTGACGCAGACGCACTGGTCGATCGAGGGGCGCGGCCCGAGCGTGCTCGGGGAGCCGCCCGCGTCACGGCCGGCGGCCTCCGAGCGCGCCGGCGCGCCAGAGCCCCAGCGCAAGCGCCGCCCGCTCACGCTGTACGAGCCGGGCCCGCCGCCGAAGGACGGGTTCGGCGAGGACCAGTGGGCGATGGTGATCGACCTCGACGCGTGCACCGGGTGCAGCGCCTGCGTGGTGGCGTGCCAGGCCGAGAACAACGTCCCCGTGGTGGGGAAGGAGGGCGTGCTCGACAGCCGCGAGATGCACTGGCTGCGCATCGACCGCTACGTGGATGGCCCGCTCGATGCGCCCCGCTTCGAGACGCAGCCGATGCTCTGCCAGCACTGCGAGAAGGCGCCGTGCGAGTACGTGTGTCCGGTGGGCGCGACGGTGCACAGCGACGACGGGCTGAACGAGATGATCTACAACCGCTGCGTCGGGACGCGCTTCTGCTCCAACAACTGCCCGTACAAGGTGCGGCGCTTCAACTGGTTCGACTACAACGCGGAGGTCGCCGAGACCGTGCGCATGGCGAAGAACCCCCAGGTGACCGTGCGGGGGCGCGGCGTGATGGAGAAGTGCACCTTCTGCGTGCAGCGAGTGCGGCAGGCGCAGCGGACCGCGTGGCTCGCGGGCGAGCCGCGCACCGGGCCGGTGGTCACCGCGTGCCAGCAGACGTGTCCCACGCACGCGATCGTGTTCGGCTCGCTCACCGATCCGGAGAGCGAGGTGCGGCGGCTCTTCGACGACCCGCGGGGATTCAGCGCGCTGGGCGAGCTGGGCACCGTGCCGCGCGTCCGGTACCTGGCGCGAGCGCGAAGCGCGCCGGCTCCGTCCGCGGACTCGCCGGGAGCGGGGGCGGCTGGCGGGGGTGGTGGCGACGATGACGACGTCTGACGCGCCGGTCGCCCGTCTCGCGAGGCGCGCGCTCGGTGGCGGGGAGCGCCGCTTCCCGCCGGAGCCCGCGTCGCTCGAGCCGCATCCGGTGATGGGCGAGCTGCCGGACGACGGGGCGCTCACGACCCGGCTGCTCGCACCCATCTGGACGCCGGCGAGCGCCTGGAAGTGGCTCTTCCTCGCCTCGGGGGCGCTGTCCGCGCTCTTCGTCGTCGCCATGGGCGTGACCTTCGCGCGCGGCATCGGCGCGTGGGGGAACAACATCCCGGTCGCGTGGGCGTACGCGATCACCGACTTCGTGTGGTGGATCGGGATCGGCCACGCGGGCACCTTCATCTCCGCGTTCCTCCTGCTCCTCAATCAACGGTGGCGCGCGTCGATCAACCGCCTGGCCGAGGCGATGACGCTGTTCGCCCTGGTGAACGCCTCGCTCTTCCCGCTGCTGCATCTGGGCCGGCCGTGGTTCTTCTACTGGCTGATCCCCTATCCGGCGACCATGGGCGTGTGGCCGAACTTCAAGAGCTCGCTGCCGTGGGATGTCGCGGCGATCTCCACGTACTTCACGGTCTCGCTGCTGTTCTGGTACCTGGGGCTCGTGCCCGATCTCGCGGCGGCGCGGGACCGCGCGCCGGGAACCACGCGACGTCGCATCTACGGCGTGTTCGCGCTCGGATGGCGGGGGCGGGCATCGGAGTGGCGGCACTACCGCGTGGCGTACACGCTCCTCGCCGGGCTGGCCACCCCACTCGTGATCTCCGTGCACAGCATCGTGAGCCTCGACTTCGCGATCGCGCAGCTCCCCGGCTGGCACTCGACGATCTTCCCGCCGTACTTCGTGGTCGGCGCGATCTACTCGGGGTTCGCGATGGTGCTCATGCTGATGCTGCCGGTGCGCCGCATCTTCGGGCTCGAGCAGGTGATCACGCCCCGGCACCTGGACCGCATCGCCAAGCTGCTCCTCGTCACGGGCTCGATGCTCGCGTACAGCTACCTGTGCGAGGCGTTCGGCGCGTGGTACGGCGGCGACCAGTTCGAGCGCTACACGATGCTCATCGCGCGGCCCCTCGGCCCGTACGCCCCGGTGTTCTGGGTGATGACGGCGGTGAACGTGCTCACGCCGCAGCTCTTCTGGTCGGCACGGCTGCGCACGAACCCGCTCGTGCTGTTCGTGGCGGGAGTCCTCATCTGGGCGGCCATGTGGATGGAGCGGTTCGTGATCATCGTGGGCTCGCTGAATCGCGACTTCCTCCCATCGAGCTGGCATCTCTACGCTCCGACCTGGGTGGACTGGAGCTTGCTCGCCGGGAGCATCGGGCTGTTCTGCCTGCTCTTCTTCGCGTTCCTTCGCTGGGTGCCGTTCGTGCCGGTGAGCGAGGTGAAGCGGCTGCGCCACGAGATGGCGCGCGACGCGCTGCCGCCGGCGCGGCGCGCGGGAGACGCGGCGTGAGCGGCGCGTCTGCATCCGCCCCCGCGACCGGGCGCGGCGCGCGGCTCTTCGCCGAGTTCGAGAGCGCCGAGGCGATGCGCGCGGCGCTCGACGCGCTGCGCGACGAGCGCTACCACGACCTCGACACGTACGCGCCGTTCGACATCCCGGAGCTGGACGAGCCGCTCGGGCTCGGCCGGTCGTGGCTGGGGTGGCTCGTGTTCGCCGGCGGCCTGGCGGGGCTCGTGCTGAGCTACGGGATCCAGTGGTGGGCCGACGTGTACTCGTACCCGCTCGCCATCGGGGGGCGGCCGCGGCACGCGGTGCCGGCGTTCGTGCCGGCGACGTTCGAGGGGACGGTGCTCGTGGCGGCGCTCGCGGCGTTCTTCGGCCTCCTGGTCGTGCTGCGCCTGCCCAGGCTGTGGGCGCCGGAGGACGAGATCGAGGACTTCGAGCGTGCGACGATCGATCGATTCTGGATCAGCATCGGCACGCTGGCCAGCGATCTCGATCGCGCGCACGCCGAGCAGCTGCTCCGGCGCTCCGGCGCCCGGCGCGTCGTCACGGTGGGACGCTGATGCCGCAGCGCGCTCGGCTCGCCCTCCCGTCGCTCGTGATGGCCGCCATCGTCGCCGGCGCGTGCTCCGAGCGGGCGGGGCACGGATGGGATTGGGAGCGCATGCGCTCGCAGCCGCGCTACGACGTGTACGGGGCCAGCGCGTTCTTCCCCGATGGGAAGGCGATGCAGGCGCCGCCCCCCGGGACGGTGCCCCGGGAGGCGGTGGAGGAGCGCGCGCGCGCGGCCGCGGCGAGAGCGGCGGCCGCATCGCCATCCGATGAGATGCTGCGGCGAGGCGCCGACCGCTTTCACATCTTCTGCGCCGTCTGCCACGGAGAGCGCGGTGATGGGCGGAGCAACGTCGCCGCCAACATGGATCCTCCCAGGCCGCCGTCGCTCCTCGCTGCTCCGCTGCGCGCGCTCTCCCCCGACTCGCTCTACGCGGTCATCAGCCATGGCTTCGGGCGGATGCCGGGGTACGCCGCCGAGCTCTCGCCGACGGATCGCTGGGCCGTGGTGGCCTACGTCCGAGCCCTGCAGCGCGGCCAGCCGGAAGCGCCGTCCGACACCGGTATCGGAGGACCGCCCGGAGGGCCCCCATGAGCGCCGGCGACGCCGTGGAGCGGGTGCCGCGCGTGCACGCTCGAACGGTGGCGCGCTACGGCGCCATCGCGGGGATCATCGGCCTGGTGCCGCTGGCGATCGGGGTGGGGAGCGAGCCCCGGCGCGCGCTCGCCGCGTACCTCTTCGCGTACGCGACGGTGCTCACCGTGGTGCTCGGCGCGCTGATCCAGCTCATGATGGGGCACGTGAGCGCCGCGCGCTGGTTCACCGTGCTGCGCCGCCTCACGCTGGGCGCCACGGGCGCGCTCCCCGCGCTGGTCATCCTCGCCATCCCGTTGTTGGCCGGTGTCCGAATCCTGTACCCCTGGGCGACGCCGTCGGCGCTCCCGGGCGCGATGCGAGCGCTGATCGCGCGCAAGCACGGATGGCTGGACGTCGGCTTCTTCATCGCGCGCGGCGTGCTCTACCTCGTGCTCTGGCTCGCGGTGAGCGCGCCGATCCGGCACTGGTCGCTGCGGCAGGATCGGGCGGATGGGGAAGAGGCCGTGATGCTCGCGCGCCGGCTCCGCCGGGCGAGCGCGGTCGGGCTCATCGTCGTCGGGCTCGCGCTCACCTTCGCCGCCTTCGACTGGCTCATGTCGCTCGAGCCCGCGTGGTACTCGACCATCTACGGCGTGTACGTCTTCGCGGGGGGCTACCTCGCGGCGCTGGCGCTGATCGCCGTGGTCGCCTGGGCGGAATCCCGGCGAGGTGGAAGTCTCGACTGGGCGGTGACGCCGGAGCACTTCGGGGCGCTCGGGAAGCTCCTGCTCACGTTCGTGATCTTCTGGGGGTACATCGGGTTCTCGCAGTATCTGATCATCTGGATCGGCGACGTCCCCGGGGACGTGTCGTGGTACGTCGCGCGCGCGCACGGGAGCTGGGGCGCGCTCGCGCTCGTCGTCGCGGCGGGGCAGTTCGCCCTGCCGTTCCTCCTGCTGCTGCCGCGCGAGCTCAAGCGTCGGCCCGGGTTTCTCGCCGCGCTCGGCGCGTGGTTGCTCGTGATGCACGTGCTCGACGTCTACTGGCTCGTGTTGCCCGCGCTGCATCCGGACGGGATCCACCCGAGCTGGCTCGATGCCGGGGCGCTGCTCATGGTGACGGGCTTCGCCACCGCCACGGCCGCCTGGCGCGCCGCGGGAGAGCCGGCGCTCCCGCTGGGCGATCCGTACGTCGAGGCATCGGTGAGGTACGTGGAGCCGTGAGGGGAGAGCTGGACAGGGCTTTCGGCGCTCGCGAAGACGCGGGTGTCGGCCATCGGCCCTCGGCTCTCGGCTGCAGCACACGCCGAGAGCCCTCAATGCGGGGCAGCTCGCCGTGAGTCATGAGCCGAGCGCCGAGAGCCGAGAGCCGACAGCCGTGTCGTCCCGAGAGCCGCTGGCCGACAGCCGCGTCTCCCCTATGGTTCCATTCATCTCCCCCTCTGCACACACCCCTGCTGCGGGCTCGGGTGCATCACGGGTGTCACCGCCGCGGCGCGGGACACGGTGACCCACGCCACCACGGCGCCCGCCGCGCAGAGCGCCGCGCCGATGAGCATCGCCCGCGCGAAACCTTCGGAGAGCGCGGGACCGCGCGGCTCGGCGAGACCGCCGAATCCCGCGAGGAGGGGGAGCGCCGCCGTGGCGAGGAGTCCCGCCAGGCGCGCGACGGCGTTGTTGACCCCGGATGCCACACCGGCCAGCCGCTCATCCACCGCGCCGAGCACCGCGGCGGTGAGCGGGGCCACGAGGATGGCGAGCCCGAGGCCGAACACCGTGACCGCGGGGAGCACCGCGCTCGCGTAGCTCGCTCCCGGCCGCACGCGGGTGAAGAGGAGCATTCCCACCGAGGCGATCAGCGCGCCGAAGGTCATCGGCACGCGCGGGCCGGTGTGCTGCGCGCGGCGGCCGACCACCGGCGAGAGCGCCAGCATGAGAAAGTTGATCGGCAGGAGCGACGCGCCCGCGGCGAGCGGGCCGTAGCCGAGCACGTTCTGCAGCTCGAGCATGAGCAGGAAGAAGAGACCGCCGAGGGCCGCGTAGACGAGCAGGGTGGTCACGTTCGCCCCCGTGAACTGGCGCGAGCGAAAGACCTCGAGCGGGAGCAGTGGCGCGGGGGCGCCATGCTCCACCACGATGAAGGCGCCGAGACACGCGACCCCGCCAACCGCGGCGGCGGCGACGAGCGCGCGCGGCGCGACGCCCCCGGGGCCCAGGATGAGCGCGGCGACGACCCCCGCGAGCCCGAGCGTGGCCAGCACCGCGCCCGCGTAGTCGATCGGCGCGCGCTCGCCTGACGAGGCGAGCGCCGCCGACGAGGAGTCCGCCCCGCTCGCGCGCCGCCAGACGATCCATGCGGAGGCGATCGCGAACGGCGCGACGCTGGCGAACACCCAGCGCCACGATGCGACCTGTACCAGCCATCCCCCGAGAAGCGGGCCGAGCGCGGTGGAGATCCCGGACCATCCGGCCCAGTGCCCGATCGCCGCGCCGCGCGCCTCGCCCTCGAACGTGGTCTCGATCATGGCCAGGCTGTTGGGGACGAGCAGCGCGCCGGCGGTGCCCTGCGCGACGCGAGCGGCGAGCAGCGTGCCCGGCGTGGGTGCGATCGCGCAGCAGAGCGAGGCGATCGCGAAGCCGGCGAGACCCGAGGCGAACACGGTGGAGCGCCGGAACCGGTCGCCGAGCGCGCCGCCGAGGAGCATGAGGGCGCCGAGGGGGAGCAGGTAGCCGTTCAACACCCATTGCAGCCCGGCCACGCCGAGGTGGAATTCGCGCGCGATCGCCGGGAGCGCGACCGTGACCACGGTGCTCTCGAGGAACACCGTGCCCGAGCCGAGCACGGATCCCGCCATCACCCAGCGGCCGAGCGACGGGTCGAGCTCGCCGCGCCCGCGGGACTCACGGCGTGGCATCGCTCGCACCATTCCCGCGCTCGACACGCCGACGCTGTCGTCCGCGTCGCGGAATCGACCCTTCACCCCAGTGCCGTTGGCGCGGGGTGGGCCGGCGGCGATCGTGGACGGTGAAGCGCATCGAATCGGGAGGTATCATGCGTCATTCCCACCTGGCCGCGTTGAGCGGCGTCGTCATGCTGATCGCCTGCGGTGGCGGGTCATCCGTCACCGGCACCTCGGGCGGCGGCAACACCCAGGGCCAGACACCGCCGGCCAACGGGAACGTCACCATCCAGGACTTTTCCTTCTCGCCGGAGACGGTGACGGTGAAAGTGGGACAGACGGTGCTCTGGACGAACAATGGCCCGTCGGCGCACACCACCACCAGCGATGCGGGCTTGTGGAACAGCGGCCAGCTCGCCGCGCCGGGAAACGGCACGTACGGGAACGGCAGCCAGACCGGCGGCACCTTCAAGTTCACGTTCAACCAGGCGGGAACGTTCCCGTACCACTGCAGCAACCACCCCCCGAGCCTGTATCCCACCTTCAGGGGCGTGGTGGTCGTCACGCCGTAGGGCGATCGCCCGACGGCGATCCCCGCGGCCTGGATGCGGAAGAGCGGGGTCGCGGGGGCGCGGCGCGCGCCGGCGGCGTCCAGTCGCGTCGGGCGCGGCCGGACGCCGGAGGCGGCGGGTCCCCGACTGTCGCGCGGCGCGCTGTCCGCCATCCTGCGCGGAGGCAGCAACCGGAGCCCGTCATGCCCGCGCCGCGCATCCTGATCGTGTACGGAACGACCTACGGCCAGACCGCGAAGATCGCGGAGCGGATGGCCGAGCACCTCATGTCCTGGGGGCACGTCGTGGTGCTCGCGTCCGCCGATCGCGTCTCGCACCAGATCACGCCGGACCAGTTCGACGGCGTGATCGCCGGCGGCTCGGTGATCCGCGGGCGGCACCAGCGCTCCATCCTCCGTTTCGTGCGCCTGCATCGCGAGTCGCTGAACGCGATGCCGTCGGCGTTCTTCTCGGTGAGCGGCTCGGCCTCCAGCGGCACCGATGCTGGCCGAGCGGAGGCGCGGGGGTATCTGGACGAGTTCCTGAGCCAGACGGGGTGGCACCCCGAGCTGACGGCGACGCTCGCCGGCGCCATGGCGTACACCAGGTACGGTCCGCTCACGCGCTGGATCATCAAGCGCATCGCCGCGAAGCGGGGTGGCCCGACGGACACCTCGCGCGACCACGAGGCCACCGACTGGGCGGAGGTGAAGCGGTTCGCGCGGGCGGTGGGGGCCGCGGTGCGGGAGCGCGAACGAGTGCCGGTGTGAGTGGAGAGTGGATGGTGGGGAGTGGACCACCAGCAGCGAGTGTGGCGTGAAGAAGACGTGGTGCGTGGGGGATGGGACGTGGCAGGCCACGCTCCATGCGCTCTCGCCTACGCCTTCCTCAGGCCACGCCCGCCGTTCGGTGGTCCACTCCCCATTCCCCAGTCACCACCCTCACGCTCCACTGCCCACTCGACTCACTCCGCCCGCAGCGCCTCCATCGGATCCACCCGCGCCGCCCGCCACGCCGGAATCGTCGCCGCGGCGGCGGCCACCACCATCAGCACCGCCGCGACGATGCCGAACACCACCGGGTCGCGCGGCGGCTCTCGAAAGAGCAGCGGCGCGATCCACCGCGCGCCGCCGAGCGCGATCGCCGCGCCGAGCGCCAGCCCCACCGCGGCGAGGCGGAGGCCGCCCAGGAGCACCAGGCGCACCACGTCTCCGGCGCGCGCGCCGAGCGCGACGCGCACGCCCATCTCGTGCGTGCGCTGCGCCACGTCGTAGGCGATCACGCTGTACAGCCCGATCGCCGCGAGCACGAGCGCCAGCGCGCCGAACACCGTGAACATCGTCGCGCCGACGGTCCACGAACGCATCTCGCCGCCGATGATGTCGGCGAACGGGGTGACCGTCACGTACGAGGGACCGGGCATCACCCGCTGCAGAAGGCGCCGGATCGCCTCGGCGTGCGCGGCCGCGTCGCCGCGCGTGCGCACGAGCAGCGCGGCCTGCTCGGGGTGGAACTGCGGCGACGACAGGTAGTAGTTCAATCCCGGGTCGTCGCTCAGGCTGCTGCTCCGGATGTCCTCGGCGACGCCGACGACCCACGTGCACGGCATGGTGTCCGCGTTCAGCTTCACGCACTGCCCGATCGGGTCGCGCCCAGGCCAGAGCGTCCGGGCCATGGACTCGCTCACCACCATCGCGCCCGGCGCGCCGAACCGGTCGCGCGCGTCGATGCCGCGCCCGCGGAGGATGCGCGTTCCCATGACGGCGAAGTAGTCGGGGGTCACGGCGTCGAGACGGAACTCGCCCAGGCGGCTCACCGAGTCGATCCCCGCGACGTGCAGTCCGGTCGTCCATTCCCAGTAGAAAGGAAGGCTGTTGACCAGCGCGGCATGCTCGATGCCGGGGGCCGCCTGCGCCGCGGCGAGCAACTCCCGGCGCAGTGCCACGGCGCGGGCGCTGTCGAGCTGCACGCCGCGCATGTTCGGCACCACGACCAGCACGGGGCGCACATCGTAGCCGAGACGGAGCGCGCGCACGTTGCGCAGGGAGCGCACGAACAGCCCCGCGCCGACGAGCAGCACCACCGAGAGCGCCCCTTGCAGCACGAGCAACGCGGCGCGGGCGCGGGAGCGGTGGTAGGTGCCCTCGCGCACGCCCGCCTTGAGGTCGTTGGCCACCTCCAGGCGGCCCGCGTGCCACACGGGCGCGAGACTGGTGAGCAGGCCCGCCGCGAGCGCCGTGGCGCCGGCGAAGACGAGCGTCCGCGTGTCACCGAGCACGGTGGATGTCGAGCCCTTGGGAAGGAACACCGCGCGCAGTGCCGCGCTCCCCCACTGGGCGACGAGCACGCCAGCGGCGCCGCCGAGGAGCGCGAGGAGGAGGCTCTCGAGAACCAAGTGCGAGCCGAGCCGCGCTCGGCTCACGCCGAGCGCGAGCCGCACGGCGATCTCGCGCCGGCGGCGCAGCGCGCGCGCCAGCAGGAGGTTGGCGACGTTCGCGCAGGCGATGAGGAGCACGATCAGCGCCATCCCGGCCACCAGCGCCGCGACCTTCGCCACGCTGCTCTGGTTCGGGCCACGCTGATCGAGCACCGATGCGGCGCTCGCGCGCGGGCGCGCGAGCGACATGGGCGTGAGCTGCACATCGCGCGCGCGCTCCGCCTCGTAGCTCCGGCGATACGCGTCGGTGAGATCGGCGTTCGCCGCGGCGAGCGTGACGCCCGGCTTGCGCTGGGCGATCATCTGCGCCCACGTCCAGTGATAGGTGCTCCACCAGTTCTCGCCGCGCATCATCGGGACGCCCGAGGAGGCGGCGAACGACGTGATGGGGACGTACGCGACGGGCGGGCGGCTGGTCCAGAGGCCCACGAACCCGCGCGGCGCGACGCCGATGATCGTGTACACGGTGGACCCGATGCGCAGGGCGGAGCCGAGCACGTCGGCGCGGCCGCCGTACCGGGTCTGCCAGAGCGCCCAGCCGAGCACGGCCACCGGCGTGCCGCCGGGGGGCGTGTCCTCGCCGGCCGTGAAGTAGCGGCCGAGCGCCGGCGGGGCATCGAAGAAGCCGAAGAAGCTCGCGCTCACCGCGCCCACCTGCATCTCGCGCGCGGCATCGCCGGTGCCGATGGCGACCGTCCGCGCGGCGACCGCGGCGGTGCGCGTGAAGGACGTGGTCCACCTCGTGAGGTCGAGATAGCGCGCGTACTGCACGCCATCGTTCACGCCCTCCTTGCCGCGGTACGTGGTCGCGAGATACACGCGGTGCGTGCGCGCCGGCGCGACGAGCATCGGCGGCGCGCGGAAGAGCAGGCGATCGACGATGGAGAAGATCGCCGCGTTCGCCCCGATGCCGAGGGCGAGGGTGGCGACCACGGCGGCGGTGAACCCCGGCTCCATCCGCAGCCGGCGCGCCGCGTATCGAAGATCGCGCCAGATGCCGTCCAGCCACTCGCCGCGGCGGCGCGCGCCCACGGTGGTGCGGTCGATGGCGGCGAGCGCGGCGCGCGTGCGCTCGACGTCGCCGAACCGGCGCGCCGCCTCGCGTCGCGCCGCCTCGGGGGACATCCCGCCCGCCACGAGCTCCCGCACCGACATCTCGAGATGGAACCCCAGCTCGTCGTCCACCGCGTGCTCCACGTCCGCCGCGCCGCGTTCGAGACGAAAGAGCCGCCTGACCCCCGGAATGCGCGCCATGGTCACGCCCCCTGTGCCGCGAGGATCTTGGAGACCGCGCTGGCGTAGCGGGCCCACACCGCGGCCTTCGAGCGGAGCTGGCGGCGTCCGGCGCCGGTGAGCTGGTAGAACTTGGCGCGGCGGTTGTTCTCCGAGAGCCCCCACTCGCTCTCCAGCCATCCGCGCTGCTCCATGCGGTGCAGGGCGGTGTAGAGCGCCCCCTCGTCGATCTGGAGATCGTCGTCGCTGGTGTCGCGAATCCAGCGGGCCACGGCGTAGCCGTGCATCGGTCCCCAGGCGAGCGTCTTGAGGATCAGGAGATCGAGCGTCCCCTGGAGCAGGTCGAGATCGGCGGGCACCGGACATTCCCCTCAGCGTTTGAGGGAACAGTGCGGGCGCGCGGCCGGGCTGTCAAGCGGGGGAGCGGGAGCGCGCCTCGCCCGGTCACGGCTGCCAGAGCCGGGCGAGGTCCTGGCGATCCGCCGGAGCGAGGTGGATCCTGCCGGTCGCTACGACGCGGGCGCCGATCGCTCGAGCGCGCCGCGGTCCCACCCGGCGAGGCGCGCGCCGGCCTCGTACGTGCTCTCCAGGAAGTCGAGCAGCGCCTCGTCAGGCGAGTCGGCCGTGCGAACCGCCTCGTACGGCAGCACGAACTCCCGGAGGTCGGGGTGGTAGCACGCGGTCCGGGGGCGAACGGCCGCTTCGGCGCATCCCGCCGGCTCCGGGTACGCGTACGCGTAGAACGCCGGCTCGCCCACGGGACCGCCCCCGGGCCACCACCCCGCGCTGATGCACTCGTGCGAGTACGCCTCGCGCACCACGTGGTCGGGGAGGTGCGGGATCCCTCCCGGGTGGGGCGGCGCGCGGCGCCCCGAGAAGCGCGTGCAGGCGAGATCGAAGCTCCCCCAGAAGAAGTGCACGGGACTGCACTTGCCGATGAAGCGCCCGCGGAACCGCTCGGTCACGCGGTGAGCCTGCACGAGGATGCGCCAGCAGCGCGCCGCCGCGTCGGCGTCGTACGCGTGGTGCTGCTCGTCTCCGGTGAAGCGGATCTCGTCCTCCATCTCCACCGGTACCGGCCAGATCGGCACGCGCACGCCGAGCGCCGCGAGCATCGCCACGTACTCGCGGTAGAAGTCCGCCACCGAGCGCGGCGCGAGCGCGATCGCGCGTGACGCGCCGTCGCTCGTCCGCGCGACGAGCCGGTGGTCGATGAAGTCGAAGTCGACCTCGAGCGCGCGTCCCTCGTACGGCATGGGCGAGGTCCCGAGCCCTCGTGCGGTGAGGTAGAGGGTGACGTGCCACCAGTGATTCACCGGGGGCGCGAGCGCGAGACGCGTCTTGCCGACGATCTGCATCCATCGGTGCAGCGTGTCGAGCGTGTCCTTCCACTCGGTGAAGGGGAGGCTGGGCCACGCGTCGCGCCGCGCGCTCGGTACGGCCATGCGATCACCCTGCATTGGAGGGGCGTACGGGAAATCGTGCCAGCCGGGATCGGCCGTCAGCTCTCGGCTCTCGGCTCTCGGCTACGGCACACGCCGAGAGCTCTCTATGCGGGGTTTAGCCGAGAGCCGAGAGCCGATGGCCGACAGCCGCGTCTCCCCGAGCGCGACGTCAGCGGGATCCGTGCCGCTGCCACGCGAAAGAGCTCGCGTCACCGTACCCCGGCTCGGCGGTTCTCGATATGCCGAAATTGCTGGATGCGAGCGCGGCTCCCTCGCGCTCGCCGTCGTGCGCGGGCGCCAGGCGGCCGCTTGCGCCACCGGTGCGAAAGCTGTATGTACACGGATGGCAGGACGCCGCACTACGTCCCGGCACTCCCGACACGCGATCGTCTCACGCCGGATGCCGCGTGCGGCCCGGGACGTGAGGCGCGCGGAATCTGACGAAGTGCTGTCGTGCCCTTGACATCATCATCGGCGAGTGGCCTTGGCGACGCGCCTCCCCGGGTTGTAGCCTGGATCGTCCGCCGCGAGGCGGCCGCGGCCACTCGGCACTCCCGTAGCACGGACATCCGGAGACACCCGTGACGAGATCCATGACGCGCCGCGAAGCGATCGCCACGGCGGCGGCGCTCGGCGCATCACTGGCATGGCGATCCGCGTTCGGCGCGGAGCGGGGCGACGTCCTCGGCGAGCGTCGCGACCTCTTTCCCGAGGGCGTCGCCTCGGGCGACCCGCACCCGGACAGCGTGATCCTGTGGACGCGGCGCCCGCCGGCCGCGGGGAGCGCGGCGAGCCGGCTCACCGTTCACATCGCCGAGGATCCAGCGCTGCACCACGTGGTCGCGACCGCGACCGCCGCGCTCGCCGCCGAGAGCGACTGGACGTGCCGCATCCTCGCGGCCGGGCTCGAGCCGGGGCGCGTCTACTGGTATCGCTTCACCGACGAGCACGGGTTCGCGAGCCGGGTGGGTCGCACGCGGACGGCGCCGGCGCCTGACGATGATCGCGCGGCGCGCTTCGCCTACGTGAGCTGCCAGAACGTGCAGCAGGGCGCGTGCAACGCGTATCGGCGGATGATCCACGACGACGAGCGCCGCTCCGCCGCCGAGCAGCTCGGGTTCGTGCTCCACCTCGGGGACTTCGTGTACGAGGTGGTGTGGTATCCCGAGGACCGGCCGCAGGGGATGTACGACCGCCGGCTCCGCGACATCGTGCGCTACGCGCACGGCGAGCGGCACGCCGACTTCCACGTGCCGACCACCGTGGAGGACTATCGCGCCCTCTACCGGGCGTACCTGCGCGATCCCGACCTGCAGGATGCGCGTGCCCGGTGGCCGTTCGTGTACATCTGGGACAACCACGAGTTCTCGTGGAAGGGGTGGCAGAGCCAGCAGAACTTCGGCGCGGGGGTGGTGCCGGCGCAGACGCGCAAGGTGGCCGCGTCGCAGGCGTGGTTCGAGTACCAGCCGGCGCGCGTGGCGCAGCCGGGCACGCGGTCGCTCGAGCGGTTCGAGGCGCCGCGGGTGGCCGACGTCCCCATCCACGACTTCGACGAGCATGGGCTCGGGCTCGAGCCGGGCAACCTCGCCGCGATCCGGAGCCTCACGCTGCATCGCGCGATGCGCTGGGGGCGGCACGTGGACCTCATCCTCACCGACAACCGGTCGTTCCGGTCGGAGCCGGTGATGGACCTGCCGGGCGCGAAGGCGTTCCGCACGCCGCAGTTCCTGTTCTTCGAGTCGCAGCACGTGATCGAGGTGCTGGATGCGGGGCGGGCCTACGAGGGCGGCGCGCCGGCGACGATCCGGTTCGGTGATGCCGATCTCCCCAACCCGCGCCGCGACGCGCCGCCGCAGTCGATGCTCGGCGAGCGGCAGAAGGCATGGTTCCTCGAGCGCCTCGGTGCCTCGACGGCGACGTGGAAGCTGTGGGGGAACTCGGTCGGAGCGCTGGACTGGCGTGCGGACCTCCACCGGCTTCCCCCCGATGCGGGGCCGCGCTGGCCGGTGGAGGGGTGGGCGCAGCTCGGCGATGATGACTGGTCGGGATACCGCACGGAGCGCGACGAGATTCTCGACTTCGTGCGGCGGCGTGGGATCGCGGGGCTCGTGTCGCTCGCGGGGGACCGGCACGCCTTCACGGCCGGCCTCCTCTCGACGGCGCTGCCGCCCGAGGCGTTCGAGCCGGTGGCCGCCGAGTTCATCACCGGCTCGATCTCGGCGCCCGGCCTCGCCGAGGCGGCGGAGTACGCGATCCCGAAGAACCATCCGCTGCGCGCGCTCTTCCTGCACGATGGGGACGGGAAGAAGCCGGAGGCCGCGATCAACGTCACGCTGCTGCACGGCGTCCGCGCCAGCCTCGCGCTCCAGCGCACCGGGGATGCTCGTCAGGCGCTGGGCGAGCGGAACCCCGACGTCGCCCCGCACCTCGCGTTCGCCGACCTGGGCGGGCACGGGTACGCGGTGGTGAGCGCGACCCGCGACGCGCTCGACGTCGAGTTCGTGGGAATCCCGCGCCCGGTGGAGCGTGCCGCGTCGGATGATGGCGGACCGGTGCGCTACCGCGTGACGCACCGCCTGCATCGATGGTCGCCGGGCGAGCGCCCGCGCCTCGAGCGCATCGCGGCGGCGGGGACGCTCCCGCTCGTGCTCTGATGCGAGAGCCGGCGAACCTCACACTCCAAGTTCGGAGGATCGAATGATCGGAAGCATCCGCGGCTGGTTGGCGTGCGCCGCACTGGTGTTCGGCTCGGGGGGGGACGTGGGGGCGGGGCGGGGGCACGGCATGGCTCCCGCGCAAGCCGCGGTGGCCGTCGCGGATTCGACGCATCCGGCGCCCGAAGCGCCGCTGGCGGAGACGCGTCCCGCCGACGGTACCCGGCGGTTCGTCATCCGCAGCGTGGCCGATGGGGATAGCGCGTTCCAGGCGCTCGGCACGATGTCGGTCACGCAGCGCACGCTCGCCACGATGACCGGCCCGGTGGTGCAGCGGGTGATCGTGTACGATTACGGCGCGAAGGGGCACGTCGTGGACACCACCCTGGCGTTGGCCGCGACGCTCGCTCCGCTCTCGGAGCGCACGTACAAGACGTCGGGGATCATCAGGCTGGACTTCGCGGGGCGGACGGTCACGGGCGCGATGGGCGCGACGGCGGCGCCCGAGCCGATCCGCGACACGCTGCCCGCGCCCGCGTTCAATTCCACCGACCTGGATCTCATCGTGCGCTCCATCGCGCTGCGCGATGGGCTGCACGCGCGCCTTCCCCTCTACGATCCGGAGTTCGGCGGGTTCCGGTACGCGAGCGTCGATGTGCACAGCGCCGAGCCGGACCACGCGGGCGCCGGGGAGGGGGGCGCGTGGGTGGTGCTCGTGCGCGACCCGGGCGGTGGCGAGGCGACCTATCGTGTCGATGGGTCGACGCGCGCCATGCTCGAGCTGCGCACACACGTCCCGAAGCGGCACATGACCTACGAGATCGTCCCGGAGGCGTGATGCGATCCGCGCAGACGCTGCTCACTCTGCTCTCGCTCTCCGCGGCCGCCTGCGCGGGCGCACCCGCGCAGGCGGCTCCGCCACGCGCGGCGAGCCATTCGGGGAAGCTGGCCACCGCCGTCCTGGCCGGCGGATGCTACTGGACGATGGAGACCGTGTTCGAGCACGTGCGCGGCGTGGTCGACGTGGTGAGCGGGATGTCCGACGCCGAGTGGCTGCCCGCGACGTCGGCGGGACGGCGCCCCTCGCCGCCGCTGCGCGTGGAGTCGGTGCGCATCACGTACGACCCGGCGGTCGTGACGTACGCCGATCTCCTCCACATCTTCTTCACCGTGGCACACGATCCGACCCAAGTGGACCGGCAGGGGCCCGACGTCGGGGTGCGGTACCGGTCGGCCGTGCTCTACACGGACACGACGCAGTTCCGGGAGGCCACGGACTACATCGGGCGTCTCGAGCGCGAGGGGACCTTCCGCGCGGCGATCGCCACGCGCGTGGTCGCGCTCCGCGACTTCGCGCCCGTGCCGGCGGAGCAGCAGGACTTCGCGGTCCGCCACCCGGATGACCCGTACATCGTGACGTGGGACCGTCCCAAGCTCGCGCACTTCCGCGAGGTCATGCCGGAGTGGTACGTGGAACGCGGATCGGAGGGCGCTCCGGCGCGCTGAGGCGGCGGAGTGCCGAGGCGGCGGCGCGCCGGCGGATCGATCACACGGAACGTCTGCAGATGTGGAGGTACCAGTTGCGAGACGCGAGCAGGATCGACCGCACGCGCGAGAGGGCGGCCGACATCCGTCTCGCCACGCCCGCCGACGCCGCGGCGCTCGCCGCGATCTACGCGCCGTTCGTCACCGACGGCGTGATCTCGTTCGAGTTCGAAGCGCCCGACGAGGCGGAGATGACCAGGCGTCTCGAGCGCGTGACGGCGTGGACGCCCTGGCTGGTGTGCGACTACCACGGCGCGACGGTGGGCTATGCCTACGCGGGCAGGCATCGGGAGCGTGCGGCCTACCAGTGGTCCGTGGACGTGTCCGTCTACGTGCGCCACGATGCGCACCGAGCGGGGATCGCTCGCGGGTTGTACACGTCGCTCTTCGCCATCCTCGTGCGGCAGGGGTTCCGCAACGCCTACGCCGGGATCACCCTCCCGAACCCCCCGAGCGAAGGGTTCCACCGGGCCATGGGCTTCCGCGCGGTCGGGGTGTATCACGGCGTGGGCCACAAGATGGGGCGGTGGCACGACGTGGGGTGGTACGAGCGGGAGCTCGCGCCGCGGATCGCCGATCCGCCGCCCCCCATGCCCTTCGCCGCCGTGCGAGACACCCCCGCGGTGCGCGCGGCGGTGCGCTCGGGTCTCCCGGTAGTCGGCGCGCGCGGCGGGGGAGCGCGGGATGACACCAACGCGACCGTCGCGCCGGATGGCGCACGGGAGGGGTGATGCGGAAGGAGCACGAGATGCTGGCGCGGGCCTACGACGCGTTCAACGCCCGCGACATCGACGGCGCCCTCGCGGTGATGCACCCCGACGTCGAGTGGGCGAACGGGATGGACGGGGGATACGTGCACGGGCACGACGAGGTGCGGGCGTACTGGTCGCGCCAGTGGACGATGATCGATCCGCACGTCACGCCGGTCGGGTTCGAGGACGAGGGGGGCGGTCGCACAGTGGTGCACGTGCACCAGGTCGTGCGCGACGTGCGGGGGAACCCGCTGGTCGATTCGATGATAGATCACGTCTACACGATCGAGGGCGGGCTCGTTCGGCGGATGTGCATCCGGCATCCCGGGGATCACGAGCCCGAGTGATCGGCCAGGCTGGGGCGCGAACCCGGCCGACCGCGATTCCGACCGCTATGGCGCCGGCGCGCCGGCGATCCGCGCCTCGAGCGCCTGCTGGAGCTGGCGCGCGACCGGTCCGGGTGTACCTTCGCCCACGGGCGCGCCGTCGAGCGTGCAGATGGGCATGACGTCGGTGGTCGTTCCGGTGATGAACAGCTCCGCGGCGGCGGACAGCTCGTCGGCGAAGATCGGGCGCTCGCGCGCGGGGATGCCCCGCGACGCCGCCAGCTCGAGGACCACGCGGCGGGTGATGCCGGGAAGGATGTAGTTCGTGAGGGGGGGCGTGCGCAGCTCACCGTCGATGACGGCGAACACGCTCGTCGAGGCGCCATCGGTGAGCGCCCCATCGCGCACGAAGATGGCTTCCAGTGCTCCGTGCTCGGCGGCGTGCTGCTTGGCGAGCACGTTGGGGAGGAGGTTCACGGACTTGATGTCGCACCGCGCCCAGCGGATGTCGGGGCGGGTGATGGCGGCCGCGCCGCGCGCGCGGAGCTCGGCGGGCGGGGTGAACACCCTGGCGGCGGCGTAGATCGTGGGCGGCGGGGGTGGAGCGGGGAAGGCGTGCGTGCGGGGGGCGGCACCGCGCGTGATCTGGATGTAGATCGTCGCCTCGCCGCGGGTGAGCTCGTTGCGGGCGAGGAGCTCGTCGGCGATGCCCGGGAGGCCCCGGAGGGGCGCGATCGGATCGCCCTTGGGCGCGAGGGCGAGCGCGGCGACGCCGTCGGCGAGGCGGGCGAAGTGGGCCTCACCCTCGAAGAGGCGCCCGTCGCGCACGCGGATGACCTCGTAGACGCCGTCCCCGAAGACGAAGCCGCGGTCGTCGACGGAGATGCGGGCCTGCTCGGGGGCGACGAAGCTGCCGTTGAGGAACACCGACATGCGGTCTCTCCGGGGCGGAGTGGTGCGACGGGGTGGGGCGCCGGGCGACGTGCCCGGCCGCGCGCGGGCCGTCCGGGGTGGTGTCGCGGCGTGCTGGCGTGGCGACCGGCTGTTTCATATTATGGAACCGGGTTCCACTATTCATTATCTCCCGAGGGCCCATGCTACGCAAGGCGATGGAGGTGCTCGAGCTCTTCTCGCCCACCCGCCGCGAGCTCGGCGTCATCGAGGTGGCCCAGGCGCTCGGGCGGCCGAAGAGCACCGTGTCGCGCTGGATGTCGGCGATCGCCGCGGCCGGATTTCTCGACCGGGATCCGGAGTCGGGGCGGTACCGGCTCTCCATCCGCGTGGCGGTGCTGGGTGAGCTCGCGCGACGATCGACGAGCCTGCAGCGCGTGGCGCGCGAGGAGCTGCGGCGGCTCACGGCGGTGACCAGGGAAACGAGCAGTCTGGCCATTCTCGTCGACAGGGAGGGGATGAACGTGGAGGCGGTGGAGAGCCCGCACCCGATCATGCACGTGGGGTGGGTGGGGCGGCGATTCCCGTGCCATGCCACGGCGGCGGGGAAATCGCTCCTCGCGTGGCGCGAGGCGGGCGAGGTGCGGCAGCTCCTGCCCAAGCGACTGCCGCGGCTGGCGTCGCGGACGATCACCGACATCGACGCGTTCCTGCACGAGCTGGGACGCGTGCGCGACCGGGGCTACTCCACGGCGTGGCGCGAGCTGGAGGACGACCTGGCCGCGGTCGGCGCGCCGGTGCTGGACCACACGGGGGCGGTGGTCGGGGCGGTGGCGGTGTCCGCGCCGGTGTCGCGCGCCCCGCTGCGCTCCCTCGCGGCGTTGAGCGTGCCGGTGGTGCGCGCGGCGCAATCCATCTCGGAGCAGCTCGGGTATCGGAGGGCGAGGGCGGGGTAGGGGGCGCCGACACCCTCCTCCGCTCTCACGCCATTGTCTCGCTTGCCGTCGTGTGTTGCAACACGCATCGTGCGACATGGCCAGATCCATTCGCGAGGAGATAAAGCAGGCGAAGCCGTTCGGCAGCCTCGAGCAGGAGGCGACGCTCAGCATCGCGCGCACGGCGGCGCAGCTGGAGCACGCGCTCGTCGAGCTGTTCAAGCCGTACGGGATCACCCCCACCCAGTACAACGTGCTCCGCATCCTGCGCGGGGCCGGGGAGGCGGGGCTCTGCCGGTTCGAGGTGTCCGACCGGCTCGTGGCCCAGGTGCCCGATGTCACGCGCCTGCTCGACCGCCTCGAACGGATGGGGCTCGTGGCGCGCGCGCGGGACACCCTCGACCGCCGGGTGGTCGTGGCCCGCATGACGCCGGCCGGGCTCGCCCTGCTCGCCGAGCTCGAGGGTCTCACCGCCGAGTTCCACCGGCGCCACTTGGGGCACCTGGGCGCGCGCCAGCTCCGGACGCTGATCGATCTGCTCGCCGAGGCGCGGGCGCCGCGGTGAACTTTTCGAATTGGATATGTGTTATCACACATGAAATGAAGAAGCGCGCGGGGCGCAGGCGCCACGCGCACGAGTCTTCCAGGCACTCCCTCGTCACTCGAACCGTGCTGCCATGAACCAGACCTCGCTCGCTCCAGATCGCCGGCTCGACCTCGCGCTCGCCGTCCTCCGGCTCGTCGCCGGCGTCATCTTCATCGCCCACGGCGGACAGAAGCTCTTCAGCTTCGGCCTCCCCGGCGTCACCACCGCGTTCGCCGGCATGGGGATCCCCCTCGCCGCCGTCACCGCCCCGCTCGTCGCGATCCTCGAGTTCGCCGGCGGGCTCGCGCTGCTGGCCGGGCTGCTCACGCGTCTCGCCGCGCTCGGTCTCGCGATCGAGATGCTCGGCGCCATCGCCCTCGTCCACCTGAAGGGGGGCTTCTTCCTCCCCAACGGGTTCGAGTTCGCGCTCGCGATGCTCGGCTCATCGGCGGCGCTGGCCCTCGCCGGCGCGGGCGCGTTCTCGCTCGACCATCTGCTCGCCGCGCGCCGCGCGCGCGACGCGGGCGCATCCGGTCGTGGCGGGTCGCGCCGGGCCGCGGCCTGACGGGCAGCCCGCCGGAGACCGCGACCATGGCGCCTGACGAGTCGCCGCGACGCGCCGCGCCCGCGATCCCCGCCGCGTCCACCGCGCCGGAGGGCACCCCCGCGGGGGTCGCGCCCCCGGGGTTCCGCCTCCCCGCGGCGACCCGGGTCGGCCGCGTGCGCCTGCAGGTCGCGGACCTCGATCGCTCCATCGCGTTCTACGAGCGCGTGCTGGGCCTGCGCGTGCTCGAGCGATCGGGCGACGTGGCCACGATGGGCGCGCGCGGCGCGAGCTCGTCCGCCGACGGGCAGGATCGTGGCGGCGGCGACGAGCGCGGCGACGACGCGGTGCTCGTCGAACTGCACGAGCTCGCGGGCGCCCGGCCGGTGCCGCGTGGGGGACGGCTCGGCCTCTACCACTTCGCCGTGCTGCTCCCCGATCGGGCGTCGCTCGGGCGGTTCGTCGGGCACGTCGCGAGCCAGCGCATCGCCGTGGGCGCCGCCGACCATCTCGTGAGCGAGGCGCTGTACCTCCACGATCCGGATGGGCTGGGGATCGAGGTGTACGCCGATCGCCCCCGCGCGGCGTGGCGGTCCGAGGGGCGCGAGATCACCATGACCACCGCGCCGCTGGACGTGCGCGACCTCGCGGCGGCGGGCGGGGATGCGCCCTGGCGGGGCGCGCCGGCGGGGACGGTGATCGGGCACGTGCACCTGCACGTGGGCGATCTGCGGGCCAGCGAGGCGTTCTACCACGAGGCGCTGGGGCTGGACAAGGTCGTGTGGAGCTATCCGGGGGCGCTCTTTCTCTCCGCGGGCGGCTACCACCACCACCTCGGCACGAACGTGTGGGCCCCCGGGGCGACGCGCCCCGGCGCGGACGAAGCGCGCCTGCTGGAGTGGGAGCTCGTCCTCCCCGACCGCCGATCGCTGGACGCGGCCGCGCACAGCCTCGCCGGCGGCGGCCACGACATCACGCGGGCGGCGCGCGGCGACGTGGTCGCGTCGGATCCGTGGGGCACGCCGCTCCGTCTCGTCGAGGGCGCGCGCGCGAGCGGCGCCGCCTGACGAGAGCGACGGGCGGCCCCGCCGAGCGGCGCGGCGGACTGGCCCGGCCGCGCGGGAACGATCTGGCGCTGGCGATGCGGGGCGGGGGCGGGCAGACTACCGGGCGTCGCGTCGCCCGGGCGCGACCGGCCTGTCGGCGCCCGCGCGCGACGCGCGGGCGCCAGCCCGCCGGATCCCACATCACGCATCACCCCGACCCATCCCGATGTTCAGCATTCACGACGCCGAGACCGACGCGCAGGTGGCCGCGTGCCATCCCGTGATGGTGCAGCTCCGCCCACACGTCACGGAGGAGGAGCTCGTGCGACGCGTGCGCCGCATGCGCGAGACCGGCTACCGCCTGGTGTATCTCGCGGAGGACGACGTGGTGCGCGCCGTGGCCGGCTTCCGCTTGCTCGACCAGCTCGTGCGCGGCCTCGTGCTCTACGTGGACGACCTCGTGACCGATGCGGCGGCGCGCTCACGCGGTCACGGTGATGCGCTCCTGGGCTGGCTCCACGAGCAGGCTCGCGCGGCCGGGTGCGCCGCCCTCGAGCTCGATTCGGCCACGCACCGGGAGGGCGCGCACCGCTTCTACTTCCGGCACCGCCTGACGATCAGCGCCTTCCACTTCGTCCGGGCGTGCTGACCAGCGGCTCGCTCAGGGCGATCCCGGCACGACGCGCTCGGGATTGATCCGGACGCGCATGTTGCTCTCCAACGTGAAGGACACGACGGCACGCGTCGGGACGGCGTGGCCGCCGATCTTCCCGGGAGTGAAGGGCCAGGCGCCGACGACGCGGGCGAAGCGCGATGCGAGCCGCTGGTCGTCGCAGTCGTACACCGATACCGTGCGCGGATCGATGTGCCCCAGCGTGTCGACGACGAAGCCGAGGGTGACCCGGCCGCCGAGGCTGTTGAGGGGGACCACGTCGCCGATCCGCTGGAAGTCGGCGCCCACCGGCGGCTGATCGACCTCCCACTCCTCGTACACGCGATCGACGGCGGCCGTCGCCCGCCCTCGCCAGAGATGGCGAGCCTCGTCCGCGCTCTTGTGGAGCGCCCTGGCGAGATCCCGCGCGTACTGCGCGGGCAGCCAGGCGACGATCGGCTGCCGCGCCGGGGGAGCGGCGAGCCGCAGACCGAACAGGTGCTGACCTCGCATGGTGCCGCTGACGAAGCGGAGCGTGCTGCCGAACCGGCCGGCGATCTCGCGCGTCTCCCTCGTCGTGGTGTCGCCGGCGGCGAGGAGCGAATCGAGCGCCGGAAGCCACTCGCCGATCGTGTCCGGGGCGAACCAGGTGAGCGCCCAGTGGGCATCGTCGGTCGTGAGGAAGAGCTCGATCCCGGTCGGACGCTCGACCCCCACGTACACGACCACCGGGTTCCACTGGAAGCGGCGCACGTCCACGCGCTCGCGCTGGGCGGCGGCGCTCGTCGCGAGCGCCGGGAGTCCCAGCGCCGTCATCACCGTGAGTGCTACGCGAGCAGCGTGCATGATCGGGTCACCCTCGAGGGTTGGGCGCGGTCGTCGCGCGGGTGGCAGGTGGGAACGCGGACGTGGGATGAGTCGGGGAACACATGAATCGACGAGCGACGAAGGGACTCGGTCAATTCGGCGGCGCGCGACACCGCTCGCGGGATGCCTCCGGCCGCGCCGCTACCGCCGCTCGCTCCGCTCGAGCACGGACGCGAGCTCCTGCTGGGAGATGGGCATCACGAAGGAGCTCCACCGGAGGAACCCGGCGGTGATCTCCATGTCGGCGCGGTCGAGGGCACCGGAGAAGAGCACGCCGGGGATGGCGCGCTCCTCCAACCGCTGGCGCACGCCGGCGCTGACGGCATCGGCGCGCCGGTAGTCGACGAGCACCACGGATGGGTCGACGCGCGTGATGGCGGCGTCGGGCGACTCGCCCGTGTCGAGCTCGTCCGCGGCATACCCCGCCCCGCGCGCGAAGTCCACGAGGAGCCGGCCAATGAGCGGGTGACTCGCCATCACGAGGATCGTTCGTTCGGGCATTCCTCTCGACTCCCGCGTGGTCGCACGACGACGGCCCATCGAGCTCCGCCCTCGAAACGACGCACTCGAAGCTACGCACTCGAGGCCACGCGCTCGAAGGTACGCGCTCGCGTCCGCCGGGGGGAGAGGCGGCGCGCCCGCGTCCGGGGGGCGCCGGGACGCGGACCTCCCGGTTTCGCCAATTGCCGCCGCAGATGTTCCATCGTAAGGTGCACGCATCGCCAACCGGACCCACGCCATGCCGTGGGAGTACCGCCGTCGTCGTTGGTACCACAGCCCGCCACCGCTCGGCGCGCCGGAGAAGATCCTCCTCGGGCTCGCCGTGGCCGCGCTCTTGCTCGACCTGGTGCTCCGGCTCGTGTGGCGCGGCGGGCCGTGAGCGGTGCCGGCCCTCGGTGCACGCGTCCATGCCGCCGGGCTGTTAGCTTTCGTCACCTCGGCCGCTCCGGCGCGCCGGCTCCGAGTCACCGACCACTTCCCACGCCGCATGCGACGCAAGCACGCGATCTTCTGGCCGTTGGCGCTCACACTGGTCCTGGCCGACTGCACGACCAAGCTGCTCGCCGTCGAGCACCTCTCCCCCCCGCACGTGCCGCATTCGGTGATCGGCGACGTGGTACAGTTCACCCTGGCCTACAATCCCGGCGCGGCGTTCGGCGTGGACCTGCTCGGCACCTCGTCGCGCTGGCTGCTCGCGCTGCTCACCGTGGTCGTGCTGAGCGGGCTCGCGCGGCTCTACCACCGGGCGTCGGCGGCGGACGTGTGGCTGGTGGTCGCGCTCGCGCTGGTGTGCGGCGGCGCCGTCGGCAACCTGCTGGACCGGCTTCGCTCGCCACGCGGCGTGGTGGACTTCATCGACATCGGCGTCGGCGCCACACGCTTCTGGACGTTCAACGTGGCCGACGTGGGCGTGTCGATCGGCGCGCTGCTGCTCGCCGTGGCGCTGTGGCGCCGGGAAGCGGCGGCCGACGCGGCGAACGCCGCCGCGGGTGCCGCGCCCGAGCCGGGCTGATCGCCCCCGCTCCTCAGCGGGCGCGCCGCGCACGCGGCAGGCAGAGCACGGCGGACGCACCGGTGGCGTAGCAGTGGCCGATGCGCGTGGCGCGTGACGGGTCGCCACTGGCGCGCCCCCCGCGACGCCGGCCGCCCGTCCACCGCGCCACCTCGCCGCGCACATCGATGTGCGCGAAGGGGCCGTGCGGCCCCATCGCCGCGTACACGCCGAGGCCCCCCTCCAGCTCGGGGTAGCGGCGCTCGACGCGCGTGACGGCCTGCTCCACCACGCGCACGTCCCCCGCGTTCACGCGGCCATCCCAGTTCAGGTCGTCCATCCGGCCGTCGCCGTCGGCGTCGATGATGATGTCGGCCGCATCGCCGTACTGGTGACGGCTCTCCCTCGAGCGGCCGCTCGCGTCGCCGAGGGCGAGATTGTAGGCGGGCGTGCGGAAGCCGGAGAGCACCACCACGTGCGTGGTGGCGATTCCGCGCAGGGCGAGGTCCTGGAGCACCAGCTCGAGCTTGTCGAGCAGCGCCTCGCGAAGGACCACGTACTTGGGCCAGACGTCGAGCTGGTCGTGCGTCACGAAGTCGCGCAGGCGGAAGTGGGCCGACACCCAGGTGTCCTGGTTGGCCGGCGTGACCTCCACGAATCCCGTGGGATTGGCGTACGCCTCCGAGCGGATGCGATGCCGCTCGGCGGGCCAGTATCCCACGTAGTAGTCGCCGACGGTGGCGCCCACCTTGAGCGAGAAGGCGCGGAGCGCGACGAACGAGAAGGGGTGGCCGCCGATGCCGCCGCTCACCGGGTACACGCCTGGCGCCGCCGCGCGCTCGTCGCCCACGATGGCGGGGAGCTCCCGCACCGGCACGAGGTGCACGCGAAGCTGCCCGCTGCGGCCGAGCAGCGTGTCGCCGAAGACGGGCGCGGAAGGGGCGGCGGGCGCCGCCTGACGAGGGTGGTGGGCGACGACGATGGCGGGGCCGCCGGCCCGGGCATCGGCGACGGCGATCGCCTGCGCGGTGGCGGCGGCGATGACGCCGGCGAGCGCGGCGACGGCGCCGCCCACGGCCACCCACCGCCAGGGCATCGGGATCGATGACATGGGGCCGGCGCGCACGCGCCGGCGGGGGAGGCGAGGGGTGCCCGCGGTCACCGTCGCCATCCTCATCCTCGCGCGGGTGCCGCCCCCGGCGTCCGACCGATGGTGCTCATGTCGGATGGACGCGCGAGCGGGGAGCGCGGCAATCCCGGGCGACGCGCGGGGGAGTGGAAGCCGATCGTCGTGTGCCGGCGCCGGGACTGGGACGACGCGCGCTGGAGCCCGGGGGAACGAAACCGCGCGCAGCCGGGATTCGTAGGCCCATCAGGAGGTGCGACAATGATCGGACTCGTGGAAATCGCGTTGACGGGCGCCGTGGTGCTGCTCGGGTACGTGAACAGTCGGCACTTCGTGCGCACGCGACTGCGCTACGTGGACGCGATGCAGCGGTGGATGACGCCGTGGATCGCGGGTGCCGGGGCGGCGCTGGTGGCGGCGCCGGTGGCGTGGCTGCTTCCGCTCGTCGGCGCCGGCACGGCGGTGCTGTTCGGGCTCGCCGTGGGAACGGGGGTGGCGCACGGGGCGCGCGACGCGCGGCGCGGAGTGGCTGGACTGCTGGAGCGTTGAGCGCGCGCGTCGGCGGGGCGCGCGGTCGCGTGATGGGGTGGCATGATGCGGGCGGGGCGGGCGGACCGGAGCGCCCGAGCCGCCAACGGGCGAGGGCGCCCGGACGTATTCGTGGCGATCTCGCGTCTCTCCCCGGTCCACTCGCACCGAGGCCTCCGACCGCATGGTCCTCCCACGTTCACGCTGGCGCGTCGCCGCGTGCGCGCTCGCCCTCGCGGCGATGCCGCTCCACGCGCCGCTCCACGCGCAGCTGCCCGCGACCGGCGCCTCCCGCGCCTCCCGCCCGCTCGACCCCTCCACCATCGACTCCACCTGCGCCGCGTGCCAGGACTTCTTCCAGTTCGCCTCCGGCGCCTGGGTGAAGCGCACGGAGATCCCCGCCGCGTACACCAGCTACGGCAGCTTCACCGAGCTTTCCGACCGCAACCAGGAGGTGCTGCACGCGGTCCTCGATGCTGCCGCGGCGGGGAAGGGAAGCGACCTCACGACGCGCAAGGTGGGGATCTTCTACGCCACGTGCATGGACTCGGCGGCGATCGAGCGGGCGGGGATCGCGCCGCTGGCGCCGCGGATCGCGCGCATCGACGCGATCCGCACCGTGGCCGACCTGGAGCGCGCGGCGGCGCATCTCCGTCTCGCCGGAGTGGACGCGCTCGTGCGGGTGGGCGCGGAGCCCGACTTCGAGCACAGCGCGCGCACGATTCTCGGCGTGCACCAGGGCGGGCTCGGGCTCCCCGATCGCGACTACTACCTGAAGCCCGACTCCGCGTCGGCGCGCATCCGCGACGCCTACGTGGCGCACGTGGGGCGGATGCTCCAGCTGCTCGGCGAGCCGGCCGACACGGCCAGCGCCGACGCGCGCCGCGTGATGGCCATCGAGACCGCGCTCGCGTCCGCGTCGATGCCGCGCGCCGCGCAGCGCGACCCGAGCGCCGTGTACCACCCGATGACGCTCGACGAGCTGCAGGCGATGGCCCCGCGGCTGTCGTGGCGGCTCACGCTGGACGCGATGGGGGTGCGGTCGGTGGAGACGGTGAACGTGGCACAGCCGGCGTTCGTGCGCGCGCTCGACTCGCTCGTGACCGCGGTGCCGCTGGACGACTGGAAGGCGTACCTGCGCTGGCACCTCGCCGACGCGGTGGCGCCGTCCATGGGGAGCGCGTTCGTGGCCGAGGACTTCCAGATGACCCAGCTCCTCTCCGGCGCCAGGGAGCTCCTTCCGCGGTGGAAGCGCTGTCTGCGCGCCGCCGACCGGTCGATGGGGGAGGCACTCGGGCAGGCGTACGTGAAGCGCGCGTTCACCCCCGACGCGAAGGCGCGCGCGCTGGCGATGGTACGCAACATGGAGGCGGTGCTGCGGGAGCGGCTCGCATCGCTGTCGTGGATGAGCGACTCGACGCGGCGGCAGGCGGCCCTCAAGCTCGCGGCGTTCGAGAACAAGATCGGGTATCCCGACCGGTGGCGCGACTACTCGGCGCTCACCCTCGAGCCGCGCGCGTTCGTGCTGAACCAGATGGCGGCGAACGAGTTCGAGGCGCGCCGGCGTCTCGCGCGGGTGGGGAAGGCGGTGGACCGGTCGGAGTGGGGGATGACGCCGCCGACGGTGAACGCGTATTACAATCCGCTCATCAACGAGATCGTGTTCCCGGCGGGGATCCTCCAGCCGCCTTTCTTCGACCCGAACGCGGACGATGCGGTGAACTACGGCGGGATGGGCGCCGTGATCGGGCACGAGATGACGCACGGGTTCGACGACCAGGGGCGGCGGTTCGACGCGGAGGGGGACCTGCGCGACTGGTGGACGCCGGCGGATGCCGCCGAGTACACGCGGCGGGCGACGCTGGTGGAGCGGCAGTTCGACGGATACGTGGGGGTGGACACCCTGCACGTGAACGGGAAGCTGACGCTGGGGGAGAACATCGCCGACCTGGGGGGCCTCACGATCGCGTACGCGGCGCTGGAGCGGGAGCTGGCGCGAAAGGGGCGTCCGGGGCTGATCGACGGGTTCACGCCGGAGCAGCGCTTCTTCCTGGCGTGGGCGCAGATCTGGCGCCGGAAGGTGCGTCCGGAAGCGGCGCGGCAGCTCCTGATCGTCGATCCCCACTCGCCGGCGCGCTGGCGCGTGAACGGACCGCTCTCGAACATGCCGGAGTTCCAGCAGGCGTGGGGGTGCAAGGCGGGGGAGCCGATGGTGCGCCCGGACAGCCTGCGGGCGCAGATCTGGTAGCTCCGACATCGCGCGGCACATTGAAAAATCTTCACGAGGGCGGCCGGCGTCATGCCGGCCGCCCTCGCGTTTCCGTGCGCGACCCGACGCGTCGCATGGAGGCGCTGCTTGCGGAGCCCGTCGCGCGCTGTACTTTAGCGTCGTTCGACCATCCGGCGCCCGCGTCGCGCCACGCCCAACCTCGTTCCCGGAGCATCGACCAGCACGTCCGGGGCACTCGCCTCACGCCACTCGCATTCGCGTCACGCCGCACGTCATTCCATCACATCGCGGCTGCGGCCGCACCACCCACCAGCCTCGCGCTTCCTCGATCTCACGGGGCCGCGGGAACGATTCACGTCATTGAGGAGGTCCAATGCCTTCCACTTCGTGTTCGCACGGTAGGGAACCCGATCGGCCAATCAGGACGCGCGGGCGCCCGCGCGTCCTGATCCGCGCGATGGCCGCCGCGGTCGCGGCCACCGTGGCGTGCGCCGCCGCCGCCGGGGCGCAGGGAATCATCGCCGGCACGGTCGTCGACTCGGCGAGCCGGGCACCGATTCCCGGCGTGCAGGTGACCGTCGAGAATACGACGCTCGGCAACCTCACGGACGCCAACGGCCACTTCAGCATCCGTGGCGCGAGCGGCACGCAGGCGACGGTGGTCGCGCGCCGCATCGGCTACGGGTCGGCGCGGCAGGTCGTCACCGTCGGCGACACCACGGTCACGCTGGCGCTCGTGTCCCGCCCCATGAGCCTCGACGTGGTGGTCGTCACCGGGACGCCGAACGGCCAGACGAAGCGCGAGATCGGAAACGCGGTCACGTCCATCGACGTGGCGAGCATCACGAAGATCGCGCCGGTGACGAGCTTCCAGGAGCTGGTGAACGGGCGCGCTCCGAACGTGGTCATCATGCCCGGCACCGGCGAGGTGGGCTCGGGCGCCAAGATCCGCGTCCGCGGGACGTCGAGCCTGAGCCTCAATCAGACGCCGCTCATCTACGTGGACGGCGTGCGCATGGACAACAGCCAGGCCACGGGGCCGGCCAACCAGGCGTTCGGCTCTGGCTCGATCTCGCGCTGGAACGACATCGACCCCGAGGACATCGAGCGGATCGAGATCCTGAAGGGCCCCTCGGCGGCCACGCTGTACGGCACGGAGGCGGCGAACGGCGTGATCCAGATCATCACGAAGCAGGGCGCGGCGGGGAAGACGCGCTACGACTTCTCGATGACGCAGGGCGCCAACTTCTTCATGAATCCCGAGGGGCGCATCCCGACGAACTATGGCGTGGTCGACGGGAACATCCAGTCGATCACGTTCAAGCAGCTGAACGACAGCTACAAGAGCACGTACGGGCGGGACATCTTCCGCACCGGGCACCACCAGAAGTACCACGCGGGCGTGTCCGGCGGCACCGACCGCTTCCAGTACTACGTGGCGGGCGTTCGCGAGGAAGATGAAGGCGTGGACCTGACGAACGACCTCGGGCGCACGAGCGCGCGGGCGAACCTCACGGTCCAGCCGAGCGAGAAGTTCAAGATGCAGGCGCACCTGAACTACCTGAACGGGCGAACGAACCTGGCGCCGGAAGCCGGCTACGGCGGCCGCATGTGGACGGTGATGCTCATGGATCCGGCGGGCGTCGGCACCCCGACGCTCGGCTTCGGGAGCAGCTTCCCGTGGCAGTACGACGAGACGTACCACATGTACCAGGACATCGGCCGCTTCACCGGGAGCGTGCAGATCACGCACCAGCCGACGAGCTGGTTCTCCCAGCGCCTCATCTTCGGCGCCGACCAGGTGAACACCAACGACGTCGAGATGGCGGCCCGCATCGACTCGCTGCGGAGCACCAACATCGGCACGGACGCCCTGGGCTACAAGTTCCAGTCCAACAACACCAACAAGTTCCGCACGTTCGACTACGCGGCGACGGCCCGCTTCGACGCGCTGCCGGGGCTCAACCTGGCCACCTCGGTGGGCGGGCAGTACTACATCAAGCGGTTCGAGTACGTCAGCGCCGGCGGGTTCGTGTTCGCCGCGCCGGGGCTCACGTCGATCGGATCGCTCACGCGCGACTTCTCGAGCGGGCAGGACGTGGCCGAGAACCGCACGCTCGGCTACTACGTGCAGGAGCAGATCGGGTGGAAGGACCGGCGCTATCTCACCCTCGCGCTGCGCTCCGACAAGAACAGCGCGTTCGGTGAGGGCTTCGGCCGCGCGTACTACCCGAAGGCGAGCGTGTCGTGGGTGGTCAGCGATGAGCCGTTCTTCGGCAATATCAGCTGGCTCAACTCGCTGCGTCTCCGCGCGGCGTACGGCGAGTCGGGGCAGCAGCCGAACGACTTCGACGCGATCCGGACGTACGCGGGGGTCACCGGCCCGAACGACGAGCCGGCCGTCACGCCGCAGTCCTTCGGCAACGCGGACCTCGGCCCGGAGCGGAGCCGCGAGTTCGAGACCGGCTTCGAGACGAGCCTGTTCGACGATCGCGCCGGGCTCGAGTTCACCTTCTACAACAAGAACACCAAGGACGCGATCCTCGACCGCGCCATGCCGCCGTCCATCGGCTTCGCGAACACCCAGTTCGTGAACGCCGGTGAGGTGAGCAATAAGGGCGTCGAGCTGCTCGCCCGCGTGACGCCGGTCCGCAACAACACGGTCACGTGGGACGCGTCGGTGGCGTTCTCGTACAACAAGAACAAGATCGTGGACCTCGGGCTCCCCGGCGTGAAGTTCCTCTCGGCGGGCACGTACGAGCGGAACCAGGCCGGCTACCCCGTGGGCGCGTGGTTCGAGAAGAAGGTGGTGAGCGCGCAGCTCGACGACGCCGGCAACGCCATCAACGTCATGTGCGACGACGGGCTGGGCGGGCAGGTGGACTGCGCCTCCGCCCCGCAGGTGTACCTCGGCAGCAGCATCCCCGACAAGCAGGGGGCGTTCACGTCCACGGTCACCCTGTGGAACAAGCTGAAGCTGTACGGGCTGGTGGACTTCCAGCTCGGCCAGAAGAAGCTGGATGGCAACTACCGCATCCGCTGCTACTTCGTGCTCGGCGGCACGTGCCGGGAGATGCTGGTGCCCCAGGATTACTCTCCCGTCCTCGAGGCCGGGATCCAGAACAGCATGCCGTTCTACCTGATCAGCGACGCGAGCTTCTTCAAGCTCCGCGAGCTGTCGGCCACGTACTCGCTGCCCGACCGCTTCGCCGCGGCGCTGCACGCGAGCGCCGCCTCGATCACGGTGGCCGGCCGCAATCTGCACACGTGGACGAAGTACAAGGGGATGGAGCCCGAGGCGCAGTTCCTCGGCGGCAGCCGCGGCGGGAGCAGCGTGTCGTGGGAGCAGACGGACACGCCGCAGCTCTCCAGCTTCGTCGCCACGCTGAACGTCTCCTTCTGACCGACGACCACCCTCTTTCGCAGGATTCGACATGCGATTTCATACACGGCCAGATGCGGCGCACCGGTCGCGGCGAGGGGTGTTCTTCCTCGGAGCCGCGCTCCTGGCGAGCACCCTGGTGGCCTGCAACAGCCTGCTCGACGTGCCCGTGCCGAACCGGATTCCGGCCGGCTCGATCGAGAACCCGGCGAACGCCGTGCTGCTCACGAACGGCGCCATCTCCGACTTCGACTGCGCGCTCGGGTCGTTCATCGTGGTGGGCGCGGAGCTCACCGACGAGTTCGAGGATGCCACGCAGACCGCCGCGCGGTGGGTGTACGACCAGCGCTCGGTGCCCGCGGACAACCAACGCTACGCGGTCAACGACTGCGACGCGGAGGGGACGTACATCCCGATCAACCGCGCGCGCGAGTCGGCTGACAACGTGCTGCGCATCTTGAACGCGGCCACCGATGCGGACGTACCCACCGGTGTGAACCGGGGCGAGCTCATCGCCACGCTGTACCCGTACGCCGGGTACGCGCGCGTGCTGCTCGGCGAGATGTTCTGCTCGGCGGTCATCTCCACGCTGAACCCGGACGGCACGATCACCTACGGCACGGAGCTCACGCCGCAGCAGGTGTTCCAGTCGGCGGACTCCGAGTTCACCCTGGGAATCCAGGCGGCGCAGGCGGCGGGGGACGATGATGCGCTGAACATGGCGTACATTGGTCGCGCCCGCGCGCGGCTCGACATGGGGCTGTACGACCAGGCCAAGGCCGACGCGGAGCAGGTGACCGATCCCGAGTACGTGCACGTCGCCACGGCGTCCGCCACGACCACGCGGCGCTCGAACCGGGTGTACGGCGAGAGCAACTCGCAGGGCGTGGCGTCGTCGGTGGGTCCGCGCTACCAGGACATGATGTTCGACGGCGTCGCCGATCCCCGCGTGCAGGCGGCGGCGACGGGAGACTCGACGCGAAACGGTCTCCACGAGTGGGCGCAGCTCAAGTACACGGACCCATCGTCGCCGATTCCGATCGCGTCGTACGACGAGGCGCAGCTCATCATCGCCGAGGCCGACGCTCGCGCGGGCGACACCGGCGGAGCGATCGCGATCATCGACGCGCTGCACACCAAGGCGGGGATCCCGACGTACACCGCCTCGGGGGGCCCCACGGACCAGTCGTCCGTGCTCAACCAGATCGTGGAGGAGCGGAGCCGCGAGCTGTGGCTCGAGGGGCAGCGGCTCTACGACGTGATCCGCTTCGACCTGACGCTCGATCCGCCGGAGGGGAGCACGTACCGGAACGGGGGCGTCTACGGCCCGTCCGGCTCGGCGCTCTGCCTCAAGCTGCCGGACGTGGAGCGGCAGAACAACCCGAATCTGCAGTAGACACGGCTGTCGGCTCTCGGCCATCGGCTCTCGGCGTGTGCCGTAGCCGAGAGCCGAGGGCCGAGAACCGAGAGCCTGAACGCGAACGGCGGCCCGGGGAATCCCCGGGCCGCCG
>DASUXC010000085.1:0-6820 GCA_036378095.1 Gemmatimonadaceae bacterium | reverse complement strand
CTGCTTCCTGCTTTCTGCTCTCTGCTTCCTCTCCCCTCCCCCCCTCCGCCCTTGACGAGCGCGATCTACCAGGCAACTTGCACGGAACGTTTCATCCCACCGTCCTACCCCCCTGCCGAGACCCGCCGGGATAGCTGTGTGACCGCGATGACCCCACCAAGGCGCGCCTCTTGAGGCCCTCCCGCTGGCTCCTCGCCATCGTATCGTTCGCCGCGGCGATCGCCGTGTCGCTCTACATCGTGTTCACCAGTTGGCCGCACGGGCACAACGCGGTGACGGTATCGGTGGGCGCGCACGCGGTGCTGCTCGGCGTCGCGCTTCTGGAGCTCGGCATGCGCGGCTGCAAAGTCGCGCTCAGCGCGGCCTCGCTGCGGATCCCCATGCGCTTCAACACCGCGCTTCGCGCCAGCGCGGGCGGTGATTTCGGCGCGGCGATCACCCCCGCGCGCACGGGCGCGGAGCCGGCACGCTACCTGATCTTGGGCGAGGACGGGATGCCCTCGGCGAGCATCATCCTCGTGATCTTCGCGGAGCTCTTCCTCGAGATGATCTCGCTCGCCGTGGTCGCGCTCGCGATGTTCCTCGTCTTTCGCGGCTCGGGCGCGATGATCATGGGAATGGTGGGACTGGTGGCGATGTACGCCACCTTCGTCCTGGGCACGGGCGCGCTCGGATTCATCCTCGCCCGGCGCGGCGCGGCTGGCCCGCCCCCCCGCTGGGCACAGCGCATCGGCCTCAACGCCGGCCGCTGGCGCGCGGTGCAGCGCTCGCTCCGCCAGCTGCGCGCCGGAATCGAAGGGATGAAGCACATGCGCTTCGGCATCGCCTCCCTCGCTCTGGGCGCCTCGATCCTGCACATCCTCCTGCGACTCGCGATCCTCCCGATCATCGTCTACTCCTTCGGGGTGAAGGCGCCGGTGGCACCGCTGATCCTCTGGCCCATCGCGCTCACCTACGGGAGCGTCGTCGTGGCCGTCCCCGCCGGCGGCGGGCTGATCGAGGTCGCCTTCAAGGAGACACTCGGCAACGCGATCCCCGGCTGGATCTTCGGCGCTTCGCTCATCTGGTGGCGCTTCTACACCTTCTACCTCTACATCATCCTCGGCGCCATCGCCGCCGGCGGCACGGTGATGCGCGCGCTGCGCGAGGAGGAGCCGGACGATGTCGCGCCGGACGCGGGGCTCGTGGCGCCGGAGGCGGGGCGCGGGGCTGGGGGCGCGGGGCGCGTTTGAACAGGGACTGAGCGATGAGGGCACCGGCCAAAGGCTTTGGCCGGTGCCCTCATCGCATTCCGTACTCCACCGCATCCCGCGCCCCGCACACCGCGCCCCGGGTCGTCCGCACCCCGCCTCCGGCGCGCCGAACCCTGCGCTCAACGCACGAGGTCCTTCAGCCTGCTCAACTCCGCCACCGGCAGCCTTCCGCTCAGCGTGTAGCGCGTCCCATCCACGCCGGTCCACTGGATGGAGTTCACCCCCACGGCCAGCGACTCGGCGCTCTCCGCGTCGGGCGCCGGCCGGGCGGAGGGGCGAGCGGCGCGGAAGCGGCCATCCATCGGCGCCTGGCGATCGGCGATCAGTGCCGCCGCGGCGAGCGTCACGCGGACGCCGGGGCGCACCTCGTAGATGCGGCGCCGCACGATCCGGTCGCCATCGGCCACGCTGTCGCTCCGCACCAGGCGGATGCGCGGGCTCAGCGCCTTCGCCGATTCGGCGAGGCGCGGCGCGGAGTCGCTCGGCGCACGCATGACCGAGTCGGTCGGCCGCGCTCCGGCCGCGCTCCGCCGCTCGGCCGCTCCCTGCTGCGTCACCACCACTTCGCTCAGGCTCAAGGGCGTGGCCGGCATGGTGAGGTCGCGGACCACCGTGGTGCGTGGCGCCGGGATCACGCTGTCGGTGACCGCGCGATACCCGATGCGCCGCACGGTGATCGTCGCCGCGCGGCTCCCGAGGGTATCGGGGAGGGTGATCGCGTACTCCCCCCGCGCATCGGTCGTCGCGAACGCGCGCGCGCTCTCCTGGCTCGAGACGACCACGGATGCGCCCGCGACCGGGGCTCCACGCTCGTCCGTCACGCGGCCGGCGACCATGCTCGCGCCGCCGCGCGGCCGAGTGACGGCCGCGCCCCCGGGGCTCGCCATCGCTCCGGCGAGACCATCGGCGATGGCGCTCTCCGCCTCCCTCCGCGCGGCGGAGTCGCGTCCCGAAGGCATGCCCGTGGCGCTGTCCGCCATCGCGAACGCGTGCGTGTCGGGGGCGGGGGGTCGCGCTCCCGCGTTCCCGGCGCGCGGAGAAAAGGCCACCCGCGGCGCCTCCGCCCGGTTGGAGCGCCGGGGTGCGACATCGCTCGGCGCGCTCGGTTCCGCTCGCGGCGCGGCGCGAGCGATGGCGGTGTCCGCCGCCGGTGCGGACGGTCGTGCCGCGGGGGCCGAGGCGGGCGCGGGCGCCATCGGGGGCGCGGCGCGCTCCGCCGACGTGCGCACCACCCGCGACGACGCCTCGCTCGCCGGTCGCGGCGCGATGCGCTCCGTGCGCGCCAGCGCGATCGCGCCGGCCGTGACGAGCATCACCGCCGCGGCGGCGCGCGCGTACCCCGGGATCCTCCACCGCGGGCGTGGCGAGGCGCGGCGCGGTGTGCCGGTGGACGGCGCGTCGTCCTTCGCCGCGGCCGACCCATCGCTACCGCCGGTATCATCGTCGGGGATCACCCCGCCGGGCACCGCGTCCAGCGCGGCGAGGATGCGCGACGACGCGGCGATCAGCCCGCGCGCCTCCGCCACCTCGCCCGCGCACGACGCGCACTCCGCGAGATGCGTCTCGATGGCCCGCGACTCCTCGGCATCGAGCGCACCGTCGAGCCACGCGTGGATCGTCCCTTCGTCAAGATGCCGCATGCCCTTCCCTCCTGCCGCGCTCCCGCTGGAGCGCCTCGTACTGCTCCACCAGCCGGCGGCGCGCGCGCGCCAGCGTGGTGCCGATCGACCCCACCGAGAGCCCGAGCGCCTGGGCGATCTCGCCGTAGTCCAACCCCTCCTCGCGCATGAGCAGGGCCAGCCGATCGCGCTCCGCGAGCGCGTCCACCGCCCGCCGCGCCAGCGCCGCCTCCTGCGCCCGCTCGAGCGACGTCGGCTCGGGCTCGATCGCCTCGTCGCGCGCCTCCTCCGCGAGAAGCGAGAGGTGCCGGCGCCGGCGCGCGTCCTTCCGCGCGGCATCGCGCACGAGGTTGTTCGCCACGGTGAACAGCCACGCCCGCTCGTTCGTGAGCGTCTCCTGCCGGAGCGCGCGGACGAACGTCTCCTGCGCCACCTCCTCGGCCCAGTCACGGTCGCCGAGCCGGCGCGTGAGGTAGCGCACGAGCATCACGTGATAGGTTCGGAACAGCCGCTCGACGTCGTGCACCGTGTCACCACCCCGCGCGGATCGCGCGCTCGTCCGCGGCGCTCAGCTCCGCCGCCCCCGTTGGCCCCACCTCGATCGCCACCGCGCGCCCCGCCACGCGCACCCGGTCGCCCAGCGCGAGCGCCGCGCGCAGCTCGGGGACGAGCGCGAGCACCCTGAAGTACCCCGCCGAGAACGACTGGATGCGCACCACGCGCATGTCGTCGCGGTACCGCTGGTCCGTCCACGTGCCATCGCGCAGCACGAACAGCCGGTCCCCCGCGCGACGCACGCTCCCCGCTCGCACGGCGCCGCCCGGCACCGCGCTCCCGGCCAGCCCGATCGCGCTGTCCGCCGCGGCGAGCGAGCGGGAGTCGCGTTCCGCCCCCGCGCGCTTCGCCGCCTCGAACGCGTCCCGGCGCGCGGGCGCGGCCTGCGGCGCGACCACCACCTCGGAGAGCCGCGTCGGCGCGTTCCCGAACGGGCGCGGTGCGGGGGCCGGGGCGCTCGCCACCGCGTTCGGCTCCTGCACGAGATATGACGAGAACTCCGTCGGGATGCCATAGCGCTCGCCCAGCTCGCGGATCTCGGCGTCGAGCTCCGGCGAGCCCCCTCCCTTTCGCCGCTCCGCGCTCAGCCACCCGATGCGACGCGTGGCCCAGAGCCGCGGCACGAACGCGTTCGTCCGGTCGCGCTCCGGGAAGTCGATCTCCTTCGCCCACGTCACCGGGCCCTCGCTCGTTCTCCCCTCGATGAGCAGCCGCGCGTGCCCGCTTCCCGCGTAGCGCGCGAGGAGCACGAGGTCCTGCCCGGCGAACAGGTCCATCGGGCCCGACGGCAGGACGCCGGAGAGGCGCACGCCGCTCGCGCGGATGCGCGCGTCGGCGAGCACCGGATCGCGGAGCCGCGTGGCGACCACGCCCACCGCGCGGGCCACGTCCTCCTCCGGGCGCACGAAGCTCGCCGTGCCGCGCCCCTCGAGCGCGAGCTGCTCCACGAGTGGTACGCTCACGTCGGCACCGAGGCCGAACGTGAACACGCGTCGCGCCCCGCGGAGCCGCGCCGCGAGCCGCGCGATCGCCTGGGGATCGCGCTCGCCGACGGTGGGCGTCCCATCGGTGATGAACAGCACGAAGCCCACGCGCCCCGCCGGCTCCCCGGCGCCCGGCGGCACGACGAGCGAGTCGTCGTCCGCGCGCTCCGTGTCGCCTTCGGGCACGGGGGCGCCCGGCGCGAGCGCGGCGCGCAGCGCCGCGGCGATGTTCGTCGCCCCCCCGGCCTCCAGCGCCTCCAGGTAGCGGCGCGCCGCCGCCAGCTTCTCCGGGGTCGCGCGCGTCCAGTCGTCGCGGAACGTGCGCACGTCGCTCGAGAAGTCGATGAGCCGGAAGCGGTCCTCGGGACCGAGCGTCTCCAGCAGCCGCTCACCCGCGGCGCGCGCCTGCTCCATCTTCCGCCCGCTCATCGAGCCGGAGACATCGAGCACGAACGTCACGTCGCGCGGAAGGGACCGCGGAAGCATGGTGGGCGGCGACACCGTGATCAGCGCGAATCCATCCTCCCCACCCGTCGCGTACGGGAGCACGCTGATCGCCGGCGTACGCGAGGCCCGGATGGGAAGCAGGACCGTGACGTCGCTCCCTCCCCCCACCGCCTCCACCGCGACCCGCGAGCGTCCCTCGTGCACGCGCAGCTCGTGCGTGGGCGAGTACGGCGAGCCGTACTCCCCGCCCGCGTCGTACGCCAGCGTGAACGACGTCTCGCCGCCGCGCTCCTCGTCCACCACCGGGCGCCGCATGGAAAGCGGCACCGGCTCCTCCGGCGGCCGCGCCGTGCCGCGGCGGTAGTCGATGCGCAGCGCATCCCCCTCCCGCTCCGCCACCACCTGGAATCGCACCACCACGCGCTTCTCCTCCCCCGGCGCGATCGGGAAGATCCGCGCGTGCAGGAGTCCCGAGCCCATCCACTCCACCAGCGCCGGATCGCGCCGCCGGCGGACGATGTCCTCGTAGATGCGCCTCGCCTCGTCCGCGTCCATCACCTCGCCGGCCACGAGCTCGCCGTTCACGGACAGCTTCAGCTCCTGGAACGCGGCGCCGCGTGGGAGCGGGAAGTAGTAGTCCGCCTCGCCCAGCCCCGCGCCGCGATTGGTGAACGACTCGTCCACCGTGTATCGCAGCACGCCGTTCGCGAGCTCGGCGCGCACCGCGCTCGACGCGCGTACCACCGAGGGCCACGGCGCCGGGCACCGCCCCGCGATGCACGGCGGACACCGGTCGCACGGGCGCGGCACCACCCATCCCTGCGCCGACGCGAGCGCCGGAAGCGCGAGCGCGCCGACCGCCGCGCCCAGTCCGATGAAGCCAAGCCGCCGCATGTCCGCCTCCAGTGGGGTCCGTGATGGAGACGTCGGTGGAGGGCGGGTTTGCACAAGACGGGACGGGGCCATCAGCCATCGGCTCTCGGCTTACTGCCCCGCATACGGGGCTCTCGGCGTGTGCCGTAGCCGAGAGCCGAGAGCCGAGAGCCGACAGCCGGGTCTCTCGCCGAGAGCCGAGAGCCGACAGCCGGGTCTCTCGCCGAGTGCCGGATCGTTCACCTCGCCCCCCTCGTGATTCCGAGATGCCGGGGATGCTGGTAGCTTGGGTCCATACCCCCTACCCCAACCCCCGAATCGAGATGAAGACTGCGAGCACGAAGTGGATGCCGGTGATTCTCGCGCTGATGGCGGCCGCGGGATGTGGCGAGACGCCGACGGAGGAACTCGCGCCGACGCACGCGGCGCGCTCGGTCACGATGCCGGACGAGAGCCAGAGCCGGGTCGTGGTGGACGCGGGGCAGCAGATGGGCCCCGTCATGCGGCTCGAGCGCGCGAGCACGGCATCGACGTCGAGCCCGCTGCCGGGGGAGGCCACGCGCACGTACCTGCGGAGCCTCGACCAGGACATCGTCCGCACGTGGATCCAGACGCGCTACGTCTACAACAACGGCGACATCGACTACAACTACCAGTTCGCCGGGAGCCACGTGGGCGCGGAGGACGCGCTCGCCTTCTATGCGAGCACGAGCAAGTCGATCCTCATCGCGCTGAGCGCGTACAATCCCACCTCGCAATGGACGATGCCGGAGGGCGCGGCGCTCGACGAGTTCCTGACACGGACGCTCATCCACTACAAGTCCAGATACCCGAACATCCGCTACATCCAGGTCGGCAACGAGCCCGATGCGAACGATGAGACGATGGCGACCTACTATCCCATCTATCAGCACTACTACCGGGCCGTGAACGCGGCGAACGCCGCGCTGCACCTGACGGGGGACGACCGCATCCTCATCGGCAATGGCGCGTTCACGAGCAACGTGCCGAACATGCTGGAGTACGCCGACCCCTTCTTCGCGGCGTACGCGGCGGACCCGGACACCGCGAAGAAGCTCGACTTCTTCAG
>DASUXC010000084.1:0-118346 GCA_036378095.1 Gemmatimonadaceae bacterium | reverse complement strand
CTCGCGGTCATCCCCTGGCCCCCGGCCCCTGGTCCCCGGCCTCCAGCCCCTTTCCACGCCCCGGCCCGACCACCAGGCCCTTGAAGTAACGCGCGTTCAGGACCACGCCGACCACGGCGAGGATGAAGGCGATGACGATGGCGAGGGTGGTGAAGCGCCACCGGTCGCCGCCGAAGAGGGCGAGCGCGAGCACGAGGAGGGCGCCGCCGAAGATCCCCTCCCCCGCCCGGCTGCGCTCCGGGCGCGGGTGGCGGCGGCGCTCGAATGGCAGATCGGTGGAGTCCGGAGTCCAGGCATCCGCGATGACGATGGCTCCGGCGAGCGCCGCGAGGATGCCGAACAGAACGGGCACGTCTTCGAGTCGCATGGTGCCAGGAAGGAATGCAAGAGCGATTCCCGGCACGGGCGAGCTCAGCCGGCTCGGGGGTGCGCCCGCGAGTACACCTCCTTCAGGCGCTCGATGCTCGTGTGCGTGTAGATCTGCGTCGTGGAGATGGAGGCGTGGCCGAGGAGCTCCTGCACCGCGCGGAGGTCGGCCCCCGCATCGAGCAGGTGCGTGGCGAAGGTGTGCCGCAGGGAGTGCACGGAGAGCCCCGCGTCCTCGTCGATCTCGCGGAGAAACGCCCCGACGGCCGCCTGCACCGCGCGCACGCCGATCCGTCGCCCGGTGCGCCCGAGGAAGAACGCGCCGCGGTCGATCCTGCCGCCGAGCGCCCGCGCGAGCTCGTCGCGCTTCGCCTCGTAGTTGCGGAGCGCGAGGGCGGCGTGATCCCCCACGGGGACGATCCGCTCCTTCCGTCCCTTGCCACGCACCTTCACCTGCTGCGACACGAGATCGAGATCCTGCCGGTTGATCCCCGCCAGCTCGGAGAGGCGCATCCCCGTGCTGTAGAACAGCTCGAGGATGGCGAGGTTGCGAACGTCGACGAACCGCCCCTCCCACGCGCGCACCTCGGCCATCTGGAAGAGGAGGTCGATCTGCGCCCGGTCGAGGTACGCGGGGAGGTACTTCTCGAGCTTGGGGGTGGCGACGCCGCGCGCGGGATTGGCCTCCACTTCCTCGTTCCTGTGCATCCATTTGTAGAAGGTGCGGACGGCGGAGAGCGCCCTGGCGATCGAGCGCTTGGAGAGGCCGCGCTTGGTGAGATGCCCCAGGAACCCACGGATGGCGAGCCGGTCGAGTCCTCCCCACGTCCATTCGCTCGTGCCGTAGTACGAGCCGAGGAACTCGACGAACATCTCCAGATCCCGCCCGTACGCGCGCACGGTGTGCGGGGAGTCGTTGCGCTCGGTCTCGAGGAATGCGAGAAAGGCGGAGAGGTCGGGGTGCGGTGGCTCGGGGCGCGAAGGTGCGGGGCGCGGGACGCGGGGCGCGGGGCGCGATGTGTCAGTCGCCCGAGCTGGCGACGGTGTACCGGTGCGCCGGCTCTTCGGCGCGTCCGTCACGGCGTTTCGAGCGCCGAGGTCGGTGTCTCGCGATTCCCGATTCCCGTTTCCCGGTTCCCCTGCCGTTCGCGCCCCGCGTCCCGCGAGCCGCGCCCCGGGGGTTCTGCGTCCCGCGTGCCGCGTCCCGCGACCTCCGCCCACCACGCATCGAGCTCCCCCAACGCCCGTTCGGCGAGCAGCTCTCGCTTGCGCTTCTTGTCGCGCACTCGCCCGGGGAGATCGTCCAGCAGGCCGAAGTTCGCGTTCATCGGCTGGAAGTGCTCCGGCCGCGACTCGCGCAGGTAGCGGTACAGCGCCCCGATCATCGTCGTGGGGGGCGGGATGACCGGATCGAGCCCATCGAGCATCCGGGCGAGATTGATCCCCGCCACGAGTCCGGTGGCGCTGCTCTCGGTGTATCCCTCCACCCCCGTGATCTGGCCGGCGAAGAGCACGCGCGCGTCGTCGCGCAGCGAGAGGTGCGGTGTGAGCGCCGCCGGCGAGTTGACGTACGAGTTGCGGTGGATGGACCCGTAGCGCAGGAACTCGGCGTCGGCGAGGCCGGGGATCATGCGGAACACGCGCTGCTGCTCCGGAATCCGCAGGCGCGTCTGGAAGCCGACCAGATTCCACATTCGCCCCGCCCGATCCTCCTGCCGGAGCTGCGCGACCGCCCACGCCTCCTGCCCGGTGCGTGGATCGCGCAGCCCCACCGGCTTGAGCGGACCGAACCGAAGCGTCTCGCGCCCCCGCCGCGCCATCTCCTCCACCGGCATGCACCCCTCGAAGTAGGGCACCTCGTCGAACTCGTGGCCGTGATACTGGTCGGCCGCGATCAACGCGTCGAGAAACGCCTCGTACTGCTCGCGAGTGAATGGGCAGTTGAGGTACGCGCCCTCCGCCGCCGCGCCATCCCTGCCATCGCCTTCCATCGTCTCCTTGCCGTATCGCGAGGCACGGTAGACGATCGCGTCGTCGATCGACTCGCGCGACACGACGGGGGCGATGGCGTCGTAGAACGCGAGCGACTCCACGCCGAGGCGCTCGCGAATCGCCTGCGCCAGACGGTCGGAGGTGAGCGGACCGGTGGCGACGATCGAGGGAGAGGGGAGCGACGAGGCCTCGCCGCGCTCGACGCGAATGCGTGGGTGAGCGGCGATGCGCTCGGTGACCGCCGCGGAGAAGATGTCGCGATCCACGGCGAGCGCCGTACCGCCCGGCACCCGCGCCTGGTCGGCCGCCCACAGGATGAGCGATCCGAGCCGGCGCATCTCGGCCTTGAGCAGCCCGTGCGCGTTCGAGAGCTCGGTGCTCTTGAAGGTGTTCGAGCACACGAGCTCCGCGAGCTGCCCGGTCTTGTGGGCCGCCGTGCCCACCACGGGGCGCATCTCGTGAATGACGACCTCGTGCCCCCGCTCCGCGAGCTGCCACGCGGCCTCGGAGCCAGCCAGGCCACCACCGATGATCGAGATCATCTCTCCCCCGAGCCTTCCTTCTCTGACTGATCCGGCCGGCGGCGCCGAACGCCGCCGATCACGATGCCGCGGCCGTCTCCGCCGGCTCCATCACGACGTCCCACTCGTTCCCGCACTTCATGCACTTGCGGTAGTCGCCGCGAGCCTTGGTGCTCTTGGCCTCGGCGCCCACGAAGCCACACTCGGGACACTGCTCGAGGACGGGCTTGTTCCAGGCGATGAAGTCGCAGTTGGGGTGGTTGGCGCAGCCGTAGAAGGCGCGCCCGCGCTTCTTCGAGCGAAGCTGGATGATGTCGCCACCATCCTTCGGGCACTTCACCCCCGTGGGGAGCGCGCGCGTGCCGCGGCACTTGGGGAACCTGCTGCAGCCGAGGAACTCTCCCGAGCGGCCGTGACGGATGACCATGCGCGCGCCGCACTCGTGGCAGATCTCGTCGGTCATCACCGCCGGCTTCTTGTCGCGTCCCAGCGGCTTGGTGTAGTCGCACGCCGGGCGATGCTCGCACGCGAGGTACGGACCGAAGATGCCGCCGCGCGCCACCAGCTTCCCACCGTCCTTGGGGCAGCGCTCGGACGCGAGCATGGAGAGGTCGTGCGCGCGGGCGATGAGGTCCTGAATGTCCGCGCTGTCGAGCAGGTCGGAGAACGGACCGTAGAACTCCTCCAGCACCCGGCGAGAGCTGAGCGCCCCCTCCTCGATCTTGTCCAGCTCCCCCTCCATGCTGGAGGTGAACTCCACGTTGAAGATGGATGGGAACTGGTGGACCATGATCTTCGCCACCGTCTCCCCCAACGGGGTGGGGGTGAAGCGCCGCTGCTCGAGCGTGACGTATCGGCGCTCGGCGAGCACGGAGATGATGGAGGCGTACGTGGACGGGCGCCCGATCCCGAGCCGCTCCAGCTCCTTGACCAGGCTCGCCTCGGAGTAGCGCGGGGGCGGCTCGGTGAAGTGCTGGTGCGGCACGATCTCGCGCACCGGCACGTTCTCGCGCACCTCGAGCACCGGGAGGGCCTGCTCGTCCTCGAGCGCGCGACCATCGCCCTCCTCGTGCGCCTCACGATAGAGCACGAGGAATCCCTCGAACTTCACCACGCTCCCGGTGGACCGGAAGAGATAACGGCCGAGGTCGAAGTCCACCGTAGTGGTGTCGAAGATCGCGGGCGCCATCTGCGACGCCATGAAGCGCTTCCAGATCAGCTCGTACAGCTTGAACTGGTCGGCGGAGAGATACTTCTTGATGTGCTCCGGCCGGCGCGTGGGGTCGGTGGGGCGCACGGCTTCGTGCGCGTCCTGCGCGTTCGCCTGCTGCGCCTTGCCGTAGAGCTGCGGACCCGGAGCGAGGAAGCGCTCGCCGAACAGCGACTTCAGATAGTCGCGCGCCTGGAGCGCGGCGCTCTCGGCCACACGGGTGGAGTCCGTGCGCATGTACGTGATGAGCCCCACCGCTCCCTCGGGCCCCACGTCGATCCCCTCGTAGAGATCCTGCGCCACGCGCATCGTCTTCTTGGAGCCGAAGCCGAGCTTCTTGGCCGCCTCCTGCTGCATGGTGGAGGTGGTGAACGGCGCCGAGGCGTTCTTGCGGCGCTCGCGCTTGCGCACATCGGTGACGGGGAAGGTTTCCCGTCCGCGCAGGTCGGCGAGAATCGCGGACGCCTCACCCTCGTTGGCGATGGACGGTTTCTTTCCATCCACCTGATGCAGCCGCGCCGTGAAGCGCTGCCCCGCCTTCTCGAGGAGCGCCTCGATGGTCCAGTACTCGACCGGGGTGAACGCGCGGATCTCGCGCTCGCGCTCCACGATGAGGCGCAGGGCGACGGTCTGCACGCGACCGGCCGAGAGCCCCTTCTTCACCGTCTTCCAGAGCAGGGGGCTGGCCTTGTAACCCACCAGCCGGTCGAGAATGCGGCGCGCCTGCTGCGCCTCCACCTTCTTCTCGTCGATGGAGGTGGCGTTGCCGATGGCGCGCTGCACCGCGTCGCGCGTGATCTCGTGGAACATCACGCGCTGGATGGGAGCGCCGCCGCGCTGCTTGATGGTCTCCGCCACGTGCCAGGCGATCGCCTCCCCCTCGCGGTCCGGGTCGGTGGCGAGGTACACGCGCGAAGCGACCTTGGCGGCACTCTTCAGCTCGGCAAGCGTTCGCTCCTTGCCCGGCACGGGAACGTACGTGGGACGGAAGCCGTGCTCGATGTCGATCCCGAGTCCCTTGGCGGGAAGGTCGCGCACGTGCCCCACGGTGGCCCGAACGCGATAGTCCGGACCGAGGTACTTGCTGATCGTCTTCGCCTTGGCCGGGGACTCCACGATGACGAGCGACTTACCGCGCACCGCGCCGACGTCGATATCGCCGCCACCGTCCCCACCAGCCGCACGCGCCGACCTGCGCGCCGTGGAGGCGCGCTTGGACGTGCCCGATGCCGAGGCGTTGCGCCCGCGCGTCGCCCGCTCCGGCGCGACCGCGGATGACGAAGCCTTCTTCCGGGTGCTCTTGGCCCCCTTGGAGGCGCGTTTAGTCGTTTTCTTGGATGCCATGATCTCAGTGTACCGTCACGTTGTCGCCGCTCAACCCATCATCCATGTACCCCGCTCCCTCGATGAGGACTCGGAGATCATCCAGCGCGATGCGCCCGTCAATCTGGCTCAGGGCCCGCTCGATGACATGCTCGAGCTCGGCGGCGTTCAATAGGCCGGAACCACTCAACGAAATGAGATGCCCCCAGGCGTCGGGAGCGAACCGTCCCCGTTCGTGGGGACCCAGCACGCGAAAAGTCATGGGACGCTCAACCTCCGGCGGCAGCCGGACAGATCCGCCATATAATGAGTAGGCCGTGTGAGCACGCCGGCACCGGAATTACGCCAACCGGAGCCATTGCTGGCCGAAGGCGGTGGACACCCGAACGAGGCGTCCGAGGGGCGACTCTGTCACCTGTCTCCAGTCAAACCTATCCCCCCAATCAACCCTCGGCAAGGCGCGCGAGTTCCACCGCAACCTGTTGCAAATCAAGCACATCCACGTCCAGAACGTGGTCCGCGAGAAGGTACGCCCGCTCTCTCGCGGCGAGCAGTCCACGGAGCTCGGCCAGGGGGTCGGCCGCCCGGAGAAGAGGACGCTGGGCGAGCGATCGCCCCATCCGCATCAATGCGACGTCCGGAGAGGCTCGCAGGTAAATCAGGCGACCGGGCGGGCGCAATAGCGCCAGTGCCCCCGGGGTGGTGATCCACCCGCCGCCGGGGGCGAGGATCATCCCCCCGCTCGCCGCCAGCTCCCGGGTGAGCTCCATCTCCAGCGCCCGGAAGGCGGCCTCCCCACGATCACGGAAGATCCCGGCCACCGAGCTGCCGGTCCGTCGCTCGATCTCCACATCGAAGTCGACGAACGGTCGCGCCAGCCGGCGCGCCAGCAAGGCGCCAGCGGCCGACTTCCCCGCCCCGGGGAGGCCGACGAGGATGATGTGCGGGCTAGGCTCCGGCGTGGGCAATCCGCGCGTCCACGTGAGCGATGTACCCCTCGAAGTTGCGGCGAACCTCGCCCAGCGAGTCACCGCCGAACTTCTCGAGCATGGCCTGCGCGAGAACGAACGCCGCCATCGCCTCGGCGATCACCCCCATCGCCGGAACCGCCGTGACATCGCTCCGCTCGGCCACGGCCGCGGCGGGCTCGCCGGTGGCCACGTCCACCGTGGCGAGCGGGCGCATGAGGGTGCTGATCGGCTTCATCGCGACGTGCAGCACCAGCGGCTCGCCGGTGGTGATCCCACCCTCCAGCCCGCCCGCGCGATTCGTGCGGCGGCGCACGTTGCCGGTGAGCGCCCTCCCCGGCGCCGGCTCGATCTCATCGTGCGCCTCGGCGCCGGTGCGCCTGGCGACCTCGAAGCCCGACCCGATCTCCACCCCCTTCACCGCCGGGATGGACATCATCGCCGCCGCGAGGCGTCCGTCGAGCTTCCGGTCCCACGACACGTGGGACCCGAGCCCCACCGGCAGCCCATCGCACACCACCTCGCAGATCCCACCGAGCGTGTTCCCCTCGCGCTTGATGGCATCGATGCGCTCGATCATCCGCGCATCCGCCTCCGGGTCGAGCGTGCGCAGGGGGGAGCGGTCGGCGACGGCATCGATGTCGTCGGGCATCCGCTCGGGGCGGCGCGCGTCGATCCCGCCGAGGTGGATGACGTGGCTCCCGATGCGCACGCCGAGCTCGCGAAGGAAGCGGCGGCAGATCGCCCCCGATGCGACGCGGGCGGTGGTCTCCCGGGCGGAGGCGCGCTCCAGGATGTCGCGGCCGTCCGCGCGATCGTACTTGAGCATGCCGGAGAGATCGGCGTGCCCGGGACGAACGCGGGTGACGGCGCGGCGCCTCGGCCCCTGCTCCCCCTCGCGCACCGCCGGGTCCATGATGTCCTGCCAGTTCTTCCAGTCGCGGTTCGTGATGAGCATCGCGATCGGCGACCCGAGCGTCTCGCCGGCGCGCACGCCGGAGAGGAACTCGGCGGTGTCCCGCTCGATCTGCATGCGGCGGCCGCGCCCGTACCCCTGCTGCCGACGGGCGAGCTCCGCGTTCACGTCCTCGGGGACGAGCGGGAGCCCCGCCGGCATCCCCTCGAGGATGGAGACGAGCGCGGGACCGTGGGATTCGCCGGCGGTGGTGAAGCGGAGGGGCATCGGGGGATCGGGAATCGGGAATCGGGAATCGGGAATCGCGGGCCGGATGTAAGTGTATCGCCGGATGGGTGGAAGGGGAGTGCCGGAATCATCGGCCGCACGAGCGACGAGCCGCCCGGCGCGGGGCGCCGGGCGGCTCGGTGAGACCGGTGAACGGTGGAGCTACTGGCAGGTCGCCAGTTGCGCCGCCGTGATGGTGACGAGGACCACGCCGCGAGCGGTCGCTCCGACGAGCACCACGTCCGTGCTACCCGCGCGAGTGGCCGCCTTGATCGGCCCGATGATCGGGTCGCGCGTGGGAATGCTCATGCAGTTGCGATACGTGTACGTGTCGTACACCTGGATCTCCGGCTTGTCGGAGGCGGCGAAGCCCACGCGCGAGCCGGCCGGCGATGTCGCCGGACCGATTCCCGCGTTGGCCGGGTGGAAATCGAAGCCCGGGTTGGCGCTGGACGTCTGCAGCAACCCTTGCAGCCGGAGATCGCGATCGACGATGTACGTGGAGTCGCCGCGGATCGCCGCCAGCTCGCCATCGAAGTTGATGGCCACCCCGCCCACGCGGGCGAAGGTGTTGGCGATGAAGTCGGTGACCGCCGTGGGACGCGAGATGCCGAGGTCCACCACCGGCGTGGGAAGCGGCGTGGCGGTGCCGGGGAAGTTCTGCGCGAATCCGGCCGTCACATCGTACATGAGCGCGCGGCTGCCGAGCACCGGCCCGCCCTCGCCGATCACCACGCGCCGGAAGTTGCCCGAGTTGCGCGCGAACGTGGTGTCGCGGAACGCCAGGTCCGGGATCCGGAAGACGACGGAGTAAGTGATCGTGTTGCCCGAGCCGTCGACGGCCTGCTGGGAGGCGGGGACGAGCGCCGAGTCCACCCCGAAGCCCTGCGCGGCGAAGCGGTCCACGGCGAGCGTGTCGCTGCGCCCGTCGCTCTGTCCCATGGCATGCTCGAAGAACAGGTGCGACGTCCGCCTGGTGAGGTTCTCCCACCGTACCGTGCCCTGGTTGGGGAACGGTTTGGTCTGCCCCGGCGTGGGCGTCGTGGAGTAGACGAGGATCACGTCACCGCACGGGGAACCCGGCGCGGTGGATCCGGTGCAGGTGGCGGCCACGTACTGCGGGCGGTCGCTGAAGTCGTACACCGTCCGTACCTGGATCGGCTGTCCGGTCGTCTCGGACAGCTTGGTGGTGACGCTGTACGCGACGATGTTCGGGAGCGCGTAGCGCATGATCTCCGCGCCGGCGCTCGCATCGATGTAGTCGATGGAGGTTCCACCCGAGTTGGCGACGAGGAGCGTGTCGCCCATGGTACCGCTGCGATCCACCGGCCAGGCGGTGATCCCCCACGGCCGCGAGCCGGTGATGATCGGCGTCTTGAACGTCGAGTCGGCGAGATCGAACACCTCGATCTCGTTCCGGTCGATGTTCGTGAGGTACAACCGGTCGGTGGGCGGGTGGTACAGCGCGTCGGCGATGGCGCCGCCGAAGGGGAGCCCCTGCGTGACACCGGCGACGACGGTGACGGTGTCCCCCCGCGTGCTGCCGTCGTCGAGCAGCGCGTAGGCGCGCGTGCCGTTGGTGTTGCGGGCGAAGCCGCGCACCTCCACGTCCTTCGGGAGGTCGCTGATGTTCAGCTTCATGGCGAACGTGTGCAGCGCCGGCGTCTTGTTGCCCGCGACCTGGAACGAGTCGGCGGCGAAGAACGTGTTCGGATCGCTCGCCAGGTTGCGCACCTCGTAGCCCAGCCAGCGGATGCCGGCGAGGTCGCGCGCCTCCACGTGGATCGTGTCCGTGACCTCGATCCGTTTGGTGAGGCCGAAGTCCACCACCGGCACGGTGTTGGCGCTGGCGGCGCTGATCACCGTGACCGTCACCGGCGCGCCGAGCGCGAGGACCTTGTTCGAGTCCCTGACGAACGGCGTGATGGTGAGGGTGCCGGTGCTCGCGCCGTCGAGGCTCAGCGTCGTGTCCACGGCGATCGAGTCCTTGAGGGGCGAGGTGTAGACCACCGAGTCGCGCCGCTCCGACGCCCACACGCCGCTCGCGATGTAGCCGAGCGCGCGCACCTTGTTCGGCGTCTTCCCGCTCAACGAGACGCCGATCGAGAAGCCGACCACGGCGCTGTCGCCGGACGTCGGGCTCGTGACGACCGCGAGCGTCGGGCCGGCGTTCCCGGTGACGAGATAGGCGGTGTCCGGCGCCGAGGAGTTGTGAGCGCCGTCCACCGCGTAGGCGACGACCATGACCTGCGTTCCCATCGGCACGCTCGTCGGCACGCCGATCTCGTAGGGGATCGTGACCTGGGTGACCGTGGACGTGAAGGTGGTATCGAAGCTCCCGCTGAATCCGGGACCGCTCACCTGGGCGTGCACCTGCAGGAGCCCGAGGTTGTCGTGCGCGTCCACGGTGAAGCCGAGCGTGGTGTCGGCCGATGCCGTGCCCGCCGCGACGCTCACGGTGGGCGGAGTCTGATCGGTGTGGGAGCCGCTCGGATCGGCGCTGTCGGAGCACGCCGCCGCGAGAGCGGCGATGGCGGCGAGGGCGAGTCCGGCGAGGGCACGGCCGGCGAGCGCCGCGCCCTGGTGAAGAGAAGCCGGCGTACGACGCGACACGTGCGTTCGGGTGCGCGACATGGGAGATCTCTCGATCAGCGGTCGCCGCCCGGAGGCGCGAGGCGCTCCCCGTCGTCGACGATGTGGGGGGTGACCAGGATCAGGAGGTCGCTCTTGTCCTCCTGGGTCTTCGTCTCGCCGAACAGCCGGCCGATGAGCGGCAGGTCCACGAGCAGGGGGATGCCGACCTTGTCCTGCTGCACCTGGGTGACGGTCAGGCCGCCGATCACCGCGGTCTCGCCGTCGCCGACGAGGAGCTCGTTGTCGGCGCGCTGCTTGAGGAAGGTGTAGCCGAGGTCCGACGCCGCCGGCTGGAGCTGCGAGCGCTCCGAGTGCAGCGTCATGAGGATCTTGCGGTTGTTCGTGACGTGCGGCGTCACGGACAGGATGATACCGGTCTCCTTGAAGCTCACGGTGGCGCGCGGCGCCGTGGCCTGGTTGCCGCCCTGGCTGAGCGACCCGAGGTCGACGATGCGGATCGGCGTCTCCTCACCGGAGAGCAGCTCGGCCTTGCGGTTGTCGAGCGTGACGATGCTCGGCTCCGCCTGCACGTCCGCGAGCCGGACTTCCTGCAGCGCGTCGAGGAAGGCGGTGAGGTCGAACTTGCCGAGCGCGGTGGAGAAGATGAGCTGGAGCGCCGGGTTGGTGACGCGCTGGGTGGCGTTGGCGACGGCGGCCAGCGAGTTGCCGCCCAGGTTGATCACCTGGAGGTTCTTGTCGAACGGCGTGCCGGTGACGGCGTCCGGCACCCCGTCGCCGTTCGTGTCCACCGGCTTGAAGGTGCTCGGGTCGGGGCGCTGGACGAGCTTGTTGAAGAACGTGCCCTTGTCGCCGAGGTCGTAGCTGACGCCGATGTCCTCGATGTTGGTGCGGTTCACGAGGATGATCTTCGCCTTGATCGCGACCTGCGGCGTGCGGACGTCCAGGTCCTTCACGTAGTTCGCGATGTCGTCGAGGCGCGAGGCGACGTCGGTCACGATGAGGCGGTTGGTGGCCGAGTCGGCGCTCACCGCGCCGCGCGTGTTGCACTCGTTCTGCGACTGCGCGCCGTTGGCGCCGATCGCGCACTCCTTGGAGAGGAGGCTCTTGATCGTGGGGACGAGCGACGAGGCGCGCGCGTAGTTCACCGAGATGATGCGCGTGGTGAGCGGCGCGGTGGCCTGCTTGGCGGCGATGTTCTGGTAGCTGTCGACGGAGATGATCCCGTCCTGGTCCTCGCGCGCGTCCAGCCCCTGCGACTGCAGGATGGCGCGGAGGGCGACGTCCCAGGGCTGGTCGCGCACCTCGGCGGAGACGGTGCCGGCGACGCCCTTCCCGACCACGATCGTGCGACCGGAGAACACGGCGAAGGCGGCGATCACGTCGCGGATGTCGGCATCCTGGTACGTGACGGTGATGCGCGGCTGCGCCGAGGCGGCGTGCATCGCCCGCTCCCGGCTGTCCAGGCGGAGCGTGTGGTCCGCGGTGGCGGCATCCGGCTCGCCCGCCGCGCCGGTCTCGCCGGCGGGGGTGGCGAAGGTGGACGCGAGCTCCGGCGAGGCGCGCCAGGCGGTGAACGCGGCGCCGTTGCCGCCGTCCACGGCCACGTGCACCTCATCGTCCGCGCCGCGGGTGACGGTGTACTCGTGGTCGCCGTCGAGGTCGATCACCACGCGCACCACGTTCTCGCGATACTGCGCGACGCGCACGTTGGTGATCCCGCCGCGCGTCACGTGGTCGTACATCCGCACCGGGGCGCCCAGCTTGGCGCCCTTCACGTCGAGGACGATCCGCGGCGGGTTGGCCAGCGAGAAGTCCTGAATGTCGACGGAGCCGCCGACGGCGATCACGACCTCGGCGCGTCCCGACGCCGGCACCACGCTCAGCGACCGCACCACACCGCCCCGGAGACCCTCCACCGGATCGGCGTGGGCGACGGTCGCGAGCGCGCCGAGCGCGAGGACCATCACTCCCACCAGCGCACAGACCCGCCTCATTGCGACCTCGCTCTAGTAGTATCGTTGAGGGCCAGCACTTCCTGCCTGCTGAAGCCGTACTCTTCCAGCGTGAACGTCACCGACTTCGGCCGGATGCTCGCGACCCGCATCCGCCCGAGCGTCTGCCCCTCCCGCACGCGGTACTGCTCCTTCGTGGAGAGGTCGCGCAGGATCGCCACCGACCGGCCGGCGGCCGAGTACACCACCGTGACGAGCCGCAGGTCGGAGATCATGGGGCGGAGATCCCCGCTCTCGAGCAGCGACATGAACGGGTCGCGCCGCCCATCGACGGAGTAGGTGAAGGACTCGCGCATGAGCGTGGGCCGCGCCTCCTCGCCGCGTCCCGACACGGAGAGCGTGGTGTCGGCGGTCGGCGTGCTCGGGCGCGCGCCGGCTGGCGCCTTGCCACCAGCGGCGTGCCCGGCCGGGGCGCTGGCCGCGGCGCTGCCCGCGGGGTTGCCCGCGGCGGCGCGGCCGCCCGTGTGCGACGCGGCGGGACGCGCCGGGTGGCCGGACGCCCCGCCCGCGGTCATGGTGCCGGGGCGCTCGACGGGGGCCGCCGCGCGATGCGCCTCGCGACGCGTATCGCGTCGCGCCGGCTCGCTCTTCGCCGGCAGGGAATCCTGATCCTGGGTCATCACGCGCGTGTGGGCGTTGGTGGCCGCGACCGCGTTCGTGGCGGCGCGCTTGGCCCTGGCCATCGCGGGGAGCGACTGCGCCCCGAGCGCGCCGGCGGCCACGCAGATCGCCCCGGCCACGAGACCGGCGTGAAGCATCCGCTTGGTCATGACTTCGCCCCCTTCGTGGTGGGCGGCAGGTCCGCGTCGGGGGCGGCGCCGGTGTGTATGACGAACGTCTGCAACTGGAATCGCGCCTCGATCAGTGCGGCATCCTGGGGGTGACTCTTGAGCGCGTTCTGGTTGGTGGAGATGGCCAGCGAGACGTTCATCGGGAGCACGATCCGGCTCAGGGCGCCCATGTTGGTGAAGAACTCCGCCAACTGGTGATAGCCGCCGACCATCTGGATGTCGTAGCGGTACGTGTCGTAGCTCTCTCCCACGACCACCGGCTGCGGCTTCACCTGGGAGAGATCGAGCCCCACGCGCCGCGCCGCCGTGGAGACCTGCTCGAGGAGCGCGGGCACCTCGTTCCCCGACGGGACGAGCGTGCGAATGAGCGAGAGCGTCTGCTGATACTCGGCGAGCTGGCGGCGCAGCTCTCCGATGTCGCCCTTGCCCAACTCCGCCTTCGCCTTGTCGTTCAACGCCACGAGCTTCTCCACCCGGTCGCGCTGGGCGGCGAGCTCGGTGGAGCGCGGTTTGAAGACCCAATTCCAGTCCGCGAAGATCAGGGCGGCCGCGATGAAAACGGCGAAGAGCAGGAGCTGCTCGCGCTGTCCCTTCGGCAATCCGGCCATGGGCTACCTCACCGAGAGGGCGACGGGAACCAACTTGATGGCCGTCGGATCGGGCGGCTGATACGAGGCGTCGAGCGTGAACTGGGTGATCTCCTTGCCATCCATGAGCACGATCGACGATCCGACGAGCTGCACGTCGCTGATGAAGGGCGATGCCTCGAGTACTTTCATGAACCGGGTGAGCGCCTGGATGTCCACCGTGTTCCCCACGATGCGGAGTCTGACGTTGGGCGACGCCGTGCTGTCGCTGTCGGCCGGCACGTCCTTCCCCTTCGGGGGCGGCGGCGCGGCGGCGGGCTGCGCGGCGGTGGTGCTGTTGGTCTGGACCACGGAGCTGATCCAGGTGTACGGCGGAAGCGCCCGGCTCACCTCGTCCATGAGGTGCGGCCAGACGAATCGCTTGTCGTCGAACGACTTGATGAGGCGCACCTGGCGCATCACGGAATCGCGCTGCGCCTCCGTCTTGCGCCGCTGGTCGATCACCGCGGTGTAGGTGATGGAATCCTGCTGCGCCTTCGCGAGCTGCTCCTCGAGCGAGACCGTCTGGCTCTGCAGATACCAGTACATGCCCCCGATGGCGACCACCGCGACGATCGCGGACGCGATCGCGCCGATGAGCAGCGGATCCTTCACGCGCGCGGCCAGACCGCTGGCCACGCCGGCGAGGTCCAGCCCGGCGCTCTTGCTCCGCGACTTCTTCCCGCTACCGGGAAGGAGATTGATATCGATCATGACGCGACCTTCGGGGGAAGATCAGGCGACCTGGCGAAGCGCCAGCCCGATGGGAAGCATGAGGAGTGGAGCGACATCGTCGATGACGAGCGAATTGAAAGCACCGTCACGTACGCGCAAGCGCTGCAGCGGGTTGGCCTGCTGCACCGGGATGCGCAGCCGCGTCGCGAGCGCCTCGTTGAGCCCCGGCACGCGCGAGCCACCGCCGCACGTGTACGCCGCCTTGAGCTTGCTCGCCGAGCGGAGCGACGACGCGAGGAACGCGGCCGCGCGCTCGATGCCCACGGCGATCTCCTCGCCACGGCTCTCGGTGACCGCCTGCAGGTGCGGCGAGCGATCGTAGCCCTGGAGGAGCCCGTCCGCCTCGTCCGCGCTCAGCCCGCGCTCGCGCTGCAGGTCTTCCCGGAACCGGCGCGTGCCCACGGCGATGTCTCGCGTGAGCAGTGGGATGCCGTCGTCCAGGATGTTGATGTTCGTGACCTCGTGCCCGATGTTCACCAGACACACCACGCCGGTCATCGCATCGGGGTAGTTGATCTCGAAGGCGTTGTGCAGCGCGAAGGCGTCGACGTCCACGATGCTCGGCGCCACCTCGGCATCGGTGAGGAGGCGCAGCTTCCCCTCGACCAGCTCCCGCTTGGCGGCGACGAGCAGGACGCTCATCTCGAGACCATCCGCGTCGGGATCGAGGATCTGGAAGTCGAGCTCCACCGACTCCATGTCGAACGGCACGTGCTGCTCCGCCTCCCAGCGAATCAGCTCGCGCGCCTGCTGCTCCTTCACGCGGTCGATCTGGATCTTCTTGATGATCACGTCGCGCCCGCCGACGGCGGTGACCACGGGCTTCCCCTTCATCCCCGCCGCCGCGATGGCCGTGCGCACGGCATCGGCCACGATGCCGGGATCCATGATCTCGCCTTCGACGATCGCGTCGGCGAGCAGGGGCGCGATGGCGACCTTCGTCAGCTCGGGCTCGCCCCGTCCGTGATCGATGATTGCGACTTTGATGAGGCCGGAGCCGATGTCCAGTCCGACCGTCGTCTTCTTGCGACCGAAGAGCGCCATGGTGTGACCCGTGAGGGGACGGGAAACGCAGCGTGCGATGCGTCCAGAGTGGGGTGTACCGCGCCCCCAAGCGCTTCGTGTGTCGTGTGGCGCGCCAGGCGGCCGGTGTTCGGTTACCAGTGACACGACCCGGGGCGGCCAAAGTAACACAGCGGCTCGGTAAGAAAGGCCAGCCATCGCACGCGCCATCGTCGTGCTCGCGCGCGACGTGCGATGGTGTCACAAGACGTTCCGGTGCGTGGCGGTCGTATCGGCCGATCACCGCTGCGCGCTCGCCGCGTGAGCGGCGGGGTGGCGCGGCCCGCGCTCAGTAGAGCTCCATCCATGCGTAGCTCCGCGCGGGCTCGGGCGCCGCCGCGGCCACGAGGGCGCGAGCGATGGCGCATGACGAGTAGTGGATGCGCGATCCACCGTCGAGCGATGCCCGCGCGGCGATCACCGCGCCGGCGAGCGAAGCACCGCCTGACAAGTGGATGGTGCCGCGCACGAGCGCCACGCCGGCGAACGCGGCGCCGCGCTCGAGCCACAGATCACCGTCCACGAGGAGCACTCCCTGCCCCGCCCCCCCGACGAGGCGCAGGGTTCCCGCCGAGCGCACCACGGGGAGCCAGCCGTCGCAGGGATGCGCGCCCGTGTCCCCCACGGGGCGAGGCGAGGGGTCGCCCAGGTTACGGATGCTGGTGGTGTCGCACGCCGCGCGGGCGCTCGACGAGGGGGCGGCGCTGGTGATGGTGGCGCCGGCGGGGAGCACTCGCGCGAGCGCGAGCAGCGCGCCCACGTCGAGCTCCCCGGGGTGCTCGAAGGAGGCCGACACGGCCGCCGCCGAGTCGCGACGCACCGCGCCGCCGAGACACCCGCCGGCGCCGCACCCCGAGCTGTCCAGCGCGGCGTCGGGCGGGAGCGCCACCGCGGCGGCTGGCGGCAGATCGGCGCTCGGCGGGCACTCCCACCCGTCCGCCGCGCTGTCGGCCGCGGCCACCGACGATCCCCCCGCTATGCTCACCCCCTCGGCGACGGCGACCGGAGCGGCGGCGTGGAGCGCGGGAGGGCGCGAGTCCGCGAGAATCCCGATGCGGTGCCGGGCCATGAGCGCACCCGCGCCACTCGTCCCTCGCGAGGCGATGAGGAAGGTGGAGAGTCCGAGCTTGAGCACCACCACCGAATCGATCGAGCCGTCTCCCGACCGGTACTCGCGCGTACCGACGACCCCCCTGGCGGGGGTGATGCTCCACGGAGACGGCCACGCGCCGGGCGCGAGCAGGAATGGAGGCCCGTACTCGGCGGCGGCGAGCGCGCGAACGCGGCGGATCGCGTCGGCGCCGTCACGCCGCTCCAGCGAGGTGGCGAAGAGGAGGCCGGCGACTATCGTACCGACGATGGTGAGGGCGACGAGGGTGACGGGGAGCGCCAGTCCGGGCCGGGTACCCCGCGATTCCGGCGAGGGCCCCACCATTGCGCGGCGCGCGGTGGTATGCGACGTGAGCGCGATCATGCTTCAGTTCCGTGGCGTGATCGTGACCGCCACCGATTCCGAGACCGCGCGCATGCGGAGGGCGCTCGTGGAAGAGGTAGTGGTCCCCTCCCCCACGAGCAGCACGCGCACGGATTTCACGAGCGGCGGGATCGACGTCTCCTCCCCCGCGGCGCCTCGATAGCTGAAGGCGACGCCCCCGGGCGCGAACGGCCCGCTCACCGGCTGCACGACGGCGCACGGCGTGGAGCGCCCGCCGCGACAATCGGTGAAGCCGAGGTACCAGCCGCCGTCCCCCCCGCGATACAGCTCGTAGCGCTCGCGCCGCACCACGCGCACCGGGGCGCCGGCGCGCACCCCCGACGAGAGGGGCGGCGCCACACGGAGCGCGATGGCGCTGGACGACTCGGCCGCGCTGGCCACCAACCCACCGGCGAGCGGGCACGCCCCCCGCGCCGGATCGGCGGCGAGCACGTGCGCCTCCCAGCGCGCCGCATCGGGGAGCGGAGCGGGGACGCGCACGAGCAGCGTGTCGCCGGCCACCGGGGGCACCACCCACGACGTGAGCGCACCGCCGGCCGCCTCGCGCGGCGGGAGGTGCAGCACGCTCCGCCCGAGATCGACGGCACAGACCACCGCGTTGCCGATGGCCCCGCGAAACTCGATGCGGGTGGCGCCGAGCGCGAGGAGATCGCCCCGGGACGGCGCGATCGGCCGGAGATCGCTGCGCAGCGCATCCGCGGCATCGCGCGCCGCGCGTCGCGCGACGAGGCGCTGGAGCGTGCGGCGCGCGAACCGCTGCTGCGTGGCCAGCGCGCCGAGCGCCGCGCCACCGACGCTGGCGAAGAGCACGAGGGCGACGAGGAGCTCGGCGAGCGTGGCTCCCCGCTCGCGCTCGCGACGAGGGCTCAGCACGGGAGCGCGCTCCGCACCGTGTGGGTGAGGGAGCCGCCACGGCCGTCGGGGAAGCGCGCCCGGTACTCGACCGCGAGCAGGCCGCCCGACGCCGCGGCCGACCAGCGCCCGACGATCGCGTGGTCCGTGTCCGCGCCACCGACCGTTCCCGTGGGACACGGGGCGGCACGCAACCGCTCGAGCCGAGTGGCGGCGAGCAGCGCGGCGCGCTCCCGCAGCTCCGTTTCCGCCTGCAGTCGCGCGACCGCCGACGAGGTGCCGGCGAGCGCGAGAACGCCGACGGTGAGCAGGATGATGGCGACCAGCGTTTCGACGAGCGTGAACGCGGCGGGGACGGCCGCGATCGAGGTGGAGCGGGAGAGCGGGAAGAGCATTGGCGCGCGGCGAGGCGGAAGACGGCCCGGGCGGTCGCGGAGGTGCGACCGGCGAGGCGGGATGAAGATCGCGCCCCGGCCGAAGAACCCATCAGCCGGGGCGCGCACCTCACACCGAACGATTGCGCGGGCGGAGCGCCCGCGTCGACCGCGCTAGTACAGCTCCGTCCAGGAGCGCCCCTTCGCCAGCGTGGGCCAGGTGGCGCCCATCGTGGCCTTCTGCACGGCGCACGACGAGTAGTTCACCACGGCGTTCCCCGTGATCTTGCTGTTGTCGAGGTTCGCGTTCTGCGCGAGGACGCCGCCGTTGAAGTGGGCGCCCGTGCCGCCGACGGTGAGCGTCCCCTTCACGATGACGGGGCCATAGAAGATGAAGCCGCCGTCCGCCGTGAGGTCGCCGTCCACCAGGAGGAGACCCTGTCCCACACCGCCGGTGACGTGCAGACTACCCAGCGCATGGACGATCGGATAATAGTCCGCGCATCCGCTGCTCGTCGAGGTCACCGTCACCCGCTGCGGATCGCCCCAGTTGTTCAGTAGACCCGTCTGACACACGCCGCTGCTCACGACGGGAGCCATGCCGGTCAACGTCGTCCCGGAGATGTACGTCTTGTCGGCCATGTTCGCGAGGTCGTCCCAATTCGCGCCGCCGAACTGGTTGTACGTATTGCTGCTGCCGGCGGCGGAATCGGTCTGCACGGGCGGATCGCCCGTCACGCAACCAGTGCACTTGATGGTCACCGTGGCACTCGGGCCGGCCGCGATCCCCGGGAGCGCGGTTCCCGGAGGGGGACAATCCCACCCCGAGACCGCGCTGTCGCCACCACTCACGATCGTGCTGCCGTTGATGATGGTGTTGCCGCCCTGGGTGGTGAGCGCGCCCTTCACGGAGACTTCCACCGACGTCACGTTGGCGATCGCGGCGATGCGGCTGCGCCCCATCGCGCCCGCCTGGTCGCCGGACTTTCCCTCGGAGACGACCTGGAAGTACCCGCTCCCGAGCCCGGTCACGCGCACGGTGGCCTTCGAGCCGTCGCCCGGATCGTAGGTACGCGTCAGCACGAGCCCGGTCGACGTGTTCCACTGCCGGTTCCAGCCGGGCGGCGCCAACGTGTTCGTCGCCCTCGAGAGCACGGCGTTGAGCCCGTACTCGGCGGCGGTGAGCGAGCGCGCCTGGAGGACGGCGTTCCGCCCGACGCGGAACTCCTGCGTGGACGCGAAGAAGACGCCGACGATGAGGCCGCCGATGATCACGATCGCGGCGAGCGCGACGGCGAGGGCGAACCCGCGGCGGCGTGAGACGAGGCGTTTCATGGATCGATCTCCGGGCATGTGATGCGCGTCAGTTGCGAACGGTGACGCTGGTGCTCAACGAGCGGTCGTAGAAGCCGGGGGCGTGTCCCGCCACGTCCATGCTCGCGTTGCTCCGCGCATGCATGACGATGTCGATGCGCCGGACCTTGAATCGATCGGTGGTCGCGGCTCCGGTGCTGTCGAAGTACGCGAACGCGAGGCCCGGCTGCGCATTCGTGGGAGAGACGTAGGGGCCGGCCACCGGCTGCAGCGTCGTGCACACCGGAGTGCGCAGGGTGACGCAGTCCTGGTAGCCGAGATACCACTTTCTATCCGATGCCTGGTACAGCTCGTAGCGCACCCGGCGGAAGAGGCGGATCGGCGCGCCAATGGCCACGCTCCCTGGGAGCGGCTTGTCGCTGGCGAGGGTGAGCGTCCACCCCTGCGCCGCCTCGGAGGAGGTGAGCATGGCGACACCCGTGATCGGATCCGTCTGCGTGAACGCCGTGCCCGGGGCGCAGGAGCCGCCGGGCGTCGCCGGCCCGGTGACCTGGATGCGCTCCCACTTGTCGTCGCTCGCCCCCGGCTTCGTCCCCCAGTTCTGGACCAGGAGCGAGTCCCCTCCCTCGGGCCCCGACACCCACGATGTGAGCGTGGCACCCGACGACAGCGTCTTCCCCGGGGGTACGACGATCGTCGTCCGCGCCGCGTCGATCGAGCAGATCACCGATGATCCCTCGTTCGCGCGGATCTCGATGAAGTTGGAGCCGATCGCGTAGATGTCCGTGTCGCCCGGGGAGAGCGCCCGCATCTCGCTCTGCAGCACATCGATCCCCTGTCGCACGGTTTGCCGCGTCTCGATGATGCCGGAGCTGCCGGTGTAGTAGCGCTGCTGCTGGTTGATGATCTTGAGCATCCCCCCGGCGACGATGCCGAGGAGGACGATCACCACGAGCAGCTCGATGAGCGTGAGGCCGGCGCGGCGCCGCGCGCTCGGCACGCCGGTACGGGTTGACGTCAGCATGTGACCCGGATGTTGGTGCGGAAGACCTGCCGCGAGGTGCCGTGCTGGACGTTGAGGAACCACACGGTGTCCACGACCGCGAACGTGACGGCGTCGCTCGCCAGCTCCACTCCCCAGTGCTCGCGCATCCCGTTCGCGGTGGCCGTGCCCGAGGGGATGGGCCCGCACCGCCCGCGGAGCTTCTCGAAGCGGCTGGATGCGGTGTTCGCGGCGACGGTGCGCTGTCCCGCGCCGCCGATGAGGCGGGAGACCGTGGCCGAGGTGCCGGCGAGAGCGAGCACGCCGACGGTCATGATGACCACGGCGACCATGAGCTCGACGAGGGTGAAGCCCCGGCGAGACGCGGGGCGCTGGCGCCGGCGGCGCGTTAGTTGGCGAGTGAGCATTGATCGCTGTCGATCTTTCCGAGGCCAATGACGCAGACGGAATCGCGGAAGCCGTTCTTCGTGGCGACGATCGTCGCGAAGGGAGTGTTCCCGATGGCGAGGCCGCGCGGATCGAACCGGACGACGTTGCGCGACGCCTGGAGCGTGGCGCCGGTCTCGGCGCTCACGTTGTAGTCGGCGGCGATCGCCCAGGTGCCATCTCCGTTGTCGACGATCACGCGGATGTTGTTCCCGTCCACGACGAAGCGCGCCTCGCGCCCCTGCTGGATCGCGGTGGCGCGCGCCCGTGAGAGATACGCCGCCACTTCCCGCTTCGCGGAACGCACATCGCTCCTGCTGGTCGCCGTCCCGAGCCGGGGCATGGCCATCGCCAGCACGATCCCCGCGATGATCATCACGATGAGGATCTCGATGAACGTGAAGCCGGTTCGTTGTCTCATAGGTCTCCTGTCGGTCGGGCGCACCATGGGCGAGGCACGTGCCACGCGCGTCGCGCGAAGCGGCGCAAGCACTTACGACCTCGCGGGCGCCGCGCGGGCTACGCAAACGGTTGCGAGGTCGCAACTCGTTGCATAGGGCGAAGCCATGGGGCGAAACGCCTTCCCACTGGACGAATCGACCGCCCGCGCGGTCAATCGCCCAGCCCGTACTCGCGGATCTTGTAGAGGAGGGCGCGGTGGGAGAGCTCGAGGAGCTGCGCCGCGCGCGTGCGGTTGCCGCGGGTGCGCTCCAGCGCGCGGCGGATCAGGTTGCGCTCCAGCTGCTCGCCGTGGCGCTTCACGGAGAGGTCCTCGTCGGCCACCGGCGGCTCGGCGCGGCTCCGATCGTCGCGAACGAGGTCGGCGAGGTGCTCGGCATCGATGGCCTGGCCGGCGCTGAGCACGAGCGCGCGCTCGATCACGTTCTCCAGCTCGCGCACGTTCCCCGGCCACGAGTACTCCACGAGCGTGCGCATCGCCGGCCCCGTGATGCGCCGCACGTCGAGCCCGAGTCGCTCGTTGTCGCGCCGGAGGAAGTGCGTGGCCAGCTCGGGGATGTCCTCGCGGCGCTCGCGCAGCGCGGGGAGGCGGATCGTCACCACGTTCACGCGGTAGAACAGGTCGCGGCGGAAGCGCCCCGCGCTCACGTCGGCGTCGAGGTCGCGGTTGGTGGCGGCGACCACGCGTACGTCCACGCGCCGCGCGGTGGTGGCCCCCACCCGCCGCACCTCCCCCTCCTGCAGCGCGCGCAGGAGCTTCACCTGCAGCGCCATCGGGAGCTCGCCGATCTCGTCGAGGAAGAGCGTTCCCCCGTCGGCTTCCTCGAACAACCCCGGCTTGTCCGCCGCCGCTCCGGTGAACGCCCCTTTCACGTGGCCGAACAGCTCCGACTCGAGGAGCGGCTCCGGGATCGCTCCGCAGTTGATGGCCACGAAGGGCGCGGCGGCGCGCGGGCTGGTGCGGTGCACGAGGCGCGCGACGAGCTCCTTCCCGGTGCCGCTCTCCCCGGTGATGAGCACCGTGGAGGGGTGCCGCGCGACCTTGCGCGCGACGTCGAGCGCGGCACGGAGCGCCGGGCTGCGCCCGACGATCGCCCCGCCGGCGCGGATCCCGCTCAGCTCCTCCTCCAGGTGCTCCACCCGGGCGCGGAGCTTCTCGCGCTCGACGGCCTTCCGCACGCACAGGATCGCCTCCTCCGCCCGGAACGGCTTCTGGAGGTAGTCGTACGCGCCGCGCTGCATGGCGGCGATCGCCGTGTCGGCATCCCCGTACGCGCTCATCGCCACGACGAGCGCCCGCCCGCCCTGCGCCTGGTAGCGGTCGATGAACTCCAACCCCGCCATGCGCGGCATGCGCAGGTCGCAGAGCACGATGTCCGCGTCCTCGGCGGCGAGCGCCGCGAGCGCCCCCTCGCCATCGGCGGCGGCGGCGGTCTCGTGCCCCTCGGCGCCGAGGATGCGGGCGAGCGTCTGCCGCAGTCCCGGCTCGTCATCGACGATCAGGATTCTCACGCGACGCCGAGCGTGTGGGCCAGCTCCCCCTCCCCCTCCGCGTCCCTCTCTTCCTCGGCCGGTGCCTCGCGCGGTACGGGAAAGTAGAGAACGAACGCCGCGCCCCCCTCGCGCGCCTGACGCACCCACACCGTGCCGCCGTGCCCTTCCACGATGCGCGACACCACCGCCAGCCCGAGCCCCGTCCCCTTCCCCGGCTCCTTCGTGGTGAAGAACGGATCGAAGACGCGCTCCGTCTCGCTCCACGGAATGCCCGGCCCGGTGTCGGCGACCACGAGCTGCACCACGTGCTCCAGCTCCCCGACCGTGGCGATCCACGCGCGCACGCGCGCGCCGTGCTCGCGCGTCACCGTGACGTCGCCCGGATCGCCGTGCCGGCGCTCGGCATCGGCGGTGATCTCCGCGAACGGGATGGACTTCGTGAGGATCGTCGCCGTCCCACGCCCTTCCATGGCATCCACCGCGTTGAGCAGGAGATTCACCAGCACCTGCTCCAGCTCGTGCACGTCGCCGGCGATGCGCGGCAGGGGGGCCGCCAGATCCACCCGCGCCTCCACGGCGCGCAGCGTACCCTGGTCGCGGAGCATCGCGATCACGTCGCGGACGATGGCGTTCACGTCCACCCGCTCGATCACGCGCCGGCGCGGGCGCGCGAAGTCGAGCATCCCGCGCATGATGCGGTCGATGCGCGCGCTCTCGCGCTCGATCCCCGCGAGCGCGTCCGCCGCGTCGGCGTTCCCGTCGAGCGACGCGCGGAGGAGGTGCGTGTATCCGTTGATCGCGCCGAGCGGATTGCCGATCTCGTGGGCCACGCCGGCGGCGAGTCGTCCCACGCTCGCCACCTTCTCGAGGTGCGCGCGCTGCGCCTGCTCCTCGAGCAGGCGGCTGGTCATGCGATTGATGCTCCGCGCGAGGCGCGCGAACTCGGTGGTGCGGCCGGTGGGGACGCGGCGCGTCAGGTCGCCCGCGGCGATCGCCTCCGCGGTCTCCACCACGACGTCCATCGGATCGAGGACCAGCCCCCGGATCTTGTACGCGCCGAACGCGACGAACACGATGACGTCGGCGATGATGAGGAGCGCCAGATAGAGCGCGCCGTGGTCGACCGCGACGAGGTTCTGCAGCACCACCACGTCGAGGGCGGCGAGGGAGAGCGCGGCGGTGCCCAGCACGGCGAGGCTGAGCAGCATCTCCGCCTGGAGCGAGGTGAAGAGCTGGAACCGTCCGACCCGCCGCGTCGGACCGGGATCGTCCATCGGGCGGGTGTCCACCACGCTCACGGCTCCACCCCGTAGCGCGAGAGCTTGCGGTACAGCGTCGAGGGGTCGATGCCGAGCACCTCGGCGGCGCGGCTCTTGTTCCCCCCCTCGCTCTGGAGCACGAAGAGGATGTACGCCCGCTCGATCATCTCGAGCGTCGGGTTCGCCGCCGCGCGATCGGCCACGAGCGGCTCCGCCTTCCGCTCGGTGATGCGCTCCGGGAGCGCGGCCACGTCGATCGTGTCGCCCTCGGTGAGGATCACCGCGCGCTCGAGCGCGTTCTCCAGCTCGCGCACGTTGCCCGGCCAGGCGTACGACTGCATCACCTCGAGCGCCGCGTCGGTGAGGTGCTTCGGCTCCCCTCCCCGCTGCTCGGCGGAGCGCCGCAGGAAGGCGGTGGCGAGCAGCGAGATGTCGTCGGCGCGCTGGCGCAGCGGCGGCAGGTGGATGGCGAAGACGTTCAGCCGGTAGAAGAGATCGCTGCGGAACGTGCCCCGCCGCATCTCCTCCTCGAGATCGCGGTTCGTGGCGGCGATGAGGCGCGTGTCGATGGGGATCGCCTCCGTGCCGCCGACCGGGATCACCTCGCGCTGCTGCAGCACGCGCAGGAGCTTCACCTGCGTGGATGGGGTGGTCTCGCCGATCTCGTCGAGGAAGAACGTCCCCTTCCCGGCGGCGGCGAAGAGCCCCGTCTTGTCCTTCACCGCCCCGGTGAACGAGCCCTTCACGTGGCCGAACAGCTCCGACTCCAGCAGGCTCTCGGGGAGCGCGCCGCAGTTGATGGAGAGGAACGCCGCGTCGCCGCGCGTGGAGAGGTCGTGGATGTAGCGCGCCACCACCTCCTTCCCCGTGCCCGACTCCCCCTGGATGAGCACCATGGAATCGGTGGGCGCCACGGTCTCGGCGAGGCGCAGCACGGAGAGCCAGCTCTTGCTGCGCCCCACCGGCGTGCCGGCGCCGTTGCGGTCGCGCCGGCGGATCTCCTGCCGGAGCGACTTGTTCTCGACGCGCAGCTCCCGGTGCTCGACGGCCCGCCGCAGGATGGCGACGATGTCGTCGTTGACGAACGGCTTCTGGATGTAGTGGTACGCGCCCTGGTTCACCGCCTGGATCGCCGAGCGGAGATCGGCCTGCGCGGTCATGAGGATGACCGGGATGTCGGCGTCCTTGGCGCGCGCCGCGGAGAGGATGTCCAGCCCGGTCACGCCCGGCATGCGGACGTCGGTGAGGACGATGTCGGGGGAGAGCGCGGCGATCTGCTCGAGCCCCTGCTTCCCGCCGAGGGCGACGTGCGGCGTGAACCCCTCGTTCTTGAGGAGGATGCGGAGCGTCTCGAGGATCCCCGTCTCGTCGTCGACGACGAGCACGCTCGCGCGCTTCGGTTCGGCGGCGACGGTCACGCGGCCTCCGCGCCCACGGCGCGTCCCTGCGGCAGCAGCACGGTGAACCGCGTCCCGCGCGCGCCGCTGTCGAGCAGCACGAGCCCGCGGTGCGCCTCGATGGCGCGGTGCACGATGGGGAGTCCGAGCCCCGTGCCACCGGGCTTGGTGGTGAAGAACGGATCGAACACGCGGTCCCTGATGTCCGCCGGGATCCCCGGCCCGTGGTCGGTGATGCGGAGCACGATGGCGTCGTCCCGGAAGGGCGACCCGACGGGGAGGGCGGCGCGAGCGATGGGGGCGACCTCGACGAGCACGCGGCCGCCATCGGGCGACGCCTGCACCGCGTTCAGCGCGAGGTTGAACACGGCGCGGTGCAGCAGGTCCTCATCCCCCTCCACGAGCACGGGCTCGTCGGGCGCCTCGCACACCACCCGCACGCCGCGCGCGCCGTCGGGGTGGGCGGCGACGAGCGCCGCCGCCGCCCGCGCGATGCTCCCCAGGTCCACGAGCGCGCCGTGCGTCACGCGCACGCGGGCGAAGTCGAGGAACTCGGAGAGGAGGCGGGAGAGCCGGTCGGACTCCCGCACGATGAGACGACCCAGCGTGCGCTCGTCATCGCCGGCCATGGGGGCGCGCGCGAGCTGCTCCACCGCGCTGCGGATGGAGGCGAGCGGGTTCTTGATCTCGTGCGCCAGCGACGCGCTCAGCTCGGCCACCGCCTCGAGGCGCTCGGCGCGCAGGCGGAGCGCCTCGAGCCGCTTGCTGTCGGAGATGTCCTGGAAGATCGCCGTGGCCGAGAGTCCATCCGGGCTGCCATCGGCGTCGATCGTGGTGGTGGTGAGCCCGATGTGCACCGAGCGGCCGTTCACCGTGATCTCGGCCTCGCCGCGCGTCACCCCCTCGCGCAGCCGGACCGCGCGCTCGAGCGCGCCGGCGAGCGCCGGCGCGCGCGGGGTGATGACCTCGTCGATCGTGCGCCCGCGCACCCCCTCCCCGTGCACGCCGAGCATCGCGACGGCGGCCGGGTTGGCGAAGAGCAGGCGGCCGCGCGAGTCGATGGTGACGATGCCGCTGCGGATGTTGCGCAGGATGTCCTCGGCCTGGAGCTTGGCGAGCACGAGCTGCGCCTCGAGCGCCTCGCGGCTCACCCCCGCCTCCTGCAGGCGGGCGCTCAGGTACGCGACGCCGAGCGCCACCGCCCCGAACACGCCGAGCTGGAGGAAGACGGCGGGCCCGAGGTCGGTGTTGTGCTCGATGATGACATCGCCGAAGTAGAACGCGTTGCCGAGCGCGGCGACGAGCAGTCCGCCACCCGCCGGGAGGAGGAGCGAGGCGCCCGCGGTCACGAGGATGTAGAGCGCCGCGAACTGGGAGAGCGCACCACCGGTCACGTGCACGACGGCCGTGACCAGGACGACATCGAAGGTGGCCTGCAGGTAGTAGAAGGCGCGCCCCACCACGCCGCTCCGGCTGGCGTGGTACCACGCCGACAGCGCGGTGAAGCCGGTGGCGGCGACCATCGCGAGGGAGGCGACGAGCGTATCGCGCGCATCGGCGGCCTGCCACGCGAAGACCGCCGCCATGAAGACGGCGAGCGCCAACGACAGCCGCCCGATGTAGATCCACCGGAGGACGCGGCGAGGCTCGAACATGCGTTCGGGGGGGCGGAAGGGGTGAACGGTGCAACGCGACCGGCGGCCCGGGACGAAGACTTGCAGAACGCAAGAGCTTGAACGGTCCACCGATCGCGGCGTTTTGCTGTATCTTGGACGACGAACGACCTCAAGGAGTTACGTGAACAGCCCGACGGACACGCTGACGTTCGGCTCGATCTCGCTCAGGCTCGCCGCAGTGCTCTTGCTGGTGCTGGCGAACGCGTTCTTCGTCGCCGCCGAGTTCGCGTTGGTGGGGGTGCGGCGCAGCCGGATCGATGCCCTCGCCAGCCGCGGCGATCGGAGCGCGAAGGCGGTCCAGCACGCGCTCAAGCAGCTCGACCACGTGATCTCGGGGACGCAGCTCGGGATCACCCTGTCCTCGCTCGGTCTCGGGTGGATCGGCGAGAGCACGGTGGCCACCCTGATCGACCGGCTGCTGCACGCCGTCGGCGTCCCCGTGTCGCCGCTCGTCGCGCACACGGCGGCGGGGGCCACGACGGCGTTCCTCCTGATCACCTTCCTGCACATCGTCCTCGGCGAGCTGGCCCCCAAGTCGGTGGCGCTGCTCAACCCCGAGGGGGTGAGCCGCTGGGTGGTGCGCCCGTTGCGCCTCTTCTCCACGGTGATGCGCCCGTTCATCGCGGTCCTCAACGGCGCGGCGAACGGGATCCTCCACCTGCTCGGCCTCCGCACGGTGACGGAGAGCGCGCGCGTCCACTCGCCGGAGGAGCTGCGGCTGCTCGTGATGCAGACGCGGGCGCACGGGCTGCTGGACGAGAGCGACTCGCAGATGCTCGCGGGCGTGTTCGACTTCCACAACAAGCGCGCGCGCGACGTCATGCGCCCCCGCACGGAGATCGTGGCGCTCCCGGCCGACGCCACCGAGCCGGAGGTGTGGGAGGTGGTGCGGCGCGAGCGGTACTCGCGCTACCCGGTGTACCGGGAGTCGCTCGACGACGTCGTGGGGGTGTTCCTGGCGAAGGACCTCTGGCTGCACGACGGCACGGAGCCGTTCTCGCTCGAGCGGTTCATCCGGCAGGCGCTGTACGTGCCGGACACGCGGGCGGCCGAGCGCGTCCTCGACGACCTGCGGAAGACGCGGGCGCACATGGCGATCGTGCTCGACGAGTTCGGCGGCACGGCGGGGATCGTGACCATGGAGGACCTGGTGGAGGAGGTGGTGGGGGACATCGCCGACGAGTACGACGTCGCGGCGCGCGAGGCGCTGGAGACGAACGGCGTGCTCGAGCTGGCGGGGTCGATGTCGCTCATCGACGTGCGCTCCGACCACAACGTGCAGATCCCCGACGGGAGCTGGACGACGCTCGGCGGCTACGTGTTCTCGCAGCTCGGGCGGCTGCCCAAGGTGGGAGACCGCGCGCCGTTCCCGGGCGGGGAGCTGGAGGTGGTGGCGATGGATGGGCGGCGGGTGGCCGCCGTGCGCGTGCACCGCGCCCCGGCGGAGAAGATCACCGCGTGAGCGACGGCGATCTCCGGGTCGGCGACCGCGTGTCGATCCCGCGCGGCGAGCTGGTGGCGCGCGCCACGCGGTCGGGGGGCCCGGGGGGACAGCACGTGAACACCTCGTCCACGCGGGTGGAGCTGCTCTGGAACGTGCGGGAGAGCACCGCGCTCGGCCCCGACCTCCGCGCGCGCGTGCTGGCGAAGCTGGCCTCGCGCATCGACGGCGATGGGTGGCTCCGGGTGGTGGCGAGCGAGAGCCGGAGCCAGCTCCGCAACCGCGAGGCCGCGGAGGCGCGTCTCGCCGCGCTCGTGCGCGGCGCGCTCGTCATCCCGCGCAAGCGTGTCCCGACGAAGCCACCCCGCGCCGCGAAGGAGCGGCGTCTCACGGAGAAGCGGCGTCGCGGCGACGCGAAGCGACGGAGGCGGCCGCCATCGTCGGACATGGAGTGATCGCGCCCCAGGCGGGATGCGGGGCGCGGGGTGCGAACGGCCCGGGGTGCGGTGCGCGGGGCGCGGGGTGCGTTGTGAACAGAGACTGAGCGAGACGGGGCCGGCACGTGCCGGCCCCGTCTCGCATTCCATACTCCCCCGCGTCCCGCGCCCCGCGTCTCGCGCCCCGCACACCGCGCCCCGCCTCCGGCGCGCAACGAGCCGACTGGGCTCACCCGAACAGCTTGCTCCAGAAGCTCCGCTTCGACGAGATCTCCTCCAGCGCGTCCTGCAGATCCATGTCGAAATCCGCCCGCGTGGCGACGTCGGCCATGGAGATGATCCCCACCAGGTGATCCTCCTGGTCCACCACCGGAACGCGGCGAACCTGCTTGTCGCCCATCGTCCGTACCACGTTGAGCACGGAGTCGTCGGGCGTCACCGCTTCCACGTCATCCGTCATGAGGTCGGCCGCGCGCAGCACGGCGGGGTCCTTTCCCTCGGGGATCGAGCGCATGACGATGTCCCGATCGGTGACCACGCCCTGCAACCGCCCCTGCGCGTCCACCACGGGCACGATCCCCGTGTTCTCGTCCTTCATGATGCGGGCGACGTCACGGATGCTGGTGTCGCGGGTCGCCGACTTCGGGTTTCTCGTCATGATCTCGCCCGCGCGCAGCGGCTCGCGCTGCCAACGCCCGCGCCGCTCCTCACGCGACGCCATGCCGTAGCCGCGATCGGCGAGCGCCCCCCCGGCCGCGCCGCTCGTGTAGTAGCCTCGCTCGCCGGGGATGTCCCCGTAGTCGCGGTGCTGCGAGAAGCGGCGGTCCCCGACGTCGCGTCCCTCGCCTTCCATGCCACGGTACTCGCGGTACTCGCGGTCCGCCCACCCCATGCCGTAGCCGGGAGTCGAGTACCCCGAGCCGCCGAAGCCCGCGCCGTAGCCGGATCTCGACCAGCCGCGAGGCGCCCACGACCCACCGTACCCCCCACGTCCCTCCCACTGGCTGAACCGGTTGCGCGCGCGCGAGTAGAAGTGGCCGTAGCTCGGCACGTCGGTGGTCTCACCCTGACGAGGCTCCCTCGCGCCGCCGCGCGCACCGCTCCACGACACGTCGTCGGTGGGGCGCGCGGAAGCGCTCGTGCTCTCACGCCCGGTGGCGCCCGCCACACCGCTCTCGCGGAACGAGGTGCTCTCCGCGGCCGATTCGCCGCGCCCCGAGCTCGCGTCCGCCAGTTGCGCCTTCCGCGTCGTCCGCCGGTCCCTGTCTCTGTCCTGCGCCATCTTCGAGCCCTCCTGAAGCGAGAACCGCAGTCCCTCCACGCATGAAGGGACGTGGATGGAATCGGCGCGCAGGTAGCATGCCAGAGCATGCCCCGCGGCTGCGGATCAGTCTCCCGTGTCCCGCGCCGGCGCGCGGGTGGGGGCATCGTCCGGTGCGCGATACCAGTACGAGACGAGGGCGATGAACAGACCGACGAGCAGACAGCTCCCCACGCGAAGCCCGATCGCCGAGAGATCCCATGCCTGCGCGAGCGCCTTGATGCCGGCGTAGAGGGCGAGCGCGAGCCCCGCGGCGCGTACGCCGGGGAGCCCGCGCCGCCGCCCGACGAAGATCGCGCCGACGCCCGCGGCGGCGTAGTAGACGATGAGCAGGAAGGTGGCGATGTCCGGGGTGAAGGCTCGCGCGAGCTCCATGCGAATCCACGCGAACGCGGCGAGTGACGCGGCGATCGCCAGCACGCGCCACGTCCCCGTCCCCGCCCCGACCCCCTCCTCCTCCATGGCGCGCGCCTGGGTCGCGGCGTGCACCCACGCCAGCACGGTGACCAGCGCCGCCAGCGAGGCGAAGGCCAGGAACGGCGTGTAGTGATACGCCGGGCGCGCCTCGAGGCGCAGCCGGCACCAGGCGGACGCGATCGCCAGGCCGAGCGGGACGGGCACGAGGAGGGGGAGCGCTCGCGCGCGGCGGGCGATCCGCGTCCAGAGCGCGGCGTGCGCCGCGAGGGCGAGGATGCACCACTCGGCGTGCGCGTGGAGCGCGACGATCACCGCCGCGCCGCTCGCCACCGCCGCGGTGACCAGGTGCAGCTCGCGTCGCGCTTCGTCGCGCCAGGCGGCGGCCAGCGCGAGCCCCGTCCACAGCGCGGCGACGAGCGCCGCCGCGCTCTCGAGTGGGCGTGGCCACGCGGCGACCGCCGCGCCGAGAAAGCCGAGCGGCTGCAGCGTGGCGGCAGTCAGGCTCCACCCCGGTGTCGGGCTCCCCCGCGCCGCGGCGGCGTACGCGCCGAGCGTGCCGACCAGCGCGATGGCGAGCGCGCCGCGCGCCTCCCCGCTCCGCCAGTCGAGGACCAGCATCACCATCAGCGCGACCCAGAGGAAGGCGAGCGCGAGCGGGGCGCGGACCGCGCGCGCCCCGAGCACGATGGCGCCGCACGCGCAGGCGAGCGCGAGCAGCGGCGCGAGGTGGTGCTCGAGCCACGGCGTGGCGGCGTCGGTGAGGCCGACGAGCGTCGCCGCGTACAGCGCGCACCCCACTCCCGTCAGCGCGATCGCGAACCGCCAGGCGCGCGCGCGCAGGGCGACGCACCCGCCGGTGATCACGATCCACCCGTACCCGGCGAGCAGGTAGGCATTTCCACCGCCGGACGTGGCGACGAACGGCGCGAGCAACGCCCCGCCGAGACCGACGGAGAAGAGCAGCTCCTCGCGCGCGCCGAGCGCCAGCGCGGCCAGTGCGGCGGACGCGCCGGCGGTGATCGCGAGCGCCACGGAGGCTCCGACCACGTGCAGCCGCGGTCCAGCCGCCCACGCATCGAGGTGCACCAGCGCGAGCGCGAGCGCGAGCAGCGTGTCGCCGAAGCGCACCGTGCCGCGACGGCGCAGCCGCCACCCGATCCCCCCCACGATCGCCGCCCCCAGCGCGCCGAGCGCCACGCGCTGCGCCGGGCCGAGCAGCCCGTGCGCGATCGCCCACGTGAGGAAGGCGCCCACCCCCGTGAGCACGGCGAGCGTGGCCAGGGCGATCGTCGCGTAGCGGCCGAAGAACGACTCGAGATCGCGCGAGGGGAACGTCGCGGGGATCTGAAAGCGGGAAGTCGGAACCGAGGGTGCGGGTGCCGCGGGGAACGAAGGCGGGGGTGGGGGCGGATGCGGGATGGAGGGCCGGGCCGGCATCGCGCCCGGGGGTGCCGGGGCCGCGGCGCCGGGAGCGGCGGTCGCGGCGCGCAGGGCCGCCACCTCCGCGCGGAGCGTCTCCACCTGCTGGTGGAGGGCGCGGACGATCGTCTCCAGGTGCGCGATGCGCTCGACGTCTGACATGCAGGGGGCGCGGCTGGGGCGTGGATGGCACGACGGGGCCGATGGAAGCTACGCTCCGCCGCCCGGGCATTCAAATTGTGGTGGGGTGTGGGCATGACCGAACCGGCCACCGGCGCCATTCGCATCGGGATCAGTGGATACGACTACCCGTCGTGGCGCGGCGCCTTCTATCCGCCAGAGCTCCCCCGGCGAAGCTGGCTCCGCTGGGCGGCGAACGCGTTCGACAGCATCGAGCTCAATGGCACCTTCTACAGCCTCAAGACCGCGGACGCCTTCCGCCGGTGGCATGACGAGACGCCGGACGGCTTCGTGTTCGCCGTGAAGGGGAGCCGGTTCATCACGCACAACCTCAAGCTGCGCCACGCCGGGACCGCGCTCGCCAACTTCTGGGCCAGCGGCGTGCTCGCGCTCGGGGCGAAGACCGGTCCGTTCCTCTGGCAGCTCCCCGCCACGTACCGGTTCGACCACGACCGCGTGGCGGCGTTTCTCGACCTCCTCCCTCGCGACTCGCGCGACGGCGAGCGGCTGGCGCGGCGGCACGACGAGCGCGCGCGGGAGCCGGTGCTCCTGGAGAGCGGGGTGATGGTCTCCTACCGGCACGCGATCGAGCCGCGGCATCCGTCGTACTTCGAGCCGGCCGCGCTCGCGCTGCTCCGCGCGCACGATTGCGCGCTCGTGGTCGCCGACACCGCCGGCCGCTTCCCCACATCGGAGGAGCTGACGGCGGATTTCGCCTACGTGCGGCTGCACGGGTCGCGCGCGCTGTACGCGAGCCGGTACGACGACGTGGAGCTGGACGCATGGGCGGAACGGATCGTCTCGTGGGCGAGCGACATCGCGCACGTCCGCCGCGACGTGTACGTGTACTTCGACAACGACGCCCACGCGCATGCGCCGCGCGACGCGCGCCGGCTCGCGGAGCGTGTGCGCGCCGTCACGCCGCTGGTGCGGAGCGCCAGAAGCTGATACTGTCACCGGCGCGGCAGCGGGGGAGGCCGCGCGACCGTTCACCCGGGAGAAGACGTTGAACATCCTCGTGCTCAACGTGGGCTCGTCCACGCTCAAGTTCCAGCTCACGAGAACCGACCCCGAGCGCATGGCGGAGAACCGGGACGAGCGGCTCGCCAGGGGGCAGATCGAGCGGATCGGCGGGGAGGCGGTGTACGCCTTTCGCGGCGCCGACGGCGCCGGCGTGCGGGGCACGGCGGCGCTGCGCGACCACCGCGCGGCGGTGGACTACGTGGTGAGCTGGATGGTGAGCGCCGAGTCGGGGGTGCCGATCGGGAGCGTGGCCGAGATCGAGGCGGCCGGCCATCGCGTGGCGCACGGCGGGGAGCGGTTCCACCGCTCCGTGCTCATCGACGACGACGTGCTGCGGGGGATCGAGGAGGCGATCGATCTCGCCCCGCTCCACAACCCGCACAATCTGCGCGGAATCCTCGCCGCGCGCGGCGTGCTCGGCCCCGCCGTGCCGCAGGTGGCGGTGTTCGACACCGCGTTTCATCACAGCCTGCCGGAGCGAGCGTACCTGTACGCGATCCCGTACCAGCTCTACCGCCGCTATCGCGTACGCCGCTACGGGTTTCACGGCACCTCGTACCGGTACGTGGCCCACCGGTACCGGCAGCTCACCGGGCTCTCGCGCGAGCGGACCAAGATCATCGCCCTGCACCTGGGCAACGGCTGCTCGGCGTGCGCGATCGACCGCGGCGAGTCGATCGACACCTCCATGGGCTTCACGCCGCTGGAGGGGCTGGTGATGGGCACGCGCTCGGGCGATCTCGACCCGGCGATCCTCGACTACATCGGCTCCAAGGAAGGGCTGTCGCCGCACGAGGTGGACGGGTTGCTCAACAAGCAGTCGGGGCTGCTCGGGATCTCCGGACTCACGAACGACATGCGCGAGCTGCTCGCCGAGGAGCGGGAGCACGACGACCGCCGCGCGCGGCTGGCGATCGAGCTGTTCGCCTATCGCGTGCGGAAGTACATCGGCGCCTACCTGGCGGCGCTCGACGGCGCGGATGCGCTGGTGCTCACCGGGGGGATCGGGGAGAACGCCGCCCCGGTGCGCGAGCGCATGTGCCAGGGTCTCGGATGGCTCGGCGTCACGCTCGATCCGGCGCGCAACGCCGAGACCGTTGGCGGGCGCGAGGGGCGCATCGACGCCGAGGGCTCACGCGTCGCGATCTGGGTGATCCCGACGGACGAGGAGCTGCTCATCGCCAGGGACACGGTGCGCGTGGTGGGCGGGCTCGAGACCCGGTACTGATCACGGGCGTCGGAGCGCTCGCCACTCGCCTCTCGATCACTTCACGACCTCGACCTTGCTCGTGACCGCCTGGTCGACCGGCACCGTGTCGCCCGAGCCCGGCATCGAGATCATCATGTGCATCTGCTGCGAGCCGGTGGAGCCGAGGTAGGCGCCGTCGGCGCTGAGGTAGTACGTGCCGTCGCCAGTGCCGTTGCCGTGAATCTCCATCCGCTGCCCGTTGCGGTTCTGGCTCCCCTCGAGCGCGAGCACCGAGGCGCGCCGCACGCGCCAGGCGCGCTCGCCGCCGAGCGTCGTGTCGCCGACGATCGTGGACGTCGTGATCGTGCTCATGTCGAGGTCGTTCCCGTTGTCCCGCATCGCGCTCCGCGTCGTGTCGGTCCACTGGCTCCCCACCTTCGCGTCGCGCGGGAGGGTCAGGAGGAACCGGCGCATCCCCTCCACGAGGTTCTTCACCGACGCATCGTCCGAGGGGCGATTCGAGGTGATCGTGAACACCTCCCCGCGCGGGGACATCGCCCCCGTCACCTTCGTCCCCTGCATCTTGGAGACGTCCTGGAGCTGCACCGGCGGATCGGACGAGAGGCGGCTGGAGTCGAGCGTGTAGGAGAAGTCGAGCGTGTCCTTGCCGTGCGCGGAGAGGTTGACCGAGACCTGCTGCTCGTTGGTGATGCGGTACTTGCTCTTCTGCCCGTCCACCTCCTGCGTGCGCGTGATCACCGACACGAGGTGGTACGTGCGCGCGCCCGGCTTGTACACGATGGCGCTCTGGGCGGGCAGCTCGGCGGCGGCGGCGAGCATGGCGACGGTGGCGAAGAGGGCGATGCGGCGGTTCGTCATGACGACTCCTGGGGCGAGGGCTGACCGCCCGGAACGGGCGGTCCTCGGCTCTCGGCTCGGCTCTCGGCCCGTGCGGGGGCCGAGGGCATCTGGTCTCACGTGGACGACGGGAAGCACATTCGAAGCACATTCAAGGATGCACGTGCCCACGCCCGGGTAACACCCCCGCCGCGCTCGCCGATTGCCCGGCGATCGCGGCCGATTAGCTTCCGCCCTTGGAGAGCGGCTCTCGGCCATCGGTCATCGGCCATCGGCCATCGGTCATCGGCCATCGGCTCTCGGCTCTCGGCTTGCGGCACACCCCGAGAGCTCTCCGTGCGGGACTTTAGCCGAGAGCCGATGGCCGAGAGCCGAGAGCCGAGAGCCGAGAGCCGAGAGCCGAGAGCCGAGAGCAGAGAGCCGAGAACCGACCGCCAGGAACCGGCCCCCGCGACCCACCGACCCATGACCGCGAAGGCGAAGCTCCCCCGGATCACCGCGGCCACGCGCGAGCGCTTCGGCCGGCGGCTCCGCGCGTGGTATCGCGCGCACCATCGCGACCTCCCGTGGCGCCGCACGCGCGATCCGTACCACGTGCTCGTCTCCGAGCTCATGCTCCAGCAGACGCAGGTGTCGCGCGTGGTGCTCAGGTACCCGGAGTTCCTCGCCCGCTTCCCCACCCTCGAGTCGGTGGCCAGCGCGCCGCCACGCCGGGTGCTGGAGGCGTGGAGTGGGCTCGGCTATTACGCGCGCGCGCGGAACCTGCACCGCCTCGCCCGCGTGGTGACCGACGGCGGCTCGCCGGCCACGCTCCCCGCCGATCCCGCCGAGCTGCGGCGACTGCCGGGGATCGGCGCGTACACCGCCGGCGCGGTGGCCTCCTTCGCCTTCGAGCGACGGGCACCGCTGGTCGACACCAACGTGGCGCGCGTCCTTCGCCGCGTGTTCGCGCCGTCGCTCGACCCCAAGACCACGGCGGGGCGCAAGGCGCTCTGGGCGATCGCCGAGTCGACCCTCCCGCGCACGGGGCGCGCGGCATACACGCACAATCAGGCGCTGATGGAGCTCGGCGCGCTCGTGTGCACGGCCCGCGTCCGCCACTGCGGACGCTGCCCCGTGCGCGCCGTGTGTGCCACCCTTCGCTCGGAGTCGTGATGCAGCACGCCTGGGACCGTGGCACCACCGGGTCCGCCGTCCAGTCGCTCGAGCGCTACACCACGGGCACGGTGGTGCATTACCTGCTCCCCACGCTCGCCGTCGCACTCGTCGCGGCCGGCATCTTCCTGCTCCGCAAGAAGCAGCCGCTCCAGCGACTCCTGCGGATCACGGGACACGTGGCGCCGGCGGTCGTCCCGCGCCTGCTCGCGCTCTCCACCTTCATCGCCGGCACGATCCTCCTCTTCTCCGGCGCCACCCCGGCGGTGCGCGGGCGGCTGGGGTGGCTCGCCGACTTCCTCCCCCTCCCCGTCATCGAGGTCTCGCACTTCTTCGGCAGCCTGGCCGGCGCCGCGCTGCTCATCCTCGCGCGCGGGCTGCAGCGCCGGCTGGACGCCGCCTTCCACCTCACCGCCCTGCTGCTCGCCGCCGGCGTGCTCTTCTCCCTGCTCAAGGCGCTCGACTACGAGGAGGCGATCGTCCTCTCCGTGATGCTCGGCGCGCTCCTCGCGAGCCGGCGCTACTTCTACCGCCGGGCGAGCATGGTGGAGGAGCGGTTCACCCCCGGATGGATCGCGGCCATTCTCGTCGTCGTGCTCGGGTCGATCGTGCTCGGCCTCATCTCGTACGGCACGCCGGTCATCCGGGGCGACCTGTTCTGGCACTTCGGCGTGCACGCGCAGGCGCCCCGCTTCCTGCGCGCCACCGCCGGCGTGATGGCCATGCTCACGATGCTCGGCGCCGCGCGGCTGCTGCGCCCCGCCCGTCCCCGGCACGCGTTCCCCACGGATCGCGAGCTGGAGGCGCTCCGACCGATCGTCGAGCGATACCCGGAAGCATCGGCGCACCTGGTCTTTCTCGGCGACAAGTCGGTCCTCGTGGACGAGCAGGGCGATGGCTTCGTGATGTACGCCGTCGCCGGACGCAGTTGGGTCGCGCTCGGCGATCCGGTGGCGCCGAGCGACCGGACGCCGGCGCTCGTGCACCGCTTCATCGAGATGGTGGATCAGCACGGCGGCTGGCCGGTGTTCTACAAGGTCGCTCGCGCGCAGCTCTACCTGTACCTCGATCTCGGATTCAGCGTCGTGAAGCTCGGGGAGGAGGCGCGGGTGCCTCTCGGCGACTTCTCCCTCGACGGGCCCGAGCGGCGCAACCTGCGGCGCACGTGGCGCAAGGCCGTGCAGGAGGGGTGCACGTTCGAGCTGGTCCCCGCGGAGCGCGTGCCGGCGCTCCTCCCCGAGCTGCGCGCCATCTCCGACGCGTGGCTCGCGGCGAAGCACGCGCGCGAGAAGCGCTTCTCGCTCGGCTTCTTCGACGAGCGCTACGTGCGCCGCTATCCCACCGCGCTCGCGCGGCGGGGCGGGCGCATCGTGGCCTTCGCCAACGTGTGGCCGTCCGGGTGCCACGAGGAGCTGGAGGTGGACCTCATGCGCTTCGCCCCCGATGCGCCGCCGGGCATCATGCGCTATCTGCTCAGCGAGACGATGCTCTGGGGGAAGGCACAGGGGTGGCGCTGGTTCAACCTCGGCATGGCCCCGCTCTCCGGGCTGCGCGCCTCCACGATCGCGCCGCTCTGGAACCAGCTCGGGATGGCGCTGTACGGTCACGGCGAGCGATTCTACAACTTCCAGGGCGTGCGCGACTTCAAGGAGTGGTTCCACCCCGTGTGGGAGCCCAGGTATCTCGCGTCCCCCGGCGGCGCGGTGCGCCCGGTGGTGCTCGCCAACATCGCCTCCCTCGTTGCCGGTGGCCTGGAGGGCATGGTGCGCCGGTGAGGCGCGGCGCCGCGCGACGGATGTTGGCGACGGAAGGTGGCGCGGACTATCTTAGCCGCTCCGCACCGTCCGAACCGAGATCGGGTCCCCGACGCTCCTCGTGCTCCCCTCCACTCCCGGCCAGCTCCCCGACTCCCTCATCCGGAGCGTGACGGACTCCGTTTTCCGGCAGAGCGTGTACAACCGCTACTCGCCGTGGGATCGGTTCATGGGGTGGCTGGGGGAGCAGCTCGCGCGGCTGTTCGCGTCCATCGCTCCGCTCTTCCGCGCGGTGCACCGCTCGCCGGTGCTCTACTGGACGGTGATCGTGGTGCTCGCCGCCGTGCTCGCCGCGCTGATCGGACGGGCGGTGTTCCTCTGGTACCTGCGCAGCACCTACGGCGCGAACGCGCCGCCGTGGGAGGTGGCGGGGTTTCGCCGGTCCGGCCGCGACCCGTGGTTGGTGGCGCAGGAGCTGGCCGCCCGCGGCGAGTACACCGACGCCGCGCACGCGTTGTACGCGGCGCTCCTCGAGGCGGCGGCGCGGCGGCGCGAGGTGCGCCTGCACCCGTCCAAGACCGTGGGCGACTACGTGCGCGAGCTGCGCCAGCGCTCGTCGGCGATCTTCGGCCGCTTCCGCGACTTCGCCCGCTCGTACGAGACGGTGATCTACGGCATCGGCACGTGCGACGAGGAGCGGTTCCTCCGGCTGCGCGCGCTCGCCGTGCCCATCGTGCGCCCCGACGGCAATGCCTGAGCGCCGCGCCGACCGCTGGCTCCGGCCGCGCTACGTCTTTCCCCTCCTCGCGCTGCTCGTGGCGTGGGCGCTCCTGTTCTCGCCGCAGCCGCCGGAGGGCGCGGGCGCCGCGGACCTCACCACGTACGGCGCCGATCCGTACGCCGCGCGCGGCGTGTACGAGGTGCTGCGCGGGGTCGGTTTCCGCGTCTCGCGACGGCTCACGGGCTTCGGCGCGCCGCTCGACACCGGCGCGGTCTACGTGCTCCTCGACCCCCCGATCCAACCGAGCGCGACCGAGGTGGGCGCGCTGCTCGGCGCCGTGCGGCGCGGCGCGCGGGCGATCGTCGTGCCCGCCGATGGATCGCCGCTCGCCGACTCGATCGCGATGCGGCAGTCGTGGCCGATGAACGGGCTGAAGACGGTGTCGCCGGAGCCGGGCGGCGGCGACCCGGCCGCGGCGCCGGTGCGCGCGGCCGTGGAGGAGATCGGCGACGTCCACCGCTATCTGCGCCCCGTCCCGAAGACCGACGACGACACCGCCTCGGTGTTCCCACCCGACACGATCGCGCTCGCCCACGTGCGCCTGAACGCGCGGAGCGGGCCGGCCGTCCGGCCGACGATCGCCGCGCGGCCGTTCGGGCGGGGCGTGGTGCTGGCCGTGGCCGACCCCTCGTTCTTTCGCAACGGCGAGCTGCGCGACGGGGCGGGCGCGGTGCTCGCCGTGCGTCTGCTCGAGTACGTGGACCCGTCGCGCGCGGCGCCGGTGGTGTTCGACGAGTTCCATCACGGCTACGGCGCGCACGGCGGTCCGGTGAGCGCGATCGGGCGCGCGCTGTTCCAGACGCCGGCCGGGCGCGCGCTCGTGCAGGTGCTCATCGCCGCGCTCGTGCTGCTGCTCGTGTACGGCGTCCGCCCGATCCCGCCGGTGCCGCGGCTCCGCATCGAGCGGCGCTCCCCGCTCGAGCACGTGGGCGCGCTGTCGCGGGCGTACGAGCAGATCGAGGCCACGCGCCTCGCCACGCGGCGCCTCGTGCGCGGACTCCGGCGCCGGCATCCGCTCGGCGCCACGGGCGCGCTGGACGACGACGCGTACCTGCGGCTCCTCGGCGCGCGCAAGCCGGAGGTCGCCGCCGACGCCGACACGCTGCGCGCGGCGCTCGCGCGTGCCCTCCCCCCCGCCGAGTGGGTCGCCGTGGGCGGGGCCATCGACCACATCGAGAGGACGATCACCCAGTGATGACAGCGGAGCAGGTGGCAGAGACCATGCAGCGCGTGCGCGCCGCGGTCGCCGAGCGCGTCGTGGGGCAGGATACGGTCATCGACGAGGCGCTGGTCGCCTTCCTGGCGCGCGGGCACGCCCTGCTCGAGGGGGTGCCGGGCACGGCGAAGACGCTGCTCGTGCGCGCGCTCGCCGGGGCGCTCAACGCCCGCTTCGGGCGCATCCAGTTCACCCCCGATCTCATGCCGTCGGACATCACCGGCGTGAACGTGCTGCGCGACGGCGGCGGCACGAGCGAGTTCCGCGCCGGGCCCGTGTTCACCGACCTCCTGCTCGCCGACGAGATCAACCGCGCGCCGGCGAAGACCCAGGCCGCGCTGCTCGAGGCGATGCAGGAGCGGCAGGTGACCGTGGATGGCACCGCGCGCCCGCTCGGCGACCTGTTCACCGTGTTCGCGACGCAGAACCCGGTGGAGTACGAGGGAACGTACCCGCTCCCGGAGGCGCAGCTCGACCGCTTCCTCCTCAAGATCCGCGTGCAGTATCCCGCGCGCGAGGCCGAGCTCGCGATGCTCGGGCGGTACGCCGAGGGATTCGACGCCGAGCGGCCGGCGGACGTGGTGCCGCCCCCCGTGCTCGATGCCGCGGCGTGCCGCGAGCTTCGCGCCGCCGTGGACGGCGTCCGCGTGGCGCCGGAGGTGCGCGAGTACATCGCCGACATCGTGCGCGCCACCCGCGAGGACCCGGCGCTCACCCTCGGCGGCTCGCCGCGCGCGAGCGTGTCGCTCTTCCGCGTCGCGCGCGCCGCCGCGCTGCTGGCGGGACGCGACTTCGTCACCCCGGACGACGTGAAGGACTACGCCTTCCCCGTGCTCCGGCACCGCGTGGTGATCTCCCCCGAGGTCGAGGTGGAGGGACGGTCGAGCGACGAGGTGCTCGAGGCGCTGCTCACCCGGGTGAGCGCGCCGCAGTGAGCCCCCCGCTCGCTCCGCTCCATCCGCGCGCGCCGGCGGCAGCGCCGGCGGCGGCACCGGACGAGGCGCCGGCGGTCGACGAGACCGCGTGGAGCGACGAGCGCATCTGGCGCGCCGCCCGGGGGCTCGTCACGCGCGCGTTCCGGTGGACGGTGGCGTTCCTCCCCACGGGGCGCTTCGCGCTCGTCCTCGCGGCGCTCGCGCCGGTGTGGCTGCTCTCGAGCACGCGATCGGCGTGGCCGCCCGCCGTGGGCGCGCTGCTCGTGCTGCTGCTCGTGGTGGCGATCGACATCGTCTCCCTCCCCGCGGCGTGGCAGCTCCCCGTGGAACGGCACGTGGGCGACCCGCTCGGCCTCGGCGACACCGAGCCCGCGAGCTACGTGCTGCGCTCGCGCATGCGGTGGCGGCTCCGCGTCCGCCTGTTCGACGCGCTCCCCCGCGGCGTGGAGGCGAGCGGCGCCATCACCGGCCCGTGGACCGTCCCCGCGCGCGGCGAGGTGACGATCGCCTTCTCGGTGACCGGGCGCGAGCGCGGACGGTGGCCGCTCGGCCCCGTGGTGCTCCGCGCCACCGGATGGCTCGGGCTCGTGCAGCGCACGCTGCGCGCCGAACCGGGGGATGCGGTGCTCGTCGTGCCATCCATGAGCGGCGTGCGCCGCTTCCGGATGCTCTCCCTCCAGCACCGACTGCGCGACGTCGGCATCCGCGCCATCCGCCGGCGCGGCGAGGGGACGACGTTCAACAACCTGCGCGAGTACGCCGTGGGGGACGATCCCCGGCACATCGACTGGAAGGCCACGGCACGCCGGCGCAAGCTGATCACGCGCGAGTACACCGTCGAGCAGGGGCAGACGGTGATGATCGCGGTGGACGCCGGCCGGATGATGACGCAGCTCGCCGAGGGCGTGCCGCGCTTCGAGTACGCCCTCTCCTCCGCCACGCTGCTCGCCGACGTGGCGGTGCAGTCGCGCGACCAGGTGGGGCTGATCGTGTTCGACGACGAGGTGCGCGCGTTCGTGCCGGCGGCGCGCGGACGGGAGGCGCTCGAGCGCGTGCGCCGGGCGCTCATCCCGGCGACCGCGACGATGACCGAGCCCGACTACGCGGCCGCCTTCCGCGCGCTCGCCGAGCGGCACCGCAAGCGTTCGCTCATCGTCCTCTTCACCGACGTGGTGGACCCGCGCTCGTCGCAGGCGCTCGTGGCGCACACCGTACGGAGCGCGGCGCGCCACCTGCTCCTCGTGGTCGCGCTGCGGAACGACCATCTCATGGCCGCCACCGTCCCCCCGCGCGACGCCTCCACCAGCCGGCTGTTCGAGAGCGCCGCGGCGGAGGAGCTGGTGCTGGCGCGCAACGAGGCGCTGCTCCGCATGCGCCGCGCCGGGGTGGAAGTGCTCGACGTATCGCCGCAGCAGATGACCGCGGCGGTGATCAACCGCTATCTGGAGATCAAGGCGCGCGCGGTGCTGTGACCGCGCCGTACGCGAACGCCTCTCCCTCCCCGTCCCCATCCTCCCCGCCAGCCGCGCCGGCGTCCGTGCGCCAGCCGAGCGAGATGTAGGACGCCAGCGCCGCCGCGCACAGGCCGGCGACCACGAACTTGACGGCGAGGGGCAGGTCGGTGCGCGGCGAGATGAGCCCCTCGATCGTGCCGGCGCACACGAGCAGCAGCGTGGACGCGGCGATGAGCCGGATGGCGCGCCGCCCGTTCACCACCAGCGCCTCCTTGCGCGTGCGCGCCCCGGGCAGGAGAAGCGCCGCGGCGAGCAGGAAGCCGCCGCCCGCCGCGATGCAGATCGCGCTCAGCTCGAAGACGCTGTGCGGGAGCACGAACTCGCCGATCTGCGGGAAGATCCCCTTGTTCGCGTACAGCCCGAGCGCGGCGCCCATGCTCACGCCGTTGAGCACGAGCATGACCACCGTCATGATCCCGGCGGTGATCCCCATCGCGAACACCGCGTAGGTGACCTGGATGTTGTTGGCGATGATCCGGCTGGCCATCACCGGACGCATGAAGTCCTTCACCGGGACGTACGTGCGCTCCCCCTTCTTCGATCGCGCCACGCCCTCGTTGGCGCGATCGATCATCCCCGCGCCGAGGATCTCCTCGGCGAGCGCGGGGTGGCGCCGCACGGCGTGGTACGTGATCCCGACCGGCGCGAACAGGAGCAGGGCGCCGAGCACGATGTACGCGGCGGAGCGCCGGATCTCGCGCGGCACGGTGAAGAACAGGTAGCGCACGGCGGTGCGCATGGCGAGCGTGCGCTGCCGGTAGAGCAGATTGTGTCCCGCGCCGACGAGCCGGCTCACGTAGAACAGGGTGTCGTCATCGCGCCCGCGGGACGCGGTCTTGAGCCGCGCCAGGTCGGTGGCCACCTCGCGGTACTGCGCCACCAGCTCGCTCACCTCCCGATCGGACATCGCGCGCAGCCCGCGTCGCTGCGCCTCGGCGAGCGCGGCGGCGAACTGACTCCACCGCGCCGAGCCGCGCGCCACGATGGCGTGGCGCTCTCGCGCCGCGCCGGTGGCGCCGCGCGCGGCCACCCCGCGCTCCCGCGCCGTCTTCTCCGCCTCGTACAGGCGCATGAGCAGGAAGAGCGGCTGCCCGTCCCGATCGGGGAAGTGCGTCGAGAAGCGCTCGGCGAGCTGCTCGGTCATCGCGCGCCGACGCTCGGGGTCGAGCGCCGCCCGTCGCGCGAGGAATCGCTCGAGCAGCTCGTACTCCTCCGTGGTGAGCGCCGCCGTGACCGCCGGCGCCCCTTCCGCGCGTGCGCGATCGCTCGTGCTGGCCCGCCCCGACGCCACGAGCCGCTCCTGGACGACGAACGTCCCGGCCACGAGATCGCCCAGGCGCTTCCCCGTGCGCGACACCACCGCGCTCACGATCCCCACCGCGTAGAAGATGCCGGGCTGCATGTCGATGATGCGCACGACGTTGCGGACCGCGGAGGCGGCGAACGACACCGAGTACCCGCCGTCCTGCACCACGCGGAGCCCGAGCTTCCGCTTCCCCGGCGTCTGGCCGTCCCAGAGCGCCTCGAAGAGCACGTAGTAGCCCCACTGGATGGCGAACGCCACGAGCGCCACGACCGCCGTGGCCCATCCGCCCGAGCTGCGCTCGCTCGCCGGCTGCGCCGCTCCTCCCGCGAACCTGCCGAGCAGCCAGAGCAGAAAGCCGAGCGCGGAGAGCGTGAGCGAGATGATGAGGTAGTCGAGGATCGCCGCCGCCGCGCGCGACCCCACGCCGGCGATCGTGTAGGAGAACACGACCTGCTCCGGCGTCTCGATCTCGACCTGCTGCTCCAGACGGGAGGACATTCGGGGCGCGTGGGTGCGGGATGGCGCGAGGGGCGCGCGGCGCGGGGCGCGGCACGCCGGGCGCGGGATCGCCGAATCTACGCCCCGGCGCCCGGGAAGATCAACGCGCCCCGCAGCGCGAGGCGGGCACCGACGCGGGGGTGGCGAGACTGTCGAGCGCCATCGCGCGCTCGGCCATCACCGTCTGCCCGGCCGCGGCGAGCGCGCCGGCGAGCACCAGCGGCTCGGCGGCCGCGTACGGCGCGACGGTGAGCCAGCGCCGCGCCTCCTCGATCGCCAGGACCGTCCCCCGCATGCGCATGACGCCCGCCGCGCGGGCGCTCGCCGCCACCACCACGAGATTGCGCCGCGCCTCGGTGAGGCGCTCGTCCTCCGGCGCGCCGGGGCGGCAGCGCGCCGCCTCCACCCGGGCGAGCGCACGGTCGCGCGCGCGGCGCACGGGCGTCACCAGGTCCACCAGCGTCCCCCCCGTGGAGTCGAGCGGCGCGTCGAGCACGCGACGCACCAGATCGAACGGCGAGAGGGATCGGCCGGGACCGTACTGCTCCACGAACCATTCCCGTACCGCCGGCGCCGGAGGGGCGACCTCGTCGAGGATGCTCACCAGCGCCGGCACGGCGCTCCCCGCCACGTCGGGCGAGGTCCCGAGGGCGTACCCGGTGAGCAGCTCATCCTGCGCCGACGAGAGATAGCCGTCCATCCGCCCGTCACGGGCGAGCGCCGACGCCACGAACCAGTCGACGCTGCGCGCGAACACCTCGGTGGGACGCGCGCTCGGGCGCGATGTCCCCCCGCGCTCGGCGGCCGAGACGAGCGAGGCCGCGGTGAGGCCGCGCATGGACGCGGCCATCCACCCGCCGCGCCGGTCGCGCACGGAGCGGTCGGTGGCGTAGTCGCCGTGCACCGCGTATCGCGACAGCGCCGCCTGCCAGTCGATGTCGTGCGCGACCTCGTGGGCGATCGTGCCGGCGCTGGTGGCGAGCGGGAGGTAGATCACGCGCGTCTTCGGCTCGTGCAGCGCGAGCGCGGCGTCCTTCATCGCGCTCTCGCCGAAGTGCACGCGCAGCCCGGTGAGGTCGAGCGACGGGAGCACGCGGTGCATGTCATCGAGCGCGGTGGCGAGCATCCCGCGGTAGTAGGGGCGCCACGCCTCCGGAACGGTCGCGTCGAAGGTCACGCGCTCGATCCCGAACCGGCTCGCCAGCTCCTCGTCGGCGGGCCCGGCATCGCCGGGACGCCACGGACGCTCCTGCGCGTAGGCGCGCAGCGCCACCGCCGCGGCGAGCGTGGCGCGGGCCGTCGCCGCCCCCGGCGCACGCACGGCGACGATCGCGTGCTCGGCGGCGAGCGTCTCCTCGCCATCGGCGTAGCGGACGAACCGCCGGCGCGCCGAGCGCTCCCAGCGCGAGAGATCCGTGGTGCCGAGCAGCTCGCGGCGATAACGCATGAGCGGCACCACCACCGGCGCCTCCGGCGGCGTGGACGCCGCGCGTGCGAGCCCGGCGAGCCGCTCGGCGGCGCCGAAGGGGAGCATCGCCGGATCGGGCACCGCCGGCCGCGGCTCCGCCTCGCCCTCGTCGGCGGCACCGAGCCCGCGTAGATCGGAGACGAGGCGGGGCACGAGCGTCATCGCCTCGAGCTGGTCGTCGCGGTCGAGCCGGTCCATCACCGGCCGCTCCACGCGGAAGCGCCGTGCTTCACGCCACGCCGGGATCATCGCCAGCGGATCGACGTCGTTGCGCCACGCTTCGCGCAGCAAGTCGCGCGCATCGGCGCGCGCCAGCTCGCGATCGCGCAGCACGGCGGCCGCTCGCGCCGCGATCCCCGGCGCCTCCGCCGTCACCACGTGCTCGGACGCCTCGATCAGATACGCGAGGCGGACGGCCATCTCCCCCGCTCGGGGGCTGCGCGTCTCGCGCACCGCGTGGTCGATGAGGCGGAGATGGAGGCGACCGTCGTTCACCGCCTCGGGCGCGCCGGGGCCCGCGAGCGAGTCGAGCGCGAGGGGGCTCACGGTGGCGCCGTTGTCGTCGAGCGTGCGGGCGAGCACGGCCCAGGCCACCGCGCGCCGGGTGGAGTCGGGGAGGCGGGCGTCGCGCAGCAGGTAGTCGATGAGCCGGAAGGGGCTGCCGAGCGCGAGCCGCTGCCGCTCCAGGTAGCCGAGCGAGATCGCCGCGATCGCGCCCACGCTGTCCGCGGGGGTGGCACGCGTGCGCGCCTCGAGCGCGGCGGCGTACGCGCGCCCTCGGCGGAGCTCACCGGCGATCTCCGGGCCAACGGACATCCGCTCGCACGACGCGGCGAGCGCGGTGAGCACGACCAGCATCACGATCGTGCGAAACCGGGACATCATCCTACAGGTACCCGCGTGGGCCAGCGAAGTTGCTCGTCCGATCGCGTACCGGCAATCGGACTTCGGATGACGGGGGACGGAAAACTCACCACGAGCGACGGGGCGAAGACCCGGCTGTCGGCTCTCGGGCCTCGGCTCTCGGCTACGGCACACGCCGGGAGCTCGCTACGCGGGGCAGTCACCGATGGCCGAGAGCCGAGAGCCGACAGCCGCGTCTTCCCGAGGGGCGAGCGCCGACCGCCCCGTCTCTCTGCTGACGACCCACGCGCGCGCGCGTCATGCACGGAGATCCCGCGCCGCGGCACGGCGCCGTTGTTATAGATTGCACCCGACCCGTACATCCCGAGCATGGCACTCCTCATCGAAGTCGACGCCGTCCACCCGGAGCCCGAGCGCATCGAACGCGCCGCCGCCGTGCTGCGGCGCGGTGGTCTCGTGGCCTTCCCCACCGAGACCGTGTACGGGCTCGGCGCCGATGCCCTGAACGCGGATGCCGTGCGCCGCATCTTCGCGGCGAAGGGGCGGCCGGAGTTCAATCCGCTCATCGTGCACGTGGCGGACATTGCCGGCGCGCGCGCGCTGGCCAGCCGGTGGCCCGACCTGGCGCAGCGGCTGGCCGAAGCGTTCTGGCCGGGACCGCTCACCCTGGTCGTGCCGCGGCGGCCTCGAGTGCCGGACGTCGTCACCGCCGGGCTCGACACGGTGGCCATCCGATCGCCCTCCCACCCCGTGGCGCGCGCGCTCATCACCGCGGCCGGTCTCCCCATCGCGGCCCCGAGCGCGAACCGATTCACCGAGCTCTCCCCCACGCGCGCGCATCACGTGCAGCGCTCGCTCGGCGACCGGGTGGATGTCATCGTGGATGGCGGAGCGACCACGGTCGGGATCGAGTCCACGGTGGTCGATGTCTCGGGGGACTCGCCCGTACTGCTGCGCCCGGGCGGGATCTCCACCGACGAGCTGGAGGGGATCGTGGGACCCGTGCGCGCCGCGGCGGAGGTCCGAGGGGACGTGCCGCGCCCCTCGCCGGGGATGATCGACCGGCACTACGCCCCGCGCGCCGAGCTCCGGTTGTTCGACCCCGCGCGTCGCAGCGAAGCGGCGGCGGAGGCGCGCGCCGAGTCGGAGCGCGGCCGCCGCGTGGGTGCGCTCCTCCTCGCCCCGCTCGCCGCGCCACTCCGCCACCCGATCGTCATGCCCGCCGACCCCGCCGCCTACGCGCGCGACCTGTACGCGGCCCTCCACTCCCTCGACGAGGCGGGGTGCGATGTCGTGTTCGTGGAGATGGTGCCGGGGTCGTCTCGCTGGGACGGGGTTCGGGACAGACTGGAGCGGGGGGCTTCTGCGTAGCGGGTGGATGATGGGGAGTGGAACGGCGAACGGCGGGTGTGGCGTGAGGAAGGCGTAGGGCATGGAGCGTGGGGTCGCACACCCACGCACAACCGCCTACGCGTTCCTCACGCCACACCCGCCTCTGCCGTTCCACGCTCCAACCACCACTCCCCACCACCTTCTCCGCCCCACTCCGTCCAACGCCTCGCGCAACTCCCCCGCACTCCGCCACCGCTTCGCCGCGTCCTTCTCGAGGCAGCGGCCGATCACCTCGATCAGCGCGCGCGGTGCGTCCGGGGCGAGCGGCGAGAGCTGGGGCGGTTCGCGCGAGACGTGCTGCGCGGTGATCTCGGCGAACGTCTCCCCACGGAAGGGGAGTCGGCCCGAGAGCATGAGGAAGCCGAGCACGCCGAGGCCGTACAGGTCGCTGCGCCCGTCGAGATCCACCTCTCCCATGGCCTGCTCGGGGGACATGAAGTGCGGTGTCCCGAACGCCTTTCGCAGCTCCGAGCGGACGGGGTCCCACGTGCGCCGCGTCGCCACCCCGAAGTCGGCGAGCACCACGCGCCCCGTTTCGCGATCGAGGAGCACGTTCTCCGGCTTGAGATCGCGGTGCACCACTCCCTGCGCGTGCGCGTACTCGAGCGCGGCGGCGAGACCGGCGAGAATCTCCCTCGTGTCCGGGGCCGCGATGCGCCCCTCCCGCCGGAGCCGCTCGCCGAGCGACTCGCCGTAGACGTAGCGCATGACCATGTACATGAGGCGCGGCGACTCGCCGAACTCGTGGATCGGAACGATCCCCGGATGGCTGAGCTGCGCGGAGAGCCGCGCCTCCCGGCGGAAGCGCTCGCGCGACTCGTCGCGCCCCAGGAGATCGCGCCGCAGCACCTTGATCGCCACGTGCCGGTGCAGCACGACGTCCCGCGCGAGATACACCGCCCCCATCCCCCCGCGCCCGAGCAGGCGCACCACCTGGTAGTGCCCCGCCATCTCCCGCTCGAGCAGGTCGCGCTCGGGATCGCCGGTCGAACGCCACGAGCCCGACGGGCGGGCGCGGCGGCTCGGCGCCATCGTCTCGAGAGTGAGCGTGTTCATGGAGGCTCCTGGGTGGACCAGCCGGGAATCGACGAGCCGGCGCGCGTGTGCCGGCGGTGAGCCCTAAGGAAAGGTTCGAGCCATCGTCTCCGAGATTGGATGTCGCGCGGTGACAAAAGGTTGCAGTCCTCCCGCCTTCTCCGGGGCGGCGCCGCGGTGTCCGATTGTGGGACGGGGTGCCCGGATGCGGGAAAGCATCGGGAATCGGGAATCGGGAGCCGAGGGGATCCGGTGGGGCGTGGTCGACCGGCGCCGCGTTCCCGCCCATACTTCCGATTCCCGATTCCCGCTTCCCGATTCCCCACTTCCATGGCGACCTCGATCTTCGACCTCGAGACCCCGGCCCCCGTGGTGGACCTGACCACGATGGAGCGCAACCTCGACCGGATGGCGAGCTACGCGCGCGCACACGGCATCGCGCTGCGCCCGCACACCAAGACCCACAAGACCGCGCGCATCGCCGGTCTGCAGCTCGATCGCGGCGCCGCCGGCGTCACCTGCGCCACCGTGCGCGAGGCCGAGGTCATGAGCCAGGTGGCCGACGACATCCTGATCGCCTACCCGGTGCTGGGCACGCCCAAGCTCCGCCGCCTCATGGCGCTCCCGGATCGCGTGCGGCTCACCGTGGCGCTCGACTCCGCCGAGGCGGCGAACGGGCTGTCGGCGGCCGCGCGCGAGCGCGGGCGCACGGTCGGGGTGTACGTGGAGGCGGATCTGGGAATGCGGCGCGTCGGCGTCGCCTCCGCGGCGGAGGCCGTGACGCTGGCGCGACACGTCGCATCGCTCCCATCGCTCGCGCTGGCCGGCGTCGCCTTCTATCCCGGGCACGTGCGCGAGCACACCAGCGCGCAGGATGCGTCGCTCGCGCGGCTCGCCAGCGACGTGAGCGCGCTCACCGATGCGCTCGCGCGCGCCGGGCTCCCCCCTCGCGTGGTGAGCGGCGGCTCCACGCCCACCGCGTGGCGCACGCACGAGCTGCCCGGCGTGTCCGAGATGCGCCCCGGGACCTACGTGTACAACGACCGGGTGACGGCGGCGGTCGGCGCCGCCCACTGGAGCGACTGCGCCCTCACCGTGCTGGCCACGGTGGTGAGCACCGCCGTGCCGGGGCAGGCGGTGATCGACGCCGGCACCAAGGCGCTCGGACGCGAGCCGATGCGCGGCGCCGACGGGGAGGGGTTCGGCGCGCTGCTCGACCACCCCGAGGTCGTGGTACGCGCGATGTCGGAGGAGCACGGCATCCTCCACCTCGGCGACAGCGGGTGGCGCCCGCGCGTGGGCGACGTGGTTCGCGTCGTCCCCAACCACGTGTGCATCGTCGTCCACCTCAACGACGTGGTCTGGGCCGCGCGCGGCGAGCGCGTGGAGGAGCCGTGGCCGGTGGAGGCGCGCGGCCGCTGACTCGTCAGGCGCGGCTCAGCAGGCGCCGGCGAGGATCTCGCGAGCGCGGGCGAGCAGGTCGGCCGGCGTGAAGGGCTTCTGCAGGAAGGCGCTCCCCGACTCCAGCATCCCCTGCCGGAGGACGGCATCGTCGGTGTACCCGGAGATGTACAGCACCGGCGTCCCGGGGCGGGTCACGGCGATGCGTTGCGCCAGCTCGCGCCCGCCCATCTCCGGCATCACGACGTCCGTGATCAGGAGGTGCAGCGGCCCCCGGTGCGCCGCCGCCGCGCGCAGCGCCTCCGCCCCGTGCCGCGCCTCGAGCACGCGGAAGCCCTGCTTCTCGAGCACGCGCCGCACGAGCGGGCGGAGCATCTCGTCGTCCTCCACGAGCAGCACCGTCTCGTTCCCGCTCGGTGCCATCCCGCCGCGTCGTGACGCGGCGCTCTCCACCGGCGATCCGGGCAGACGCGGGAGGAACACCTCCACCGTGGTTCCCCGTCCCTGGTCGCTCGACGCCCGCACATCCCCCCCGCTCTGCTTCACGATCCCGTACACCGTCGCCAGCCCGAGCCCCGTCCCGATCCCCGGCGCCTTCGTCGTGAAGAACGGCTCGAAGAGGTGCGACATCGTCTCCGGCGACATCCCGATCCCGGTGTCGCGCACGGTGAGCACCACGTACGGCCCGGGGGTGATCCCGAGCATCGCGTCGGCGCCCCCCGGTTCCACGCAGACGTTCGCCGTCTCCAGCATCAGCACGCCCCCGTGCGGCATGGCGTCGCGCGCGTTCACGGCGAGGTTCAACACCACCTGCTCGAGCTGGCTGGGATCGGCGCGCACCTGGCCGAGCGTCGGGTGCAGCCGCGTGACCAGCTCGATGTCCTCGCCGATCAGGCGCGTGAGCATCCGCTCCATCTCGCCGACCACGAGATTGAGATCCACCACGCGCGGCTGCATCATCTGCCGCCGCCCGAACGCGAGGAGCTGCCGCGTGAGCGCCGCGGCGCGATCGGCCGCCGCGGCGATCTCGCGCACGTCCTGCGCTCGCGGATCCGCGTCCTGGAGCGATTCGCCGAGGAATTGCGTGTAGCTCTTGATGGCCGTGAGGATGTTGTTGAAGTCGTGCGCGATCCCGCCCGCGAGGCGTCCCACCGCCTCCATCTTCTGCGCGTGCCGGAGCCGGGCCTCGATCTGCTTGCGCTCGGTGATGTCCACGACCACCGCGCCCACGCCGTGGATGTCGCCGTCGGCGGTGCGGAGCGGGTAGTAGCTCGCGAGCCACGACCGCCCGCTCCCCGGGTGGTCCGGCGCCTGCCCCACCACCTCCACGTCCACCACCGGCTGCCCGCCCTCGAGGGCACGGCGCAGCATCGGGACGAGCACGGGCGCGAGCGCCGGCGCCACCTCCTCCACCCGCCGGCCGATGTGCGCCTCGGCGGCGATCCCCGTCATCTCCGCCAACCGGGCGTTCACCCGCACGAAGCGCAGGTCGCGGTCCCAGTGCGCGAACCCCACGCTCGACGTGGCGAGGAGCAGGTCGATGACCGCCATCTCCCCCTCACGCCGCTGTGCCACGGAGATGGCGCTCTCCCGATCGGCCTCGCTGCGCCGGGCGAGCGCCGCGAGCTCGGCGTTCGACTCCGCGAGCTGCGCGGCGAGCGCGCGCGACTGGAGCACCTGCCCCTGCAGCTCCAGCGCCTGTTGCGCCAACAGCGCGTTGAGCTCACCCAGCTCCGATTCGCGCTTGCGCGCCGCGTCGCGCCACGTCCGGAGCGAGCTCACGAACCGGCTCACCGCCACGTACATTGCGAGGCGGAGCGCGCCGGCCGTCACGGCGAGCGGCACGCTCTCCTCGCGGCCGAACGCGAGCGCGAGCGCCGCGACGGAGAGCGCCGAGGCGAGGAGCGCCGGCCACCACCCGCGTCTCCAGGCGGTGAGCGCCACCACCCCGAAGAACACCAGGAACGCGCTGGGGTGTACCACCGGCTCGGTCAGCCGCGCCACGACGAACGCGACGAGCACGCCGGCTACGGCCTCGGTGACTGCAACCAACACGGGTGACGTCGGGTCCAGTCGTTCCAGGCCGTGCATGATGGGTGATGTCGGGTGAGTTCCTGCGCGAGGCCGCGAGCGCGCGGCGTGCGCGATCGCAGGTGTGGAGGCAAACGCCGGACCGCTTCGCGGGGGGCGAAGATACGTTTCTCTTAATGGATGGACATTAGAGATGTCTAATGATCGAGGCGCAACGAGCCAGGACTCCCCTGCCGCCGGTCCGCGCCCCCGGGGCGCCCGCCGGGCGCTTTCCGTGCTCGCCGCCCTCGCGCTCACCGCATCGGCGGCCGGCGCGCAGAGCGCCGATTCCACCGGCACGCTCCCGGTGGATCCGGCGGTCACGATCGGCACCCTCCCCAATGGGGTGCGCTACTACATCCGCGTCAACCACGAGCCGGCGCGACGCGCCGAGCTTCGCCTCGTGGTGAACGCCGGGTCCATCCTCGAGGACTCCACGCAGCGCGGGATCGCCCACTTCGTGGAGCACATGGCGTTCAACGGCACCACGCACTTCGCCAGGCAGCAGCTCGTGAGCTACCTGGAGTCCACCGGCGTACGCTTCGGCGCCGACCTGAACGCGTCCACGAGCTTCGACGAGACGGTGTACCAGCTCACCGTCCCCACCGACAGCGCCAGGCTGCTCGCGACCGGAATCCAGATCCTCGAGGACTGGGCGCACGGCGTGGTGTTCGACTCCGCCGAGGTGGACCGCGAGCGCGGGGTCGTGATCGAGGAGTGGCGGCTCGGACGGGGCGCGGCGCAGCGCGTGCGCGACGCGCAGTTCCCCGTGCTGTTCGCCGGCTCGCGCTACGCGGAGCGCATCCCGATCGGCGACCGCGCCACCCTGGAGCACGTGGGGCGCGATGCCCTGCTGCGCTTCTATCACGACTGGTACCGCCCCGACCTCATGGCCGTCATCGCCGTCGGCGACTTCGATCCGCGGAAGGTCGAGGCGCTCATCGAGCGCCACTTCTCCTCGCTCGCCGCGCCCCCGCGCGAGCGCCCCCGCGTCGTGTATCCCGTCCCCGACACCAACCGGACGCTCGTGTCGGTGGTCACCGATTCGGAGAACACCAGCTCCGGCGTGGCCGTGTACTACCGGCAGCCCGTCCGGCGCGAGCGCACCGTGAAGGATTTCCGCGAGCGCCTCGTGGAGGACCTGTACGACACGATGCTCAACGACCGCCTCCGCGAGATCGCCCGGCGGCCGGACGCGCCCTTCCTCGGCGCGCTCTCGGCGCAGGGACGCCTCATCCGCTCCAAGGAGGTGTACGCGCTGAGCGCGCTCGTGAAGGACGGTGGGATCGCGCGCGGGCTGGCGGCGCTGCTCACCGAGGCGGAGCGGGTCGCGCAGCACGGATTCACCAGCACGGAGCTGGAGCGCGCGAAGGCGAACACCCTGCGCGCCATCGACCGCGCGTACGCCGAGCGGGAGAAGACGCCGTCCACGTCGTACGTCGGCGCGTACATCGACAACTTCCTCGAGGACGAGCCGATCCCGGGAATCGCCGCCGAACACCACCTCACCCACCTGCTGCTGCCGGGGGTCGAGCTGCACGAGATCGACCGGCTGGCCCACGAGTGGCTCCGGGACTCGAGCCGCGTCATCCTCGCCAGCGCGCCGGCCACGGACAGCGCGCGCGTGCCCACCGCCCCCCGGCTTCTCGCCGTGGCGGACAGCGTGGGGCATGCGACGGTGGCCGCGTACGACGATTCCGCCTCCACCGCCCCGCTCCTCGCGCACGCGCCGGCGCCGGGACGCGTCACGGCCGAGCGCCGCATCCCCGAGATCGGCGTGACCGAGTGGACGCTCTCCAACGGCGCGCGCGTGCTGCTCAAACCGACCGACTTCAAGGATGATGAGCTGCTCTTCCGGGCCTACAGCTTCGGCGGAACGTCGCTCGCCCCCGATTCGCTGCTCGTGCCCGCGCGCACGGCCACCGGCGTCGTGACCGCCGGCGGCGTGGGCGCGTTCAGCGCCTCCGCGCTCCGCAAGGCGCTCGCCGGCAAGTCGGTGAGCGTGGGACCCATGGTCGGGATGTACGACGAAGGACTCTTCGGGAGCGCCTCGCCCGAGGACGCGGAGACGCTCTTCCAGCTCATCCACCTGTACGTCACGGCGCCGCGCGCGGACAGCGCGGCGTACCTCGCGTACCGGAACCGGCTGCAGGCGCTGCTCGCCAACCGCGCCGCCGATCCCCAGGCGGCGTTCGCCGACACGCTCGACGTCACGCTCGCGCGGCATCACCCGCGCGCGCGGCCGGTCACGGCGCGCACGTTCGACGACATGAATCTCGCCGCCTCGCTCGACTTCTACCGCCGGCGCTTCGCCGACGCGGGCGCGTTCACGTTCTTCTTCGTGGGGAACATCGACACCCTCCGGCTGCGCCCCCTGGTCGAGCGCTACCTGGCGAGCCTCCCGGCGGAGGCGGAGCGCGACCACTGGCGCGACCTGGGATTCGAGTATCCCCGCGGGGTGGTCAAGCGAGAGGTGTACCGGGGATCCGACCCGAAGAGCGAGACGGCGCTGGTGTTCACCGGGCCGTTCGACTTCGACCGGCGCGACGTGTATCTCCTCTCGTCACTGGTCGACGTGCTGAACATCCGGCTCCGCGACCGGCTGCGCGAGCAGCTCGGCGGCACGTACGGCGTGGGCGTGAGCGCCAGCCCAGAGCACTACCCGCGCCCGCGCTACGCGCTCTCGATCGAGTTCGGATCGGCGCCGGGACGGGTGGGCGAGCTGGTGACGGCGGTGTTCGCCGAGCTGGACTCGCTCCAGCGCTTCGGCCCCACCGCGCGCGACCTGGCGAAGGTGAAGGAGACGCAACTGCGCGAGCGGGAGACGGGGCTGCGCAGGAACGGCACGTGGCTGTCGCTGCTCTACAGCTACGACTACAACGGGTGGGACCCGCGCGAGATCCTCTCCTACCCCGACGACGTGCGACGGCTCGACGCGCGCGCGATCCGCGATGCGGCGCGGCGCTGGCTCGATCGCGCGAACTACGTGCAGGTCTCGCGCTTCCCCTCGGCCCCCGCCGCCCGGGGGGCCAACTGACCTCTCACACATGGCCCGACCGATCATGCAGACACGTTCCCGAGCGAGGCGCGCCGCGCCCATCGTGTTCCTCGGTGCGCTGAGCGCCGCGCTGTCCGCGCCCGCGGCGCGCGCGCAGCACGCGGGGAGCGCCCGCCCCGCGGCCGGAGCCGCCCCAGCGCAGCTCGTGCGGGAGTCGGACGTGCGCCGCGAGCTCACGGTGCTCGCCGACGACTCGATGCGGGGGCGCCGCACCGGGACGCCGGGCGCGCTGCGCGCGGCACGCTACATCGCCGACCGGATGCGCGCGATCGGACTCGAGCCGGCGGGCGACAGCGGCTACTTCCAGCGCGTCCCCGTGGGCGAGCTCCTGGCGCCTCCCGCCACTCCCCCGGCACCGGAGGGCGCGCGCCCCTGGCCGGAGCGACGACTCGTGCTCATCGACAGCACGGTCCCCGACTCCGGGGTGCGACGACTCCCCGCGGTGAACGTCGTCGGGATCCTGCGCGGCACCGACCCCGTGCTCCGCGATTCCATCGTGCTCGTGGACGCCCACTACGATCACCTCGGCGTCGGCGCGCCGGTGAACGGCGACTCCATCTACAACGGCGCCGACGACGACGCGTCCGGCACGGTGGCGGTGCTGGAGATCGCGCGGGCGATGCTGCACGAGTCTCCCCCCAAGCGCACGGTGGTGTTCCTCGCCACCACCGGCGAGGAGACGCGGCTCCTCGGCACGCGCTGGTTCCTGGAGCACCCGGTGGTCCCGCTGTCGCGCATGACGGCGAACCTGGAGATCGAGATGATCGGCCGGCCCGACACCGCCGTCGGTCCGGGGAAGGCGTGGCTCACCGGATTCGACCGCTCCACCATGGGCGCGATGTTCAGGGACGCCGGCCTCCCGGTGGTGCCCGACCCGCGCCCCGACCAGCAGTTCTTCCAGCGCAGCGACAACATCGCCTTCGCCAAGCGCGGGATCCCGGCGCACACGCTCTCCACGTTCGGCCTGCACGGGGACTACCACGAGCCGAGCGATGAGGCGAGCGGGATCGACTTCGCGCACATGACGCGCGTGATCGACATCGCCGCGCGTGCCATCCATCTCCTCGCCAACGGCCCGGCGCCGAGGTGGTACCCGGGGATGCAGCCATGAGAGAGCGGCGGTAGCGAAGAGGCGGCTCTCGGCCATCGGCGCTCGGGAGGACGCGGCTGTCGGGTCTCGGCCATCGGCTCTCGGCTACCGGCCCAGCATAGAGAGCTCTCGGCGTGTGCCCCAAGCCGAGAGCCGATGGCCGAGAGCCGATGGCCGAGAGCCGAGAGCCGATGGCCGACGGCAACCTCCCCCCCAACCGTTGACTCCGCTAAACATCCGGTGAATCTTGTGCCACCTCCTCACAGGATTCCCCATGCGCCGGCATCTCGTTTCGGCCGCACTGCTCCCCCTCCTGGCCTCCCCCCTTCTCGCACAGGCGCCGCGCATCACCCCGGCCGGCGATCCCTCCGTACGCGATGACAGCATCTACGCGCTCGCCCTGAAGCAGGGGGAGCACAGCGACGAGCCATACGTCTTCCTCCTCGACGATGGGGTGGTGCGGCTGGAAGCCGATGGCCGCGCCACGCGCACCTATCGCCAGGTCATCCAGCTCCTCACCCCCGAGGCCGCCGAGCGGTGGGGCGAGCACACCTTCGGCTACTCGCCGGGGCGCGAGAAGCTCACCGTGAACTGGGTGAAGGTGCTCGACCGGAACGGGAAGGTGATCTCCGCCAAGCCGACGCACGAGCAGGAGTCGGCCGCGCCGGTGGCGCTCGAGGCGCCGGTGTACTCCGACCAGCGCATCCGCCGCGTCACCCTCGGCGGCGTCGCGCCGGGCACGATCGTGGACTACAGCTTCACCGTGGAGACGGTGAGCCCGCTCATCCCCAACGACTTCTTCGACTCGTGGAGCGTGATCACCGGCGTCTTCACCCGGCGATCGCGGCTCGTCCTCGACGTCCCCGCGTCGCTGTCGCCGAAGATCGTCGAGCACCACATCCCGTTCGCCCGGAAGGAGTCGGTGTCGCACGGGCGGCACGTGTACGTGTGGGCGGCGCAGGACATCCCCAAGCCGGAAGTCGAGCCGCTCGCCCCCGACACCGTGTACGGCGAGGATCTCACCGTGACGGCGCCGATCGGCTGGGGTGACGTGGCGCGCTGGTACGCGTCGCTCTCCCGCGACCGGTACACCATCACGCCGGAGATCGCCGCGCGGATCGCCGAGGTGGTCAGGAACGCGACGACCCTCGACGACTCGGTCCGCGCCGTGCACCGGTGGGTCGCGCAGGACTTCCGCTACGTGTCGCTGTCGCTCGGCATCGCCGGCTACCAGCCGCACCCGCCGGCCGAGGTGTTCCGCAACAAGTACGGCGACTGCAAGGACAAGGCGACGCTCTTCATCGCCGCCCTCGCCCACCTCGGGGTGAAGGCGTATCCGGTGCTGCTCGCCTCCGGCGGGGGCGTGGACCGCTCCACCCCCACCGCGCACGCCTTCGACCACATGATCGCCGCCGTGGAGCGCCCCGCCGGCGGCTACACCTTCGTCGACCTCACGGCGGACCTCACGCCGTATGGCTCGATCCCCCCCGCCGAGCAGGGGGAATTCGGGCTGGTGGTGCACCCCGACGGGCGCGGCGAGGAGGTCACCTTCCCCACGGATTCGGCGAGCGCCAACCGCGCCGCCGTTCGCATCGTCGGCACGCTCGACACGGCCGGCGTCTTCAACGGCCGCTGGACGCGCACCGCGTCGGGCACGCAGCAGTACTCGCTCCGCGGCTCGATGTCCAGCTCGACCAAGCTGGACTCCACCGAGCGCGCCCGCGCCACGCTGGCCATCGCCAACGCGATCATCGAGGGCGCATCCGGCGACAGCCTGCAGTTGTTCGACGGGCGCGACCTGCGCGCCGAGCCCCGCATCTCGGTGCTCGTCAAGAACGGGCACGCGGTCACGAGCGCGGGCGACACGCGCATCTTCACCCTCCCGATCCGCGACTTCGCCGCGCCGAACGTGGTGAGCTCGCTCCAGGCGCGCGGTCCGCGCACCAAGCCCATCGACTTCGAGAAGGTGTGGGGGCTGCACGAGGACGTCGAGGAGCTGCGCGTCACGCTCCCGCCGGGGTGGACGGCGCGCCTCCCCAGGAACGTGCGCGCCGTCGGCGAGTTCGGGGCGTACACCGCCGAGTACGCGCAGGACGGGCGCGAGCTGCGCGTCACACGCACGCTGCGCGGGACGAAGGGAGTGGCGCCCGCGTCGGACATGCCCGCGCTCATCGACTGGCTGAAGGCGCTCTCCGCCGACGACGTGAAGTACATCGTGCTCCAGCCGGGGAGCTGACGACTGGCCGCTCCCGCGGCGACGAGCGGCCGGCGCCGGACGCGCTACGCGTCGGTGCCGGCCGCGCGCGCGAGCGCCGCGGCGTCGATGCGGTGCCCGCCGTCGTAGCGGATCTCGCGGAAGCTGAGCGCGTGGCGCGCGAGCCGCTCCGCCTGCGCCGAGAGCGCCGCGGCGTCCACGAACGCGTCGTCCCGGCCGTTCACCAGGACCAGCTCCACGCGCCGGAGCGCAGCGCCATCGCCGTCCAGGTCGATGTCGTGCGGCACCAGCCCGCCCCACAGCACGAGGCGGTCGGCGCGCGAGCGCCCGCGCGCCAGCCAGCGGCACACCGTCGCCGCGCCCTGGGAGAAGCCGAGCGCCACCACCAGCGGCGAGACCCCGTGCAGCCCGCGCATCACGTGCGCGTGCAAGGCGTCGAGGTAGCGGATGTAGTCGTCGATCTCGGACAGCCGGTCCTCGCGCGTCATCCACGAGGCGCCCACCGGCGCGTGCACGTGCGAGCTCTGCGCGGGGACATCCACGTAGAACCGCGACAGCGCCTCCGGCGCGACGATCAGCCGATGGCCGTCGTCGAGCGGGGTGAAGTGGCGAAGGAACCGCTCGGCGAGCTGGCCGTAGCCATGGCACACGAACCAGACCTCGCGCGGCGCGCCCACCGGGTCGCCGAGGGTCACGTACCGCGCGGTCCGCGCGACCGGGATATGGTGTTCGCGCATCATCCGGAAACACTGTCGGCGCCGGCCTGAGGAGTCAATGCCGGCCGGGCGCACTTCTCTCCACGGCGCCCCGTGCACAGACTTCGCCCATGCCGCCTTCCGATCCCATCGCGACGCCCCGCCTTCGCTGGCGCCGGTGGCTGCTCGCGCTCTACGTCGCGAGCATCGCCGTCGTGGCGGTGCAGAAGGGGGGCGTGATGCGAGCCGGCGCGCTCGACGGCTTCATCCGTCCGGACAACAACTTCGCCATCTTCCGCGCGGCGTTCGGCCACCTCGCGGCGGGGCGCGATCTGTACGCGCCCTACCCGGACCAGTACCTCGACCTGTACAAGTACAGCCCCACCTTCGCGCTCTGCTTCGCCCCGCTCGCGGCGCTCCCCCTGTTCCTGTCCGTGCTCGCGTGGAGCGCGCTGAACACGCTGCTGCTCTGGTGGGCCGTCTCGCGCGTGCTCCCCGAACGGCAGTCCACCGTGGCGCTCGCCCTCATCTACCTCGAGGCGCTGCGCTCGATGCAGCGCGCGCAGAGCAACGCGCTCGTCGCCGCGCTCATCCTGTTCGCCTTCGTCGCGCTGGAGCGCCGGCGGCAGCTCGGCGCGGCGGCGGCGATCGCCGCCGGCACCATGGTGAAGATCTTCCCGATCGCCGCGCTCGCCCTCGCCGTGCCGCATCCGCGGCGTCGGCGCTTCGCGCTGCTCTTCGCGGGCGTGATGGCCGCGCTCATCGCGCTCCCCCTGCTCGTCACCTCGCCGCGCGCCCTCGCCGCGCAGTACCACTGGTGGTGGCTGCGTCTGGCCCGCGATTCGCACGCCACCGGCGGCGTCGGGGGAGGAGGACTCTACGGCGGCGTGATGCAGCAGCTCCGCATCTGGCTCGGCGTGCACTGGCCCAACTGGCCGGTGCAACTCGCCGGCACGGTGATCCTCCTCCTCCCCCTCGCGCTCCGCCCCGGCGCCTGGCGCGACCCCGATTTCCGGCTGCGCATGCTCTGCTCGCTGCTGGTGTACCTGGTCATCTTCAACCACCAGTCGGAGTCGCCGTCGTTCGTGATCGCCATGACCGGCATCGCCATCTGGTACGTCGCGACCCCACGCTCGGCGGTGCACGGGGCGCTCGTCGTTCTGGCCATCCTGCTCGTGTCGCTCTCGTCCACGGAGATCACGCCGCACGCGTGGCAGCGCGCGATCTTCGTGCCCTACCGGCTCAAGACGATACCGTGCGTCCTGGTCTGGCTGGTGATGCAGGGAGAGCTACTGGGAATCGTCCCGCGTCGCCCGACCGAGCTCGCGGAACGTGACGAGCTCGATGTCCGCTCGCGCGAGGCGGGCGCGTAGCGCCGCGGAGAGGAGCGCCTCCAGCTCGCGCTCGCGCTGCCACGTGTACGGGTCCACGGCCGCCAGCGCGCGATCCGCGCGGCCGGGGTGGACCATGAGCTCCGTCGTGCCCGGCGGAAGCGCGTCGAGCAGCCGGAGGAGCCGCGGGAGCGTCCGGCGCCCACCCATGAGCGCGATCCCGGCGAAGTGGTCGGCGTGATCCGGCGCAGGTGCGCGCCGGCTCGCGACGCGCCATGCGGCGGCGAGCGCCAGCCGCTTGACGCCGGCGCCCGGCCGCCACGTCGCCCCGAGCGAGCGCTCCACCGGCACGCGTACGACGCGGATGCGCGCCGCGCGCGCCGCTTCCGCCACCCCCGGCCAGATCCCGGGCAGCACGTGCGCGTGCCGGTGGCCGTCCAGGTGCGAGGGCTCGATCCCCACCCCGCGCACGCGCGCGATCTGCGCCGCGCACTCCGCGCTCACCTCGCCCACGTCCACGCGGCCGGCGAGCGCGCGGCGCGCGAGCGCGCCGAGGGAGAGGAACGCCCCCGTGCGGCGGTCGACGAGCGTCGGCACGCGCTCCAGCGGGCGCCCCTGCACCAGGTTCAGGTGCACCCCCACGTCGAGCGACGGCGCCACACGCGCGGCACACGCGGCATCGTCCAGCCACGGCGCGTTCCCCACCGCCGACGCGGAGGTCACCACGCCCGCCGCGTGCGCCTCCAGGATCCCGCGCGTCACGCCGGGGGAGAGCCCGAGATCGTCGGCGTGCACGATCAGCCGGCGCGCGCGGTCGCGCATCACTCGTAGCGCCGCCGCCAGTCGTTGCCGCGGATGCGTGCCAGGTCGCGCGCCATCCGCGCCGCATCCTGGAAGAAGCGGACCGTCGTCGGCTCCTGGTCGTACCGGAAGTTGACCGCCGTCTGCCGGATCGCGAAGCCGTGCTTCCTGGCGATGAACAGCGCCTCCACGTCGAACCCGAATCCCGGGACGGTGACGCGCCGGAAGACGGTGTCCGCGGCGCGCGCCGTGAACCCCTTGAGACCCGCCTGCGTGTCCAGCACCCCCGGCACGAGCGTCCACCGCACGACCGCGTTGTAGACGCGGCTCATCACGTGCCGCGTGTACAGGTACGAGAAGAACGTGGGGCTCATGAGGTAGCGCGACGCGGGAAGCACCCGGCACGCCACCGCCACGTCGGCGCCGTCATCCAGGTCGGCGAGAATCCTGTCCACCTCCGACGGCGGGTACGCGAGGTCCGCGTCGGTGAACACGCGATGGCGCCCGCGCGCCTCCAGCATGCCGCGCGCGACGGAGTACCCCTTTCCGCGATTGCGGTCGTTGCGAAGCAGCACCACGCCCGGCCTCGCCCGCGCGAACTCGCCCAGGATCTCCGCCGCGGGCGCATCGCTGTGGTCATCCACGAGGATCAGCTCCCACGCGTAGGGGCGGGCGCACAACCAGTCGCGGAGCTGCAACAGTGTGCCAGGTAGGCGCGCGGCCCCATTGTAGACCGGCACGATCAACGACAGGTGTGGTTGGCGCGCCAGCATGCTGGTCCGGGGCGAAACGACGGGCCGAAGTCCGAATGACACAATATGTGACGCCCGCCATCTCGCTCCAACGGCGCCGAGCGGCTGGCGGGGCCCGTTTGGCATCAAATTTTCTGTACGTCCGGGCATGCCCGCGCAGCCACCCACGATCGCTCCGCCAGCCAGGCGGGAGCCATGGCATCGTCGCGCCGGTCGCGCGCTCCTCACCTGGGGCGCGCCGCTGGTCGCGGTGGGCGCCGTGGTGCTCGTGGTGTTCGCCGCCAACGTTCGCGACCGGGCGAACGCCGAGCGGCTCGCGCTCCGCGAGCTGCGCGTGCGCCTGGAGCCGGGGGAGCGCGTGCTGCACCGCGTGCGCGCCGCCGAGCGTCACTGGTACGATCTGTACCGCGCGACCTACGGCGTGCTCGCCGCCACCGACCGCCGCGTGCTCTACGTGGGAGTGCTCCCCGAGCTGTACCCCACGCCGGACGCGCCGCGCGCCTTCGACGTGCGCTCCTACCCGTACGACACGCTGTTCGCCATCGCCGCCACGTCCGCGCCGTTCAGCGCGGCGGCGGTGCGGCTCTCGCACGGGGGGGAGCCGCGGCGCTACGGCGTGCGCGCCGGCCAACGCGCGGAGCTCGGCGCGCTCGTGCGCGAGGCGAACCGGCGCGACCTCGTCATCCGCGAGACGCTCCGGCTCGAGCGACACTACCGCGATTCGCTCGCCGCGCTCCCGCCGAACCGCGAGTACTATCGCGTGCACCGCGGCGACGCGCTGGAGAGCATCGCCCGGCGCTACCACACCACGCCGGAGCGGCTCCGCGCGCTCAACCGCCTCGCCGACGACCGCATCCGCATCGGCCAGGAGCTGCTCGTGCGCGTGACGCCGCACCCGATCACGCCGTGCCCCCCGGAGATCTGTGGCGCGGTCAGCGCGAGTGGCGGCGAGATTCGGACGCCGGAGGCGCGCACGCCGAATCCGCCGCCGCGCTGAGGCGCGCGTCGCGGGTCGACGGCGGCACGAGCACCGTCTCCCCGTTGTCGGGGGTGAGGAACACGGGGCGACAGCGCTCGGGCAGCTCGGCGAGCGTCGCCCGCAGCGAGTCCACGGGCTCCATGCGTCCGTCGTCCCCCAGCTCGAACGTCCCCCAGTGGATCGCCACGCTCGTCGACGCGTGCAGCACCTGCGCCGCGTGCACCGCGTCGGCCGGCGACGCGTGCTTGCGGTGCATGTACCACTCCGGGCGGAACGGTGCGATCGGGAGCATCGCCAGGCGGAAGCGCGGATAGCGCGCGTGGATGAGCGCGAAGAACCTTCCCCAGCCGGTGTCACCGGCGAAGTACACCGTGTCGGCGCGCCCCTCGATCACGAACCCCATCCACAGTGTGGAGCAATGGTCGGTGAGCGTGCGTCCCGACCAGTGCTGCGCCGGCACCGCGGTCACGCGCACGCCGGGCGCGATCCGCGCCGAGCGCCACCAGTCCAGCTCCTCCCCTCCCGGGATCCCCTCCCGTCGCAGCCGCTCGCCGTTGCCGAGCCCGGTGATGATGCGCGGGTGGAATCGGCGCGCGAGCCGGCGCAGGGTGGGCACGTCGAAGTGGTCGTAGTGGTCGTGGCTCAGGAGCACGACGTCGATCGGCGGGAGGTCCTCCCAGCGAATGCCGGCCGGACGATGGCGCCGCTGCGCGGTGCTCGGCGTCGGGCCCACACCCTCCGACCACACCGGATCGGTGAGGATGTTCAGGCCGTCCATCTGGACGAGCACCGTGGCGTGGTTGACGAGCGTCACGCGCAGCTCGCTCCCCGTCACGCGGCGGGGCGGTGGCGGAGCGGGGGGGATGGTGTCGTCGCGCCACGCGCCGCGGTGCCGGGCGAGCTGCCAGAGGAGGACGTCCTGCACCGGCTGCTCGGCGAAGGGCTCGATGTTGTGAAAGTGCGAGCCGTCGAAGTGGTCGGTTCTCGGGCCCCGCCACCCCGGGAGGGTGGCGGTGGTGGCGCACCCCGCCGCGGCGACCGCGAGCGCGACCCGGAGCCCCCGGCGCACGAGGTCCGTCAATCCGGCACGGAGAGCACGACCTTGCCGATCGTCGCGTTGGACTCCAGGCGCCGGTGCGCCTCGGCGGCGTCGGCGAGCCGGTAGACGCTGTCCACCACGGGGCGCAGGGCGCCGCGCTCGAGTTGCGGCACGACCTCGTGGACGAAGGTGCGCGTGGCGGCGATCTTCTCCTCGAGCGGACGCGCGCGCAGCACGGTGCCGCGAATCGTCAGGCGCGCGCCGAGCACGCGGCCGAGCGATATCTCCGCGTCGCGCCCGGCGAGGGTGCCGATGAGCACGAGCCGCCCTCGCGGCGCGAGCAGCTCGAGGCTCGCCGGCAGGTAATGGCCGCCCAGGAGGTCGAGCACGATGTCCAGCCCCATCCCGCCGCTCCACTCGCGCGCCCGCTCCACCATGGGCGCGAGGTCCTCTCCCACCACGATCCCGTCTTCCAGCCCGAGTTCGAGCGCCACGTCGATCTTCCGGGCGCTGCGCGCGCTGCCGTACGGAACGAGTCCCATCGCGCGGGCGAGCTGCACCACCGCGAGCCCCACGCCGCTCCCCACGGCGTTCACGAGCACGCGCTCGGAGAGTCGCGCGCCGGCCTGCTCGATGAGCGCGTCGTACGCGGTGATGTACGCCTCGGGCACGGCGGCGGCGGCGGTCCATTCGAGCGCGCGCGGCACGGCGGCGAGCATGCGCTCGTGGGTCACCAGGAACTGCGCGTACGCGCCCCCGCCGACGATGCCGAACACGCGGTCGGCCGGACGCCAGGCGGTGACGCCGGGCCCGAGCTCCGCGACCTCGCCGGCGAACTCCAGCCCCGGCACTTCCGGGGGCACGCCAGGGGGGGCGGGATAGCGCCCCCGCCGCTGCAGGACGTCGGCGCGGTTGAGCGCCGCCGCGTGCACGCGCACGAGGACCTCGCCGGGGCCTGGCGTCGGCGTCGGCACCTCGCGCAGCTCGAGGACCTCGGGCCCACCGGGGCGCGTGATGACGACCGCGCGCATCTTGGACTGGCTCATGGTGCGCGCAGTCTATCGCGGGCGAGCGCGGAGCGCCACGGCGCTACGCCGCCGCTCCGTGCTGAGGCGCGGTGATGCGCGGGGCCGGCGCGTACAGGTCGTCTCGCGTGGCGGGGATCGCCACCCGGCCGCTGGCATCGGGGCGTCCGAGGAGCACCTGGGCGAGCGACAGCTTCCCGACGCGGAACGCGTAGGCCGACGCCGCCATGTACAGCCGCCAGACGCGGTACGCCTGCGCGCCGACGAGCGCCTCCACGGCGTCGCGCGCCTGCTCCAGGCGTCTCACCCAGTGGCGAAGGGTGATGGCGTAGTGCTCGCGCAGCGACTCCACGTCACGCGTCTCGAAGCCGGCGGCCTCGGCGTCGTGCACGGCCACGTCGAGCGGCACCAGCTCGCCGTCCGGGAACACGTAGCGGTCGATGAACCGCCCCTGCCGCCAGAGCGCGCGGCGCACGCGGCTGACGAGCCCGGCATCGCGCTCCGGCGCGCGCACGATCCCGTGATTGAGGAAGAGGCCGCCCGGGCGCGTGAGGCGGGCGGCGTGCCGAAAGTAGGTCGGCAGCTGCGAGCGCCCGACGTGCTCGAACATGCCGACGCTCACGACCTTGTCGAACAGCGCATCACCGGGGAGGTCGCGGTAGTCGCGCACCTCCACGCGGCAGCGGCGCTCCAGCCCTTCCGCGCGGATGCGCTCGTTCGCCAACGCCGCCTGACGCTCGCTCAGCGTGATGCCGAGCGCCTCCACGCCATGACGCGCGGCGGCCCAGCGCACGAGCCCTCCCCATCCACATCCGATGTCGAGGAGGCGCTCGCCGGGGGCGAGCCGGAGCTTGCGGCAGATGTGCTCGAGCTTCGCCTCCTGCGCGGCGTGGATGTCCTCCGTCCCGGTGGCGAAGTACGCGCAGGAGTAGACCATGTTCCGGTCGAGCCAGAGGGAGTAGAAGTCGTTCCCCACGTCGTAGTGCGAGCGCACGGCGGCGCGGTCGCGCGCGCGCGAGTGGCGGTGGCGCGGCAGGCCATGTCGCGTGCGGCGCGGCGCGGGCGCCTCCGCGGAGGCGCCACCCGGCAGCGCGAGCACCTGCCGGGCGAGACGCGCGAGCCGGGCGGGGGAGGCGAGTCGAGCGCGGACCCCATCGGCGAGCGACGCGGCGGCCTCGAGATCCCCCTCCACGTCGACGTCGCCGCGCACGTACGCCTCGCCGAGCTTCAGCTCCGAGGGCGGGAGGAGCATGCGTTTGAGCGCACCCGCGGAGCGCGGCACGAACGTGAACGGGGCCGGATCCGCGCCTCCCTTCTCCACCGTACCGTCCCAGTAGCGCACGTCGAACGCGCGCGCGCCGGGATCGCCGAACAGGGTACCGAGCACGGCGCGTGCGGCGGCGGTGCCCATCGCCGGCACTGACGACTGGCCTCGCATGGTGAGTCCCCCGATGTGGTCGATGTGGTGTACGGCGACGTTCGGAGCAAGGGGCGGACCAGCGCGACGGCGGCTCGCCGTGACGGAGCCCGTGGCGGTCCACCCCGATCGTATGGGGGCCCATGCGCCGGCGAGCCCTGGCGCATCACGCGACCCAGCCGTATCTTGCGCACTCCGCAGTCGCTTCCGTGTACCGCCCGGACACCCCTCGCAGGTGCTCCGGCTCAGTCGTGTCATGTCCGTGCGTCGTCTCTCCCCGCTTCTCCCCCCCGCCGCGATCATCGCCGCGCTCGTCATCGCCCCTCCGGCGGCGGGCGCCCAATCGCTGCACGGCTCGCACCGCAGCGTCGAGCGCGTGTGGCACTACGCCGTCGCGCATGACTACTCGTTCACGCACACCGCGCGCGAGGTGCGCCGGGCGGTGCACGAGGGTCGCCTCGTTCGCCTCCACCCCGGGCGCGACTACGTGCTGCACGAGGTGAGCTTCCCCTACGTGGCCCCGGAGACGCGCACCTTCGTGCGCCGTCTCGCCGCCCAGTACCGGCGCGGATGCGGCGAGCCGCTCGTCGTCACGAGCGCCGTGCGCCCGGAATCGGTGCAGCCGGTGAACGCCAGCGACCATTCCGTGCACCCGACCGGGATCGCCATCGACCTGCGCCGCTCCAAGCGGGGCAAGTGCCGGCGCTGGCTGCGCAAGACGCTCCTCGTGCTCGAGCGTCGGGGCGTCGTGGACGCCACCGAGGAGCACCACCCGGCGCACTTCCACGTGGCGGTGTATCCGGACGCGTACCGGGAGTACCTCGCGCGGCGGTGAGGCGCGGGGTGCGGGGCGCGGGGTGCGGGGTGCGCGAGAATGGAGATCGAGCGACACGGGGCCGGCAACTGCCGGCCCCGTGTCGCATTCCATACTCGACGTTCTCCTCCACTCCCTGGCCCCCGGCCCCCGGCCCCCGGCCCCCGGCCACTACCGCCCCCCCACCTTCGCCGCCGCCGGCGCCAGCAGCAGGTCGAACTTCACCGTCACCGTCTTCCCCGTCTTGATCGTGCCGAGCATCGCCTTCGGCGGCTTCACGTCGTAGTCCGTCATCACGATCGGCTGGCTCCCCTGCACCTTCACCTCGCCGTTCGGCGCGCGGTGCGCCGTGATGTCGAACTGGACGTCCTTCGTCTGCCCCGCGATGGTGAGCGTGCCGCGCGTGTGCATCACGAAGGAAGCGGGATCGTCCGCCTGCGGCGTCACGTCGTACCCACCGAGCTTGTACTCGATCGTCGGGAACTCGTCGGCCCGGAGCGCCTTGTACATGTTGCCGTCCATCTTCCCGTGCCCGCACTTCATCTCCTTCACGGGGACGCTGATGGCCACCGTCTTCGCGATCTTCGGGTTCGTCTGGAGGTTCAGCGTGGAGTAGGCGGCATCCAGCTCCACCGAGCCGTTCACCGTTCCCGCCGTGCAGCTCCAGTCGTGCAGCGACGACGTGCCCTCGATCCACAGCTTGCTGGTGGCGGGCTGGATCTCCATCATCGTGCCGGAGCGCGACTGGGCTCCCGCCGTCGCCGCTCCCGTCGCCAACGCCAGGGCCAGCACGGCGCCGGTGAATACGTCCTTCCGCATATGGCAGCTCTCCTCGTTCGCGCGGGATCGCCGGATGCGCCGGCCGTCGGGGTGCGCGCCCGGACCGTCGTGGAGGGCGGCGCATCCCGCTTCCGGCGCCGCTCCCCGGCCGCTCTGCACCGGGCGCACGAGTAAGCTGCCCGCGCGCGGGCGCCCTCGCTGTCGGCGGAAGGAACGATTGTGTGTGAGGGTCGCCGCGCGACGGCGTGAGGGGGCGCCCGACGCGCCCCGACGCGCCCCGGCCCGCACGCTCGGGGCGCCACGGTCAGGCGCTCTTGCCGAGCATCTGGCGGACCCGCGCGAGCAGCACCTCGATCGCGAACGGCTTCTCGATGAGCGCGGCCCCGGTGCCCAGGAGCTCCGACACGGCGTGCGTGTCCGCCGTGTACCCCGACATGAGCAGCACCCGCGCGCCGGGCGCGCGCGAGCGCAGCTCTTCGAGCAGCTCGCGCCCGCCGAGGCGGGGCATCACCACGTCGCTCAGCACCAGGTCCACGCCCGCCTCCGCGCCCTCGCGCTCCCACACCTCCAGCGCCTCCAGGCCGTCCCGCGCCTCGACCACCCGGAAGCCGCTTCGCTCGAGCAGGCGGCGCAGCGACGAGCGCACCGCCTCCTCGTCCTCCACCAGGAGTACCGTCTCGGAGGGGCGCCGCTCGGGCACCGTGAGCCCGGACCGCTGCGCCTCCTCCCCCTCGATCTGGTCCGCCCGCGGGAGCAGGATGCAGAACGCGCTCCCGCGCTCCGGCTCGCTCTGCACCTCGATCATCCCGCCTGACTGCTCGACGATCCCGTACACCGTGGCGAGGCCGAGTCCCGTACCGCGCCCGTGCGCCTTGGTGGTGAAGAACGGCTCGAACAGGCGCGCGCGCGTCGCGGCGTCCATCCCCACGCCGGAGTCGCGCACCTCCAGCCGCACGTAGTCGCCCGCCTCCACCACGAGGCCGACGCCCTGCACCGGCTCGTCGATCGTCGCGTTCGACGTGTGGATCACCAGCAGCCCGCCGTGCGGCATGGCGTCGCGGGCGTTCACCACGAGGTTCATGAGCACCTGCTCGAGCTGCCCGGGATCGGCGCGCACGGGCCACAGCTCCTGGTCGAGCTGCAGGGTGATCTGAATGTCCTCGGTGACGAGGCGCGTGAGCAGCCGCTCGGCGCCCAGGACGACCTCGTTGAGGTCGAGCACGCGCGGCTGCAGCACCTGCCGGCGCCCGAACGCGAGGAGCTGCCGCGTGAGCGCCGAGCCGCGCGCGATCGCGCGGCGGATCTCGTCCAGATCCTCGCGCGCCGGGCTCCCTCGCGGGACGATCGCGCGGGCGAGCTCGGCGTTGCTCGAGATGGCGGTCAGAATGTTGTTGAAGTCGTGCGCGATCCCGCCGGCGAGCCGCCCCACCGCCTCCAGCTTCTGCGCCTGCCGGAGCTGCTCCTCGAGCGCCTTGCGCGCGGTGAGGTCGCGGATCGTGCCGACGAGTCGCACCGGCGCGCCCTGCGCATCGCGCATCACGTAGCCGCTTCCGGCGACCGTGGCCCAGGTGCGATCGCCACGGCGGAAGCGGTACTCATCCTCCCACACCTCGCCACCACCGGCGATCACGCGCTCCAGCCCGCGCGTCACCCGCGCGCGGTCCTCCGGGTGCACGTTCTCCTCCCACCACGAGTACTCGGGGCGCACGCTGCCCGGATCGTACCGGAACCGGGAGAACACGGCATCGCTCAGCGCGAGCGCGTTGGTGCGGAGGTCCCAGTCGTACACCACCTCCTTCGTCGCCCGCGTCACGAGGCGGTATCGCTCCTCGCTCGCCCGGAGCGCCTCCTCGGCGAGCTTGCGGCCGGTGATGTCGCGGGCGATCGAGAGCATGGCGACGATCCCCCCCGCGGCATCGCGCAACGGTACCGAGCTCACCGACAGCCACCGCCGCGTTCCGCGCAGCGTCTCGATCTCCAGCTCCTGCGTGCTGCTCTCGCCGGCGAGCACGGCTTCGTGCGCCGCCGCGTAGGAGTCGAGGTGCTCGGGTGTCACGAACGTGCCCGCGGTGAGCCCGAGCACCGATGCCGGCGACGGCGCCTCGAACAGCGCGAGCCCGGCGCGATTGATCTGGAGGATGCGCCCGTCGTGTCCGACGAGCATCACCCCCTCCGGCTGCGTCTCCAGGATCGCGCGGAGGTGCCGCTCGCTCGCGATGAGCGCGTCCTGCGCGCGCCGGCGCTCGCCCACATCGCGTCCGGTGATCACCATCCCGCGGCGGTCGGCCGCCACGCGCACGTCGAGCCACCGGCCGTTCGGCGCGTCGCGCCAGTCGAACGCGGCGGTGGTCCGCTCCTCCATCACGCGCCGGAGCGCGCGCGCCTCCGCCTCCCCGAGCCACGGGCTGGCGATCTCCCACAGCGTCCGACCGGTGCACTCCTCCCGCGTCTTCCCGAGCAGACGCTCGGCGGCGGCGTTCACGAGCGTGCAGCGCCACTCCGTGTCGAGAACGATCACGGCATCCGGACCCAGGTCCAGCGCGTCGGTCGCGTCGAGCATCGGCGGGCTCCGTGGTCGGCGATGCAGTCGAGCGGGATCGTGCCCGGGTACCTCGCGTCGCGCGAACGGACGAGCGGCGGCTGCATGACGCCATTTTCGAGGCCCCGTTCCAACATACTGCCGCCACCGGTCGGCGGCAGGTCACTTCATGACCAGATGGACAGATGCATTGGCATCTCCCCTGGCGAGCCGTACCTTGTGCCTCGTGACCATCCCGCGCGCTCGCCGCGGCACCGCCGCGCTCGTCACCCCTCGCGCCCCGGTGTTCGCCCCCACGGCGATGGTGGCCTCGCCGCACGCGCTGGCGAGCGCGGCCGGGCTCCGAGTCCTGCGGGTGGGCGGCAGCGCCGTGGATGCGGCGATCGCCATCGCCGCCGCGCTCGGCGTGACGTCCCCGCACATGACCGGGATCGGGGGCGACGGCTTCTGGCTCGTTCACGACCCGCGGAGCGCTCGTACGCTCGCCCTCAACGCGAGCGGCCCGGCCGCGCGCCTCGCCACGCCTGACTACTACGCGGCGCGCGGGCGCGGGCGGCGCATCCCCGAGCGCGGCGCGCTCGCCACCCTCACCGTGCCCGGCGCCGTGGATGGCTGGCGCGCGGCGCACGAGCGGTTCGGCCGCCTCGCCTGGGGCGAGCTCCTCGCCGACGCCGTTCGCTGGGCCCGGGAGGGCGTGCCCGTGGGACGCTCGCTCGCCCGCGCGCTCGCCTCGAGCGCCGAGCCGATCCGCCAACACCCGAGCGCGGCGCGCGAGTTCCTGCCGGGCGGACGGGTACCGGCCCTGGGGGAGCCGCTCGCTCGGCCCGCCCTCGCCGCGACGCTCGATCGCATCGCGCGCGAGGGGCCGCGCGCCTTCTACGATGGGGAGCTCGCGGAGCGCACGTGCCGCGACGTCGCCGCGCTCGGCTCCCCCCTCCGGGCCGCCGACCTCGCCGCGTACCGCGCGGAGTGGACCGAGCCGATCGCGACCTCGTACCGCGGCATCACGGTCCAGGAGATGCCGCCGAACTCGCAGGGGTTCGCCGCGCTCGAGATCCTCGCGCTGCTCGAGGGGTTCGACGTCGCCGCGTGGGGGGATGCCTCGGCCGACTACTACCATTACCAGGCCGAGGCCGCGCGCCTCGCCTACGCCGACCGCGATGCGTGGTGCGCCGACCCGCGGTTCGTGCAGGCTCCCCTCGCGCGGCTGCTCGACGAGCACTATGCGGCGGAGCGGCGCCGGCTCATTCGGCCCGCCGCGGCGATCGCCGCGGCGGATCTGGCGCCGGGGATCCCGCGCGCCGCGCCGCGAGGCGTGGACGCGGGCGCCGGTTGCGGCACGCGCGGCGACACGTGCGCCTTCACCGTCGTGGACGCCGACGGACTGGTGGTGTCGGCGATCGAGAGCATCTACCTGGCGTTCGGAAGCCTGGAGGTGGCGGCGGACACGGGCGTGCTGCTGCAGAATCGCGGCGCGCTCTTCTCGCTCGACGCGCGCGCCTCCGGGGTGCTCGCGCCGGGGAAGCGACCGTTCCACACGCTCTCCCCGGCGCTCGCGCTCGAGCGAGGTGCGCCGTGGGCGGCGTTCGGGACGATGGGAGGAAACGGACAGCCGCAAACGCACTCGGCGCTCATCACGCGCCTGGTGGACATGCGGCACGACGTGCAGCGCGCGATCGACGCGCCGCGATGGGTGATGGGGCGCACGCTCGCTTCGCCGCGCGAGCTGCTGTGGCTGGAGGGACGCGTGGGGCACGCGGTCGCGCGCGAGCTTCGCCGCCGCGGCCATCGCGTGCGGGTGGTGGAAGACTGGTCCTCCGACATGGGACACGCCCAGATGATCCGCGTGCACGCGGACACCGGCGTGCTCGAGGGAGGCGCGGACTCGCGGGGGGACGGGGTGGCGGTGGGATTCTGAACGGCTCGGGAATCGGGAAACGGGAATCGCCAGCACGCTCCTCGCGCATTCGATTCCCGATTCTCGATTCCCGATTCCCGATTCCCGATTCCCTATTCCCGAGCCGTTCCCCCCGCCGGCAGCACCAGGCAGAACTCCGACCCCTCACCCGGCACGCTCTGCGCGGTCAGATCGCCGCCCATCCCGCGCGCGAGCTCCCGGCTGATGGAGAGACCGAGCCCCACCCCCTCTCTCGTACCCGCGACCGTTCGGTCGATCTGCACGAACGGCTCGAACACCGATGCCAGCTTCTCGGGGGCGATCCCGATCCCCGAGTCGCGCACCCGGATGCTCACCCGGTCGCCCAGATGATCGGCATCGAGCGTCACCCGGCCGCCGGCCGGCGTGAACTTCACCGCGTTGCCGATCAGGTTGAGGAGGATCTGCACCGCCTTCTCGCGATCCACCATCACCACGAGCGACGGATCGCACGGCGTGCTCCGGTACTCGAGCCCCTTGCCGTGGATCTGCGGCGACACCAGCGCCTCCACCGTGGTCCACAGCTCGCTCACGGCCACGGGCTCCACCTGGTATTCCACGTGACCCCGCTCGAGCTTCGCGAGGTTGAGAACATTGTTGATGAGCGCGAGGAGGTGGCGCTGCGCCGCCTGGATCCGGACGAGATACGGGCGGTGCGCCTCGGGCACCGGCTCCGGCACGCCGAGCTGCATGAGCTCCGCGTAGCCGGCGATGGCGTTGAGCGGCGTCCGGAGCTCGTGACTCATGACGGCGAGAAAGTCCGACTTCGCCCGGCTCGCGTTCTCCGCGTCGGCGCGGGCCGCGCGCTCGGCCTGGAGCAGCCGGTCGCGCGCCGCCTCGGCCTCGCGCCGCGCGGTGACGTCGGCCAGCGTCACCACCCACCGGTCGCCGTCGATGTCGATCTCGCCACCGATCGGACGCGCTCCCACGAGCAGGTGGACCCGGCGGCCATCGCCCCGCACGAAGCTTCCATCGCGGCGCTCGCCGAGCGAGGCGTGCGTCGGCGCCGTGAGCTCGGCGAACGTGATCCCCACCGGAAACGCCTCCTCGAAGCGGCGACCCACCACATCCTCCCCGCTCAGCTCGACCGCGATCCGGTTGGCGCGCGCGATCCGCCCGTCGGCATCGCACAGCACGATCGCCTCGGCGGCGTGCTCGAGGATCGCCCGCGTGAGCCGCTCGTCCGCCGCCTGCTGCTCGCGGTGATCCCGGTCGGTGAGATCGGTGGCCACGGCGCAGATCCCGTTGAACGCCTCCGCGCGGAGCACGCTGAGGGAGAGGAGCATGGGGATGGGGGTGCCGTCGCCGCGCCGGAGCCGCACCTCGCCGCTCGCGCTCCCGGTCGCGGCGGCATCGAGCAGCGTCTGCAGGCGATCCACATCGCCCGCATCGGCGAGCTCGCGGAGCCGCCGCCCGGCGATGCTCGCGTGCGGCCGGCCGAGGAGCGCCGAGAAGCGCGCGTTGCAGTACAGGATGACGCCGGCGGTGCTCAAGGTGAGCGCCCCCTCGCGCATCTGCTCGACGAGTTGCCGATACACCTGGTCGGCGGTGACGAGCGTGTAGGTGCGCGGGCCGTCCGGTCCCTGCACCACGACCGCGTCCACCTCCCCCAGGCGGATCGCCCGCAGCGTTTCTTCCGCCTCCTGGAGGCGCATCCGCAGCGCATCCAGCCCGGGATCGGCCGGCCGGCTGTCCTCCCGGCCGTTCGGGCGCGCCGCCGCATCCGCCATCGCGATCGTCGATCCCGCGACGGGCTCGTCGCTCGACGTGCTCATGCCGCCACCCTGAGGCCGAGCGCGATCAGCACGCGCCCCTCGTCGGCGAGGTCGCCGACCACGCGGCGGAGGGGAAGCGGGAGCTCCTTCACCAGCGTCGGCGCGGCCACCACCTCCCCCGCCTCGGCGAGCCAGGGGAGCTGGTAGATGTCGATGACCTCGAGGTCGTAGCGCCCCGGCAGGTACGCCTCGCACAGCCGCTGCACGTTCTCCACGGCGCGGAGCGACCGCGCGCTCGAGCCGGCGACGTACAGCCGGAGCACGTACCGCGCGTTCGGCTGCACGCCCCGGAGTGCGCGCTCGAACTCCTCGGTGACGCTGACAGGCTGCTCGGGCATGAGATCGTCCGCCGTGGTGGCGCGCTGGTCACGCGCGAGGGCGAATGTTGAGGCCGACGAGCGTGCGCTCGCCGTTCGACAGGTCGCCAATGAGCTTCCTGATCGGCGGCGGCAGCCGCCGGACCAGCGTCGGAAGGGCGACGATCTCGTCACTGACCGCGAGCTGCGGGTGGGCGACGAGATCGATCACCTCGATGTGATAGCGACCGGGAATGTGCTCGTCGCACAGCCGCTTGAGGTTCGCGAACGCGGCGAGCGAGCGCGGAGACTGCCCGGCCACGTAGAGCCGCAGATCCCACTGCTCGACCGCGGGTTCCGACAGGGTGGGCGCCGCGCCGGGCGCCTTGGATGTGCTCATGAAGCGCACTCGAAAAAGGGTGGCCGCGCCGCGCACGGCGTGAGCGGCGGCGGTGTCATTGCCGTTCGATGAACTCCACTTGCCACCCTTCCCGCTCGTCACCCGGGTTGGGTTCGCCCAGTCGGATCCCCTGGCTCGAGATGAGAAACTCGCGAATCCGGTTGGAGTGCGCCATGCCCCTGGACTTGAGAACGTAGAGGCCGCGGTGGCGCTCACCGTGCCGCTCGACATCGCGGAGGCAGATCCACGAGTCCACCAGCGATGAGACGCCGACGTCGCTCTCCCCCAGGACCGTCTCGTCACGGCCGTTGAGACTCGTCATCATCGCCGTGATCCCGACGAGCTTGAGCGAGTCGATGAGACGGGTCGCCATCGCGAGCACATCGGGCTGCATGGCGGCGCCGAGGAACGCCGTGAGGGGATCGAGCACCACGACGCGCGGCCGGAACATGTCGATGTCCTTCACGATCCGGGCCAGATGCGCCTCGAGCCCGTACATGGTGGGGCGCACCGCGTGGAATCGAAGCAGGCCGCGCTCCACGTGCTCCGCCAGCCTCACCCCCGTCGCGCGGGCGTTGCGCATGATCTGCGCCGGCGATTCCTCGAACGCGCAGTACAGCGCGCCCTCGCCGCGCCGGCAGGCGGCGTCCACGAAGTGCGCCGCCAGCAGCGACTTTCCCGTGCCGGCGCTGCCGGAGACGAGGATGCTGCTCCCCCGGTAGAAGCCGAGGCCGCCGAGCATGTCATCCAGCCCGGCCACCCCCGTCGAGATGCGCTCCTCGCTCACACCGTACGAGAGGCCGACCGAGGTGATCGGGAGCACCGTCAGCCCGCCGTCCTCGATGATGAACGGGAACTCGTTCGTGCCGTGCGAGGAGCCGCGGTACTTCACCACGCGAAGGCGCCGGGTGCTCACCTGCCCGTTCACGCGGTGGTCGAGCAGGATCACGCAGTCGGAGACGTACTCCTCCAGCCCTTGCCGGGTGAGCGTGCCCTCTCCGCGCTCGGCGGTGATCACCGCGGTCACGCCGCGCTCCTTGAGCCATCCGAACAGCCGGCGCAGCTCGGCGCGCAGGATGGCCTCGTTGGAGAAGGCGGAGAAGAGCGTCTCGATCGTGTCGAGCACCACGCGCTTCGCGCCGATGCTGTCGATCGCGTGGCCGAGGCGGACGAACAGCCCCTCCAGGTCGTAGTCTCCGGCCTCGTCGATCTCGGAGCGCAGCACGCGCACGTGGTCGACGCGCAGCTTCCCCTGGGCAATGAGCTGGTCGAGGTCGAAGCCGAGCGACGCGACGTCCGCCGCGAGGTCGGCCACCGTCTCCTCGAACGCGACGAACACTCCGGGCTCGCCGGCATCCGTGGCGCCGCGCACGAGAAACTCCATCGCCAGGAGCGTCTTCCCGCAGCCCGGACCGCCGCACACCAGCGTGGGGCGCCCGGCCGGCAGCCCACCGCCGGTGATCTCGTCGAGACCGCGGATGCCGGTTGGTGCCTTAATAGCCATTGGGCCAGGTGTAGATCGGCGGCGCCACGAGGGGAGCTCCCACCTCGAGCGTGATCTGCTGGTGATCGGCGAGCACGATCGAGCGCGGATCGCCGGTGAAGCGCTTCCCGTCCACGTACGCCGCCACGCTCCCGCTGTACCCCGCTACACCGCTCGCCGTCAGCGGCTGCCCCCAGATGTCGAAGAAGTCACCGAGCGTGAACGTGTGTCCCCCCTCGAACGGCTCCACGTGGATGATCCCCGTCTGGTCGTGCGTGTGCAGCCAGTAGAAGCACGTGCCGGCGAACGCCTCGTTGGTGTCGTTGTAGATGGGGTTCATCACGCCGATGGCGAGCGGGATCGCGATCTGCTGCCCGTTGGCGATGAGCGTGAGGTGCGAGTGCCGGTGTTCCACCGGCTGCCCCGCATCGGCGGCGCACGGCACGCTGCCCACCGGGTCGCCCTGCCCGCCGTTGGGGCCGTCGCCGGGGGCGAAGGTGGAGTCGCCGATCCGCTCGCCCTCGGAGAGCTGGTGCGCGGCACCGGCGAGGATGGTGAGATCGGCGGTGTTCGAGACGCCCCCGGCGGTGGCGGTGATCGTCGACGTCCCGGGGAGGATCGCCGCCACCGCGCCGGACGCGGAGATGGGGGCCGCATCCGTGTCGCTCGAGGTCCACGTCACCGACTGCCCCGTGAGCACGTTGCCGTTGGCGTCCTTGAGCTCGGCAGTGAACTGCGCCGTCTCGCCCGTCTGGACGGTGTCCTTCGCGGGACTCACGGTCACGCTGGCGACGGTCTTGGGTTGTGTCGAGGAGTCGCTGCCACAGGCCGCGGCAACGGCGCCGGCGAAGACGAGCGCGACCATGCGCCCGGAGACGAGAGGTGCGCTTCTCATGCGTGGTGTCTCCCAATGAGAGATCGTGCCGCGGACCGATGGCCGGCGGCTTCCATGTCGTCCGCGGAGAAGTGCACGTGTCGTGCCCAACCGTCGGGTATGGATGCGCCACGGGCGGCTCTCCGGAGAGCCGCCCGTGGCGTCCCGCTCGTGGTCGACCACCACCGGATCAGAAGCCGACCACGCCCTCCACCATGAAGCCGTGGAAGCGACCGTCGTGCCGGATGTCGGTGACCGGGAAGTCCTTGTAGCGCTGGTCCACGTACTCCGCCTTGGCGAGCACGTTGCGCGTCACGAACCAGCCGCCGCCCGCCTGCACGCGGTTCACGCGCACCTCGTCGGTGATCCCCGCGAGCCAGCCGTTGGCCGTGTTGTAGCGGCCGCCCACGTAGAACTTCTCCGACGGCCCGAAGCGGTACACCGCGTCGCCCGCGTACTGGTGCCAGGTGCGATCCGCCGCCTCCGTGGAGGCGCGACCCTTGGCGCGCTCGATGTTGCCGAACAGCTCGAGCCCGTGGTACTTGATGAAGGGGTTGAGCACCATCGCCGTCACCTTGTTCTTGAAGCCGGGCTGGATCTCACCCGACCAGGCCTGCGCGGTCTCGGTGGACGTGATGTTCTCCATCACGTCGTAGTAGCGCGAGCCGGCGCGGTCGCCGCTGTACAGCGTGTTGCTGTTCGACTTCCCGTTCTTGTACAGCGACCCCGTGAGGCGGACGCGCAGCGCCGGGTCCATCTGCTTGTCGAAGCCCAGCTTCGCCAGGTACGACGGCCCGCGCTTGCTCGGGTTCTGCACGCTGCCGCGCACCTCGCCGCCGGTGATCCCGCCCATGGCCAGGAAGGGACCGGTGCGAACGTACACCTCGCCCCCCACCTCCGTCGTGAAGGCATCCATGATCAGGTTGCCGACGAACGGGTTGTACATCGCGTTCCCGTTGTCCGAGCGGCGGAAGTGCTGGTCGCCGTAGTTGATCTCGAAGTGCCCCACCTTGAGGGTCACGACCTTCATGATGTCGTTCAGCACCTTGACGTCGAGCGGCGACGCATCGACGAGCAGGTAGCCATCCTTCACCCACGTCTCCTGATGGTGGCGCGCCGAGAGGTAGCTGGTGAGCTGGACGCGGATCCCCTTCGCGAGCTGGGCGTTCAGCATCAGGTTCGCGGTCGCGTTGTTGAATCCCTTCCCGATGTCGATCAACTTGTTCGCGTCCTTGCCATCCACCATGTTCGGCGACGCCGCGTTGGCGTGCTTGAGTCCCTGGAACTGCTGCGTGAACGCGGCGCCGACCGAGAGCGCCAGGCCGTTGAACGGGGTGGAGTCGGTCTTCGGCGACTCGAAGACGTTGATCCCGCTCTGATCGGCCGGACGGATGTGCTGGATCGGCGCGCGCAGCACGGATCCGTCTTGCGCGGCCAGGCGCGAGGCGGTGGCCGGCAGTACGAGCGCGGTGAGCGCGAGGGCGAGACGGCGTTTCATATGACGATGCTCCGATGCGATGTTTGAGGGTCGGAGGGCGTACGGAGCGGCACTGACGCGTACGGGCATGGGTGCCATCCCCTGGTGAGTGAAGCTCATCTGCTCGCGGTGGCCAGCCGCTCGGCCGGGACCACCACGTCGAAGCGAACCACGATGCGATTGCCCGCCTTGATGAGGCCGAGGAGCCCCGTCGGCGGCGTGATGCCGAAGTCGGTCATGTACAGCGCGCGGCTCCCCGTCAGGCGTACGGCGCCATCCGCGCGGCGCTTCGCGCCCACGACGAGCGAGACCGAGCGCGTCTCCCCCGCCAACTCGAGGGTGCCGTCGGCGCGCACGGTCGCGCTGTCGTCGCTCTGGCGCGCGAGGTCGTACTCGACGAGCTCGAAGCGGATGTCCGGGTTCTCGTCCGCTCGCAGCGCCTTGCGCATGCTCTTCTCCATCTTCCCGTCGCCGCACTCGAGCCGGCGCACGGGGATGGTGAGGGTGCCACGGCGCTGAACGGGGCGTCGGCTCGTGCTGTCCTGGTGCGCCGCCGCCGGCTGGACTTCGGCGGCGAACTCGCCGGCGGTGCACGTGAACCCGTGCAGCGTGGCGGTGCCGTCGAACCAGATGCGGCTCTCCGGCTCGACCGGGACGGGGGTGCTCTGCGAGCGCAACGCGGGCGTCACGACGCCGCACAGGGCGAGGAGAGCGAGAAGCCTGACGCGCATGGTGGGCTCGGCGATGAGGTGTCCGGCGTCGCCGCGAAGTCGGCGATCGTCGCACCGGGACATTAGGCCGGGCGCAACCCTGCTTCCGTCGGGTGGGGGCTGATTTTTCGTCCGTATTTCAGCCGGCGGACGGGTCCGAATCCACACCGCGCGTGTCGGGGAGTCGCCGACGCGGACGGCTGCCGCACGACGGGAATCGGGCGGTCAGCTCGTCTTGACCGCCCTCCATCGGCCGTTCCCCCCTTCCACGAACAGCACCGCGCTCCCGTCTCGCCAGGCCGGGCGCAGGTGCTTGCCCACATCGACCACGCCGTCGCGGACCATCTCGCCGGACGAGAGGACGCGTATCGCGCCGACGCCGCGCGCGAGCACCGCGCGCACGGGCTGCTCGCCGGCGAAGGGGTCGGGCCAGGGCCAGCCGGCGAGGTGCACCACGCGACCGTCGCTCCCCCAGGCGAGGAGCCCCACCGCCGCGAGCGCGCCGATCACGCCGTCCTCGGTGCCACCGAGCCCCTCGAGATGGATCCCGTGCCGGGCGGCCAGCGCGCGTGCCTCCGCCTGACGCACCGGCTCCGCCTGGCAGCGGCGCGCGAACGCGGTCACCGCGAGCGGAACCTCGCCGGCCACGCACAGCCCCGGATCGCTCCCCGGCACGTACCACGCGCGCATCTCGCGGCGCAGTACCGGCACGAGCTCGCTCGCGTCGTGCCCCGGGTCGGCGGCGACGAGGAGCGATGCGCTCCCGTTCTTGCTCGTGTACGGGATGCGGGGATCGAAGAGGAGCTGGTGGCGAAGCGCGGCGACGAACGCGAAGCCGGCGGGGAGCGCCGCCGCGAGGCGGCGGGCGAGCTGGTTCGTCCCCGGCGTGTCGAGCGTGTCGGTGTCGTCGATCCCGATGTGTATCATCGCCCGTCGCGCGCGACGGCCTCGCGCGCGCGGAAGTGGAACCAGGCGAGCGCGCCGATGAGCCCCGCCACGATCCCCGCGGCGGCGTAGCTCCCGATGGCGCGCGGCCACCACAGCGCGAACGATCGCGCTCCGCCATGTTCGCCGACCCCGGCCAGCCTGGCGGCGCCACGCACGAGGAACGCCGCCGCGTTGCTCGCCCCGCCGGCGGCGACGAAGGCGGCGTACAGCCGCCACCCTCCCGCGCCCCCGCCCCAGCCGAACGCCACGTCGAGCAGGGGCCCGGTGAGGAGCAGGCTCGTCTGCGCTCCCACGCCGTCCAACCGCGCGCCGGCGAGCCAGAGCGCGAGCGAGGTGGCCAGCGCCCCTCCGGCCATCACCGAGCCCGCCCACCGACGCGGCACGAGCGCGAAGCCGAGCGCGATCGGGAAGACGGTGAGCACGATGCTGCTCCCCGGGATCCCGAGCCGCAGCCGCACGAGGTTCGTCAGCAGCGACGCGGCCACGCCGGCGAGAAGGAGCGTCGCCAGCTCCAGGGGCCGTACCGCGCTCCCCCCGCGCGCACCGGCGAGCACCGGAAGGCGGGACGTGGCCCGCAGCTCCTCGTGCAGCGACAGCATCGCTTCTCTCACGTCGACACCCCTCCCCGTCGTCCTCGACCGGACGCCGCTCGCGTGATCGTCACCACCGTAAGGTAGCGCCGGCGTACAGCGTGCGCCCGGGACGCGGGTAGCCGTACTCGTCCTCGTACGCCTCGTCGAGCAGGTTGTCGGCGCCGGCGTACACGTCGACCGCGCCGCGCAGCACGCGCTGCCCGAGCCGCACGCCGAGCAGCGTGTAGTCGGGGAGCGACGCCTGCCGAACGGGCGCCGCGCGCGAGTAGAAGACCTGCCCCGTCACGCGCATCACCGAGCCCGCCACGTCGAGCCCGATCGGAAGTGCCCATCGCCCCTCGAGCGTGATGCGATGCCGCGGCTCGTACTGCAACGCGTCGCGCGAGGCGCCGGGCGAGCGATCCTGGGTGTCGAGGAACGACCACCCCGCGCGCAGGAGCACGCGCTCGATCGCCCGCGTCTCGGCCAGCACCTCCACGCCCGAGAAGCGGTAGGCCGTGGCATTGGCGAACGGCTCCGATGGCGACGGGCGCTCGATGTAGCCGCGCACGTTCGTCACGAACGCCGTCACCGACAGCAGCGACCGCGCGGGGAGCGACTGCTCCACCCCCGCCTCGTACTCGTCGGCGCGCTCGGCGTGCAGCGCCGGGTTCCCCGCGGTGGGATCGTAGAGCTGCCGGATCGCCGGGAAGCGGACCTTCCGCCCCGCCGAGGCGCGCACGCGCGTCCCCCGTGCCACGTCGACGTAGGCGCCGGCGGTGTACGCCCCCGCATCGTCGTGCCCGGCCGAGTCCTTCGCCAGCCAGTCGTGCGCGACGCCGACGACCACGCCCACCGGCGCCACCGGCCGGACCTCGTACTCGACGGCGAGTCCCGCGTGATCGAGGTGCCGCGCGTCGGACACGTCGCGGAAGCGGTACCACGTCGCGCCGCCTCCGCCTCCGCCACCGCCACCGCCGCCACCGCCGCCACCGCCGCCACCGCCACTCCCCACCGGCACGTCCCGCACGTGCAGGTCGGACCGCCACGAATCCCGCTCCGCGCTCGCGCCCACCGTGAGGCGCCCCCACCGGGCCGCCTCCAGGGCGACCTGCGCCCCCACGCCGCTCACGCGCGAGCGGCTCGACTGGTGAAAGGTGCCGCGCACGGTGGAATCGGACATCGATGCGAAGCTGCTGTCGTCGAACCGGTCGTGGTCCTCGTCGTACTGATTGACGTACGCCCACGATCGCACCGAGATCGCGCCGCGCGGCGCCCACGATGCGGCGAGCTGCGCCGAGCGCTGGTCGAGGGAGGGAACGCGCTCGTACGTCGCTCGCGTGGCGAACGGATCGCTCGCGTCGCCGATCACCGTGGTCGGGATCCCGTACGCGCCGTGCACGCCGGAGAGCACCAGACCGAGCGTGAGCCGTTCGCCGATGCGCGCCTTCGCGTTGCCGAACGCGTTCACTCGCTTGCGATCGGTGTTGGCGCGGAGCGCGTCCCCGCTCCCCGAGCCGGCGACGCTCGGCGAGAGGCGTGGCGCGAGGTAGCCGTCGGTGCGCATGCCGCTCGCCGCGGCGAAGCCGCCGATGCGCGCGTTCCCCCCGCCGATGCTGGCGCGCGCGAGGGTGCCATCGCGCTCGCGCGCCTCACCTCCGATCTCGCCGTGCGCCGGCCCGCTCCCGGTGCGCGTCACGATGTCGATCGCGCCGCCGAGCGCCCCCGCGCCGTACAGAACGGACGACGCGCCGGGCTGCACCTTGATGTACGCGATCTCCTCGACCGGCACGAGGGTGGGATCGAACTGCCCATCGTACGTGGAGTTGAGGGGCACGCCGTCGAGCAGGAGGAGCACGTGGCGGGGACGGAAGCCGCGCACGTCCACGCGCGGCACGCCGTCGCCGCCGGTGCGCACGTGGACGCCGGGGAGGAGCGCGATGGCTTCGTCGAGCGTGCGCGCGCCGGATGCGCGGATGTCCGCCGCCGTGACCATGCGCACCGTGCCGCTCGCCTCGGACACCGGGGCCCGCGCCGAGACCACGACCTCGCCGAGCGGGTACGGTGCCGCGGCGGTGTCCTGGGCCGCGGCGCGCGCGGAGGCGATCGCGCCGACCGGCAGCGCGGCGAGTGCCGTGAGCGCGATACGGCGCGCGCGCGAACGAAGGCGGAGGCGGGGACGAAACGCGAGACGCGACACGCGGGCTCCGGGCGATCGTTGTTACCCTCCGGGGAACAGCGAGAAGATGCGGCGCCCCGCTTCGCGCGCAAGGTCGCGGCGGCGGGTGCTCTCGACGCGGCGCCCGGCCCGTTGCAGCTTCCATGAATGACGCCGCGCCCGGCCGACGGCCGGCGCGCTCGCCCACGCCCTGGAGGGACATGCGGAAGACCTCGTCTCGAGCCTCCCCACGCGCCGAGCGGCGCCCGCGCCGTGCCCGGTCCGCCGCGCCGCGCGCCTGCGCGGGTGGCGTGTCGTGGCGCCGCGGGCGCGTCCATGCCCGCGCGGTGCTCCTGCTCACCGAGAACGGCGACAAGGTGATCGGCCCGCGCTTCATCCGCCTGCTCCGGTTGATCGACGAGCACGGCTCGCTGCGCGCCGCCGCGCGCGAGCTCGGGCTCGGCTACCGTCACGCGATCGCCTGGCTCCAGCGCGCCGAGGCGCTGCTCGAGCACACGCTGGTGGCGCGTCGTGCCGGCGGACCCGCGGGCGGAGGCGCCGCGCTCACGACCCGGGGCCGTGCCGTCATCGACGCGTACGACGCGGCGGCCGCGGAGATCGCGAACGTGCTCGAGCGCACGGAGAGGAGCTTCTTTCCCCGCCGTGGCGAGAGAAGGTAGGATGTGGGGCGCGACAATGGACGCGCTTGTGGCGTGAGGACGGAGCGCGGCGCATGGAGCGCGGCGCATGGAGCGCGGGCCACTCGCCACGCCCCACGCCGCCTCACGCCACATCCGCTTGGTGCGCCATACCCCACCCCCCACTCGCTCACACCACGCCCGACGCCCTACGCCGCGCCCAGCGCGAACGACGCGGCCGCCTCCGCGTGCAGCGTGGTGGTGTCGAACAGGGGCAGCGTCACATCCGACTGCCGGATCAGGATCCCGATCTCGGTGCACCCGAGGATCACCGCCTCCGCGCCCTCCCTGGCCATCTGCTCGATGATCGACACGCACGCGGCGCGGGACCGCTCGTAGCACTCGTCGTGGCAGAGCTCATCGTGGATCACGCGGTGGATGAGCTGGCGATCCGCGGCGCCGGGCACGCGCAGCTCGACGCCGAACCCGTCGGCGAGCCGGTCGCGCCAGAAGGGCTCCTCCATCGTGTAGCGGGTCCCGAGCAGGGCGGCCCGCCGGATCCCCGCCGCCTGAAGCGCGTGTCCGGCGGGGTCGACGATGTGCAGCAGCGGCACGCCGAGCGCGGTCTCGATGGCCGGGGCCACGCGGTGCATGGTGTTCGCGCAGAGGACGATCGCCTCCGCGCCGCCGCGCTCGAGCCCCACCGCCGCGTCGGCGAGGATGGCGGCCGCGTCCTCCCACGCCTCGGCGCACCTCAGCCCGTCGATCTCGGCGACGTCCACGCTGTGGAGCAGGATCTTCGCCGCGTGCCGCCCGCCCATCCGCGCGGCGATCCGCCGGTTGATCAACCCGTAGTATTCCACGGTCGACGCCCAGCTCGTGCCGCCAAGCAGTCCGATGTACCGCATCGTCCCGACCTCGTTGGTAGCGATACCAAGCAGACTTGGTATTATGACCAACGCCGGCGGCGCGCGCAACCCCGGCCCGACTGGTCCGCGGCCGGCCGTGCCTGATATCCTTCCCGGAGCCGGCCGGCGCTCCGCCGGCCGGCGCAGGCATGGACCCTACCGGGGAGGAGCACCACACGATGTATCGCGTCCGCCAGCAGGACCTGCCCTTCGTGGGCAGCTCGCATCAGTTCGTCGGAGCCGACAACGGCGATGTCGGCGTCTCCGTGTTCCTCCTCAACGCCCTCCCCGGGAAGGGACCCGGACCCCACCGCCACCCGTACGATGAAGTCCAGTTCGTGCGCGAAGGGCGTGGTCTCTGGGTGGTGAACGGAGAGGAGTTCGAGGCGGGCGCCGGCGACATCCTCGTCATCAAGGCCGGGGAGATCCACGGCTTCCGCAACATCGGCGACGGGCCGCTCGTGCAGCTCGACGTCCACCTGAGCCCGCGCTTCATCCAGGAGAACCTCTGACCCCGGGGCGACCCGGGGGTGGCCCCGAGGTGGCTCCGGGGCCGCCCCCGGGGTGCCCCCCGGTCGAGTCTCCCGCCCGACGCCTCCGCCGCGCGGTTGCGAGCCCCCGCCCCCAGCGGTTGATTGGCGACACCACTCAACCACGCGTTCGCCCATGAACACTCCCGCTCACTCCCTCTCGCTCGCGCTCGCGCTGGCCGGGCTCTCCATCCTGCCCACCCGCACCGATCCTTCGACCCTGCGCGGCTTCACGCCGGAGTCCTCGCGCGTCGAGCGCGGCTGGGAAACGAAGTTCCGCGCCATCCCCGAGCCCGCGCGCATGCGCGAGGCCATGCGAACCCTCTCCGCGCGTCCGCACCACGTCGGCTCGCCGTACGACAGCACGAACGCCGCCTGGCTGCGCAAGGAGTTCGAGTCGTACGGCTGGCAGGCGCGGATCGAGCGCTTCGACGTGCTCTTCCCCACCCCGAAGCAGCGGGTCGTGGAGCTCGTCGCCCCGACGACGTTCCGCGCGGCGCTGCGCGAGCCGGCCGTGGCCGCCGATCCCACGAGCGGCCAGCACGACGAGCAGCTCCCCACGTACAACGCCTACTCCGCCGACGGCGACGTGACCGCGCCGATCGTCTACGTGAACTACGGCGTCCCCGCCGACTACGAGGAGCTCGCGCGCCACGGCGTGTCGGTGAAGGGAGCGATCGTCATCGCCCGCTACGGCGGCTCGTGGCGCGGCATCAAGCCCAAGGTCGCCGCCGAGCACGGCGCGGTCGGGTGCCTCATCTACTCCGACCCCGCCGATGATGGCTGGGCGGAGGGGAGCGTCTTCCCCGCGGGGCCGATGCGCCCGCGCGATGGCGTGCAGCGCGGCAGCGTCGCGGACATGCCGGTCTACCCCGGCGATCCGCTCACGCCGGGCGTGGGCGCGACGAAGGACGCCAAGCGGCTGACGGTGGCCGAGGCGAAGACGATCACGAAGATCCCCGTGCTCCCGATCTCGTACGGCGATGCGCAGCCGCTGCTCGCCGCGCTCGGCGGCCCCGTGGTGGCCGAGAGCTGGCGCGGCGGGCTGCCGATCACGTATCGCTATGGCGGGAGCGGTCCCGCGCGCGTGCACCTCGTCGTGAAGTCCGACTGGAGCCTGAAGACGCTCTACGACGTGATCGCCAGGCTTCCGGGCACGAGCGAGGCCGACGAGTGGGTGGTCCGCGGCAACCATCACGACGGCTGGGTGAACGGCGCCGCCGACCCGATCTCGGGCCTCGTGGCCGAGCTGGAGGAGGCGCGCGCGCTCGGCGCCCTGTACAAGAGCGGCTGGCGGCCGAAGCGCACGATCGTCTACGCGGCGTGGGACGGCGAGGAGCCGGGGCTGCTCGGCTCGACCGAGTGGGCCGAGGCGCACGCCGAGGAGCTGGCGCGGCACGCGGTCGCGTACCTGAACACGGACGGGAACGGCCGCGGATACCTCGGGATGTCGGGCTCGCACACGCTCGAGCGCTTCATCAACGACGTGGCGCGCGACATCGACGACCCGGAGAGCGGCGCCACCGTGTGGAAGCGCGACCAGGCGCGCGCCCGCGTCCACCGGTCCTCCGATGACCACCGCGAGCCGCCGAAGGATGGCGGCGACCTTCCCATCGGCGCGCTCGGATCCGGCTCCGACTACACGCCCTTCGTGCAGCACCTCGGCATCGCGTCGCTCAACCTCGGCTTCGGCGGCGAGGACCGGGGCGGGGTGTACCACTCGGTGTACGACGACTTCTACTGGTACACGCACTTCGCCGACACCTCGTTCGTCTACGGCCGCGCGCTCGCGCAGACCGTCGGCACCGCCGTCATGCGTCTCGCCGACGCCGACCTGCTCCCGTTCCGCTTCGCGAACCTCGCGGCCACCGTGCAGCGCTACGTCACCGAGCTGGAGCAGCTCCGCGACAAGCGCGCGAGCGAGATCGAGCAGCGCAACCGCGACATCGACGATGGCATGTACGCGCTGGTGAGCGATCCCCGCGACCCGACGCGCGCGCCGGAGCGGGAGACGCCGGCGCCGCGGCTCGAGTTCGCCGCGCTGCACAACGCCGCCGACTCGCTCGCGCACGCCGCCGACCGGTTCGAGCGCGCGTACGCCGCGTGGTCGGGGGAGAGCGACACCACGTCGCGGGCGGCGGGCTCCAGTGAGCGCCGCGCGTCGCTGGCGTCGATCAACGAGCAGCTCCTCGCCAGCGAGCGGCTGCTCACGTCGGATCGTGGCCTCCCCAACCGCCCGTGGTATCGCCACCTGCTCTACGCGCCGGGCTACTACACGGGCTACGGCGTGAAGACCATGCCCGGCGCGCGCGAGGCGATCGAGCAGGGGGAATGGACGGCCGCGAACACCGAGATCGCCCGCATCGCCGCCGTGCTCGACGCCGAAGCGGCGCACGTGAGCGAGATGGCGAAGGAGCTCGGGAATCGGGAATAGGGAATCTCGGGAATCGGGAAGCGATCGAGCATGGAACGCAACGGGGCCGGCGGTCGCCGGCCCCGTTGCCATCCACATCGGTGCTCTTCGCTTGCCGATTCCCGCTTCCCGATTCCCGCTTCCCGATTCCCGAGATTCCCTATTCCCGATTCCCGAGCTCCCGCAAGTCGTCCGCGCTCAGCTCCACCCCCGCCGCCGCCACGTTTTCCTCCAGGTGCTTCACCTTGGAGGTGCCGGGAATGACGAGCATCGCCGGCGACCGCGCAAGGAGCCAGGCGAGCGCCACCTGGAGGGGCGTCGCGCCGTGGCGCCGCGCCACTCTGGCCAGCCGCTCGCTCGCCTCGCGCTCCGACTGTCCGAGCACCCCCGCGGCGAGCGGATACCACGGGATGAACGCCATCCCCTCGCGCTCGCACTCGTCCACGACGTCGTCCCACTGCCGGTCGAACACGTTGTAGCGGTTCTGCACCGAGGCGATCGGCACCACCTCGCGCGCGCGCCGGATCTGCTCCACGCTCACCTCGGAGAGGCCGACGTGCCGCACCTTCCCCTCCCGAACGAACTCCGCGAGCACGTCGAACTGCTCGTCGGCCGGAACCTCGGGATCGATGCGGTGGAGCTGCCAGAGATCGATGCGGTCGAGCTTCAACCGGCGGAGGCTCCCATCGAGCGCGGCGCGCAGGTGCTCCGGCCGGCCGTTCGGCAGCCACTGGTCCGGCCCCGGCCGCTCGAGGCCGCCCTTGGTGGCGATCACGAGCCCCTCCGGATACGGGTGAAGCGCCTCGGCGATCAGCTCCTCCGAGACGTGCGGCCCGTACGAGTCCGCCGTGTCGATGAAGTTCACTCCGAGCTCCACGGCGCGGCGAAGCACGCGCTTCGCCTCGGCGCGGTCGGCGGGCTCGCCGATGATCCCCTTCCCCGTGAGCCGCATGGCGCCGTAGCCCATGCGCTCGACCACGAGGTCCCCGCCAATGGTGATCGAGCCCGCCTGTGCCGCGGGCGTGGCTGTCGTCGTCGGTCTGCTGGCCATCGTATCCTGCTCCTTCATGTCATTCAATCGAAGATCGATCGGAACGCAGCGACCATGCCCGGCGGATGGCCGCGTGCCGCGAATGTCACCCGGGAGCCCCGAATAGCGCGCGTCGCCGAGCCGCGCGCGCTGCTCCCACAACACCTGGCGCGGATGAACCGTTCCCGTGGACCGTTCCCGTGAACCGTTCCCGTGGACCGTTCCCGTGGACCGTTCCCGGCGCGGCCACCGGACGATCGCGGTCGCGAGCCCCGCGTCATGGCATGGAATCTGACCATCGATGATCGAGCAGCGGTTCCGCTCGCCCCCGCGCGTGGACAGGGCCGTCGGGGCGAGCTAGATTCGGCGGGCCACCGAGGGGACAGTGATGCTGGAAGGGACGGTCCCGGGCCAGAGCACGACGAGACAGGCGAGATGACCGCACCGGCCGCGCAGGCGACCCCGGACGTCACGCGTCGCGAGCCCGTGCGCGTGATCGCGCTCTCCCGCGAATACGGCGCGGGGGGGAGCGAGCTGGGAGTGCTGCTCGGCGAGCAGTTGGGATGGCCCGTGCTCGACCGCGAGCTCGCCCGCCGCATCGCGGCGCGGCTGCGCTGCCGGTGCGAGGACGTGGAGCTGGTGGACGAGCACGCGCCCACGCTGCTCGAGCGCATCGCCGCCGCGTTCACCGTCGTGCCCTCCGATGCGCCCGTGCTCCCGGACGCCCCGGGCACCCCCGACCCCGACGCGATGGTGCATGCCACGCGCGCGGTGGTGCTCGAGGCCGCGCGCACCCCGCCACTCGTCATCATCGGCCATGGCGCCACGTGCCTGCTTCGCGACCGCCGCGACCTCCTCCGGGTGCGGGTCACCGCCCCGTTTCACGTGCGGGTGCATCGGGTGGCCAGCCGGACGGGGGTCTCGGCGAGGCAGGCCGCCGACGACGTCCGCCGCCGGGATTGGGACCGAAAACACTATCTCGAGCGTTACTACCGGCAGGACACGAACGACCCGAACTTGTACGACATGCAGATCAACACCGCGACCATCCCGCTCGAGACCGCCGCCCGGATGGTCGTGTCGCTCGTCCGCGATGAGGCGGCATCGCGTTAACTCCCGCTCACCAACCGTCGTTGACCACACACGCTATCGACTCCCGCGCGTCCGGCGGCCCGGGCGCCCGTGGAGGTACGCACGACGCGGCCGAAGCCGCCGCGGCCTTCGTCGCCCGCTACCGCTGGGTGATCCTCGTCGGCCTCATCACCGCGGCGATCATGGAGGTGCTCGACACCACCATCATCAACGTCGCCCTCCCGCAGATGGCGGGGAACCTGGGCGCCACCCAGGAGGAGATCGGCTGGGTGGCCACCGGGTACATCCTGTCCAACGTCATCTTCCTCCCGATGACGGCGTTCTTCACCGAGCGCTTCGGGCGGCAGCGCTACCTCACCTTCTCCATCATCCTGTTCATCGCCGCCTCGTTCTTCTGCGGGACGTCGAACAGCCTGGTGGAGCTCGTGTTCTGGCGCATCGTCCAGGGCGCGGGAGGCGCCGCGCTCCTCTCCACCGCGCAGGCCACCATCCGACAGATCTTCCCGCTGGAGCAGCAAGGGATCGTGCAGGCGATCTTCCTCCTCGGGATCATCGTGGCCCCGACGCTCGGCCCCACGCTCGGCGGGTGGATCACCGACAACTACCAGTGGCACTGGTGCTTCTTCATCAACGTGCCGATCGGCATCGTGTCGGCGTTCCTGGTGACCACTTTCCTGAAGGACCCGCCGGGGCAGCGGCGCCACTCCGGGCAGATCGACTGGCTCGGGATCGGGCTCCTCACCGTGGGCCTCGGCTCCCTCCAGTACGTGCTCGAGGAGGGGAACTCGAAGGACTGGTTCTCCAACGAGTGGATCGTGAGGCTCGCCGTGATCGCCGGCGTGGCGCTGCTGACCATGCTCTGGTGGGAGATCTCGCCCCGCAACCGGCATCCGGTGGTGAACTTCCGCGTACTCAAGAATCGCGAGCTCTCCGCGTCGATCTTCCTCTTCGTGGCGCTCGGCTTCGCGCTGTACGGGGGGACGTTCATCTTCCCGCTGTTCACGCAGGGAATCCTGCGCTTCACCCCGACCGAGACGGGGCTCGCGCTTCTCCCCGGCGGGATCGCCACCGCCGTCACCGCGGTCATCTGCGGCGCGCTGCTCAACGGCGCCAAGCCGTTGGCCGATCCGCGCGCGCTGATCGCCATCGGCGTGCTCCTGGTGGTCTGGGCCATGTGGAAGCTCGGGCATCTCACGGTGGCCGCCGGGGAGGAGGACGTGCGCATCGCCCTCATCTTCCGCGGCGCCGGACTCGGCATGCTCTTCACGCCGATCAACCAGGTGGCGTACGCGAGCCTGCAGCCGAGCGAGGCGCAGCAGGCGTCCGGCCTGATCAACCTCGCGCGCCAGCTCGGCGGCTCGTTCGGCATCGCCTGGCTCGCCTCGTACGTGACCACGCACACGCAGCTGCACCGGGTGGACCTGGTGTCCAACGTGTACGCCGGCAATCCGCTCGTGGCCCAGCGCGCGCAGGCGTTCGCCGCCGGCCTGATGCAGCGCGGCTACTCCCCGGAGGCCGCCCATCAGGGCGCGCTCAAGATTCTCGACCAGCTCGTGATGCGGCAGGCGGCCATGCTGAGCTACAACGACGCTTGGATCCTCCTCCTCCTCACGTTCCTGATCGTCTCCCCGGCGATCCTCCTCCTGCGCAGGCACCGGGGAGCTCGGGCGCCCGTCGATGCGCACTAGCTAGGGGTCGGGGGGTTGTGGGCCGGGGGCCAGTGGCCGGACGAGGGGTCGGGGGTCAGGGCCTCGGGCCCGCGATTCGCCGAATCCGCGTCCCGCGCCCCGCCCCCCGCGCCCCATCCCTCCCCCGCACCATACACTCGCCCGGACACGCCCCTCGCACGACATGCTTCCACCCGCCATCCTCGCCGCCTCTCTCCTCGCGATCCAGCTCCCAGTCGTCGCCCCTCACCCCGGTCTGGTCATCGACCACTCCGTGCGCGTGAAGCCCGGCACCTACCGGCTGTCCGCGCCGGCTTCCCTCGACTCCGCCGTGATCGTCGTGCGCGGCGATGACGTGACGGTCGACATGCGCGGCGTCTCGCTCGTCGGGCTCGATGAGGGCGCCGACCCCGATCGCGCGGCCGGCGTGGCCATCCGCGTGGACGGCGGACGTCGCATCACCATCCGCGGCGCCCGCGTGCGCGGCTACAAGGCCGCCATCCTCGCGCGCGGCACCCGCTCGCTCCGGCTGTGGGACAACGACCTGAGCGACAACTGGAAGCCGCGGCTCTTCAGCCAGGTCGAGCACGAGAGCCTCGTCGACTGGCTGTCGTTCCACCACGACGAGCGGGACGAGTGGCTGCGCTACGGCGCGGCGATCTACCTCGACGACGTGCACGGCGGCGAGATCCGCGGCAATCGCGCCGAACGGGGGATGAACGGCCTCATGATGGCGCGCTCCGACTCGCTTCGCGTCTGGAACAACGTGTTCTCGTTCGACTCCGGGCTCGGCATCGGGCTCTACCGGTCGAGCGACAACACGATCATGCACAACCACGTGGACTACGACGTGCGCGGGTACAGCCACGGCTTCTACCGGCGCGGCCAGGACTCGGCGGGGATCCTCCTGTACGAGCAGAGCTGCCGCAACGTGATCGCGTACAACTCGGTGACGCACGGCGGAGATGGCTTCTTCCTGTGGGCGGGGCAACAGACGATGGACACCGGGGAGGGCGGGGCGAACGACAATCTGGTGTACGGGAACGACTTCAGCTTCGCGCCGACGAACGCGATCGAGGCGACGTTCAGCCGCAACACCTTCGTCGGCAACCGCGCCGAAGGCGCCGACCATGGGTTGTGGGGCGGGTACAGCCACGACTCGCGCGTGCTCGGCAACCGCTTCGCGGACGACCGCGTGGGCATCGCGATCGAGCACGGCCAGTCGAACGAGATCGGGCTCAACGTGTTCGACGGCGACTCCGTCGCGATCGACCTCTGGGCCGACTCGATCACCGCGTCGGACTGGGGCTACCCGGAGCATCACGACACCCGCAGCCGGGACTACCGGATTCACGGCAACGCGTTCCTCGGGAACCACGTCGCCGTGCATGCGCGGAACACCAGCTCCCTCCACGTGTCCGCGAACGCGTTCGCCGGCGTGGAGTCCACCTTCGTGCTCGCCGACACCACGGCCGTGGCCCTCACGGGGAACACGGTGACGCCCGGCACGGGCGCCGCGCCCGTGCTTCCGCCCGAGATCGCCCGTCTCGCGCCGGCGCCCATGCCCGGTGGACTCCCGCGCGACGGCGACCCGGTCGCCCGCCTGCCGCGCGGGGCGATCGTCGTCGACGAGTGGGGCCCGTACGACTACCGATCCCCCAAGCTCTGGCCGATCGACAGCACGCGATCCGTCCCCCTGCGCCTGCGCGTGCTCGGGCCGAGCGGGCGTTGGCGCGTGGTCGGCCGGCGCGGGATCGCCGATCTGTCGGCGACCTCCGGGAAGATCGGCGGCATCGGCGAGCCCGACACGATCACCGTGACGCCGCACCCCGATTCGGTGGGGAACTGGCTGCTGACGCTCGAGTATCGCGGCGCCGCCACGGTGTCGCCGCGCGGCGAGCGGCACCCCGCCGGCGCGCCGTACCGGTTCTCGTACGGCCGGTGGGAGCCGCCGGTCGCGTGGACGGTACGCTGGCACGCATGGACCGACGACACCGACCCGCGCGCGCACCCCGCGGCGTTCGACTCGCTGCTCGCCCACGCGACTCCCGTGCTCGAGCAGCGGACGACGCGCCTCGACTACGAGTGGTACCGTCCCACCATCGGCGGCATCCCCGCCGAGCGCGCCGCGTTCGTCGCCCGGGGAAGTGTGGAGCTTCCGGCCGGGGAGTACACCCTCCGCGCCATCAGCGACGATGCCGTGCGGGTGTGGGTGGACGACTCGCTCGTGATCGACGACTGGACACCTCACGAGTCGCGCGTGTCGTCCGCCCCGCTCCCCGCCGGCCGCCACGCGCTGCGCGTGGAGTACGTGCAGGTGGATGGGTGGACGGAGATGCGGCTGGAGGTGCTGCGGAAGTGAGCGGCCCGGGGCGATCGCTCGGCGCTCGTCCGCGATGGGAACCACGGCAAGAGTACGGAGAGCGAACGGAATGAAGGTTCGACGACTGGGGAAGGCTGGTCCGACCGTGGCCGCGATCGGCCTCGGCTGCATGGGGATGTCGGGTGTGTACGGCGCGAGCGACGACGCCGAGAGTATCGCCACGGTGCGCGCGGCGCTCGATGCGGGGATCACCCTGCTCGACACCGGCGACTTCTACGGCATGGGGCACAACGAGCTGCTGCTGCGCGAGGCGCTGCGCGGAGCGGACCGCGCGCGGGTGCTGCTCAGCGTCAAGTTCGGAGCGCAACGCGCCCCGGACGGCACGTATCTCGGGTTCGACGGGCGTCCCGAGGCGGTGAAGACGTCGCTCGCCTACACGCTGCGGCGGCTCGGAACCGACTACGTGGACATCTACCGCCCCGCCCGCGTGGACTCCCGGGTGCCCATCGAGGACACCGTGGGCGCGATCGCCGAGATGGTGCAGGCGGGGTACGTGCGCCACATCGGTCTCTCCGAGGCCTCCGCGGACACCGTGCGTCGCGCGCACGCCGTTCACCCGGTGTGCGACCTGCAGATCGAGTATTCCCTCCTCAGCCGGGGGATCGAGCGGGAGATCCTCCCCACGCTGCGCGAGCTGGGCGTGGGGCTCACCGCCTACGGGGTGCTCTCGCGCGGGCTGCTGAGCGACCGCGCCGCGAGTCTCGGCGGCCGCGGAGACTCGCGCTCCCGCTATCCGCGCTTCCAGGGGGAGAACCTCCGCCACAACCTTCGTCTGGTGGAGGCGCTGCGCGAGCTCGCCGCCGCGCGCGGGCTGACCGTCCCGCAGCTCGCCATCGCCTGGGTGCTGTCGCGCGGCAACGACATCGTCCCGCTCATCGGCACCACCCGCCGCGCCGGACTCGCCGAGGCGCTCGCCGCGCTCGACGTCTACATCGAGCCGGAAGACATCGAGCGCATCGAGCGGGCCGTCCCCCCCGGAGCGGCAGCCGGCGAACGGTACGACGCGCACCAGATGGCGATGCTGGACAGCGAGCGGCGGAGCGCCGGGGGCGACGCGGCATAGCCAGCGCCGCGCACCGCGAGCGGCGGGCCGGCGGCACCGCCGCCGGTCCGCGCTGTCAGTTGGTCCGCGCGACGGAGTCGAGGACCGTCGTCAGGCTGGTCCACGGCGTTCGGGGGACGTGCATGCCGATGAACGACTCGGGCACCAGCCCCTCGCGGCGCACCGCGCTCATGGCCTCGGCGGCCGTCTCCGGGTACCACAGCCGGCCGCCGAAGAGCTGCACGCCTTCCGCCGTGTAGAGCACGCGCCGGCCGGGCAGGTACACCATCATCATCCGGTCGAGCCCCTCCGTGTGAAACGGGATCAGCTCGAGCCGGTTGTCGCCCGAGCCGAGCACGGTGCGACCGCGCACCGCCCGGATGATCGGATCGCGCGGCGCGCGCGCGAGGCTGTCGGGGAACAGGGTGTGGGGCGCCGCCGCACGGTCGCGCACCACCCGCACGTTCCGGCCGAGCACGTACACGGGGATGCCGCGCGCGACGTACTCGCGCAGCCCGGCCACGTGCCACCAGAAGTCCGTGGTGCTCACCACCGCCTTCACCGGCAGGCCGGGAAAGCGCCGCGCCGCTTCCTCGATCACGCGTCGCGAGTATCCGGCCGAGATCGGGGCTTCGATCACGACCACGCCGTCCGGCTGCCGCACGAGGGTGACGTTCCAGCCACCGACGATCTGCACCACTCCCGGCGCGATCTCGTGCCCCCCGCGATCCGCGGCGGTCGCGCTCGTTCCTCCCGCGCCACCCACGCCGAGCGGGAGCGAGTCCGCGATCTGGCACGAGAACCCGCACGGCGGTCCGCCGGTGGTGCGCGCGACCACGTCGAGCCTTCCCGCGGGCACCTGCGCGTTCACGCCGACCGCGCCGATGCTGACGCTCGACAGTGGCACGCCGTTGCGCTCGGTGTCGATCTGTCGAGGATAGAGGATCCCCCCAGCCTCTCGCGTCCAGTTCGTGTACCGCACGCGCTCCACCACGTCTCCCCACGCGTTCCAGAAGACGCTCGTCGGAAACGCGCGCCGCACCTCTACCATGCGAGGGAATCCCGTTTCCGCCTCGAAGAAGATGCGGGCTGGATGGCCCGCCACCCGGAAGCTCACCACGTGATGCGGGACGAACCGCATCACCGTGTCGCGCTCGACCCGCAGGTCCGGCGCCTCCAGCGCCGCCAGCAGCACGTGCTCCGGGGCGAGCAGCAGCGCCAGCGTGTCGGGGGAGAGCGACGCCACGGCCACCTCGGTGTCGCCGCTCGTCACGTACTGCGTGGAGCCCTGGAGCGTCGTGACTCGCCGGGAGGTGGCCGCGGCGGTGTCCATGGTGCTGGAGGCGGTCCGCTCCGACCTCCGAAGGCCCGCCAGATCGCGCCATTCGTGGACGGTGAGATAGTCGAGGGCGTAGGGTCCCTCCGGCCACTCCGAGTCGCCGACGTGGAATTGCACGCCGCGGCTCCAGAGCTCGAGCGTGCGCACGCGGTGCCAGGCGTTCTCGCCGCCGATCGCGTCGAGGCCGTGCCGCACGACCGCCACCGCCGCCTGGTGGTCGTGCGCTGGTGCTCGCCGCGCCGTGGGATGGGGGGTGGCGACGCCCGCGCCACACAGGATGAGCGGCAGCGCGATCACGCGCCACGATGACAGCGTTCGGAGCATCGGGTTCCGGGTCGAGGGGAGCTGCGTGCCCACGCGGCGTCCCTGGGGCGGGATCGACCTCGGCCCCCGGGACGCGCGCGTGGAGATCTCGACCGCATGCTGCCCTCCGCCCGAGCGGCGCGCCACCACTTCGTGGCGAGCGGCGCTACGGTGCGGTGAACCGCGCTGGACGGTGGTGAGCGCGGCGCATCACGAGTCGTCGCTCACCTTCAGCACGAGCTTCCCCATGGTCTCCCTCGCCTCGATGCGCCGGTGCGCGTCGGCGGCACCGGCGAGCGGGAGCACGCCGGTCACCTCCACGCGCAGACGTCCATCGGCGATGCACTCGAGCGCGAACCGCATGGCGCGACGGACACGCTCCGCGGCGACGGCGCTCACGAGTCGCAGGTTGAATCCCATGATGCTCGTGCTGGCGAACCAGAGCGTGTTGGCGGAGAGCGCCACGTCGTCGGCACCGCTGGCGTTGCCCATCACCACCAACCGCCCCAGCGGCGCGAGCAGCGCGAGGCTCGCTCCGCGCGCGCTGCCCCCCACCTGCTCCACCGCCACGTCGATCGCTCCGTCACCGACGAGCGCGCGCACGCGCCCGGCCATCTCGATGCCCGGGTGGTATGGCTCGTTCGCTTCGTGAAATGCTGGAGGATTGCGCGAGTGACGTCCGAGGGGCGGACGAGCCGGCGCGCTCGGACGCCAAACGCTCGTTCCCTTGCGTGCACCGCCGCCGCCCACAAACTGGAGTCGCTCCAGGGCGGCGGCGCGTCGCACGTGGGCGATGCCGGGCGCCGCCCGCACATCGGCTCCGGAGGGACAATGACCCACGATCGGCGACAGTTCCTCTCGCGCGTCGCGGCCGGCGCGGCGCTCGGCGCCTTCCCGCTCGCGTTCGACGCGCCGGGCGTGCTCCACGCCGCCACGCTCCTCGGCCACGCGGATCCCCGGCGCGCGCCTGACGACTGGGACGTCACCTGGCCCAACCGCATCACGGGCAGGTACCGCACGGTGTTCGACGTGCCCGAGATCGAGAGCGGCTACGGCGTGTGGCGCGCCGCGCTCTGGACGCGCCAGTACGGCGACATCCTCGGCGTCGAGCCGACCGCCATGTCGGTGGTGCTCGTGCTCCGCCACAACGGGGTGGCGCTCGCCCTGAATCAGGGCTACTGGGATCGCTACGACCTCGGGAAGGAGGGGAAGGTCACGCATCCGGTCACGCAGGAGCCCACCGACCGGAACCCGGTGCTCCTCTCCTCGTCGCGCGGCGAGGTTCCCGCGCAGTTCGATGAGGCGGCGCTCGACCGGCAGCTCGCCCGGGGCGCCGTGGCGCTCGCTTGCGACCTGGCGCTGCAGGACGTGATCGACCGCGTGGTGAAGAAGAGCGGCGCCAAGCCCGACGACGCCCGGCGCGAGGCGGTGGCGGCGCTGGTCCCCGGCGTCATCCTGCAGCCCTCCGGCGTGTTCGCCGTGATGCGGGCGCAGGATGCGGGGTGTAAGTACTTGAGGGCGAGTTGAGCGCGGGGTGCGGGGCGCGGGTAGTATGGAACGCGACACGGGGCCGGCGACTGCCGGCCCCGTGTCGCTCAGTCCCTGCTCTCACGCGCCCCGCGCCCCGCCTCCCGCGCCCCACACCCGGCGCGACAGTTCAAGGTGGCGCGACCAACGCCCTTCCCACCGCCTCCTCCACCCCCCCGAGACTCGGAAAGTATCCCCGCGCGTCCGTGCCCACGTTCTGACGGTTCGTGAGCAGCACGACCGCGAGGTGCCGCGCGGGAACGCCGAGCACGTAAGTACCCGTGAAGCCGTCGTGCGCGAAGCTGCCGGGCGGGAGGCCGCCCGGCAGCTTCCAGCCGAGATAGTTGTCGTACCGGTCGCGGGTGAGGAATTCTTCCACCACGCGCGCCGAGATGTAGCGGTGACCGCCGTACTCACCGCGCTGGAGCAGCAGCTCGAGCAGCACGTGCAGCTCCGCGGCGGTGGAGAAGAGCCCCGCGTGCCCGGCGACGCCCCCGTTCGCGTACCACGCGTTGCCGTCGTCCACCTCGCCGTCGAGCACGTGGCGCCGCCACCCATCCCAGGCCGTGGGGTCGCCCCGGTAGCGGTAGCCGAAGGTGGAGTCGTAGACCATGTGCCGCTCGTACCCGTTCCCCCGCTCGGTGGCGGCGAACTCGGAGAAGCCGTGCGCCCGGGGGAGAAACGTCGTCGCATGGAGGCCGAGCGGGCCGTACAGCTCGTGCGCCAGGAACGCGTCCAGCCGCTCCCCGCTCACGCGCTCCACGATGTACCCGAGCAGCATGAAGCCGAGATCACTGTAGTGACGCGCTTCCCCCACCCCCCACTCGAGCGGCATGTCGCGGATCACGCGGTACGTCTCCGCCGGCGAGGAGGCGTGATAGTACAGCGGCTGCCACTGCACCAGCCCCGCGGAATGGGAGAGCAGGTGGCGGACCGTGATGCTGTCGCGGTGGGCCCCGCGAAAGTCGGGGAGGTAGCGATACACCGGCGCGTCGAGGTCGATCTTCCCTCGGTCCACGAGCATCATCACGGCGAACGTGGTCGCCATCACCTTCGTCACCGACGCCAGGTCGAACTGCGTGGAGACGCGCATCGGGGGAGGCGACGCGAGGCGCCGTCCGTCGTAGTCGTACAGTTGCGCGTACCCGAACGCGCGCTCGTGCAGCACGCGCCCGTCCCGCGCCACGAGGAGCACGGCGCCGGCATAGTGCGTCCCCACCCCGGAGGCGACCACGGAGTCGACGACGGTGATCGCGCGCGCGAGCGACGAGCCGGAGGGCGCTCCGTCGGCTGGCGCCAGCGCCGAGGCATGGCGCGTGGCGGCACTGGCATTGGCGTTGGTGCAGGCGGCCATGACGGCGAGGGCGAGCGGCGTGAGCGCGGCGAGCGAGAGCCGGAGCGCGAGCGGGGCGCGAGAGAGCGGGGCCCGCACGCGAGCCCCACTCCGATCATCACGACAAGGCATGCGCCTATTTGCCGACGCGCGCGGGCCCGCGCAAGGGCGGGCTCACCCGTGCCTCACACGCCCGCGAGCAGCCCCGGATCGACGGCGATCAGATTCTCCACCTCGGTGACGCCGGGAGCGTTGCGCGCGGCACGCTCGGCATCACGGCGCTCGGCGAACGAGCGCACGGTCCCCTTCAGCACCGCCTTGTGGCCATCGATGTCGACGGTGATGCGCTCGGCGTCGAACTCGGCGCCGCGCTCCAGCGCCTCCTTGATCTTCTTCTTGACGTCCGATGGGGTGGGCTGCGCTTTCACCAGGATCAGGTTCGTCACGCCCTTGATCCCCGTCAGCTTGCGAACGGCGCGTTCCGCCTCCTCCCGCTGGAAGTACCACTCCACGTCTCCCTCGAGCGTGACCCATCCATTCTCCACCGTGACCTTGATGCGGTCGTGAGGCACCAGGACGTTCCACTTGAGTGCGTCTACCGCCGCCCGCGCGATGTCCGGGTCGGCGCGCTGCGAGCTCGAAGGGAGCTTCACCTCGAGATCGTTGGCCACGGCCTTGACGCCTTTCACCCGGCTCGCCACACGCTCCGCCTTCCACTTGTCCGCGTAACTGTTGACGAACCCGGCCAGCGTGACGACGCCGTCGCGTACGCCTACGGCGATGTCATCGTCCTTAAGGCTCGGCTCCCACTTCAGTTCGTCCACCACGTCGCGCTGAAGGTCCGTGTCGCTGTACATCACACCCTCCTGTCGATGGCGGCGTGCCAGGACGACGCGGCCAGCGACGGACGGCACGCCACCGCTTCACGTGGAGGCATCATCGCGCGTGCGAGCACGTGGCGATACCAGGCATCATGGAAGACTTCCTTCCGGTTGTCCCGACACGTCGGGTGAACGCGCGTTGGCGAGCAAGCCCGCTTCGACCGCGAAGCGCACGTACTCGGTGCGATGAGTGAGCCCGAGCTTCTGCTGCACCCGGTGTCTGTACGCATCGACCGTCTTGGTGCTGATCCGGAGCTGTCGCGCGGTTTCCGCGCCGCTGTAGCCCTGCGCCACCAGTCGGACGACGGCCTGTTCGCGGGTGCTGAGGTCCTGGAACCGGCTGCGGGCGGTGTTCGCCGAACGGTGTGGGACGACCGCCGCCGCCAGCAGCCGTGCCGCCGCCGGCCGCACGTACACATCCCCCGCCGCCACGACGCGGATCGCATCGATGAGGTCGCATGCCGCGGCCTCCTTCGCGAGATAGCCTCGCGCGCCCCCCTCGAGCATCTCCAACAGACCCTCGTGCTCCGGGTGCACGGTGAGGATGAGCACGCGCACGCCCGGCGCGGTACGCTGCAACTCTCGCAGCACCGACGAACCGTCGCCATCCGGCATCTCGAGATCGAGGACGAGGACGTCGGGCGAGACGCTCCGCGTGAGCGCGAGCGTGGCGGCGCCGCTCCCCGCCTCGCCGATCACGGCGATGTCGGGCGCGGAGCAGAGCAGCAGACGCAGCCCCTCGCGCAGCATGGCGTGATCGTCGGCGAGGATGACACGGACGATCTCGTCGCGCATCGCCACGCCTCGGCGCGCATACGGTCGCTCGGCGACGCTCGCCCCGAGACGTGCGAGCCGGTCGAGCGCGTCGTGATCGGACGCGGGTGTATGCAATGGGGAGATGGACATGCCGATGGAGCGCCGTGGCTCGGGTGTCGCGATCCTCCTGCAAGTCATGAGCCCGATGGTGCGCGGGATCAGGGGCACGGGGATGGGTTGTCCGACAGGTGCTTCCCGAACGTCCGACAGCGATGCGCTGTCGCACCCTGCACCATGCAGTAACTGGTCGCGCCGACGTCACCATCGCCGGCGAGCCGAGCATCCGGGAGGGAACCGATGCGCATCGCCATTGTCGACATCGACACACTGACGCAGAACTGGTGGGCGGTGATGCTCCGCGGGGTAGCTGGCATCCTGTTCGGAGTGCTCACCTTCCTCGCGCCCCATCTCTCGCTCGCCGCGCTGGTGATCGTGTACGGCGCGTACGCGTTCGCCGACGGGATCTTCGCCATCGTGAGCGCCATCCGCCACCGTGGCACGGGCAGCCACTGGTGGCTGCTCCTCCTCGTCGGCCTCGTGGGGATCGCCGCGGGCGTGATCACGCTGCTGTGGCCGGGTATCACGGCGATCGCCCTGCTCTATGTGATCGCGGCGTGGGCGCTGGTCATCGGCGTGCTCGAGATCGCCAGCGCCATCCGTCTCCGGAAGGCGATCACCGGCGAGTGGCTACTCGCGCTCAGCGGCATTGCCGCCGTCGTCTTCGGCGTGCTGCTCGCGCTCTTCCCCGGCCCCGGCGCGCTCGCCGTCGTCCTCTGGATCGGCGCATACGCCCTGGTCACCGGCGTGCTGCTCGTCATCCTCGGGCTCCGCCTCCGCTCGTGGGGACAGTCGCACACCCCACACGCCGCCACGAGCGCCGCGTGACGATCGCGCGCGCGAGCGTGACGGCGCGTCGGACGGCGGGCGGCGCCTGAGCGGCGGCCCGGCGATGTCGCACCCGCGGTTCCTCGAGGGCGAGATCCGCATCATCGGGCATCGCTGGTCGCCCAGCGTGCACGCGATCAAGGCGTTTCTCTCGCGCAGCCGGGTGCCGTACCGGTGGCTCGACGTCGAGCACGATGCCGAAGCGCGCGAGGCGGTGGCACGCGCGGCTCCCGGCACCGACCGCTCTCCGATCGTCATCTTCCGCGACGGCTCCGTCCTCGTCGCGCCAGAGATTCGCACGCTGGCAGAACGGCTCGGACTGGAGACGAGGCCGGAGTCGCGCTCCTACGACCTGATCGTCGTCGGGGGCGGTCCGGCCGGCCTCGCCGCATCGATCCACAGCGGGTCCGAGGGGCTGCGCACCGTCATCGCCGAGCAGGAGATTCCCGGCGGGCAAGTGAGCTACAGCGCGAGCGTCGAGAACTACCCGGGCTTTCCGCGCGGGCTGAGCGGCGGCGACCTCGCGCGGCGCACGGTGGAGCAGGCGGAGCGCTTCGGCGTGGAGATCATCGTGACCCGCCGCGCGACCGGACTGCGGGCGCACGACGGACGGCACGTGCTGACACTCGATGACGGCACGGAGCTGGAATCGGAGACGGTGCTCCTCGCCACGGGCGTCAGCTTTCGCTGGCTCGAGGCGCCGGGGTGCCCCGCGCTCGTCGGCGCCGGCGTCTACTATGGCGCGGCCATCGCCGAGGCTTCCGCCTGCCGCGCGCAGGACATCTACGTGCTGGGAGGCGGGAACTCGGCCGCACAGGCCGCGTTGCTCCTCGCCCGCTTCGCGCGCCAGGTGACCATCCTCGCGCTGGAGGACTCGCTCGATGAGACGATGTCCGCGTACCTGGTGGAACGCATCCGCCGGACGCCGAACATCATCGTGCGCGCCAATCACACCGTGGTCGGCGCGGGCGGCGATGGTCACCTGGAGTGGATCGAGATCCAGAACGTGAAGACGTGCGAGAGGCAACGCGTTCCGGCCGACGGCTTGTTCGTGTTCATCGGCGCGACCCCGCGCACGGAGTGGCTACCGGATTCGGTGGCCAGGGACGAGCAGGGGTTCATCTTCGCCGGCGCCGACCTGCGCCGCGATGGGCGGCTCGACCCACGCTGGCCGCTCCGCCGCGAGCCATTCGCGCTGGAGACGAGTGCGCCCGGCATCTTCGTGGCGGGCGACGTGCGCCGCGGCTCCGTGAAGCGGATCGCGTCCGCGGTCGGCGAAGGGGCAACGGCCCTGCAGGGCATCCACCGCTACCGCAGGAGCCGGTAGGACGGCGACGCCCGCCATGCATCGCCGGGAGCACTGGCTCGTCCTGCGCCGAGCCGCCCCCCCGGCGCGTGTGGGGCATCACCGCGTCGGCGGCGCCGTGGAGTGCCGTGGCCGCGGTGCGCGAGCGTGGTCGGCGCGTCCGGCGCCGTGCGCACGGACGCGCCGGCGCGGCGCCCGCAGGTCGCCGAACCGCAGCAGGAGTCCGAGCACGAGCACGAACGCCGTGAGCGCCAGCAGTCGCAGCGGTTCCATCTCCACCGCGCTGAGCAGCAGCACTTCGCGCAGCGAGGCGACGATCGTCGCCTCGACCATCACGTCGACGGACACGTGGTGGTCCCGCAGATAGATGATCAGCAGGCGCTGCAGCTCGACGAGCACGAGCGCGAACAGCGCCTCGGACACGACCACGCGCACCTCGAGCGTCGGCCCGAGCACGTGCCGGGCGAGCGTCAGAAGCGCGCGGACCATGACCCCCGACAGACCGATGGAAAGCAGCACGACCAGCACGTCCAACGCGAGCTCGAGGAATCGGCGCAGCAGGTGGTGCACGCCGGTGTATGGAACGCCAGCCGTGGTCGCGCGAGACGCGTCACCACCGTGTGTGGAATCGGCACCGGTGCCGAGTCGAACGTCCATCGCGCGCTCCGCGTGAAGAGGCGACGACACCGGTGCGCGCGCCCCGTGCGCGCGCACCGGACTCGCGCGCGCTACGCCCGCTCGCCGCGCTCCCGATCCCCCTGCCCTTCCTGTCCTTGCCCGCGCGGCTCACGCGGCTGCGACGATCGGCGGGTGGGCTCGCCGAACGCGCCGGGGCCCGCCTCCTCGTTCGAGGCCGGCGGGAGCCCGCGCATCATCAGCTCCTGCCGGTCCACGACGCCGGAGTCGGAGTCGACGACGGCATCTTCCTCGTCTCGCCGCGGCGCATCGCCACGTCCAGCGGCGCCGCCGTGGATGTCGATCGTCGGCTCGCCACTCTTCCCCGCGGTCGTCCCGCCGAGCAGCTGCCCGTCCACGTACCGGAGCTCGGAGCCGCCCGACTCCTCGTAGTCGCCGCCGCCCCACGAGCCGGCCATCCGGATCTCGGCATCCGGCGGGATGTCCTCGGCACCAGGGGGATAGACGCCGCTCCGCCCCACCTCATCTCGCCGCCCCCGCCCGCCACCCGGCATCCCGCTCTCGCGCTCGTCCTGCTCGCTGGTCGGATCCTTTGCCTCGTCCGCTCGGCGGTTCTCTGCGTTGTCCATGGCTCGCTCCAGAGTCGGCGGTACCCGTTCGCGTCGCGCACGCCCCACCACCGCTCACCCACGCGTCATCCGGAGGCGGGCCGTGGACCGTCGCGACTTCCGCCGGAAGTTCGCCGGCGGCGCTCTCCAACGCTGTCGGGGAACAGCGAAATGCGCGCCGCGGGCATCACGGCAGGGCGAACCGCCCCATCATCCACCCGGTGGCGAGCACGTGTCCGCGCATGAGGAAGACCAGCGTCGCACCCGTCGTCTTCTCGCCGAGGCCGGGGAGCGTCGGCACGTCCAGCGCGTACACGGTGACGAAGTAGCGGTGCGGACCGTGCCCCGCGGGCGGGCAGGGACCGGAATACGCGTTCATCCCGAAGTCGTTGATCCCCGTCTTCCCTCCTCCCGGCGACGCGTCGCGCCCCGCGCCCGCATCCAGGCTCGTCACCCGCACGGGGATGTCCCCCACCACCCAGTGCCAGTAGCCGGACCCCGTCGGCGCATCCGGATCGAAGATGGTGATGGCGAAGCTCTTCGTCTCGGCGGGGTAGCCGCTCCACGAGAGCTGCGGCGACACGTTCTTCCCCCCGCATCCCGTGAAGGCCTGCTCACTGTCGATTCGCGCGCCGTCGGCGAACGTCGCGCTCGTGACGGCTATTGGCGTCTCGCTCCGCGGCTGCTCCGGCGCGGCCACGGCAATGGTCCTTGACGCGGGTCGCTGGGACGTGGACATCTACCCTCCAGGCGCCGGCACGCGCCGGCAAGATGAGTGAACGTGAGCGGCGGACGCTGCCTCCGCCGCGCGGCCGAGACGACAATAAGGCAGCCCGGTCGGCGCCGGGGCAAGCGGACTAGGCCTCGACCATGGTGCGGCTCGCACGGAGGTACACGATGACTGACCACGCGTGGGGAGGAGCGGTCGCGCCGCGAACGCTCCACGTGCTCAACGGCGACTCCGCCGCGACCGCGCTGCGCGAGTCGGGGATCGAGGGAGTCATCCTCTCGTACCCGGACGTGCTGTACGACGGCCCGGTGCCCGCGGGGTTGGATGACGCCGCGTTCCGCGACGTGCGCGCGCGCTTCCTGTCGGCCGCGATGAGGCTCTCGTACGACGACGTGCGGCGCGGGTACGAGGAGCGCGACGCCGCGCTCGCCGGCGCCGGCGCGTTCGACGAGGTGGTGCTCTGGTTCGAGCACGACCTCTACGACCAGCTCCTTCTCGTCAGGCATCTCGACTGGTTCGCGCGGCACCCGCCGCGCGGTACGGCGCTCACCCTCATCTGCATCGGCTCGTTCCCCGGCGTGCACCCCTTCCACGGGCTGGGACAGCTCTCGCCCACCCAGCTCGCCTCGCTCGCCGGCGCGCGGCGCCCGGTGGGCCCGGAGCAGCTCGAGCTGGGGGGCGCCGCATGGCGCGCCTTCACCGCCGGCGAGCCCGCGCGCCTCGAGCATCTCGCGCGCGACGGCACCCCCGCCCTCCCCTTTCTCGCCGGCGCGCTCCGGCGCTTCCTGGAGGAGTTTCCGTGGACGGAGGGCGGGCTGCCGCGCACCGAGCGACAAGCGCTGGCAGCGCTCGCTGGTGGACCGCTGAGCCCCCGCGATCTCTTCTCCGCCTCGCAGGCCAACGAAGAGCGCGTCTTCCTCGGCGACTGGTCCTTCTGGTGGCGCATACGCGAGCTCGCCGCCGGTCCCGCTCCGCTGGTCTCGCTGCGCGTGGAGGGCGATGCGGGGCCCTCGCTCCCCGCCGGCACCGTGCACCTCGGCGAGCGCGGGCGCGCGGTGCTCGAGGGGCGCGACGACTGGACGCGGCTCGGCTTCGACCGATGGATGGGCGGGCTGCACCTCGTCGCCCGCGATGCCCGCGTCCCCTGGCGGTGGGATGCGCGCGCGGGGCGATTGGTCGGCGAGTGAGCCTCAGCGAGTCGCCACTCTCCACACGAGCCCGACGCCGCGGTCGCCCGTCACCACGGGGTGCACGCCGAGCAGCACGCGATCGAAGCGCGAGCGCGGGTGCAGCCGGTGGAAGCGCACCACGAGCAGACCGCTCAACGTGCCGATCCCCGCGCCGGCCACCACGTCGCTGCTCCAGTGATGCGCGCCGTACACGCGCGAGAGCGCGACGAGAGAGGCGCCGCCGTACACGAGGGGAACGAGATACCGGCTGGCGTGCGGGTGCCAGGCGGAGAGCTCCGTGGCGGCCACCGACGCCACGGCGAACGCCGCCGTCGCGTGCCCGGACGGGAACGACGTGTGCCCCGCTCGCGTGAAGCCGGCGCCGAACGCGAAGTCGTCGGGATCGCGCGTGTCGATGAACGGCCGCTGGCGCCCGGCGACCCCCTTGAGCAGCTCGGTGAGCGCGCCGCTCACGACGAGCGCCTCGGCGCTCCTGAGCCCCAGCTCGGCGAGGTGCGGGTGGTGCGCCAGCCGCCCCGTGCCGTACATGCCGAGCGAGAGGACCACCGTGCCCGGCTCCCCGACCCAGTCGAACGTGCGCGCAGCGCCGCGCAGGAACCCGCTGCGCTGCGCCCCGGCATCGCGCATCTCGTCGGTGATCCCGCGGTCGGCGGCAAGGAGCGCGACGGTGCCGACCACGGTCCCGCCGGCGATCCAGGCATCGGTGCGGGTGAAGAGCGAGCCGCTCGCGGCGGTATCGGCCGGCGCTCGTGCGGCGGGTGCCTGCGCGGCGACCGGGGTGGCGGCGACGAGTGTCGCGAGGCAGGCGATGCGGGTGCGGCGGAGGAGTGTCGTGAGCATCCGCTGATGTTCGCCAGCGAGATCGGGGTGGACAAGGGGGACGGGCAATGGGCGGGCGGGAAGGCGCGGCGGGAAGACGCGGCTGTCGGCGCTCGGGAAGACGCGGCTGTCAGCTCTCGGCCATCGGCTCTCGGCCATCAGTTAAGGCACACGCCGAGAGCCCTCAATGGTGTGCCGGTAGCCGAGAGCCGAGAGCCGAGAGCCGATGGCCGACAGCCGTGTCCGACAGCCGTGTCCGACAGCCGCGTCTTCCCGAGCGCCGAGCGCCCGCCCCCCTATCACGTCTTCCTGTGATGCCCGCACGTCACCTTCGGGTTCCACTCCGCGAACGCGCCGTTGGGGTTCGCGCGCTCCGTCCAGACGTGCAGCTCGTAGTGCGGCGCGAACCCGTGCGCCTCGTCCGCCGGCGTGAGCGGGTTGTCCACCATGTGGAAGTACTCGCGCCCCTCGAACGTCGGCGGCGTGGTGTGTCCGGCGTCTCGCCACGCCTTCTCGAACACGAGGTTCTCCACCGCGACCAGCTTCAGCGACCCGTCCGCCTGCGGCTCGTAGAGGAGCACGCCGGGACGCGTGAAGTCGGTGTGCGTGCCGGTGCCGGTCACGCGCGGCGAGGTGGCGGTGATCCCCAGGAGGTCCGGCCGGAAGTAGTGCACGCCCATGGCGCCGAGCCACGCGGGCTGGCCTTCCATGCCGGGTGTGATACACATGTTCATCGGGTCGCGCACGTAGCCATCGGCCAGCGCGGCCTTCACGTCGCGATAGCGCGCGGTGGCGCCGCGGATCGGCGCGAGGCCGGGGTCCGGAGCGGGTGCCGGGCGGCGCGCGGCGATCAGCGCCATGACGGACGCGGCCGCCGCGAGCGCGCCGAGGGTTGCGGGGGAGCGGAAGCGCTGCATGATTCCTCCTGTCGGGATCGTTGTCGCGGACGTCGGAGATCGAACGTGGTGCCGTCGCGCACACACTGCGACGGCGCGCCCTCGGCAGGTATCCCATCTTTGTGGGGGGTCCGTCGGCCATGCGGAGCTGTTCACCGCGCGCCGAGCGTGACGCGCTGCGCGGCATCCGCCGCGCGTGCGACTCGGCGTTCGATTCGGCCACCCTGAGGCGCGCCATCGCGGCGCATGCCTCGCGCGTGATCCCGTCCGACGCGCACTTCCTCAACGCGCTCGACCCGGACACCGGGCTCCTCACGCACGTCATGGGGAACGGCACGGCCGGGCTGCTCGACACCTTCCTCGGCTCGCTCTATCCCGGCGGGGAGGCCGAGCGCGTGATCGCCCTCGCGCAGTCGGGGCGCGTGGTCACCACGCAGTCGAGCCCGCGCTTCGCCAGCGCGCTTCGCGAGTTCGGGTTCCGCCACGAGGTGCGCGCCACCTTCGCCGTCGACGACGAGCCATGGGGGCTCTGGTGCGCCCTGCGCGCGCCGGGCGCGCCACCGTTCGGGGACCGCGAAACGACGTTCCTCCGGCGCATCGCCCCCTGGGTGGCGCGAGGGCTCAGGAGCGCCGCGCTGCTCGCCGCGGCGGCGCATGCGGACCCCGGCTCGGCGGGCGCGGGGGCGTGCACGATGCCAGGCGTGCTCGTGATCGATTCGCGCGGGCACGTCACGCAGCGCACCGGGATGGCGGCCGCGCAGCTGGCCGATCTCGCCGATGAGATGGGCACGACCGCGGAGCTGCCATCGCCGATTCTCGGCGTCCTCGCCCGCCAGCGCGTCGCGTGCCTCGCGGGCGCGGCCCACACGGACGAGCTCCGAGTGCACGGTCGCTCGGGGCGGTGGTATGCGATTCGCGCTGCTCTCACCGAACCGGACGCCGGGGGGTGCTCGAGCTCCGTCGTGATCATCACGCCCCTCGCGCGGGCCGAGGTCGCTCCGCTGCTCGCCAGGTTGTACGGCCTCTCTCCGCGCGAGCGCGAGGTGGTGTCCCTCGCGGCCCGGGGGCACGCCACCAAGAGCATCGCAGCGCGGATGGGGATCTCCGCGTACACCGTGCAGGACCATCTCGACCACGCGTCCGAGCGGGTGGGCGTCCGCGGTCGCCGCGCCCTCCTCGCGAAGCTCTTCTTCGACGGCTACGCGGAGGAGTTGGAGCGCGCGAGCCTGTGATCGGGCACGCCTCCGGCACTCCCTCGCGCACGTGGAATCGCCGATGTTTCGTGGGCGGATTTCACGTGGTGTGTACCGGACCATGGCCGAGCCATCCCGGCGGACGTTCGAGCGTTGACTGATGGAGACTGGACCATGACCCTACCGAACGACGCGTCCAGCGGTGGGCGCCGACGTGCCGTGCCGTCGGACGCGCGCCGACCGCCGACGGGGCGCGAGGACGACGCGCGTGGGGCCGCCACCGGCGAGGTGATCGCCCCCGACGAGGATGCGGAGCTGTACCGGCTGCTCGTCGGGAGTGTGCGCGACTACGCCATCTTCGCGCTCGACCCGGGTGGCCACATCATCTCCTGGAACGCCGGGGCCGAACGGATCAAGGGATACCGGCCCGGAGAGATCATCGGGCGTCACTTCTCGGTGTTCTACCCGCCCGAGGACATCGCGGCCGGGAAGCCCGATCGCGTGCTCGAGATCGCGGCGCGCGAGGGGAGAGTGGAGGACGAGGGGTGGCGCCTCCGAAAGGACGGCACGCCATTCTGGGCGAGCGTCGTGATCACCGCCCTGCGCGACGCATCGGGCGCCCTCGTCGGCTTCGGCAAGGTCACGCGCGATCTCTCCGACCGGCGGAGGGCCGAGGACCTCCTGCGGCAGAGCGAGGAGCGCTTCCGCCTGCTCGTCGAGCACGTGCGCGACTACGCCATCTTCATGCTCGACCCCGAGGGACGCATCGCGAGCTGGAACGTGGGCGCCGAGGGGATCAAGGGGTATCGCGCCGAGGAGATCCTGGGCCGCCACTTCTCCACCTTCTACATGGCGGAGGACGTCGCCAGTGGAAAGCCCAAGCGGGAGCTGGAGATCGCCTCCCGCGAGGGGGCGTACCGCGAGGAGGGGTGGCGCGTCAAGAAGGACGGCTCCCTCTTCTGGGCGAGCGTGGTGATCACCGCGTTGCGCGACCCGAGCGGGAAGCTGATCGGCTTCGCGAAGGTGACGCGCGACCTCACCGAGCGCCGGGCGGCGCAGGAGCGCGCCCTCGCCGACGCGCGGCGGGTCGCGGAGGTCGAGGCGGCGAGCCGCACGAAAAGCGAGTTCCTCACGGCGATGTCGCACGAGCTTCGCACGCCGATCAACGCCACGATGGGCTACGCGCAACTCATCGAACAGGGGCTGGGCGGCCCCATCACCGAGCAGCAGCGGGAGTACCTGGCGCGCCTCCGCGGGAGCCAGGAGCACCTGCTGCGCATCGTCAACGACCTGCTCAACTACAGCCGGATCGAGGCCGGCCAGTTGAGCCTCGATCTCGCCCCCGTTCGCATCGAGGACGTGCTCGACACGGTGCTCCCGATGGTGCGACCGCAGTTGGCGGTGAAGGATCTCGCGCTCGACGTTCACCCGTGTCCCGACGGGCTCGTGGCGCTGGTGGACAAGGGGAGATCGGAGCAGATCGTCCTCAACCTGCTCTCGAACGCGGTGAAGTTCACGCCGTCCGGCGGACGGATCACGGTGTCCTGCGGAGCGGCGGGGGGGTCGGCCGTCATCTCGGTGAAGGACACCGGACCGGGCATCCCATCCGACAAGCTGGAGGCGATCTTCGAGCCGTTCGTCCAGCTCGGGCGGTCGCTCACGAGTCGGCACGAGGGCACGGGACTCGGCCTCGCCATCAGCCGCGATCTCGCGCGCGCCATGGGCGGCGATGTGACCGTCGCGAGCGTCCCGGGGAAGGGGGCGACGTTCACGTTCTCCATGCCGCGTGGGTGAGGGACCCGGCTCTCGGCTCTCGGCTCTCGGCTCTCGGCTCTCGGCTGGAGCACACGCCGCGAGCTCTCGATGCTGTGCCGGTAGCCGAGAGCCGAGAGCCGAGAGCCGACAGCCGCGTCTTCTCGAGAGCCGACACCCGCGTCTTCGCGAGCGCCGACAGCCGCGTCAGTGACACCTCCCCTCCCCCGAATCCTTCACCCGTCCGTCCACCCCGACGAACGACCAGCGGTAACTCGCGGGAAAGAGCTCGAGCTTCAGCACGCCGTATCCCGCGTTGTACCGCTTCTGGCTGTTGCGGCGCACGGTCGTGAAGCCGTAGCGGCTGTGCCCGCCCAATCCGGCCACGAACTCCCTGATGCCGCGGGTGGCGTCGGCCGTTCCGTCCGGGCGCTGCGGCGCGAAGCGCTCGTAGTCGTGATCGTGACCGTTCAGCACCACGTCCACGCCCTCCCGATGCAGCACCTGCCACACCGCGCGCGACCGACCGTCGTTTCCGTGTGAGCCGGAGCTGAACAGCGGGTGATGCCAGTACGCCAGCGTGCATCGCTTCCGGTGCGCGGCGAGGTCCGCCTCGAGCCACGCCACCTGTCGCGACGTGGCGCGCATGTCGGCGTTGCTGTTGAGCGAGATGATGTGCCAGTCCTTCAGGTCGTAGCTGTAGTAGCCCACACCCGCGGGGCCGGCCGCCGCGCCGAAGTACCGGAAGTAACCCGCCGCTCCGCTCGTGAAGTAGTCGTGATTGCCGGGTGAGGGGCGCGTCCGCCGTTTGTGCCGCCCCCAGCTCGGCGCGTAGCACTGGGCGTACTGCGTGGAGCTGCCGCTCCCGTAGGCGTTGTCGCCGAGGGTGAACACGGTGCCGCGAATCCGGTCCAGGAGCGCGGCCGTCGCCTCGTCGCCACGTGTTGCGCAGCTCGCGATGTCGCCCGAGCCCACCAGCACCGCCGAGGGCGTGGTCGCCGGTCGCGTCGCGGTGTCGATGGGCGGACGGGAGTGATGCGCCGGCGCGCGCGCATCGGTGGGGGACGAGCACGCCGCGGCGACGCTCATCGCCGCGGCGATCATGGTGGGGATGCCGAGTCGTCGGCATGCACCTCGTGGGACGGACATCACATCTTCTCCCGCCCCTCGGGGCCGCGGACGACGGGTCGCCGGCGTCGACGCGATGCCGGCGGGACCCCGCGCGCTCAGCGCACCGCGTGTGCCGTCAGCTCGCGGTCACCGCGATTTGCCCCCGGCGCGTCGCAGGACGCCGTACGCGTCCACGCGGAGGGCGCCCGACGCGTCGCGCTCCCCTACCACCCACACCTTGCTCCCCGCGAGCTCACGGAGCGCCTCCGGGGGACTCGAGAGCGGGATCGAGTCGAGCCGGACGCCGGCGGCGTTCACGACCAGCGTGCCAACGACCGGCTTCCGCCCCGCGATGCTGTCGATGTCGTACTCGCGCACGGTGATCGCCCGGCCACCGCGCGCGATCGGCACCGGGCTGACACCGGCCGCACCGCGCACGGTGACGTCGGCGCCATCGAGCGTCGCGAGCTCCGAGGCGAGCGGCCCAATGAGAGCCACCTGTGCCCCTCCAGCCTCGAGCGCCACCACCATGCGCGGCGCCGCGCCCACCACGTGCACTCTCCCGCTCGCGGTGGTGTCCTCGCTCGCCGCGGCGGGCGGCGTTCCCACCGCCGCCTGACGACCGGGGGTCGCGCAGGCGGCGATGGCGATCATGGCCGCGGCGGCGGCCACGCCCCGGCGCGCGCTCACTGGACCCTCACGATCCAGAGAGCCGGCCGGAGCATCATGGAAAGCTGCCCGCCGCTCGTGCTCGTCACCTGGAACGCCGCCGCCGGGTGGCCGCCGCTCGACGTGAGCACCGTGTACGCCGTGCTCCCCCCGCGCACGTTGCGGCTCGCGCTGGCGCTGGCGAAGCCCATGGACGGCGGCGCCAGCCAGCCCAATCCATAACTCGCTACATAGGACGCCAGGTCGTTGGAGTCCCAGCTCGTGATCCGGAACTCGTTCGGCACCCATGACGCCGACCCGGAAGCGTTGATCTGATCGTCCAGCGCGAGCGCGGTCGCGAAGCGCACGAAGAGCTGGTCGTAGTCCACGCCCAGCAGCGCGGCGATGTTCTCCGTGCCGGCCAGGTTCACGTTCTTCGCCACCCAGTCGCGGGTGAGTTGCTGCAGCCCGCCCGGATACGCCCCCCCGTACTGATCGCCGATGTACCGCTGCAGGATCCAGGACGCGCCGTAGAACGCCGAGACGTCGCACGGTACACCCGTGAGATCGATGCTGCCGTACACCGTGCACATGTCGGGAGCGTTGGCGGCCTGGCTGTTCGGCCCGAGGTCGCCGAAGTACTCCATCCATTTGAGGATCTCGTCCGAGTACCAGTCGTATCCCGACCCGAACGCGACGCTCGCCCCGTAGTTCTGCCCCGAGGTATTGCCGAGCACCTGCTGACCCACCAGCTCCTCCGCGAACGTCGCCTGGCCCTCCATCTCCCATCCCGCCATGAGCGACCCGTTGTGGGTGACCACCCGCTGCGAGGTCTGGATGATGTGGGTGAACTCGTGCGCGATCAGCTCGGGCATCTGCTGCATCACGTCGGCCTTCGTGCGAGCGCCGGTCCCGACGACGTTGTTCGGGTCGGGGACTTGCCCGTAGTACAGCTCGCCCCCGTTGCTCTGCGGGCAGCTCGGATCGCCGGGGAAGAGATCACCCGAGAAGACGAAGCCCAGGACTCCCTGCGTCTTGTTCACCTGCGCGGTGAGCACCACGACGACGTGGCCATTGCCATCGATGTCGCTCGGCTGGCCGAAGTAGGAGACGTCGGTCGCGTAGATGTTCGTGTCGAACTCGTCGCTCGCCGCCTGGATGTCGGTGAGGGTGAGCGAGTCGGTGGTGGGATTCGCGACGTCCTGCACCCAGATGCCCGCGCTGCCGATCACGCGGACCACCGCTCTGATCGTCGTGTAGGTGGTGCAGAGATTGTTCGCCGAGAGATCGGGGACGCGGAGCGTGAGCGTGTCACCGATCGCCGGGATGGCGCTGACGCCGCCGAACGGCGCGCGGCTCGCCGAGAGCGCGCGCCGGCCGCGGTGACGCGCGGCGAGCGCCGGGATGTGCCGCGCCTCCCACGCGCGGAGCCGTGCCTCGGCCCGCGCGCGTCGCCGCACCAGATCGCGCGAGGCGCGGAGCGTCGTGTGCGCCCCACCGGGGCGCAGCGAGCGCGAGCCCCGGCGCGGCGCGGACGCGAAGGGCGTCGTCGAGAGCGGACCGCCGATGAGCGGCGACGCCGACACACCGCTGCTCGCCGTCACGAGGAACGGCAGCACCGACCCCGGCACCTCGGCCGGCGCCGAGAGCCCCATGACGTACACCTCGGAGCCGCTGGTCGCCGCCGGGAACTGGAAGCAGAACTGCGCCGCGTTCTGGACGATCGCCTCCTGCCCCACCGCCAGCGTGGTGAACGACGCCGGGCGGAGCGGTACGGACGCGCGGCTCCCCGTGAGTCCGCTCGCCTGGACGGTCACCGTAGTCAGGCGCTCCGGCCTGCACGCGTAGGTCGGCACGACCACGGTGAGGCTCGTCGGTGTCGCGGCCGTCACGGTGGCCGTCGCACCATCGATGGTCACCACGTTGCCCGACGTGGTCGCGGCGAAGTTCTGCCCCGTGACCGTCACCGGTTGTCCCTCGATCAGCGTGTCCGGCGCGATCCCCGTGATGACCGGAGCCCCCTCCGCGCTCTGCGCCGTCGCCGTGAAGGCGGCGCTGTCGAGCCCCGCCGCGGCGGTCGCGCGCTGCGCGCCGGCGGTGGCGCCGAGCGTCCACGTGGCCTGCGCCTGTCCGTTCTGCCCCGTGCTCACCGAGGTGGGCGCAACGCTCCCGCTCCCCGCCCCCGCGGCGAACGTCACGGACACTCCGGCCACGGCGTGTCCGAGCCGATCGTTCGCCTGCACCACGAGTGGCGCGGCGAGCGACTGCCCCGCCGTTCCCGTCTGCTGGTCGCCGGACACCTTCACCAGCGCCTGCGGCGCCTGGGCGACCGTGACCGACACGTGCCCCTCCACGCTCCCCGCCGTCGCGGTGATGTCGGAGCTCCCGTTGGCGACCGCCGTGACGAGACCGGAGGCGTTCACCGTGGCCACGTTCTCGCTCGCCGAGTGCCAGGAGACCGTCGCGCCGGCGATCGGCTCTCCCTTCTGGTCCTTCACCGTCGCCGCGAGCTGCGTCGTCGCCCCGATCGCATCGAGCGGTCCGCTCACCGGCTGGATGGTGATCGAGGCGGGTGTGGGCGTGCCCGGCCCGCTCGAGTCCCCGCCGCACGCGGCGAGGGCGGCGAGCAGCAGCGTACATCCGGCGAGAGCGGCGGATCGAAGGCGCATGGTGGGGAGTCCTCGGGTGAATGACGGCGGCGTCGCACCGGAAGCCGCGCTTGCGCGCGGCGCCCCGGGCGCGGCTCTCAGGGAAGACGGCCGAACGGCGGAGCTCGTCTCACTTCATGATTGATGGACACGGAGATGGATTCCGCCGAGCTGGCGACGATGTCGCGACAGCGATGGGCGGCAATGGCGCCGGCGGGAGGGGGGGAGAGCAGTTTTCGGGCGCTCGGCGATCGTCAGGCTGGGCGCCTCGCACCAGGGCGCGATGTACAGGATGCTCACGCCCGGGTAGCGATGGAAGTCGCCATCGAAGGCGACCAGGCGGCAACCGCCGGCATTCGCGAACGCCGCGAGGTAGGCATCCGTCCAATCACCGGCGCGCGGCGGAAGCTCCGCGCTCCACCGGGCGAGCAGCTCGTCGATGCCGGGCGGCTCCGGGAGCAGCGCGGTCTCGGGGAGGGCGAGCCAGCGCTGCAGCGCGCGCCAGGCCTCCGCGCCGCTGATCGCCGCCGGTCCCAGGACGCGTGGGTTGGACAGGTGACGGTGCGCGGCACCGCCACCGGCGGCCGGCTGCGCGTGCGCGGTGACGACGATTCCGGGAGCGTGCGCGGCCCCTGCTCCAGGCACCGGGTGATCAGCTCGCGCACCCGGAGCCCGCCCAGCGCGGCGCGAGCCTCGAGCTGGCGGTAGAGGTCGTCGGGGATGTCCACGGTCGTGCGCATCAAAGCTCGTTGGCATATTCATGACTGGCGCACAACCGCCCTCCCGGAGCTCGACTCACCCGCGGCTCTCTACTGGGGCGTCGTGTCTGACGCCCTCCACCTTCCGAACCGCACGTCAGAGACTCTCGAGCCACGCGTCTTGTTGCGCGGCGGTGGTGGGCATGCCGAAGCGCGCCACCAGCTCTGCCTCGGTGAACGTCCGGTCCGCATCGGCGCCGTACACTCCGCCGAAGAACGCGGCATCCAGCTCGCGCAGCGCCTCGCGCGGAGCACCGTAGCACGCGCCGATCAGCGTGTGGATGCGCTCCCCGACCTCGCCCGAGTTGTACACGCCGAGGCTCCAGAACGCCTGGCATTGGAGCCGAGCAAAGTCGCGGCGATGGCTAGCGTACTCGGAGTTGGACTCGAGTGGCACAGGTGGGTACTCGGACGCGTCCCAGCGCTGGGCGACCTGGGAACGTCGCTGCTGGTCCGCCTCCCAGTCCGGTGGCACCTCGTAGGCCCGGCAGAGCGCGAGGTAGCAGTGGTGCCACAGATCGCCACTCGTCCCCCACTCGGAGAGTGCCCAGTAACGCACGAGATCGCTGATGTCGTACGTTCTCTCGCCTGACGAGCCGGCGGCGGGCGACGTCGAGACTGGTTGCTCCATTGTTATCGGCGGCGTCGCGCTCCCGCGCCATCCCCTACGTAGCCCCGCACCCACGGCGCCGACTGCGACGATCGCTACGGCGATCTCGTAGCGGAGCTCGAGGCGGTCGTTGGCGCCCTGGCAGGCCCGCTCCCGCCCGTCCGCCTCCGCCACTCGTTCTGCTGTCGGTTCCGTCGCCATCAGCAGGTCCGTGACCCACGCATGGCAATCGCGGACGTGCTCCGAGGCCCAGAGATCACCGAACATCACCGACCCGGCGTACGCCAGGAAGATCGCCCAGAATGCCACCCGAATCCTGGATGCGGCGAGCTTCGCGGCGCGACGCGCGAGCCAGTACGTTCCGGCAACGATCGCGAAGGCAGCGAGCATCAATGTGGCGGCGAGCGCCACGCCGTCGGTCATCGGACCCTGTTGGGAGACAAGCAGGTGGTATACCGTCGTGGCCATGGTACGGTCGACGAGGCCGGGATCGGATCAGATCATGGACGTGACGATCCACCACGCCCCCGCGACGGCGCCGGCCGCCACCAGGAGCACGACGCCGCACCCCCTCGTCGTGCGGTTGTAGACGCGGTTGTATGCCGCGCGTCGCGGGTTGGTGAGCCAGCCATAGCCGCGCGGCGCCTTGAGGCCGAGGCTGTGGCGCACTACTCGCTTCCACGA
>DASUXC010000083.1:0-58942 GCA_036378095.1 Gemmatimonadaceae bacterium | reverse complement strand
CCCCCCCTCCGACGCGAAAGGCGAGGAGCGCCGCTCCGTGGACCGGCGCTCCTCGCCTTTCGCGTCGGGGCCGAGCGATCAGCCCGTGACCCTGCTCTTCTTGACGAGGATCACCGCCTCGGAGTTCCGGAGCTTGATGCTGGTCACCGGGGCTCCGAGCGTGCCGTCCGCATGGAGCGGGAGCCACTGCTCGCCCGTGGGGAGCGGAACGCTCACCGCGGTCTCGCTGCCGTACGTCTGGCTTCCCCAGCCGCGCTGCACGCGTACGAGGACGAGCGCGCGGTCGAAGTCACGGCCGTAGACGGTGTACGGCTTCCCTGTGGGATCGGTGCCGGTACGGTACTCGGAGCGCGGGGCGGTCGGGTGGCCGATGTTCGCCTCCTGCGCCTTGAGCCAGCGAGACGAGTAGGCGGTCTTCCACCCGGTCTCCAGCGCCAGGTTCAGCCCGTCGGGGTTGCTGCCGACGATCATGTAGTAGCTCGAGAGCTCCCACATCTTGCTCCGCTCGGCGCTCGTGTGATACAGCCCGCCGGACGGATACATGTCGGGGTGGTCGTTCAGGTAGGTCGACGAGTAGACCGGTCCGATGTCCACCGTCACGCCGGCGTCCCGGAGTCCCTCGATCCACGTCCAGCGGTTGGCCATGCCGGTGCGCATCGGGTTGTTCTCGTGCTCGAGGTGCACGGTCCCGGCGGCGATGGCGTTGGCCTTGTCGAAAGCGGTGGAGTACTCGGCGATGTTGAGCATCAGGTGCTTCGAGCCGAACACCTGCTTGATCGCCGCGATGAGGGAGGTGTACGCCGTCTGGAACTCGGCCGACGTCGGCAGCTCCACGGCCGTCTTCACGCGCCCGAGGATGTCGCCGGAGCCCGTCTCGTCGACGAACACACCGTTCTCCGTCGCCGCGATGCGGCGGTAGCGGTCGACCGTGTACGCCCGCGCGCCCGGGTCGGCCGGGTTGATCACCCAGCGCTTCGAGTCCCAGATCGAGAGCACGAGGCGCGACGCCGAGTCGCGCGCGGCGCTGGTGTGCAGGAAGGCGTTCTCGAGCTTGTAGCCCGGGTGCGCGGCGAACCACTGGCGCATGTCGCCGTAGTAGACCCCGCTGATGTCCTCGCTCTGCTGTCCGGGGATGAGGGTCGTCCAGAGCAGCGTGTAGCGGACGTGCGTGACGCCGGGGTTGGCGCTCCGCCAGGCGTCCGCGTTACCGGACATCGCCCAGTCGTAGTGCTCGCCGGCCCACTGCCGCTCCGAGGACGTCCACCCATAGTAGAAGTCCGTCATCATCGTGCGGATGTGCGGATAGTGGGGGGAGCTCGCGGCGTAGCCGGAGAAGAGAGCGCCGGAGGGGACGGTCACCGACGCGCTGTCGGCGGACTCCGAGCCCTCGACCGTCGCGGCGGAGCGCACGACGACCGTGCTCGTGGTGTACTCGCGGCCGGCGATGGCGACGATCTTGGCGGTGCCGGCCTTGCGGCCGGTGACGACGCCGTCGTGGTTGACTCCGGCGACGGTCGTGTCGTTCACTCCCCAGTAGATCCTCTGGGTCGAGTCGGAGCTGCCGGTGACGGTCGCCTTGAGCTGGATCGTCTTCCCGACCTCGACGGTGTCGACGGTGGGGGAGATCACGACGGCGGAGCCGCTGAGTGCTCCGGAGACGACGTTGCGGTTGGGCTGCTTGTCGGGGGCGGCGACATCGGAACAGGCCGCCACGGCGGCGAGGAGCGCCGCCAGGGAAAGAAGGCTGCTGCGCACTGCTGGTACCTCGGGTTCTCCACGGCAACCCGACCAGCGTGGCATGGCGGAGCCATGCGGTAGCCTCGTGGCTTTGCGTCCCCGTCTTTCGACGGGTTTGCCCTTGTCGCGGGCCTGAGGGCCCGAGCGATCGCGCCGTACAGTTGTGAAGGGGGATGCTGCTGCGGGTCAGCTCCGAGCGCCGGCGACCAGAGGTCGTCCAGGGTCATCGGCAACCAGGAACCGACTACCTGACACCACGTCGAGTCGAGGGTGAGCGGTCCGCGGCTCGCCTGGCAGCGGTCGGGACCTGGGTGATCGCGGAAGACCGGGCGGTCCCCGCGGCGACACGGGGATACTATCGCAACCGGACGCGGCGATGGTACCGGCTGAGGGCGCCGAATTCTCGCCGTTGACTGGCTACACAGTCAAAAACCGCCGAGGCCGCTGACCGCGAATCACGCGCCACCAGCCGCGGCCCAGGACGTCTCAGCGCCGAGCCCGACTGGCCGCCCGATCCACCCCATCGAGCAGGTGAGCCGCGTCGCGCTCCCAGTGGTACTGCTCGAGCACCGCGCGACGCCCGGCGGCGCCGCGCTCCCCCCGCGCCTCCGGCGGACGCAGGCGGGCGACCGCGTCCGCGAGCGCCGCGGCGTTCCCCGCCTCGAACACCTCCCCAGCCCCGGTCGCCTCGACCACCCGCGCGCACGGGATCGCGCTCGACGTGACGACGGGAAGCGCCGCCGCCATGTAGTCGAAGAGCTTGTTCGGGATGGTGGTGTTCCACATCTCGTTCGCGTGGTGCGGCAGGAGGCCGACGTCTGCCTCCCCCACCAGCTCCAGCGCGCGCTCGCGCTCGACGTAGCCGAGGAACTCGAGCAGCGGCGGCTCGAGGGCGAGCTCCCGGGCGCGAGCGTGGAACAGCTCCGCGTCGCGCCCCGCGCCGATGATCCGGACGCGCACCGGGATCCCCCGGTCGCGCAGGATGGCCGTGGCCTCCACGATCTCCATGATCCCCCGGGCCACCTCGAGCAACCCCAGGTACACGAGGTCGAGCACCCCGTCATCCGGCTCCGCCGGCCCGCCAGCCGACGCGGCCGCCGGTACGGCCGCCGGCGCGGCCGCCCGCGAGCGCGGCGGCGTGTTCGACACCAGATCGATCCGGTCGCGCGCGAGCCCCATCCCGCGCAACCGCTCGGCCATCTCCTCCACCACCACCAGCACGCGGTCCACGTGGCGCAACGCGTAGCGCTCCACCGCCGCCACCGCCCGGGGATTGCGGACCACGTGGTCGAGCGGGCGATCGCGCCCCGCATCGAAGATCATCCGCATCATCGCCGGGTAGTTCTCCGCCATGTCCAGGATCACCGGCACCCCGCGCTGGCGCCCCACCCGGATGGCCGCCGGCGCGAGCGGGAGATCGCGCGCGATGATCGCGTCGGGTCGCACGCGACGAACCGTCCGGTCGAGCAGCCCGAGCCAGCGCGGGCTGAAGAAGGCGGGAAAGCCGAGCGCTTCATCCAGCCGCCGGCCGGCCCAGCGCCACGGTGGCATGCGGTGCACCGTACCCTCCGGCAGCCGCTCCACCAGCGCGCGATGCGCCCGGTTCCGCGCCACGATGTGCACGTCGTGCCCGGCGCTCGTGAGCGTGGCGCAGATCTTCTGCGTGCGTACGTCCCACGGATAATCGGCGTCCCACAGGTAGACCACGCGAAGCGGGCGGCTCGCCCGGCGCGGCGCCACGTAGTCGCCCACCGGCGTCCCCGCCCCCGCCGGCGCCTGCCGAACGCCCGGCTCCGCCGGCGCCTCGGAGATCACGCGCTCCGGCACGTGCCCTCCGCGACTCGCCCCGCGCGCGCGCCGGGGACGAAGATGCGCGTGGGCACGCGCAGCCATTCGCCGAGCCGCTCGATGTCGGCGCGCTCCAGCATGGAGTGGGTGGGGAGCGTGAACAGCGACCGCCGCAGCGTTTCGGCGCCGGGGGTCGGGGGTTCGCCGGGCACGAGCACCGGGCGCAGCTCCTCCTGCTCGTGGAGCGTTCGCGGATATCCGCGCAGGATCCCCAGATCGGGGCGCGCCGCGCGCGTCCCCCCGTCCAGGACGGGGAAGCGGAGATAGCCGGGCACCGCGCCGGGGATGGGGCGCGGCGCGCAGATGTCCGCCCCCTCCTCGGCGGCCATGGCGAGCGCCGCCGCGATGCGGCGCCGGATCGCCACCTCGCGGTCGCTCCGGTCGAGCGCGCGGCAGACGAGCGCCGCGGAGGCGGCGGAGAGCGAGCGCGGCTCGTGCGCGGGGTGGTAGACCATCTCCCCGAGCCGCAGGGTGGGGATGGCGGAAGGGATCCCGTACAGCCTGGGGCGTCCGAGCGCCCACTGGGCGCTCGCCGCGGCGAGCTCGCTCCACCCCGGGCGCGGACGTCCGACCGTCGCCGCGAGCCCCGCCACCTGATCGTCGAACCGCGCGTCGCGCGAGAGCAGCGCGCCTCCGCTCCCCCCGCTCAACCCTTTGCCGCGGCCGAAGCTCAGGATGGAGAGCGTGCCGAGCGCGCCCACCGGCTTGCCATCGAGCATCGCCCCGGCGCCCTGCGCGGCATCCTCGATGATCGTGGCGCAGTAGCGGTTGGCGAGCACCGCCACCTCGTGCATGTCCACCGGGATGCCGTAGAGCGGGGCGACGACCACCGCGTCCGCGCCGCGCTTCAGCGCGCCGGCGAGCGACTCGAGATCGGGGGAGAGCGTGCCGGGATCCACGTCGTACAGCCGCACGCGCACGCCGGCGTAGCGCGCGGCCGCTGCGAGATCCACGCACGCGTAGCCGGGGAAGGCGACCGTGCCCCCGCGGCCGCAGGCGAGCCGCAGGGCCAGCACGAGCGCGGAGGTCCCGCTGTCGGTGAGCACGACCTGTCGCGCCTCGAACCGCGAGCGGAGCGCGGCATCGAGCGCGCGCAGCGGCGCGGTGCGCTGCGTGAGCGCCGGCCACACGGCGCCGGCGAGCGACGGCAGCGTGACCGGCGAGGCGACGGGGAGCTGACGTCGGCCGAGCATCTTACGGAATGTAGCGCACGATGCGCGGGCCGAGCGCGGTGGCCACCGGAGTCGGAAGCCGCTTCCACAGGCGCGGTCCCCACGCGTACGCGGCGTCGTCCGGCGACGGGGTGGTGGCACCGGCGCCACGCGAGCGGGCGTACCACCAGAGCGGCTCATCGCGCGATCCCCACTGCAGCTTGAAGCGATGCGTGCCGGCGCCCGGGGAGCAGCGGCCGAAGTTGAAGAGCGTGAGCCCTTCGCCGATCGCGCGTTCCATGAAGCTCCAGTAGAGGAGCATGTTGGGCGCGAGCCGCTTCACCTCGACGAGCGACGAGGCCCAGGTCATCTCGAACTCGCTCGCCCACCGGAAGCCGCACCCGCAGGCCACCGGCCGGTCGCCCAGGTAGGCGCAGCCGAACCAGGCATCGTCGGGGAACGCCTCGGCGATCGCCTGGAAGAGCCGGAGCGGCTGCGTCGGCGTGCCGAGGTCGCGCATGTGGCGCGAGAACACCTCGAAGAAGGGCACCACCTGGTCGGCGCCGAAGCGGACGGTGATCCCCTCCTTCTGCGGGCGACGCACCTGACTCCGCACCTTGGCGTCGAGCTGCTTCCAGAGGAGCGCGGGATCGCCCGGCAGGTCGAGCACCACCGTGATCTTCCGGTGCGAGACCGGGAGGTCGATCGGGAGCGGCACGCGGCTCCTGAGCTCGAGCAGCCGCACGCCATCCTGCTCGGCGAGCTCGGTGGCCCGCGCGGTGAGCGCGCGCACCGCCTCGTCGCTCCCCAGCGGCCCTCCGTAGTTGAGGAAGGGCATGGAGACGAGGTAGTGCCCGAACATCACGCTCTTCACGCGCACCAGCGGGAGCACCCCGGCGAGCGCGCCGGCGTCGTCGCGCGCCTCGAGGTACAGGCACTCGTGGCCGAACACGCGCTCCATGACGCGCTTCCAGCCGTGGAGGTGGAAGTGCGTCCAACCGGCGGCCGAGCGCGCGCGGGTGTCCCACTCCTCGCTCGCGCCGGCGAAAATCCCTACTCGCATGTCAGTCCGCGGCGCTCGACACCCTGGCGCTCAACGGACGCACCGGCGGCCGGAGCTTGAGCGAGCGCGCGGCCGAGGTGAAGCGAAACTCCTCGAGCAGGCGCTGCAGCCGCGGGAGGGTGCGGGCGAGCCCACCGTAGTGGCGGGCGCGCGTGTGCCACGGAACCGGCAGCCGCGGCTGCTCGGGATCCAGCTCCCAGGGGTGGATGTACACGATGGCGGGGATGCCGCTCTCGGAGTGCTCGCGCAACGCGCGCCGGATCACGCCGAAGGGGAAGTGGCGCAGGTACGCGCCGCCCGCGGCCGGGATGCGCACCCCCCGCATGGTGGTCGTGGCCAGCGGGAGCTCGCAGAGCGATCCCGCCTGGCGGTGCAGCAGGTGCGGCACCGGCGGCGCGTCCGGATAGCCGTAGCCGGGGCGGCGGATCGGGAAGATGCTCGAGTCGTAGCGGTATCCCTCCTCGACCAGCACATCGAACGCCCACTCGCCGCCGGGGCGAATCGAGAAGTTCGGCGCGCGGAAGCCGCTCACCGCCGCGCCGCACGCGTTCTCGAGCACCGTCTTCGACGCCCGCACGTCGTCGCGGAACTCGCGCGGCGTGAGCGTGTCGACCCGTCGGTGCCAGTAGCCGTGGGACGCGACCTCGTGCCCGGCATCATGGATGCGTCTCACCAACAGGGGGTAGCGCTCGGCGATCTAGCCGAGCGTGAAGAAAGTCGCCGTGGCACCGTACCGCGCGAGCAGGTCGAGCAGCACATCCATGCAGTAACCGATCCGGCTGGGATAGCCATCCCAGTCCTGCCGCGACACGACGCGTTCGAATGCGCCGACCTGGAAGTACTCCTCCACGTCGACTGTAAAGATATGCTCCAGCGGGGAGCGCAGCGGCACCGTCATGACGGCTGGTCCGTCGGCGGCGCAAATGAGAGGTCTTTCATAGTCGGCCGAAGGAACTTGCAGTTACGGTGCCAGTCGGCCAGCCGCGGGAGACGCGTGTTGTAGATTCCCTGCGCGCGCGCGGCGGGGACGCGCGGGAGGTTCGACATTCTTTGCGGGCAGCGACTGCCACTCGACGCCACGGATTGTTGCATTGACACAACAGCAGAGTACAGGACGTGCCATCGCCATCGCCGGACTCCTGTCCATCGCGGCGCTGACGCTCGTTCCCGAGCCGGGCGGACCGCCCAGCCCACCAGAGTGGTGCGTGGTGTGCGGCGGCCTCGGGGTCCAAGATATCATCCTGAACGTGCTGCTGTTCGTGCCGTTCGGGTTCGGGCTTCGGCTGGCCGGGTTGCCGTGGCGGCGGGCGGTGGCGATCGCGGCGGGGACGAGCCTGGCGATCGAGCTGCTGCAGATGCACGTGGTCGCGGGGCGCGATGCGAGCCTCGGCGACCTCCTCACGAACTCGACTGGCGGGGTCGTGGGCGTCGTGCTCGCCGACACGTGGCGCACCCTGCTCTTCCCCACGGCGCGCGCGGCGAGGCGGGCGGCGTGGTGCTGGGTGGGGGTGGTGGCGGCGACCGTGGCTCTGACGTCGTGGGGGGAGCGCACCTCGCTCCCGCGCACCACGTACTGGGGGCAGTGGACCCCCGAGCTGCTCTACATGGACCGTTTCCCCGGCGCGCTGCTCGGCTCGTGGGTGGAGGGGGTTCCCTTTCCGCAGGGGGCCATGGGGAACAGCCCCGCCTTTCGAGCGCTCCTGTCGTCCGACTCGGTGCTCGTGGCGGCGGAGGTGCGCGCGGGAGCGCCGACCTCGCGGATGGCGCCGATCGCGAGCGTGTTCGATTGGCGCCGCACGGAGATCTTCCTGCTCGGCCAGAAGGGGCGGGATCTCGTCTTCACGATGCGCGCGAACGCGGCGCGCGCACGCGTGCGCAACCCGGCGATCAGGCTGGACGACGTGTTTCCCACCGGCGCGGGCGGCGCGGGCGGCGCGGGCGGCGCGGGCGCGAGCGGCGCGGGCACGCTGCGCTTGGAGGGAGGGAAGGTACGCGGCGCGCTCGTGGCCCGTGCGCGGCGCGGGGACGGCGCCTGGCGCGAGCGTCGGATTCCGCTCACTCCGGGGCTCGGGTGGAGCTACTTCGTGCCTTTCGAGTACGCGTTCGGTGCGGAGACGCCATGGATCAGCGCCCTCTGGTTGGCGGGGCTGCTCCTTCCGCTCGGCTACTGGGGGTGGACGGGCGGCTCGCGCCGGGACCGGCTCGTGATGCTGGCGGTGGCGGCGCTCGCCCTGGCGCTGGCCGGCCCGCTCTTCGGCGAGCGCGCCACGGCGTGGTGGGAGTGGGCCGGCGCGGCGGCCGGCGTGGTGGTCGGGCTGGCGTGCCGGATGGCGTCGGAGGGGCGGCGGGCGGGCGCCGACGACCGCCTCCCCGCCCTCGCATTAGATTGAAGCTGCTCCCGCGTTCGGCGCGGCCGCACGCGGCGTCATGGACATCCTCCAACCCCGATCGTCATGAGCTGCCGCTGCTCGCCCGGAGCACTCGCGCTGCTGGCTGGCGTCGCCGGAACGTTGTCCGCCCAGTCCGCTCCCCAGTCGTCGTTCCACTACCCCGACGCGAAGCGCGTCGAGCAGGTGGACGACTATCACGGCGTGCGGATCGCGGATCCCTATCGGTGGCTCGAGGACACCGACTCGCCGGAGACCAAGCGCTGGGTGGAGGAGGAGAACGCGCTCACGTCCGCCTACCTCGCCGGTATCCCGGAGCGCGCCCAGCTCGAGGCGCGCCTCACCACGCTCTGGAACTACCCCAAGTACGGCGTCCCGATCAAGCGCGGCGACCTGTACGTCTTCTCCGAGAACAGCGGGCTCCAGAACCAGCCGGTGCTGTACGCCCAGCGGAAGCTGGACGGGAAGCCGGTGGCCATCCTCGATCCGAACACGCTCTCCACGGATGGCACGGTGGCGCTGTCGGCGTGGGACGTGTCGGAGAACGGACGCTATCTCGCGTACGCCATCTCGGCGAGCGGCTCCGACTGGCAGGAGATCCACGTGCGCGACATCGAGCACGGCAAGGATCTGCGCGACGTGCTCCGGTGGGTGAAGTTCTCCGGGATCGCGTGGACGAAGGATGGACGCGGCTTCTTCTACGCGCGGTACGCCGAGCCCTCGGCGGGGGGCGCGATGCGCGGCGTGAACAAGAACCAGCGCCTGTACTACCACCGCGTGGGGCACCCGCAGAGCGACGATGAGCTGATCTGGGACGACCCGAACGAGCCGGACTGGCTGGTGTCGGCGCAGGTGAGCGACGATGGGCGGTTCGCGCTCCTCACCCTGAGCAAGGGGACGGACACGCGCAACCAGCTCTACTTCATCGATCTGGTCAACCCGGGGAAGCCGAAAGTCACGAACCCAGTCGTGACGCTGCTCGACCAGTTCGATGCGTCGTACGCGTTCATCGACAACTGGGGCCCGGTCTTCTTCATCCACACCGACCTGGACGCGCCGCGCGGGCGGGTGATCGCCATCGACATCAACGCGCCGCGGCGGACCAACTGGCGCACGGTGATCCCGGAAAGTCGCGACGTGCTGCGGAGCGTGGCGCTCATCGGCGGGGAGTTCGCCGCGAACTACCTGCACGACGCGAGCTCGCGGGTGCGCTTCTTCTCCCTCGCCGGGCAGCCGGCGGGGGAGCTGGCGCTGCCGGGACTGGGCACGGTGGACGAGATACGCGGGAAGCCGGACGAGCCGGAACTGTTCTACGACTTCGTGTCGTTCCTGCAGCCGCGGTCGGTGTTCCACTTCGACGTGAAGCGGCGCGCCGTCCAGCCGTTCCGCGTGGCCACGGTCGCGTTCGATGCGAGCGCGTACGAGACGAAGCAGGTGTTCGCCACGAGCAAGGACGGCACGCGCGTCCCGATCTTCATCACCGCCCGGAAGGGGGTGAAGCTCGACGGCAGGAACCCGGTGCTCGTGTACGGCTACGGCGGGTTCGACATCCCGGTGACGCCGAGCTTCTCGGCGAGCCGGCTGGTGTGGCTGGAGCGGGGAGGGATCTACGCGGTCGTCACGCTGCGCGGCGGGGGAGAGTACGGGAAGAGCTGGCACGAGGCGGGGATGTTCGAGCGCAAGCAGAACGTCTTCGACGACTTCATCGCCGCGGCCGAGTATCTGATCGCGGAGAAGTACACGTCGAGCGACAAGCTGGCGATGCAGGGCGGCTCGAACGGCGGACTGCTGGTGGGCGCGGTGATGACGCAGCGTCCGGAGCTGTTCGCCGCGGCGATCCCCGCGGTGGGGGTGATGGACATGCTCCGCTTCCAGCGGTTCACGATCGGCTGGGCGTGGACGTCGGAGTACGGGTCGTCCGACGACTCGACGCAGTTCCAGTATCTCGTGAAGTACTCCCCCCTGCACAACCTTCGTCCGGGCACGCGCTATCCGGCGACGCTGGTTGAGACGTCGGACCACGACGACCGGGTCGTTCCCGGCCACTCCTTCAAGTTCGCGGCGACGCTGCAGGCGGACCAGGCGGGGGCGGCGCCGGTGCTGATCCGGGTGGAGACGAAGGCGGGGCACGGCGCGGGGAAGCCCACGTCGAAGGTGATCGAGCTGGCGGCGGACGAGATCGCGTTCCTGATCGACAACCTGGACATGCGCGACGCGAAGCGGGCGGAAGTGACGAGGTAGGTGCCCGCCCTCACCGCGCCGCGCGTCACCATCGCCCCCATGCCGCTCGCCTCATCCGAAGTCGAGGTCACCTCCCGCTCCGGGGTCGCTCGCGCGGTGGCGATCGCGCGGGAGGCGCAGCCGGCGTGGGGCGCCCGGCCGGTGCGCGAGCGCGCCCGCCTGCTGGAGCGCTTCCGGCGCGTGCTGTTCGCGCGCCGCCACGAGGTGGCGGAGCTCGTGCTCCGGGAGAACGGGAAGCCGGCGGTGGAGGCGCTCACGACCGAGGTGATGGTCGCGCTGGATCTCGCGCGCTGGTACGCGAGGCACGCGCCGCGGATCCTCGGCGAATCGCGCTTCACCCCCTCGAACGTCGCGCTCTGGCGCAAGCGCATCACGCTCGCCCACGAGCCGCTCGGCGTGGTGGGGGTGATCTCGCCGTGGAACTACCCGTTCATGCTCCCGGCGGGGATCGTGCTCCCGGCGCTCGTGGCGGGAAACGCGGTGGTGCTCAAGCCGTCGGAGCTCACGCCCGCATCGGGCGTGCTGCTGGGCGAGCTGCTCGCCGAGGCCGGGGTGCCGCCGGGCCTCGTCGCGGTGACCCCCGGCGATGGCACCACCGGCGCCGCGCTCACCGGGAGCGGGGTGGACAAAGTGTTCTTCACCGGGAGCGCGGCGACGGGGCGGGTGGTGGGGCGCGCGTGCGCCGAGCAGCTCATCCCCTGCGTGCTCGAGCTCGGGGGGAGCGATCCGGCGATCGTGCTCGATGACGCCGACGTGGACGTGGCGGCGAGCGGCATCGCGTGGGGGCGGTTCAGCAACGCCGGCCAGACGTGCGTGGCGCCGAAGCGCGTGTACGTGCACGAGGCGGTGTACGACCGGTTCGTCGAGCGGTTCACGGCGGTGGCGCGCGCGCTCCGCGTCGGTCCGGGGTCCGACGCGAGCGTCGACGTGGGGCCCATGATCAGCGCCGCGCAGGCGGCGCGCCTCACCGCGCAGCTGGAGGATGCGCTCGCCCACGGCGCGCGGATCGTCGCTGGAGGCGCGCCGGCGGATGGCGATGCCACGCGCTTCCCGCCGACCGTGCTCGTGGACGCCGGCGCCGGCTCGCTCGTGCACGTGGAGGAGACGTTCGGGCCGCTGGTGCCCATCGTGCGCGTGCGCGACGCCGACGAGGCGGTTCGCCTGGCCAACGCCTCGCCCTTCGGGTTGAGCGCGAGCGTCTGGGGGCGGAACCGCCGTCGCGCCGAAGCGGTCGCGCGCCGCCTGCACACGGGGTCGGTGGTGATCAACGACGTGGTGGTCGCGGTGGGGATCGCCGAAGTTCCGCACGGCGGGATGAAGGAGAGCGGCTACGGCCGCTCCCATGGAGCCATGGGGCTGCTGGAGTGCGTGCGCACCAAGGCGGTGATCGAGGACCGCCTGGCCGGCGCCCGGCAGCCGTGGTGGTTCGGCTACGGCGAGTCGCACGCGCGGGACATCGAGGCGTTCCTGCGTCTCTGGCACGGGCGCACCGTGACCGAGCGGCTGAGCGGCTTGTGGCGGTCGGCCCGGATGCTCGTGCGCCACGATCGCGCGCTCTAGCGCGCCTCCCACCCCCACCGCCGGGCCCCGTCAGCGCCTCCGCACTTGATCGGCAGAGGGGCGCTGGTCACCTTACGGGCCGTGATCGGCTTTCTCATCATCTTCGACGCCGCGCTCCTCGCGCTCCGCCGCGTGCTCCTCGTGCTCGCCGGCGTGCTGTTCATCGTGTTCGCGCTGGACTGGCTCGTACGCACGCGCCGGATCAACCCGTTCGGTCCGGTCGCTCGCTTCTTCCGCAAGGCCGTCGATCCGATCATCGCTCCGGTGGAGCGCCGCGTCGTGCGCGCCGGCGGGCTGCCATCGAGCGCCCCGTGGTGGACGCTGGTGGCCATCGTCATCGGCGGGATCCTGCTCATCGTCGCGCTCCAGTTCGTGCGCAACCTGCTGGTGAGCGCCGCCTTCGCCACGCAGCGCGGCTCGCGCGGGCTCTACGACCTCCTGGTGAGCTGGACGTTCGGGATCCTGCAGTTGGCGCTGATCGTCCGGATCATCGCGAGCTGGATCCAGCTCAACCCGTACAAGCCCTGGATCCGCTGGTCGGTGTCGCTGACCGAGTGGCTCCTCCGCCCCCTCCGCTCGGTGATTCCCCCGTTCGGGATGATTGACGTGACGCCGATCGTCGCGTATTTCGTGCTGGCGTTGCTCGAAGGGTTCATGCATTCCATCGGAGCATGAGCGGAGCAAGGGCGAATCATGAGCGAGCTCATGGTACAGGAACGGCCCGGCGCGGTACGCTTCAGTGTCCGCGTCCAGCCGCGCGCGGGGCGGACGGGGTTGGACGGCACGCACGCCGGGGCACTGAAAGTGCGGCTGGCGGCCCCGCCCGTGGACGGTGCCGCGAACGATGCGCTCATCGCGTTGCTCGCGGACCGGCTCGATGTCTCCCGGGGCGCCGTCTCGATCGTGAGCGGGGCCACGGCGCGCACGAAGCTGGTCGAGGTCCAGGGTGTGGATGCGGCGAGGGTCCGCGACCTCGCCGCGGCACGTTGACCTTCAACGGACCACCATGGCGACGATTCTGCTGATCGGCGAGGACTCGGCGCTCCTCGAGGGGCTGGCGCAATCACTGGCGGGCGCGGGACACACCGCGCGCATCGCGCACAGCGTGATGGACGGGCTGGAGCTCGCCACCGCTCATCGACCGCTCGCCGTGATCGCCGAACGGCGGCTCGCCCTCGAGGACGTGGAGCTCTTCCGGGTCCCGGTCGCGCGCGGCGGGGCGCTCCTGCTGTACCGGTCGGACGACCGGGAGCCCGGCGTCGTGGCGCCGGCGCTCCAGCGGCTCGTGCTCGCCGAGCTCACCCTGCCACTGGAGCGGCACCGGCTGCTCGCGCTCGTGCAGCGCGTGGATGAGCGGGCCCGCCTGACGGGACGCAGACACCCCACCCCGCCGGAGCACCGGGCCTACTGACGGCGCCGGCTCGCCCGGCGCGGGATCAGGAGGCGCCGCCGCGCACCAGGATCACCGACTCCGGGCTGCGCAGCGTGACCGACGACACCGGGTCGCCGAGCGTGCCGTCGTCGCGCACCGGCCGCCACGTCGACTCCGACGGGAGCTCCACCCTGATCGCGGTGTCGTCGCCGTAGCTCTGCTTGTCCCACCCGATCTTGGGGCGCACCAGCACCAGCGCGCGGTCGAAGTCGCGCGCCCAGACGCGGTACTTGTGGCCGGTCGGGTCGGTCCCCTCGCGGTACACCCGCCGGTCGCCGGTGGGGTGGCCGATGTTCACCTCCTGCGCCTTCAGCCACACCTGGTCGAACGGGACCTTGAACTGCTTCTCCAGCTCGATCCAGAGGTGGTCCGGGTGCTCGGGGACCACCATGTAGTAGCTCGCCAGCTCCCACATCTTGAGGCGCGCGCCGCGCGAGCCGTAGTTGCCGGCGTCGAACCCGTTCCCGAGCTTGTCGGCCTCGGCCCAGCTGTTGGCCGACACCATCTCGATCGTCGCCCCGTGGGCCAGCAGGTCGTCGATGAACTTCCAGCGCATCTCCATGTCGCCGTGGACCGGGTTGTTCATCTTCTCGAGGAGCGCGCCCCCCGCGGCGATGATCATCTCGCGGTCGAACGGCTTGGTGTACTCGGCGGTGTTGAGGAGCACGATCTTGGGGGCGAGCCCGCGGCGGATGGTGCGCAGCATGTCGCACACATCCCGCTCGTACCCGGTGAAGCCGGGGTACTCGAGCACGTGCATCTTGCCGATCCGCCCGCGGACGTCGGCCGAGGCGTGCTCGTCGAAGAAGATCCCGTCGGAGCCGCGCGTGGCTCGCGTGGCGCGATCCACCTGGTACGCGCGCGCGCCGGCGTCACCCGGATTGATCACCCACCGGTTCGAGTCCCAGATGTGCACCACGAGACGCGACGCGGCGCTCTTGGGCTGTCCGGCCTCGTGCAGGAACGCATCCTCGAGCTGATACGACGGGTGCGCGGCGTACCACCGCATCATGTCGGGATAGTAGTTGGAGAGGATGTCCCCCTTGGTGTTCTTGGCCTCCCCCGGCCTCATCACCGTCCACTGGAACGCGTAGGGGAGGAAGGTGATGGTGGGATTCCGCGCCTTGTACAGCTCCACGGGTCCCGACATCACGGCATCGAAGTGCGACGCCCCCCACGCCACCTCGGACGCGCGCTGCGCCTGTTTGGAGAGCCAGGTGGTGCGGAAGTCGGTGACCGCCGTCCGGATGTGCGGCCAGTGGGGAGAGCTGGCGTGGTACGCGCCGAACAACCCGCCGTCGTGCGCCGTGTCGTGCCTGGGAGCGTACTCGTGATGGAGCACGTCCGCGCCGGCGCGCGTCACGGCGCCGGCCGCGTGCGAGCGGGCCTTGGCCAGCACCCGCGACGCGCCGTCGCGGAGGCCGCTGCAGTTGCCCCCCACCGAGAGGCCAGCGGCGAGCACGGCCGCGAGGAGTCCGGGGCCCAGAAATTGATGGTTCATCGGTCTCGTCGATCGAGCGTGAATGAGGGCGCGCGCCGTACCGCACCGGTGCACGAATAGCGACCGGTGCCGGCGCGTCCGAGCGGCGGTGATGCGAAAGCTGGACCGGCGGCGCGGCGGGCGACACCCCCTCCCCCGCCCTCTGTCCCGCCCGAGCGAGCCACGATAACATCCTGGCAGGGGTGGCGTCCGGCCGCCCGGCCTCCCACTGGAGACGTCGAATTCATGTCGAGCCTCGAGCCGTCGCGCCCGCGCCAGGCGCGCCGTTCGTGATGCAGCCCCTTCGCGTCGCGGTGCTGAGCTGCGGCGCGCTCGGTGCCGAGGTGGCCGCCCGCCTCGTGGAGTGCCCCGAGGTGCGCGACGTGGTGCTCGTCACCGCGCCGTACCGCACGCGCGTGCGTTCCTTTCGCGGAAAGCTGCGGCACGTGTGGCGCACGCAGGGCCCGGCGGGGCTCGCGGGCGTGGCGGCCGCGAAGCTCCGGCGCGCCCTCGGCGCGCCCGACGCCGTGGCGGAGGAGCCCCCTCTGGAGCCGCCGCCAGGCGTCGAGCACCTGCGCGTGCCGGACTTTCACGATCCCGGAGCCATCGCCGCGCTGCGCGCGCGCGCGCCCGACCTGGGGGTTCTCGCCGGTACGTACATCCTGAGGCCGGAGGTGTTCGAGATTCCGCGGCTCGGGTCCATCAACCTCCACAGCGGCAAGGTGCCGGAGTACCGCGGCGCGGCGCCGGCGTTCTGGGAGCTGTACCACGGCGAGCACGCGGTGGGGATCACGATCCATCGCGTCGTCGCCGCGCTCGATGCTGGTACCGTGCTTCGTCAGGAGATGTTCCCCCTCGACCCGGCGCCGCCGGACGACCCGATCGCGTACATCGAGCGATATCGTCGTGAGGTGCTGCGCCCCAACGGCGTGCGCCTGCTCGCCGAGGTGGTGTCGGCGATCGCGCGCGGCACCGCCACCGAGACGCAGCAGGACGCGGGCCGCGCCCGCACGCACCGGACGCCTGACTACCGGGCCATCCGGGAGCTGCGCCGCCGCGTCGCCGCGCGACGGCGGGGAGCCCACGCCGCATGAAGCGCGAGATCAAGAGCGTGCTCGGGCGCCTCGCGTACGCCACCGGGCTGTACCGGCGGCACTTCCGCGGCAAGGCGGTGATCGTCCTCTTCCATCGCGTGGACGACCGCTACGCGGGGAACCCGATCAGCTGCACCGTGGGCGAGTTCCGCGCGTACTGCGACTTCTTCCGGCGCTACTTCATCGTGGTGCCGCTCGCCGAGCTGCTCGCGAAGCTCGAGCGCGGCGACGACGTGAGCCGGCATCTCGTCATCACGTTCGACGATGGCTACAAGGACAACCACGACGTGGCGGCCGTGGAGCTTGAGCGGCGCGGGCTCCCCGCCACGTTCTTCATCGCCACGAACTTCATCGGCTCGACGCGGACCCCGTGGTGGGATGCCGACGCGGGGATCACGCCGACGTGGATGACCTGGGACGACGTCCGCGCGCTGCACGCGGCGGGCTTCGAGATCGGCGCGCACACGATCAACCACGTGGACCTGGGCGTGGTCGCGGGCGACGAGGCGATGCGGGAGATCGCCGGCTCCGGCGAGCGGCTGCGCCACGAGCTCGGCGCCCCGGTTCCCTTCTTCACGTACCCGTACGGGCGCCCGCACCAGATCACCGAGGAGAACCGCCTGGCGGTTCGCGAGGCGGGATACCAGTGCTGCCTGTCCGCCTTCGGCGGAACGGTCCGGCCCGGTGTCGACCCGTTCCGGATCCGGCGCATCCCGATCTCGCCGTGGTTCATCTCCCCGTACCAGTTCGGCATCGAGGCGATGCTGGAGGAACCGGAGTAGTCGCCCGCTTGCTCGGGCGGTGCCCACCGCGTACTATAAGAACCAGACTACGAAGTTCGTGGCGATTTAAGGCAACTTGCGGCCACGTTAAACAATACGCTAAAGCGCCGGCCCGGTGCCCGTGCGCATCGGGCTTTTTCGCATTCATGGCGACCATGACCGACAACGAGATCAGCTCCGCTCCCTACCTCCGCGCGCTCGCCGAGCGCGTGCTCATCTTCGACGGCGCGATGGGTACGAACATCCAGCGCCGCAAGCTCACGGCCGACGACTTCGGCGGGAAGGCGTTCGAGGGGTGCAACGACCACCTCGTGCTCACGCGCCCCGACGTGATCCGCGAGATCCACGAGTCCTTCCTCGCCGTCGGCTGCGACGTGGTGGAGACGTGCACCTTCCAGAGCACGCCGCGGCGGCTTCGCGAGTGGGGGCTCGGCGACAAGGCGCACGAGCTGAACGCGAGCGCGGCGCGCCTCGCTCGGCAGGCGTGCGAGCGCTGGGCCACTCCCGATCACCCGCGCTTCGTGGCCGGCTCCATGGGGCCGACGGGGATGCTCCCGTCGAGCGATGATCCCACCCTGTCGGCGATCGGGTTCCAGGAGCTGAGCGACGAGTACTACGCGCAGGCGAAGGGGCTCGTCGACGGCGGCGTGGACCTGCTGCTCATCGAGACGTCGCAGGACATCCTCGAGGTGAAGGCGGCGATCGCCGGGATCGAGCGGCTGTTCGCCGAGCTCGGCCGGCGCGTGCCGATCCAGGCGCAGGTGACGCTCGACACCAGCGGGCGGATGCTGCTGGGCACCGACATCGCCAGCGCGATGACGACGCTCGAGTCGCTCGGCGTGGACGTGATCGGGCTCAACTGCTCCACCGGGCCGGAGCACATGCGCGACCCGATCCGCTTCCTCGCGGAGCACGCGTCGCGCCCGGTGTCGTGCATCCCGAACGCGGGACTCCCGCTGAACACGGGGGAGGGGGAGGCGGTGTACCCGCTCGAGCCCGAGCCCATGGCGCTCGCGCTCGCCGGGTTCGTGCGCGACTTCGGCGTGCGCGTCGTCGGCGGCTGCTGCGGGACGACGCCGGAGCATCTGGAGGCGGTGGTGCGGGAAGTCCGGGGCGCGGGGCGCGGGCGTGCGGAAGGCGCCGCTGACGCGGCGCCATCGCCGGCGTCGCACCCCGAGCCGGTCGCGCCCCGCGCCCCGCGCGCCGCGCGCCGCGTTCCTCGCGCCTCCTCGGCGATGCGCGCGATCACCCTGCACCAGGATCCCCCTCCCCTGCTCATCGGGGAGCGCGTCAACGCGCAGGGGTCGCGCAAGGTGAAGGAGCTGCTGCTCGCCGACGACTACGAGGGCGTGGTGCAGGTGGGGCGGCAGCAGGTGGATGCCGGGGCGCACGTGCTCGATGTGTGCGTCGCGCTCACGGAGCGCGCCGACGAGGCGGAGCAGATGGCGCGCGTCGTCAAGCTCCTCTCGATGAGCGTGGAAGCGCCGCTCATGATCGACTCCACCGAGCCGGAGGTGATCCGGCGCGCGCTGGAGCACGTGCCCGGCCGCGCGCTCGTGAACTCCATCAACATGGAGAACGGGCGCCAGCGCATCGACGCGGTGCTCCCGCTGGTGAAGCGGCACGGCGCCGCCGTGGTGGCGCTCACGATCGACGAGCAGGGGATGGCGAAGACCCGCGAGCGCAAGCTCGAGGTGGCGCGCCGCATCCACGACATCGCGGTCGGGGAGTTCGGCCTCGCCCCGCAGGATCTCGTCTTCGACGACCTCACCTTCACCCTCGCCACCGGCGAGGCGGAGTGGGTGGATTCGGCGGTCGAGACGATCGAGGGGATCCGCCTGATCAAGCGCGAGCTGCCGGGCGTGCTCACGTCGCTCGGCGTGAGCAACGTGAGCTTCGGCCTCTCGCCGGACGCGCGCGCGGTGCTCAACTCGGTCTTCCTCCACCACTGCGTGGCGGCGGGGCTGGACATGGCCATCGTGAACCCGGCGCACATCCGTCCGTACGCCGAGATCTCCGCCGAGGAGCGCGAGCTGGCCGACGACCTCGTGTTCAACCGCCGCCCGGACGCGCTGCAGCGCTACATCGAGTACTTCGCCGGCACCGGAAAGCGCGAGGGGGGAAGCGGGAAGGCGGAGGAGGACCCGACGGCCGGGATGACACCGGACCAGCGGATCCACTGGCGGGTGCTGCATCGGAAGAAGGATGGGATCGAGGCGCTGCTCGACGAGGCCGGCGTGCGCGAGAATCCCGTGCGGGTGCTCAACGACGTCCTCCTCCCGGCCATGAAGGAGGTGGGGGACAAGTTCGGCGCCGGCGAGCTCATTCTCCCCTTCGTGCTGCAGAGCGCGGAGGTGATGAAGCGCGCGGTGAAGCACCTGGAGCAGTTCCTGGAGCGCAAGGAGGGATACACGAAGGGGAAGGTCGTGCTGGCCACCGTGTACGGGGACGTGCACGACATCGGGAAGTCGCTCGTCAACACGATCCTGTCGAACAACGGGTACACCGTATACGACCTGGGGAAGCAGGTGCCGGTGAACACGATCATCGACAAGGCGGTGGAGGTCGGCGCGGATGCGATCGGCCTCTCGGCGCTGCTCGTGTCGACCTCCAAGCAGATGCCGGCGTGCGTGCAGGAGCTGGACAAGCGGGGGCTGAGCTTCCCGGTGCTCATCGGCGGAGCGGCGATCAACCGCCGGTTCGGGCGGCGAGCGCTCTTCGTGGATGGCGAGCGCGCGTACGCGCCCGGCGTGTTCTACTGCAAGGATGCCTTCGAGGGGCTGGACACGGTGGAGGCGCTCGTCGACCCGGAGCGGCGCGAGGCGCTGGTGTCGCGGAATCTGGAGGGGGCGCGGCGCGACGTGTTCCTGCACGGGCAGGTGGGGAAGGATGTCGCCGTGGGAGACGGCGCCGGCGCGCGGAGCGCGGTGGCCGCCGACGCGCCCATCCCCACTCCCCCGTTCTTCGGCACGCGCGTGCTGCGCGACATCCCGCTCGGCGAGGTGCTCGCGCTGCTCGACCTGGACGAGCTGTACCGGCTCCAGTGGGGCGGGCGCGGCTCCGGGCCGGCGTTCGAGGCCACGGTGCGCGACGAGTTCGAGCCGACGCTGAAGCGGCTGAGCGCGGCCGCGGCGCGCGAGGGGTGGCTGACGCCGCGCGCGGTGTACGGCTTCTTCCCCGTGCAGTCGCAGGACAACGCGCTCATCGTCTACGATCCCGCCGCGTACGGGAGCGACGCCGGATCGCTGCGCGAGATCGCGCGCTTCACGTTCCCGCGGCAGCCCGGGCGCGAGCGGCTCTGCCTCGCCGACTACTTCCGCTCCGTCGACTCGGGGGAGGTGGACGTGGCGGCGTTCCAGGTAGTGACGGTGGGGGACGAGGCGACCCGCCTGTTCGACGCGCTCCAGGCGAAGGGGGAATACACGGAGGCGTACTACCTGCACGGGCTCTCCGTGGAGGCCGCGGAGGCGACGGCGGAGTGGATGCACCGGCGCATCCGCCGGGAGCTCGGCCTCCCCGAGCAGCGCGGCAAGCGCTACTCGTGGGGGTACCCGGCGTGTCCCGACCTGGACGAGCACGCGGTGCTGTTCGGGATCCTCCCCGCCGGGGAGGCGCTGGGGATGGGGCTCAGCACGGCCCGCCAGCTCATCCCCGAGCAGTCCACGGCGGCGCTCGTGGTGCATCACCCGGAGGCGAAGTACTACGCGGTGCGGGAAGACGCGCGGGATGCGGGGCGCGGGGCGCGGGATGCGTCCGATGCCGACGCCGGGGAGCCGGCGCGCCCCGCACCCCGCCCGCCGCGCCCCGCGGCGGAGCCCGCATGAGCACCGCCCCCGCCGAATCCCGCCCCGACGTGCGCGAGCTGCTCGACCCCGAGCGCGTGGTGATCTTCGACGGCGCGATGGGGACGATGCTGTACGCGCGCGGGGTGTTCATCAACCAGTGCTACGATGAGCTGAACGTCCGCTCCCCCGAACTCGTGCGCGACGTGCACCGCGCGTACGTGAAGGCGGGCGCGGAGGTGCTGGAGACGAACAGCTTCGGCGCGAACCGCGTGAAGCTCGCGCAGCACGGGCTCGAGTCGCAGGTGAGCGCGCTCAACCGCGCCGCGGCGCGGCTGGCGCGCGAGGCCGCGGGTGAGCACGTGCTCGTGGCGGGGGCGGTGGGTCCGCTGGGCGTGCGCATCGAGCCGTTCGGGCCGACGAGCCGCGACGAGGCGCGCGAGCACTTCCGCGAGCAGATCACGGCGCTCTGCGAGGGGGGCGTGGACCTCGTCATCCTCGAGACGTTCTCCGACCTCGACGAGATGGAGCAGGCACTGCGCGCCGCGCGCGAGGTGGATCCCGCGCTCGCGGTGATCGCGCAGATGACGATCGGGCAGGACGGGCTCACCCCGTACGGCGCCTCCCCCGAGGACGTGGCGCGCTCGCTGGACGCGTGGGGCGCCGACGTGATCGGGCTCAACTGCTCGGTGGGGCCGCAGACGATCCTCGAGGCGATCGAGCGGATGGCCGCGGTCACCCGGCGAAAGCTGAGCGCGCAGCCGAACGCGGGGATGCCGCGCGACGTCGGCGGCCGCACGATGTACATGGCGAGCCCGGAGTACGTGGCCAGCTACGCGCGCCATCTGATCCAGGCGGGGGCCAAGGTGCTCGGCGGGTGCTGCGGGACGACGCCGGAGCACATCAAGGCGCTCGTGGAGGGGATCCGCCCCCTCGTGCCGCGCCAGCGCCGCGCGTCGGTGCGCTGGCAGATGCCCCACACCGACGACCAGACGGGACGACCGCGTCCCGATGGCGAGGGGGATGGCGGCGTGCCCGCGATCCCGCTCGCTCAGCGCTCGCGCTGGGGGGGGAAGCTCGCGCGCGGCGAGTTCGTGACCTCGGTGGAGATCGTGCCGCCGCGCGGCGTGGATGCATCCCGGATGCTCGAATCGGTGGCGGCGCTGAAGTGCGCCGGGGTGGACGCGGTGAACGTGCCCGACGGCCCGCGCGCGCAGAGCCGGATGGGCGCGCTCATGACGAGTCTCCTCGTGGAGCAGCGCGTGGGGATCGAGACCGTCACGCACTACTGCTGCCGCGACCGCAATCTGCTCGGCATGCTGAGCGACCTGCTCGGGGCGTCGGCGATGGGGCTGCGCAACCTGCTCATCATCACGGGCGATCCGCCCAAGATGGGGCCCTATCCCGATGCGACCGCGGTGTTCGACATCGACTCCATCGGGCTCACGAATCTCGTGAGCCGGCTCAACCGCGGCCTCGATCCCGGGGGGCACCCGATCGGCGCGCCGACGGCGTTCACGATCGGCGTCGGCGCCAATCCGGCGGCGCTCGATCCCGCGTACGAGCTGCGGCGCTTCGAGTGGAAGGTGGACGCGGGGGCGGAGTACGCGATCACGCAGCCGGTGTTCGACATCGGCCAGCTCGAGCGCTTCCTCGAGTCGATCGCGCACGTGCGCATCCCCGTGGTGGCGGGGATCTGGCCGCTCGTCTCGGCGCGCAACGCGGAGTTCCTCGCCAACGAAGTTCCGGGTGTGGTGGTGCCTCCCGTGGTGATCGCGCGGATGCGCCGGGCGAGCGAGCAGTCGAAGGAGCACGCGGTGGCGGAGGGGATCGCGATCGCCCGCGAGATGCTCGAGCGCGTGCGCGGCTCGGTGCAGGGGGTGCAGGTGTCGGCGCCGTTCGGGAAAGTGGAGCTGGCGCTGGAGGTGTTCGGGCACGGGGCGGTGGGCGGCGTGGGGTGAGGGGACACGGCTGTCGGCTCTCGGCTCTCGGCTCTCGGCTTGCGGCACACGCCGGGAGCTCTCAACGCTGGACCGTAGCCGAGAGCCGAGAACCGATGGCCGACAGCCGCGTCCGGAGAGCCGATGGCCGACATCCACGTCTTCCCGAGCGCCGAGACGAGACAGCCGCGTCTTCCCCCGCCCCGCGTTAATTTGCGGGGAGACCAACGACCGATGGGGCGACGATGAAGGCGATTCTGCTGGTGGATCACGGCTCGGTGCGTGAGGCGGCGAACCAGATGCTCGAGTGCGTCGGGCATCTCGTGCAGCGCATGGCGGGAGAGCGGGTCATCGTGCGCATCGCGCACATGGAGCTCGCCGAGCCGACGATCGCGCAGGGGATCGATGCCTGCGTGCAGGCTGGAGCGACGGAGATCGCGGCGTTCCCCTACATGCTCTCCCCGGGCAAGCACTCCACGCGCGACATCCCGCGGCTGGTCGCCGAGGCGGCCGCCCGCTACCCGCACATCGCCGTCACGGTGACCCCGGCGTTCGGCGTGCACGACAAGCTGGCCGAGGTGGTGCTGGAGCGCGCCGGGCTGTCGCCGGCGCGCGCCCCCGCCGCCCCAGCTCGTGCCTGCGTGCGCCCCGAGGGCGCCCCGGAGGGGCACTGCGGCGACGCCTGCCGGTCGCAGATGTCGGTCGCGGGGAAGGCGTAGACAGGACCCCCTGCCCGTGCCGCGGCCGGTCGGGTGCGTTAGCTTTGGTGCATGACCACCGATCTTCGCACGGCGCACCCAGCGCTCACGATGCTCTCCGAAGAGGAGACGATGTTCCGCGACGCCGTCGCGGCGTTCGCGGAAGAGGAAGTCCGGCCGCGCGTGCAGGACATGGACCGTGCCGGCAAGCTCGATCCCGCACTCATCCCGAAGTACTTCGAGCTCGGTCTCATGGGGATCGAGGTCCCCGAGCGCTACGGCGGCGCGGGCGGCACGGTGATGATGGTGGTGCTCGCCGTCGAGGCGATCAGCCGCGTGGACGCCTCCGCGGCGATCCTCATGGACGTCCAGAACACCCTCGCCAACCATCCGATCAGCCGGTACGGCTCCGACGCGCAGAAGGAGAAGTACCTCACGCAGCTCTGCAGCGAGAAGGTGGGCGCGTACGCGCTCTCCGAGCCGGGGTCCGGCTCGGATGCGTTCGGGCTCGCCACGCGCGCCGAGCAGCGAGGCGACACGTGGGTGCTGAACGGGCGGAAGATGTGGATCACCAACGGCGCCGAGGCGGAGATCTACGTCGTGTTCGCCAACGCCAACCCGAGCGCCGGCTACAAGGGGATCACCGCGTTCATCGTGGAGCGCGGCTTCCCGGGGTTCGCGGTGGGGAAGAAGGAGGACAAGCTCGGCATCCGCGCGTCGAGCACCACCGAGCTGCTCCTCGACGACTGCCAGGTGCCGGCGGCCAACGTCCTCGGTCCCGTCGGGCAGGGGTACAAGATCGCGATCGAGACGCTGAACGAGGGGCGCATCGGGATCGGCGCGCAGATGATCGGCGTGGCCGGCGGCGCGCTCGCCACGACGCTCGCCTACGTGAAGGAGCGGCGGCAGTTCGGGAAGCCCATCGGCGAGTTCCAGGGCGTCCAGTTCCAGCTCGCCCAAGCGGCCACGGAGCTCGAGGCGGCGCGCCTCATGGTGTACAACGCCGCGCGGCTCCGTGACGCGGGACAGCCGTTCGCCAAGGAGGCGGCAATGGCGAAGCTCCTCTCGTCGCAGGTGTGCGAGCGCGTCACGTCGCTCTGCGTCGAGCTGCACGGCGGCTACGGCTACACCAAGGACTACCCCGTGGAGAAGTTCTACCGCGACGCGAAGATCGGCACGATCTACGAGGGGACGTCCAACATGCAGTTGCAGACGATCGCGAAGCTGCTGGGGTGAGCATCCGGCAGCTTTCGGAAGGTCGGCTCGCGGTAGCGACCCTCTACACCCCCCCACGCTCCACCCCTCGCCCCGGCTCGAGCACCGCGGCTCCCCGCACCCTCCCCTCCCGAAGCGCCGCGAGCGCGTCGTTCGCCGCGGCGAGTGGAAACCGCGTGGTCGTCACCCGCACCGGCACGCGCGGCGCGACGGCGAGAAATCTCTCGCCATCGCGCCGCTTGAGGTTCGCCACCGAGCGGAGCACCCGCTCCCCCCACAGCAGCTCGTAGGAGAAGGCGGGGATGTCGCTCATGTGGATGCCGGCGCATATCACCGATCCGCCCTTCGCCGTCGCCCCGAGCGCGACGGGGACGAGCGCGCCCACCGGAGCGAAGATGATCGCCGCGTCCAGCTCCTCGGGCGGGCGCTCGTCGGATCCGCCCGCCCACTCCGCGCCAAGGGAGCGCGCGAACGCCTGCCCCTCGGCATCACCCGGGCGGGTGAAGGCGAACACCCGCCGCCCCTCGTGATGCGCCACCTGGGCGACGATGTGCGCCGCGGCCCCGAAGCCGTAGAGCCCGACCCGGGCGGCGTTCCCCGCCACGTCCAGCGCGCGATGGCCGATCAACCCGGCGCAGAGCAGCGGCGCGGCCCCGACGTCGTCGTACGAGTCCGGGATCGCGAAGCAGAAGCGCTCGTCGGCCACCGTCCACTCGGCGTATCCCCCGTCGATGTCGTAGCCGGTGAAGCGGGCGCGGTCGCACAGGTTCTCGCGCCCCGAGCGGCAGTACCGGCACACGCCGCACGTCCACCCGAGCCAGGGGACGCCCACGCGCGCGCCGGTGGGGAAGCGCTCGGCGCCGGTGCCACGCGCCTCCACCGTGGCGACGATCTCGTGCCCCGGCACCAGCGGGAGCTTGGGGTGCGGCAGCTCGCCGTCGACCACGTGCAGGTCGGTGCGGCAGACGGCGCACGCCCGGACACGAAGCAGGAGCTGCCCCGCCCCGGGCTCGGGACGGGGCAGCTCGCGCTCCTCCAGCGGCTCGCCCGGGCGCGAGAGCACCATCGCGCGCATCACGTCACCCCACGTCACGTCACCCCACGATCATCCCTGCCTGAGCGCGCCGAGCAAGGGGAAGATCGTGCCGATCACCCACATGAGCACCGCCACCACCGCGGCCTGCCCCTTGGTCACCTTCCCCACCACGTAGGTCCCCACCCCGAGCAGCGCGGTGATCCAGAGGATGAAGAAGTCCACGCGGCCGAGCACCGCGAGGAGCGCCGGCGACGTCGTGGCGGGGTCGAAGAAGCGGCCGAGCCCAACGCTCACCGAGTACACGCCGGTGATGCTCGCCGGATCGAGGAAGAAGGCGATGATCGCCGACACCACGAGCCCGATGATGAGGGGGAAGTACGAGTACGTGGCGACGACGAACGCGGAGTTCAGCGACATCCTGGAATCGAACAGCTTGCCGACGAACCAGAGCACGATCCCCACGACCACGACGCGGATGGCGAGCATGATGCCGGCGACGTAGATGCCGACGCCCGCGTACTTCTTCGCGGCGGCGATCCTGTCCGGGGTGAGCTGCGGGTTGGTCTGCGCCGCGTGCGCCATGCGGCGTGCGAACTCGGCATCGAAGACGGGCTGCATGAGCGACTTGGTGCCGATGGCGAGGATGGTGATCACGATCGCGAGAACCAGCAGCGCGATGCCGAACCCGTTGTCGGCGCGCCTCGCGAACACCTCGGCGGGGGACACGAAGATGTCGACGAAGTCCTCCCACACCGAGGGCTTGTCGGCGGCGGCGGCGGTGGCCATGCTCGGGGCTCCCGAAGGTTGGGGACGGGGAATCATTGCGCGGGGAAGGGCTGGCGACAATAGATGGGGGCTGGGGGCCAGGGGCCCCTAGAGAATCACCTCCCCCGCGCGTCCTCCGCGCGCCCCCCGCCGTGCAGAATGCCGTCCCGCACCCGCACCGCCTTCGGCGGCGCCTTGGGGTCGGCGACGAGCGTCATCGAGATGCGCTCGTCCACGCGCAGCTTGCCGGAGAGCGACAGCGTGTCATCGCCGCGGAGCACGCGGAAGGAGACCGGCGCACCGGCATGGTTGCCGATCCGCTCGCGGATGCGCGCCACGAATCCCTCGCTCACCGGCACGCCGGCGATGTCCACGAGATGGTCGCCCGGACGGATCCCCGCCTCCTCCGCCGTCGATCCCGGCGACACGACGTCCACGCGAAGCCCCGCCGAGTCGGCGCCCGTGGTGAGCCCCAGCCTCGGGACGCGCATCGTGTCCACCGTGAGCTTCAACCCGGCGAGCGGGAGGATCGTGTTCCACGGATACGGATCGCGACCGTCGATGTACCGCGCGTAGAAGTCGTCGAACTTCTTCCCCCCCGCCGCCGCGCTCACCGCGCTCCACCACTGCTCCGCCGTGAAGCCCGTCCCCCGCTTGTACGCATCCCGGTAGAGCTGCCGCATCACGCTGTCCAGCGACTGCCGGCCATCGCTCGCGTCGCGGATGAGGATGTCGAGCATGAACCCCGCGAGCGATCCCTTGGGGTAGTAGAGATCGCTCGTCCCATCCTGCGGGTGCACCCAGGTGGAGAGCGAGGCATCCTCGAGCGAGGTGGGGCGCGCGTTCGCCACCTCCGCCATCTTCCCCGCCGTCGTCTCGAAGAACGCCACCGAGTCGATCACCCCGGCGCGCGACTCGGCCACGTCGGCGTAGTAGTCGGTGATCCCCTCGCTCACCCAGAGCCAGGGCGTTGGCTCGGGTACGGCGTACTCGTACGGCCAGAGGTCCGCGGGACGCAGGCGCTTCACGTTCCACGCGTGGAAGATCTCGTGCGCGTACACCGACGTGAGGATCGGCTGGCCGATGGCGAACGGGCTCGTCACGTCCACGTGCGAGTTCTGGTGCTCCAGGCCGGAGATCCCGCCGTACGTGGAGTCGGCGATCTGCATGAGCGTGTACGTCTGGAACGGGATCTCGCCGAACACCGCCCCCTCCGCCTCCATGATCCGGCCGAGCTGCGTCAGGTCCTGCTGCACGAGCGGCGCCGGGATGCTCCCCGCCGGATACTGCGCGATGCGGAGCCAGTGGTCGCCCACGCGCGTGCTGTCGATCGCGAATCGCCCGACGAAGAAGGGCATGTCCACCAGATCGTGGTAGTTGGACGCGCCGTACGTGCGGGGCGCTCCCGCCGGCGACATCCCGGTGGCCACCTGCCACCCCTCCTCCGTGTGCACGCGCACCGTGGCCGCGAAGTCGAAGCCGCGCCCCTCGGGATAGAGGAAGAGGTTCGTCCCGTTGAACAGCGCGAAGTTCGGACGCGCCCAGCTCATCGCGTTGTCCAGCGTGTCCGCCAGATAGTCGAACGCCACCGTGACCGAGCGCGCGCCGGCGGGACGCACGCGCCAGGTGTCGTAGTCGAGCTTGTCCCACGCCAGCGGCTTTCCGTCCCCGATCGCGCCGAAGCCGATCACCCACCGCGAGAACCAGGTCATCTCGTACGCGCCGGGCGTCCACGCGGGGAGGGAGAGCACCACCGGGTCGCGCGAATCGGTGGTGAACGACATCGCCACGTGAATCAGCCGGCTCCGCGCCGTGGTGGAGTCGAAGGTGACGTCGTACGTGATGCGGGAGATCGGTGCCGAGACGGGGGCGGCGCGATCCCCGGCCGGAGCGCGCTGCGCCGGCGCGGAGGCGGTGAACGCGGCGAGGAACGCGGCGCCGAGCACCGGCGACAGGATGGGACGCATGGTGAATCCGGGGTTGATGGTGGGCGAAATATCGCGTCCGTCACCCTGGGCTGTAAGTGCGGCGTGCCCCTTGCATTGACGGAGGAACCGACGGCGCGTCAACGAGTTGCAAGGACAACGCCGGCACGGTACCGGGTCGCGCGACGGCGCCGGGCGCTGGCGGGAACGATACGGATGATGAAGAAGTCGAGAAGCGATGGCGGTGGACGGAGCACGCTGGAGGCCGGGGGAGCGGTGCTCCCGGTGTCCGTTCTGCCGGTACCCGCCCTGCGGCTCGACACCCACGATGCGGTCATCGAGTCCAACGGAGTGCTGGAGCGCGAGCTCGGCCTCGGCGACGGGTCGCTGGCGGGGCGGCCGCTCGCCTCGTTCGTCGCCGGCGGAGCGGCGACCCTTGCCTCGAGGAGGGTGGAAGACGGGCGCCGGCTGACGCTCCCGCTCGTCGCCGCGGGCGGCGAGCGCTGGCGCACCTTCGAGGTGATCACGTGGGGTACCGAGCGCTGGCTGATCGGGTACCCCGCCGGATTCGACGAGCAGCGGGAGGCACTCGAGCGGTCGGAGCGGACGGCGCGGGACGAGGCGCGCGAGCGGTCGCGGGTGGACGAGGAGCTGCGCGTCGCGCGGGAGGAGCTCGAGGCTCGCGCGCGGGCCCTTCGCGATGCCAACGACGCCAAGGCGCGCTTCCTGGCCACGATGTCGCACGAGCTGCGCACCCCGCTCAACGCCGTGCTCGGGTACGCCGGGCTCCTGCGCGATGGCGTGTACGGCGAGGTGGCCGAGGGGCAGCAGCGCGCCGTGCAGTCCATCGTGCGCCGAGCCAAGGACCTGCAGCTCCTCATCGACGACGTGCTCGACCTCGCCAAGATCGAGGGGGGACGCGCCGAGCTGCGCCTGGACGAGTTCGATCCGGGCGCGGTGCTCGCCGAGGTGAAGCAGGCGATCGCGCCGTTCGCTCGCGAGAAGGAGCTGACGGTGGTCGTGCGCACCAGCGTGCGCGCGCCGGTGCGGCTGGATCGCGCGAAGTACACGCAGGTCCTGCTCAACCTCGCGACCAACGCCGTGAAGTTCACCCCCCGCCGCGGCGAGGTGGAGTTCACGGTGGAGCAGCACGACCGGGACACGTTCGTCACGCGCGTGCGCGACACCGGCATCGGCATCGCCGCCGAGGACCTGCATCGGATCTTCGAGAACTTCCAGCAGGTGGACAGCGGCACCACGCGCCGGTACCAGGGGCTCGGGCTCGGGCTCGCCATCGTGCGCCGCATCGTCGAGCTGCTCGGCGGCACGATCACCGTGGACAGCGCGCCCGGGCGCGGGGCGACGTTCGTCGTCACCCTCCCCGTGCGTCCGGATCCGAGCCCGATGTTCGGGGACATCGGCGCCGCGGAGGAGGAGGCGAGGGTGGTGGATGGCAAGCCGGTCGTGGTGGCGATCGACGATGACCCCGAGGTCCTCGGGCTCCTTCGCGACTCGCTCGCGCCGGCCGGCTTTCACGTGGTGGGAGCGCTCACCGGGGATCGCGGCATCGAGCTGGCCCGCACTCTTCGGCCGCTGGCGATCACGCTCGACATCATGATGCCCGAGAAGGACGGCTGGCAGGTCCTGCGCGAGATCAAGGCGGACCCGGCGCTGTCGGACGTTCCGGTCATCGTCATGTCGATCGTCGCCGAGCGGTCGCTCGGCTTCGCGCTCGGCGTGACGGACTACCTCGTGAAGCCGGTGGACCGCCGGGTGCTGGTGAACGTGCTCGAGCGGCTCCGGCAGCGGCAGACGCTGCACACCGCCCTCGTGCTCGACGACGACGAGGACGCGCGCGCGCTCTTGGGCGACCTGCTCGTCTCCCTCGGCTTCAGCGTGCGCGCGGCCGAGAACGCCGACCAGGCGATCGCCGCACTCGAGACCTCCCCGCCCGAGGTGATGTTCGTGGACCTCACCTTGCCGAGCCGCGAGATCTCACGGGTGCTCGACTGCGTGTCGCACGAGAGCCGGTTCAGTCAGGTGCGAACGGTGATCGTCACGCGCAGCGACCTGCGCCTCGCGAACGCCGACTGGGTGCGGCGCGCGACCACGTCGGTGGTGTACGACGAGCACGGGCGGCCGGACGTGCTGCTGCGCCAGCTCCGCGCGGCGCTCGCCGCGATCGGCTCGGCGAGCGCGTCGGACGGCGCCGCGGCCGCTCCAGCCGGCACGGGCGGCGAGCGCGGCTGAGGCCGCGCGTTCGCGGCGCCTTCGCGGCGCGTACGGGGCGCAGCCGCGGCGGGTGTGTGGCCGCGCCGGACATCGGCGTCTCATCTCCGACTCCCTCCAGCCGGAGATGCCGATGATCCGCCGATGGTCGTTCGCGCTCGCGCTCGCGACGCTGAGCCTCGCCTGCAACCGCGCCCCGGAGCGCGCCGCAACCTCCGCCGCGAGCGACACCGCCGCTGGTGTGTCGCCCACGGCACCCGTGCCGTCTGCCGCGTCCGTCCGCGCGCCGGCGTTCCGCGCCGAATCGGGCGAGCCAGCCGGCACGGGGCTCTTCTCCACGGGCGACATCCACGCGCCCGACTCCCTGCCGGCGGCGATGATCATCCGCGCCGGACAGGCACGCATCCAGGTGGACTCGCTCGCCGGCGCCGTGACCGGCGTCCGCCAGGTCGCCGCGCGCGTGGGAGGCTACGTCGCGAACGTGACGATGCAGGCCGGCGGGCGGGAGACGCACGAGGCGACGCTCGAGATCAAGCTCCCCGCCGCGCGCTTCGACGACGCGCTCGCCGGGCTCCGGTCGATCGGAAGCGTGGAGACCGTGAACGTGACGGCCGAGGATGTGGGAGAGGAGTACGTGGACGTGAGCGCGCGCGTCGCCAACGCGCGCCGGCTCGAGGAGCGGCTGGTCCAACTGCTCGCCACGCGCACCGGAAAGCTCGCCGACGTGCTGGCGGTGGAGCGCGAGCTGGCGCGCGTGCGCGAGGAGATCGAGCGCTACGACGGGAGGCTGCGCTACCTGCGCACCCGCGCGGCGATCAGCACGCTCGCCGTGACGGTGCACGAGCCGCTGCCGATCGTGGGCGAGCGCGGGAGCGGGAGCGTGCTCGCCGAATCGTTCCGCCAGGCGTGGCGCAACTTCGTGGGCTTCGTGGCTGGCTTCATCGCGGCGCTCGGGACGCTCGTGCCGCTCACGATCCTCATCACCGGTGTGGCCCTGGGCGCGACGAAGGGGCTGCGGCGTCTCCGGGCACAGGGGTGAGGAGCGGAGGTGGGGACCGGGAGCCGGGGGGCCGGGGCACGCGCCTGGCCCCTGATTTCCGGTGTCATCTGGCCTCATCGGACTCGCGCCCCGATATTGCGGCGTTCGCTTCCAAACGGAGCCACGATGACCACCCCCCCGCAGCCGAAACTCGACGCCCAAGCCGATCGCGTACCGCTCGCCGCCGATCATGCGCTGCACCAGCCGTACGTGCCCGCGAGCGAGGCGCCCGCCGAGCTCACGCCGGGGGCGATCGTCCTCGGCATCGTGCTCGGCCTCGTCTTCGCCGCATCGAGCGTGTACCTCGCCCTCAAGGTGGGGCTGACGGTGAGCGCCTCGATCCCGATCGCCGTCCTCTCGATCACGATCTTCCGCTACGTCACGCGCGTGTTCGGCAGGCAGCCGGCGACGATCCTCCAGAACAACATGGTCCAGACCACCGGGTCGGCGGGCGAGTCGATCGCCGCCGGTACGGTGTTCACGCTCCCCGCCCTCCTCCTTCTCGGCTACGACCTCCCGTGGCCCAAGGTGGCCGCGGTGGCGCTCGTCGGGGGGATCCTCGGCGTGCTGCTCATGATCCCGCTCCGCCGGAGCCTGATCGTGAAGGAGCACAGGAACCTCAAGTATCCCGAGGGGACCGCGTGCGCCGAGGTGCTCATCGTCGGCGAGGAGCGCGGGGTGCAGGCGAAGACCGTGTTCATGGGCTTCGGGCTCGGCGCGCTGTACAAGTTCCTGGCGAGCGGGATGCACCTGTGGGCCGAGGTACCGAGGCGGGCGTTCAGCCGCCTCCTCCCAACCGGCCAGACGGAGCTGTTCGGTGAGATCCGCGCCGAGATCAGCCCCGAGCTCACCGGCGTCGGATTCATCATCGGGCCGCGCATCGCCGGCTACCTGTTCGCCGGCGGCGTGATGTCGTGGTTCGTGCTCATCCCCGCGATCAAGCTGTTCGGCGGCGGGCTCGGGCAGCCGATCTTCCCCGCCACGACGCTCATCCGCGACATGGATGCGGGCGACATCTGGTCGAAGTACATCTACTACATCGGCGCGGGGTGCGTGACCGCGGCCGGGATCATCAGCCTCCTGCGCGCGCTCCCGACGATCGGCCAGGCGCTCGTCGCCGGGTTCGGCGACTTTCGCGGCGCGCGCGGCCGGAGCGGCGCGCGCCGCACGGAGCGCGACCTCCCGATGGGGATCGTGGTCGTCGGCACGCTGATCCTCGCCGTCGCCATGGTCGTGCTCCCGCAGATCGGGATCAACGCGCTGGGCGCCGTGCTGGCGGTCTTCTTCGGGTTCCTGTTCGTCACCGTGTCCAGCCGCATCACCGGGCAGATCGGCTCGTCGTCCAATCCGGTCTCCGGGATGACGGTGGCCACCGTGCTGCTCACGGCGCTCATCTTCCTCGCCGTGGGATGGACGGGGATCGAGCACCGCGTGCTCGCGCTCTCGATCGGCGGCGTGGTAGCCATCGCCGCGGCCGTGGCCGCGGCGACATCGCAGGACCTCAAGACCGGCTACCTCGTGGGCGCCACGCCGGCGCGGCAGCAGATCGGCCTCCTCTTCGGAGTGACGACGTCGGCGATCATGATCGGCGGCACGATCCACTTCCTGAACGAGGCGAAGACGACGATCGTCCCCAAGGATTTTCCGGGCATCCACATGGACCGGATCGACTCGGGGAGCACGCGCACCGTGCGCGGCGTGACGTACCGCACGGCACGGCTGTTCGAGCAGACCGGGCCGGCGCCGGCCGGCAAGTATCTGGTGGACGACCAGGGGCGCGTGCGCTACCTCATCGACCCCGGGATCGGCGGGCGCGAGCCGGTGAACTTCGACGGGCGGGAGGTGGACAAGCTCGAGTCGCCGAAGTCGCAGATCATGGCGCTCGTCGTGGATGGCATTCTCACGCAGAAGCTCCCGTGGGGGCTCATCCTGATCGGCGCGTTCCTGGCGATCGCCATGGAGATTCTGGGCCTCCCCTCGCTCCCCATCGCCGTGGGGGTGTACCTCCCGATCTCCACGTCGGCGACGATGTTCCTCGGCGGCGTGGTACGTTGGCTGGCCGAGCGCAAGCTCACGCCGGAGGAGCGCGCAGGGCCCGAGGCGGACTCGGGGCCGGGAGTGCTCTTCTCTTCCGGGCTCATCGCCGGCGGCGCGATCATGGGCGTGACGCTCGCCGCGCTCTCCGTGTGGTACCTGTCGGGCGGGGGGAGCGTGGGAGACAGGATCAGTCTCGCCAAGGCCGTGGGCGCCTTCGGCACCAGCGGGATCGCGGCGATCGTGATGTACATGCTGCTCCTCTCGGTGCCGCTGTACCTGGTGGCCAAGCGGGGGCTGTCGCGCCCCTAGCGAGCAGGGGAGCGCGGCGCCGCGCGACTTCGTATGTTACGTCACCGGGCGGCATCGATCGCGATGCCGCCCGGTGGCTCGTCGTACCTTCACGTCTCTCTTCGATCGTCCGTATGCGCCTGACGCACGCCGCACTCCCCCTGGCTCTCGCGCTCGCCGCCGCATCCGCCGGCGCACAGCGTTCGCAGCGCCCCCAGCGCCCCCAGCGCTCCCAACCGGCGGACCTGATCGTCACCGCCGATCGCATCTACACCGTGGACGACACGCGCCCCGTCGTCCAGGCGCTCGCCATCCGCGGCGAGCGGATCGTGTACGCGGGCCCCGTGCGCGGCGCGATGGCGCTCCGGGGGAGCGCCACGCGCGTGCTCGAGTATCCGGGGCGCACGATCGTCCCGGGACTCATCGACGCGCACGGGCACCTGCTCGGCCTGGGGCAGGCGCTCCGCACCGTCGATCTCGTCGGTACCACGTCGTACGACGAGGTGATCGCGCGGACGGCCGCCGCCGCGAAGCAGGCGAGCGCCGGGGCGTGGGTGCAGGGGCGCGGCTGGGACCAGAACCGTTGGGGGGACACGCGCTTCCCCACGCACGTCGCGCTCTCGCGCGCGGTGGGCGATCACCCCGTGGTGCTCGAGCGCGTGGATGGACACGCGCTCCTGGCGAACGCGAAGGCGATGCAGTTGGCGGGGGTCACCGCCGAGACCAAAGACCCGCCGGGCGGGCGGATCCTGCGGCTGCCGAACGGCGAGCCGAGCGGCGTGTTCGTGGACAACGCGCAGGCGCTCATCCACCGCGCCGTCCCCGAGCCCACGCCCGCCGAGATTCGCGACGAGCTGGCCGCCGCGGCGCACGAGGCGAACCGGTGGGGGCTCACCGGCGTGGACGATCCGGGCGAGCCGGAGCCGGTGATCGACGCGATCGAGGAGCTGGCCAGGGCGGGGCGGCTCCCCCTCCGCACGTACGTCATGATCGCCGACGACTCGGCGGCGATCGCGCACTACTTCGCGCGCGGGCCGCAGAGCGCGCTGTACGACGGACACGTCTGGATTCGCGCCATCAAGCTGTACGCCGACGGCGCGCTCGGCTCGCGCGGGGCCGCCCTGCTCGACCCGTACAGCGACGACCCGGAGAACCACGGGCTGCTCGTCTCCCCTCCGGAGCACATCCGGCAGGTGGCGATCGCGGCGCTCCGGCACGGCTTCCAGGTGAACACGCACGCCATCGGCGACCGTGGCAACCGCCTCGTGCTCGATGCGTACGAGGCGGCGCTCGACAGCGTCCCCACGGCGGACCATCGCTTCCGCATCGAGCACGCGCAGGTGCTGAACCACGCGGACATTCCGCGCTTCGCGCAGCTTGGCGTGATCCCGTCCATGCAGGCGACGCACCAGACGAGCGACATGTACTGGGCCGAGCAGCGCCTCGGCCCCGCTCGCGCGGCGGGCGCGTACGCCTGGCGCGCGCTGCTCGAGACCGGCGTGGTGATCCCCGACGGCACCGATTTTCCCGTCGAGGCGGTGAACCCGATGCGGACGTTCCACTCGGCGGTGACCCGGCAGGACGAGCACGACTGGCCGCCGGGCGGCTGGCACCCCGAGGAGAAGATGACGCGCGAGGAGGCGCTTCGCTCGATGACCCTCTGGCCGGCGTACGCCGCCTTCCAGGAGCACGACCTGGGCTCGCTCACGCCGGGGAAGTACGCCGACTTCGTGGTGCTCGACCAGGACATCATGCGCGTGGCGCCGGAGGACATCCTCGCCACGCGGGTGGTCGCGACGTACGTGGGGGGTGAGGCCGTGTACCAGCAACCCGCGACGACCGCCCAGGCCCACTCACGGGAGGACTGATGCCGGCTCCCCCGCCCCGCCAGGCTCCGCCATCCTCCGAGCCGCCCGCCCCGACGGAAGCCGAGCTTCTCCGTCCGCTCGGGCTGGTCCGGATCGCCCTGCTCCTCGGCGTGCTGATGTTCGGGGCGGTGATCTGGTGGAACAGCCGTCAGGCACCCCCGGCGCCGACCACGCTCACCCCGACCGCCCTGCGCGGGCTCGTGCTCGGACTGGCGGTGGTCGCGCTCATCACGATGATCGGGGTGCGGGTGATGCTGGGACGGGTGCGGGGGGCGCGCCGGCGCGGCACGCTGTGCATTGTCGCGTGGGCCGCCGGTGAGGCGGCGGCGCTCGCCGGGGGCGTGTACTACTTCGCGTTCCACGACCCCCAGTGGTACGTGGTGGGACTGTTCGTGCTCATCACCTCGTTCGTCGTCGTCCCACTCCGCCCCGCCAGTTGACACGTCGCGGCGGGACGCTGACGTTTCGCTGACGCGCGCCGCGACCGTGACGGCCTCGTGCCTCACGAGACCCGACTCTCACCACCCATCGCCATGCTCTCCGATTCCTCGACCGCCTTCCTCAAGCGACTGCTCGATACGCCCGGCCCATCGGGATACGAGACCGCGCCAGCCGGCGTCTGGCGCGAGGAGGCCCGTCGGTTCGCCCAGCTCCGCGTCGATGTCCACGGCAACAGCATGGCCACCGTGAACCCCGGCGGCGCCCCGGTGGTCATGCTGGCGGGGCACATCGACGAGATCGGCGTCATCGTGCAGCACATCGACGAAGAGGGATACGCCTACATCGCCGGCATCGGCGGGTGGGATCCGCAGGTCCTCGTGGGGCAGCGCATCCGCTTTCTCGCGCAGCACGGAGACGTGTTCGGCGTCGTCGGGAAGAAGGCGATCCACCTCATGAAGCCGGAGGATCGCGAGAAGGCCTCCAAGCTCACCGACCTGTGGGTGGACATCGGCGCATCGAGCCGCGCCGAGGCGGAGGAGCGGCTGAGCGTCGGGGATGCCGGCGTCATCGACTCGCGCGCGCTCGATCTCCCGAACCGGCGCATCGTGTCGCGGTCGATCGACGACCGCATCGGGGCGTTCGTGGTGCTCGAGGCGCTGCGGCGCTACGCCGAGCGCCCGGGCGCGGCGCAGGTGGTGGCCGCGGCCACGACGCAGGAGGAGATCGCCTGGCACGGCGGCGGCGCCAGGGTGGGCGCCACCAGCATCGGCGCCCAGATGGCCATCGTGGTGGACGTGACCTTCGCCACCGACCATCCGGGGGTGGAGAAGAAGGAGCACGGGGATCACGCGCTCGGGAGCGGACCGGTGCTCACGCGCGGGTCCATCATCTCGCCCGTGGTGTTCCGGCTCCTGCGCGGCACGGCGGACGAGATGAAGCTGCCGTACACCATCCAGGCCGCGGGCCGGGACACGGGCACCGACGCCGACGCGATTCACATCGCGCGCGAGGGGATCGCCACCGGGCTCGTGTCGGTCCCCAACCGCTACATGCACTCGCCCAACGAGATGGTGAGCCTGGACGACCTCGACCGGGCGGCCGATCTCATCGCCGAGACGTGCCGGCGCGTGACCAAGGAGACGGATTTCACGGCGAGGTGAGGGGAATCGTCTCCGCCATGTCGCAGTAGCGCCGCGCGAACGACCGATCGTGGGTGATCACCGCCGACGCGCCGCGCTCGCGCTGCGCGTCGAGCGCGCGGCCGATCCACGCCTTCCCCGCCGCGTCCTGCCCCGCCGTCGGCTCGTCGAGGATGAGCAACCGGGGGCCCGAGGCCAGCGCCGCGGCGATCGCGAGCCGGCGCTGAAGCTGCGGCGCGAGGTCCCCCGGATGGTCGCGCTCCAGGTCGCCGAGCCCCACCACGTCCAACGCCTCGCGCGCCCGCCGTTCGGCATCCGCTCGCCGCGCCCCGAGCACCCGCGGACCGAACGCCGCCTCCTCGAGCACGGTGCGGGAGAAGAGCTGACGCCCGGGATCCTGGAACACCAGCCCCACGTGGCGCGCGCGCCGCTCCACGGGGAGCGCATCCAGCCTCGTCCCGTCCACGCGGATCGTTCCGCCACGCGCCGGCACGAGCCCCATGATCGCGCGCGCGAGGGTGCTCTTCCCCGCGCCGTTCCGTCCGAGCCACGCGCACGCCGCGCCGCGCGGGACACGGATGGAGAGCTCGCGCAGCACCACGTGCTCGCCGTACGCCACGTCCAGCTTCTCGACGTCGAGCAGCGGCGCGCCGGCGGCGCGCGCGGGGAGTGCCGTCGTCCCGCGCGGCTCCGCCGCGGCGACCGATCCGAGGCGCGCGTCGAGCGGGGGCCACCGCTCGAGGAGCGCGCGCGGATCCCCCTCGGCCAGCACCGCGCCGTCCGCGAGCACGACCACGCGCGAGGCGAGCGAGGCGAGCACATCGAGATTCTGCTCCACGAGCAGCACCGCCACGCCGCGGGCCGCGAGCGCGCCCAGCGCCGCGACCAGCTCGCGCGTGGCATCCGGGTCGAGCTGCGCCGTCGGCTCGTCGAGCACGACGAGCGGCGCATCGAGCGCCAGCGCGGAGGCGAGCGCCACCCGCTGGAGCTCCCCCCCGGAGAGGGTGCGCGGCTCGCGCGGCGCGAGGTGCGCGGCGTCGGCGAGCGCGAGCGCGGCATCGACACGCTCGCGGATCGTCGCCGGCGGGAGTCCCTGGTTCTCCGGCCCCACCGCCACCTCCTCCTCCACCGTGCCGCCGAGCTCCGTGAGCTGCGTCCACGGGTTGGCGAACACGTACGACGCCGGCGGCACGCCGCCGAGCGGGTGATGCACCTCGCCGTCGATGCGCCCCGGCACCGCGCGGCCGAGCAGCCCCGCCGCCGCGAGCGCGAGCGTCGTCTTCCCCGCGCCGACGTGTCCCGCGACGCCGACGATCTCGCCGGGGCGCACGTCGAGCCGCACCGGGCCGAGCGCGGTCACCCCTCCCACCTCCACGCGCGCGAGCCGCAGCGCCAGCGCCGGCGTATCGTTCGTGGACCCGACCATCAGGCGCCCCCGCCCCCGCCCCCGCCCCCGCGCCACGCCGCCACGAGTCGCCAGGCGAGGATGAGGGCCGTGGCGAGCCAGAGCGCCGCTCGTGCCGTGCGCTCGCCCCGGCGGTCGGGCACCGGGGTGAGCGCGGTGCGGCGCCCGCCCGGCTCGAAGCCGCGAGCGTCGAGCGCCAGCGCGCGCTCCTCCGACTCGGTGACGAGCGACACCACGAGTGGGCCGGCGAGCGAGATCAGCGCGCGCACGCGCGACAGCGGCCCACCCCCCACGCCGAGCCCGCGGCACCGCTGGGCATCGAGCACCTCGCGCGCTCGCCGGCGCGCCTCCGGCACCGCCTCCAGCGACGCGACGAGCACGTACGCCGCCCACGCCGGCAGCCCGCGCTCGGCGAGCGCGCGCGTGAGGCGCCGGGGCGCCACCCCGGCCACGATCCACCCCAGCGCGCCCACCGCGGCGGCCAGCGGGATCGCCACGCCGAGCGCGTCGAGCACCGCGGCGCGATCGAGTCCCACGGCGCCGGGCCTGACGATGCTCGCCCCGGGAGACGGTGCGTGCAGGTGCATGACGAGCAGGAGCACGGCCGTGGGCACCGCCACGGCGAGGACGAGCGTCGCCACGCGCCGACCGATCCCGGTGGCCGCCGCCACGCCCAGCGCCACGGCGAGCGCCGCCGGGGCGCTCCACGGCGCCGGGCCCGCGTACGATGCCGCCACCAGAAAGAGCGCCGCGGCGAGCGGCGTGCGCGGGTTCCACCGGTCGAGCGAGCCGCGCATCACGTCCTCGCGCCCGGCGCCTGGAGGCGCGCGGCGAGGTGGCGTGGGAGGCGCGCGAGCACCAGCGCCACGATCACGCAGGAGAGCGGCTTGTCGAGCACGTCGGTGGACAGGCTGGCGATCTCCGCCGCGCGCTCCAGGGAGAGGCCGAGCACGGTGCGCAGCGCGACGGTGACGATCCCGGTTCCACTCGGCGTCACGCCGCCGAAGAGCGCGATGAGGATCGGCACCGACGTGAGCGCCGCCGCCACGCCGATCACCACACCGGCCGCGGCCGCGGCACCCAGCGAGCGGAACGCGCCCACGCGCGCGGCCGCGCCGGCGAGGAGACCGATGACGATCGTCACGGGTATGAAGGCGAGGAGCTGCGGATTGGAGAGCAGCCCGAGCACCGTGTTCGAGGCGATCCCGGTCACCACGGCCGCCCATGGACCGACGAGCGCGGCGACGAGGATGGTGCCCACCGAGTCGAGGTACACCGGGAGCTTCAACGCGCCCGCGATCGCGCCGAGCGCGAGATTGAGCGCGACGGCGCGCGGAACGAGCGCGAGCGCGAGCGTGGGCGGATGACGGCTGGCAGGCATCGACACGGCAGCGTAACATACGAGGAGCGAACTCGTCTTCACCACACCCGTCGACGGATCATGCCGAACGCTCATCTCCGCCGCGCCGCGTTGGCGGCGGCGTTTCTCGTCACCGTCGGGTGCCGGTCCGGCGTCCCCGTGCCCGCGAGCGCGGCGGCGGCCGCATCGCTCAGCCCCCGCGGCGATGCCGACACCTCGCTCCTGCGCCACGACATCACGCACCTCGCGAGCGACTCGCTCGAGGGGCGGCTCACGGGGACGCCGGGGAACGACAGCGCCGCCGCGTACATCGCGCGCCGCTATGGGCTGCTGCACCTCGAGCCGCCGCGCGGGCTGGCCGACACCTCGTGCATTCCCGTGGGCCAGCTCCAGCGCTCCCTCGAGGCGAGCACCGGGGCCAAGGTGAAGATCACGGCCAGCCAGCCGTTCGCCTGCTCCTCCCCGTACCTCCAGCCGTTCGAGGCGACGTCGGTCGCCGCGGCGCACGCGGGGCTCGCGTCCGAGCTGCCCACCCAGAACGTGGTGGCCGAGGTGCCGGGCACCGATCCCGAGCTCCGCGACGAGTACGTGGTGATCGGCGCGCACTACGACCACCTCGGCCGCTCCGCCTTCGGCGCGCTCGATCCCGGCGCGGGCACCGCCATCCGTCCGGGCGCCGACGACAACGCCTCGGGCACGGCGGCGGTGATGGAGCTGGCGCGCCTGTTCGCGCGCCACCCCGCGCGCCGCACCATGCTGTTCGTGAACTTCAGCGGCGAGGAGCTCGGCCTGCTCGGCTCGGAGTACTTCGTGGAGCACCCCCCCGTGCCGCTCCACCAGATCGCCGCCATGCTCAACTTCGACATGGTGGGGCGGATGCGCGAGAACCGGTTGATCGTGTACGGCGTGTCCTCGGCCACCGAGCTGCGCGCCATCGTGGACAGCGCCAACGATGCCGCGCACCCGCTCCGCATCGCCGCGATCGGCGACGGCTTCGGCCCGTCCGACCAGAGCTCCTTCTACGCGAAGGGGATCCCGGTCCTCCACTTCTTCACCGACCTGCACGAGGACTACCATCGCGCCACCGATGTCGCGTCGAAGATCGACGTGGCGGACGAAGCGCGCGTGGTGGACTACGCCGAGCGCGTCGCGCGCACGCTGGCCGACCGCGCGAAGCCGCTCACCTTCGTGCGCACCGCGCCCCCGCCCGTGATGAGCGGGGGGCCGGGCACCAACGTGTGGTTCGGCTCCGTGCCCGACATGGGCGCGGCGGACGTCATCGGCGTGCGGCTCGCCGGCGTGACGCCCGGGAGCCCGGCGGACCGCGCGGGGGTGAAGCAGGGCGACGTGATCGTCGAGTTCGGCGGCGTGCCCGTGAAGGACCTGTACCAGTACACGGACGCCCTGCGCGCGCACAAGCCGGGAGACGTGGTGCGCGTGGTGGTGGAGCGCGGGGGGGCGCGGTACACCTTCACCGCGACGCTCGGGAAGCGCGGGAGCTGACGAGCGCGCGCGTGCTCCTCGCCTGGTCCTCCGCCGCGTACGCCATCCCCCTGCCATCGGGGCACCGCTTCCCGATGGAGAAGTACGCGTTGCTGCGCGACCGCGTGGTGCGCGAGGGCGTGCTGCCGGTGGAGCGGCTCCGCGAGCCCGACCGCGCCACCGAGGCCGAGCTGCACCTCGCCCACGCCGCGGAGTACGTGCGACGCTTCACCACCGGCGCGCTCGATCCCGCCGAGGTGCGACGCCTCGGATTTCCCTGGTCGCTCCCCCTCGTGGAGCGGTCGTACCGCTCCGTGGGCGGGACCATCGCCGCGTGCCGGGCCGCGCTCGAGCATGGCGTGGCGGTGAACCTGGCCGGCGGCACGCACCACGCGTTCACCGATCACGGCGAGGGGTTCTGCGCGTTCAACGACGTGGCGGTCGCGCTCCGCGTGCTCCAGCGGGAGGGCGCCGTGCGGCGCGCCGCCGTGGTGGACCTCGACGTGCATCAGGGGAACGGGACGCACGCCATCTTCGCCGGCGACGCGAGCGTGTACACGTTCAGCATGCACGGCGGGAAGAACTACCCGTTCCACAAGGTGCCGGGGACGCTCGACATCGCGCTCGCCGACCGGACCGGCGATGCCGAGTATCTCGCCCTGCTCGGCGCCGCGCTCCCCGGCGTGCTGCGCGATGCGCGGGCGGAGCTGGTGGTGTATCTCGCCGGCGCGGACCCGCACGAGCGCGACCGCCTCGGCCGGCTCGCGCTCACGCTCGACGGGCTCGCCCGGCGCGACGCGATGGTGCTCGAGGCGTGCCGCGAGGTGGGGATCCCGGTGGCGGTGGTGATCGCCGGCGGGTACGGCCGCGACGTCGCCGAGACGGTTCAGGCGCACCTGAACACCACGCGCATCGCGGCGGAGTTCGCGTAGAGGCGGCTGTCGTCTCCCACCCTTGACCATCCCGCCCCGCGGCGTTGATTTCGCGGCGCATTCAACCCGCCGCATCGATGCCAGCCATTCCCCCTCCACGCGAATCCGGCTTCACCACCACCACGCCCGTTCCCCTCTGGTGGGGGGCATGGGGGCCGGCCGGCGCGCCGCGCCTGCTCGTGCTGCACGGCGGGCCCGGCGCGCACCACGACTACCTGCTCCCGCAGATGCTCCATCTCGCCGACCGGTGGGAGCTGGTGTTCTACGATCAGCGCGGGGGCGGGCGCTCGCGCGTCGGCGACCGCGCGCCGATCACCTGGCGCACGCACGTGGAGGACCTGGCGCTCGTCGCGCGCGAGCTCGCGCCCGGTCCGCTCTCGCTCGTGGGATACTCGTGGGGCGGGCTTCTGGCCCTGCTGTACGCCGCCGCCACGTTCGATCCCGGCGACCCGCCGCTCCCCGCCGACGCCGCGGCGCCCGCGCGCATGGTGCTCATCGATCCGGCCCCCGTCACGCGCGAGCTGCGCATCGCGTTCGAGGCGGAGATGGCGCGCCGGCAGGGCGATGAGCGCGTGCGCGCCCTGCGCGAGGCGCTCGCCGCATCGGGGCTGCGCGAGCGCGACCCCGAGGCGTATCGCCAGCGCGCCTTCGAGCTGAGCGTCGCCGGCTACTTCGCGCACCCCGGTCGCGCGCACGACCTCACGCCGTTCCGGGTCGTCTCGCGCGTGCAGCAGTCGGTGTGGGAGAGTCTGGGCCAGTTCGACCTGCTCCCTCGCCTGGCGGCGGTGCGTTGCCCCGTGCTCATCACGCACGGGCGGCAGGACCCGATCCCGCTCGCGTCGTCGGAGGCCGCGGCGCGCGCGATCCCGGGGGCGCGGCTCGTGGTGCTCGACGACAGCGGCCACGTGCCGTACGTTGAGGCGCCGGATGCGCTGTTCGCCGCCGTCCGGGCCTTTCTCGATGAGACGTCGGCGCTCGCCGCGCCCTGAGACCGAGCCGATGGCGCCGGGGGCGCGGGCTCCCTCGATCGTGACGCGCTCCCCGTCGAGGGAGCCCAAGGAGATCGTGTTCATGCTGGGTGGACAACCCGACGACGAGGAGCGGTTCGCGCGCTCCGAGCGCGCGTCACTCGACCGGCGGCGCTACCTCGCGCTGCGCGGCGTGACCGACGAGTTCCTCGGCACGCTCCGCTACCTCAACCAGGTGACGATCGCGATGCGCGCCGGGATGCTCGACCTGGAGGGCGCGGCGCAGGAGATCGACGCCACGGAGCAGCAGCTGCACGACCTGGTGCGGCGCATGCGTGAAGTGGCCGGTCTCGACGCCGTGGAGGCCTGAATCCTGCCCCGACCATCACACGTGACCGCACGCATCACTCCCTACGAGGTCATCCTCGAGCCGCTGGAGCAGACGGCCTTCACCGTCATCACCGCCGAAGCCGAGCAGCGCGGGGTCGATGCGCGCCGTCGCGACCAGTTCCTCCTGCTCGGCCACGTCGGCGCCACGCTCAAGGAGATCGTGCCCGACGACGCGCCGCCGGAGGCGATCGACGAGTACGGCGAGCTGCTGTACCAGGGCTACCAGTTCTGGACGTTCGGGCGGCGGCTGTACGTGCTCGATGAGACGGTGACGGAGCGGCTCACCGCGCCGAGCTACCCGCTCGACGACTGGGAGCTCGCCGCGCCGCCGGCGTGCTACATCCAGCTCCCGTACCAGCGCGTGTGGGCGCGCGTCGCCGCCGAAGCGGCGTTCGAGCCGGTCGATGGATGCTTCGCGATCGTGGACGACACCGCGCCCGCGCCCGACGCCGGAGCGCACCTGCGCGTCCAGCTGGTCCTCGGCTTCCGGCGCGACCGGCCGGGCGTCTCGCTCGTCTCGTACCGCACCGATCTGGATCCGCGCACGGCGCCGCGCCACGCCGAGTCGCCCTGGCGCGAGGACACCCATCCGTTCGCCAACGCGATCCCCGGCGGCGAGCGCCGCAACCTGCGCTCGATCGTCACCACGAGCGAGCTGGAGGCGTTCGTCCTGCGCACGTTCCACCATCTCGACACGCATCCGCTGGCGCTGCACCTCGAGCCGGGGAGCGAGACGCCCGGGGAGACGACGCTCGAGCACGTGATGGTGCGCACGGAGTGACCGACCGGGCGCCGCGCCGCCCCTCGCACCACCTCGGCCGCCCCGGTATCTTGTCGGCATGGATCCCCGCACCGTCGCCCACGTCCTCACGCAGATCGGCGACCTGCTCGAGCTGCACGGGGAGAACCGGTTCAAGACCGCCGCGTACCGCAACGCCGCCCGCGCCGTGATCGGGCTCGACACCGATGATCTGCGCGGGATGGTGCGCGCCGGCGCGCTCGCGGGTCTGCGCGGCATCGGACCGGCCACGCTCGGCGTGATCACCGAGCTGGTCGAGACCGGGGAGTCCGCGTACTTCGAGCAGCTCCGCGAGGACACCCCCGAGGGGCTGCTCGAGATGCTGCGCATCCCCGGGCTCGGCACCTCGAAGATCCGCGCGATCCACGAAGGGCTCGACATCGACACGGTGCACGAGCTCGAGCAGGCGGCGCGCGACGGCCGGCTCGCCGCGCTGCCGCGGTTCGGCGCCAGGACGGCGGAGAAGATCCTGCGCGGGATCGCGTACCTCAAGGAAACGAGCGCGTTCGTGCTCTACCCGCACGCGCTCGCCGAGGCGCACCGGCTGCTGGCGAGCATCGAGCGCCACCCCGATGTCGAGCGCGCGGCCATCGCCGGCTCGTTGCGCCGGCGGCGCGAGGTGATCCGCGACATCGACATCGTCGCCGCCTGCCGCGGCGTGCCGGCGGAGGTGGCCGCCTCGTTCGCGCGGTCGCCGGGCGTGCGCGACGCGATCGGCGTGGGTGGGCGCACGATCTCCATCCGGTTCGTGGATGGCACGCTGCTCGACCTGCACTGCGTGCCGACGGCGCAGTTCGCGGTCGCGCTCTGGCGCGCCACGGGGAGCGAGACGCACGAGCGCGCGGTGCGCGAGCGGGCGGCCGCGCGCGGACTCGAGCTCGTGGAGGACGCGCTGCGCGACGCCGATGGGCGACCGCTCGCCATCGCCGACGAGCCGGCGCTCTACGACGCGGTGGGACTCCCGTACATCGAGCCGGAGCTGCGCGAGGACATGGGGGAGATCGACGCCGCCGCCCGCCGCGCGCTCCCCGCCCTCATCACGCCGCGCGACATCCGCGGCGTGCTGCACTGCCACTCGCAGTACTCCGACGGCCGCGCCACGATCGCCGAGATGGCCGCCGCCGCGAAGGCGCGCGGCTGGAGCTATCTCGGGATCTCCGACCACTCCCAGTCCGCGGCCTACGCCGGCGGGCTCTCGCGCGACGCCGTGCTCGCGCAGCACGAGGAGATCGACCGGGTGAACGACGAGCTGCCCGGCGTGCGCGTGCTCAAGGGGATCGAGGCCGACATCCTCGCCGACGGCCGCATCGACTACGACCGCGACCTGCTCGACCGGTTCGACTACGTGATCGCCTCGGTGCACTCGCGCTTCGGCCTGGATCGCGCGGCGATGACCGAGCGCGTGCTGCGCGCGCTCGACGACCCGCACGTGACCATCCTGGGGCACCCCACGGGGCGCCTGCTCCTCACGCGCGAGGCGTACGCGATCGACATGGAGGCGGTGATCGAGAAGGCGGCGGAGGTGGGGGTGGCCGTGGAGCTGAACGCCGACCCGCACCGGCTCGACCTCGATTGGCGGCTGTGCCGCGTCGCGAAGGAGACCGGGTGCAGCATCGAGATCGGCCCCGATGCGCATTCGACCGGAGGGCTGGACAACGTGGACGTCGGCGTGGGCATCGCGCGCAAGGGGTGGCTCGAGCCGGCCGACGTCCTCAACACCATGGACGTGGAGGCCGTCGTGGCGCGCGCCCGGCGGCGGAGGGAATCGAGTGCCCAAGCGTGAGCGACGCCCCGCCACCAGACGCCGCAAGCCGACCCCCGAGCTGGCGGCCGAGTACTACCACCGTCTCGAAGCCGCCTACCCCGACGCCCACTGCGCCCTCGACCACCGGAACGCGTACGAGCTGCTCGTCGCGACCATTCTGAGCGCGCAGTGCACCGACGCGCGCGTGAACCTGGTCACCCCCGCCCTGTTCGCGCGCTACCCGACCGCGCACGATCTCGCCGGCGCCGAGCCGGAGGAGCTGGAGGGGCTCATCAAGAGCACGGGATTCTTCCGCAACAAGGCGAAGAGCCTGCTCGGCATGGCGCGCGCGGTGGTCGAGCGGCACGGCGGCGAGATCCCGGCCACGATGGAGGAGCTCACGGCGCTCCCCGGCGTCGGGCGCAAGACGGCGAACGTCATCCTCGGCAACGCGTTCGGCCTCGACGAGGGCGTCGTCGTGGACACCCACGTCACCCGCCTCGCGAACCGGCTCGGTCTCACCACCGAGCGGGACGCGGTGAAGATCGAGGCGGATCTGATGCGCCTCGTGCCGCGCGAGCGCTGGACCATGCTCTCCCACCTGCTCATCGAGCACGGGCGTCGCGTGTGCGAGGCGCGCGCGCCGAAGTGCGGCATCTGCCCCCTCGCCGACCTCTGTCCTTCCTCTCTCGTATGACCACCGGGCGCCGATACTGGCTCGTGAAGTCCGAAGCGGACTGCTTCTCCTGGGACGATCTGTGGACCGCCCCGCGCCGCACCACGCACTGGGATGGCGTACGGAACTACCAAGCGCGGAACATGCTGCGCGACGAGATGAAGAAGGGCGATCTCGTCTTCTTCTACCACTCGAACTCCGAGCCGAACGCGATCGTCGGCGTGTGCGAGGTCGTGCGCGAGGGGTACCCGGACTTCACCGCCTTCGACCCGCGGGAGCAGCACTTCGACCCGAAGAGCGACCCCGACGCTCCGACCTGGTACATGGTGGACCTGCGAGCCGTGGAGCCGCTCCCCCGCCCCGTGACGCTCGGCGAGCTGCGCGGCGTGCGCGGCCTCGAGCGCATGGCGCTGCTCCAGAAGGGGAGCCGCCTCTCCGTGCAACCGGTGACGGACGACGAATGGGAAGTCGTGCTGCGGACGGCGCGGGGAACGACGCGGGATGCGGGGCGCGGGGCGCGGGGCGCGCGCGGCAGACAGAGCGGGACCGCGTCGGGAGCCGCCGCGCCCCCTGCATCGAATCGCGGACGACGCTAGCTTTCGAGCCGTCGGCACCGACCACCCATCGCCGGCACCGATTCCCGATTCCCGCTTCCCGATTCCCGATGATGAAGACTGCCACCTTCGAGACCAACAAAGGAACCATCGTCGCCGAGCTGTACGACAAGGAGGCGCCGGGAACGGTGGCCAACTTCGAGAAGCTCGCCAATAGCGGCTTCTACGACGGCGTGAAGTTCCACCGCGTGATCCCCGACTTCGTCGTGCAGGGCGGCGATCCGCTCTCGCGCGACCTGCCGCCGGGCGACCGCCGGATCGGCACGGGGGGACCCGGCTACAAGATCAAGTGCGAGACGGCGGGGAACCCGCACACGCACGAGGTGGGCGCGCTCTCCATGGCGCACGCGGGCAAGGACACCGGCGGGAGCCAGTTCTTCATGGTCCTCAGCGAGGACAACACGCGCCACCTGAACGGCGTGCACACGGTGTTCGGGAAGGTGACGCAGGGGCTGGACGTCATGCGACAGATCCGGCAGAACGACGTGATGACCAAGGTGCGCGTCGCCTGACGCGCCCTTCGACCCAGACTCTCCAAGGAGACTTCCGTAATGTCGGCTCCACTCCCCGAGGACAAGCGGGCCGGGTTCACCGGGCTCATCGTCGGCGCGATCATCCTCCTCGTGGCGCTCTATGGCATCGTGCACCTCACGAACCTGCACTATGCCAAGGCCGAGGGCGCCAAGACCGCCGCGGCGGCCACGAAGTAGCCGGACGGGGATCGCAACGCGAAGCGGCGCCGTGCCCGTGGGCACGGCGCCGCTTCGCATCCGACCGAACCATCCGGCCGAACCATCCGACCGGACGGGAGTCAGTCCCCCGTGGACGCCGTGGCGGGGGAGCCGGGCACGGAGGGCGGCGCGCCGCCGAGCTCGGCGGCCATCACCTCGAGGTCGAACGCCTCCTTGCGGATGCGCATGTCGTAGTAGAGCAGCGTGATCACGATCCCGATGAGCGGCGAGACGAAGACGTACACGACGCCGCTGAACGCGGCCCGCAGGAGGAGCGGGATGGGGAAGAGCCCGATGATCGTCGACAGCGTCACCGAGACCACGATGTAGACGAGGTACGCGAGCACGAGCCCGCCGAGGATGCGCCACTTGGCGCCGTTCGACAGCTCCACCGAGCGGTTGAACGCGCTGACCACCGGCCGGTCCTCGATCAGCACGCACGGCATGGACGCGAAGTAGCGCGTGGCCATCCACAGGGCGCCGATGAGAATGAGGAAGTAGCCGAAGAAGATCGCGAGCCCCTTGAGGATGAGCGCGCCCAGGACGCGCCACCACCGGCTGGCGGCGCGGGCGAGCGCACGGCCGGGCACCACCTCGCCGGTGAGGAAGGCGTCGGAGGCGGCCACGACGATCGACGCGTTGGCGATCGCCCACCAGATGCCGGCGGCGGCCAGGCCGAGCCCCATCCCCGCCCCGAACGTGGGGAACTGTCCCATGGCGATCCGCGTTGGGTCGGCACTCAGGGCATAGAACCCGCTGAACCACAGCACCGCCCAGTAGGGGAAGCCGCCCAGCGCGCTCAGCAGCACGAAATGGCCGTAGTTCTCGCGCAGCAGACGGAACGCGGCGTCGAGAATCTCCGGTACGGTTCGCGGACGAAGATTGGAGGACACGGGGTGGGAACGGTTGGGGTGGCCCCCACGATGGAGAGAACGGTTGGTCGGCGCAATGGCGGCCGTCTCGTTCCGGGTGGGGGGTGGGGGTGAGGTTGGGGTTGATTTCGCGCGTCCCACTCGTATATTACTAACCCGTCAGTCATTTGAGGCGCCCATCGGGCGCCTTTTCTACTGGGCTTTACTGACTGACGAGTCGGTTACCAGGAGGCTTCATGATCAGCGCCGAACAGCACCAGGAACCGCGTTGGCGGCGCCTACCCGAGGAGCGGCCACGGCAGCTCATCGAGGCCGCCCTCGACGTGTTCGGCGAGCGCGGCCTCGCCGGCGCTCGCCTCGAGGACATCGCGCGCCGCGCCGGCGTCTCCAAGGGGACGATCTATCTCTACTTCCCCAACAAGGAAGCGCTCTTCTGCGAGATGATCCGGCAGACCATGAGCGCGGGGCTCGCGGACACGCAGGCCCGCATCATGGCCGGCACCGGCTCCCCCACCGAGCAGCTCCGCGCCTACGTCCACGCCATGTGGGAGTTCCTCCGCTCCCCGGTGTTCGAGCGGGTCTACCGCCTCATGATGGGCGAGATCCACAACTTTCCGAGCCTGCTCCAGTTCTTCATCGCCGAAGTCTCGCAGCGCTCCCTCTCCTTCATCGCCGGGATCGTGCGGCGCGGCATCGAGGCGGGGGAGTTTCGACGCCAGGACCCCAATGTCGCCGCGCGCATGCTGCACGCGCTCCTGGTGAAGCACGGGATCTGGTGTGCCCAGAGGGAACAGATCCCCTTCCTGGCGCATCACACCGACGAGCAGGTGCTCGAGCAGGTGCTCGATTTCTATCTCAACGCCATCCAAGCTCCTTCCCACGGCCGCGCCGCGGATCCAGAGGCATGACGATCGTCCACCGTACCATCCGGCGCCTCGGCGCCGTGCTCGTTTCCGCCACGCTCGCGCTCGCTCCCGCGGCGCGGGCCCAGGACACCACTCTCAACCACCCGCTCTCCCTCGGTGATGCCGCGCGGCTGGCGGCGCGGCAGAGCGCCAGCGCGCTCGCCGCGCGCTACCGCGCGGAGCAGGCCCAGGCCCGCGTCACCCAGCGGCGCGCCGACCTGCTCCCCACCATCTCCGCCGACGCGGTGGAGAGCGGGCACACGTTGAACACCGCGACCTTCGGCTTCGAGTTTCCCGGTCTCGATCCGGACGGCGAGATCATCGGACCGGTGAAGACGCTCGACTTCCGGGGGCACCTCTCACAGGCGCTGCTCGACCTCGGCGCGCTCGGGCGCGTGCGGAGCGCCCGGTCGTCGGCACAGGCGAGCCGGGCCGATGCGGCGAGCGTCGCCGAGCAGTCGGCGGCGCTGGCCGCCGGCGCCTACCTGCGCACGCAGCGCGCCGATGCCCAGCTCGCGGCGCGCCTCGCCGATTCCGTCCTCGCCGACTCGCTCCTCGGCATCGCGCGCGAGCAGCTCCGCGCGGGGGTCGGGGTGGCGCTCGACGTGACGCGCGCCGAGGCGCAGGTGGCGGGCGTGCGCGCGCAGCTCATCGCCGCGCGCAACGAGCGCGACCGGTCGCGACTCGACCTGCGGCGCGCGCTCGGCCTGCCGCTCGACGCCGAGGTGGTGCTGGCGGACTCGCTCTCCACGCTGCCGATGTCCGACACGCTCCCCGCCGAGCGCGCGGCGATCGACCGCGCCATGCGCACGCGACCGGACCTCCGCGCGGCGGAGGCACAGCTCGAGGCCGCTCGTCAGGCGACCGGCGCCATCAAGGCCGAGCGGCTGCCGAGCCTGGAGGCGTTCGGCGACGAGGGGTGGATCGGCTCGAACAGCGGGAGCAAGCTCAACACGTACACGTGGGGGGTGCAGGTCTCCCTCCCGCTCTTCGACGGGCTGCGCCGCGAGGGGCGCGTGCAGGAGCAGGAGGCCGCGGCGCGCGAGGTGGAGACGCGCCTGCGCGACCTGCGGCAGCAGGCGGCGATCGAGGTGCGCGGATCGCTGCTCGACCTGCTCTCGGCGCGCGAGCAGGTGGACGCCTCGCGCGAGCGGCTGCGGCTGGCCGAGCAGGAGCTGGCCCAGGCGCGCGACCGCTTCCGCGCCGGCGTGGCCGGGAACGCGGACGTGATCACCGCGTCGCTCAACCTGAACGCATCGCGCAACCTGGTGATCGATGCCCTCACCGCGTACCAGGCGGCACGCGTGTCGCTGGCGAGCGCCGAGGGGACCGTCACCTCGCTCCCGTAGACCACCGCTCGGGACCGGTCACGCAACGAACGACGACGACACTCGAACGATACACTGAGGATCCGGAACGATGGCAACCATGGTCGACAACGAAGCCGAGCGGCGGACGAACGGCGACGCGGCTCCAGGCGATGCCCCCGAACGGTCTGGCGGGCGGCGTAAGCTCGTGCTCCCCATCATCGCCCTCGTCGTCCTCGCCGCGCTCGTCTGGGGGGTGAAGGAGTTCCTGTACGCCCGCGCGCACGAGAGCACGGACGACGCGCAGGTGGACGGCCACATCATCCCCGTGCTGGCCAAGGTCGGCGGCTACCTGACGACGGTCACGGTGGAGGACAACGACTCCGTGCGCGCGGGGCAGGTGCTCGCGCGGATCGATGATGCGGAGTACAAGCTCCACCTGGCCCAGGCCGAGGCGGAGCTGGCGGCGGCGCGCGCGGCGGCCGGAACCGACCAGACGACCGGGCAGGCCGAGGCCGCGGTGGCGACGGCGACCAGCCAGCGCGCGGCGCTCGACGCGCAGATCGCCGCGGCGCGGGCCGCCAACGACAAGGCGCAGGCGGACCTCGCCCGCATGAAGGAGCTGGTCGCCAAGCACATCGTGTCGGCGCAGCAGCTCGACGCGGCGCAGGCGGCGGCCAGCGCCGCGGCGGCCAACCTCCAGGCGGTGCAGCGGCAGGCGGCGGCCGGCGGGGCCGGCGTGGTGAGCGCCAGGGCCGGTGTTCGCCTGGCGGAAGCACGGCTCGAGGCGGCCAGGGCGCAGCTCCAGAACGCGCGCCTCCAGCTCGGCTACACGACCGTCACCGCGCCGGTGAGCGGGATCGTGTCCAAGAAGCTCGTCGAGGTGGGGCAGCTCGTGCAGCCGGGGCAGATGCTCATGTCCGTGGTCGCCGATACGGGCGTCTGGGTCACGGCGAACTTCAAGGAGACGCAGCTCTCCGACATGCGCGTGGGGCAGCCGGTGGAGATCGACGTCGATGCCTACGGCGGCTGCCAGGCCGAAGGGCGCGTGCAGAGCCTGAGCGCGGCGACGGGCGCCAAGTTCGCGCTCCTCCCCCCGGACAACGCGACGGGGAACTTCACGAAGGTCGTGCAGCGGGTCCCGGTGCGCATCCAGGTCACCAAGGGGTGCGGGCCGACGCGCCCGTTGCGCCCGGGCCTCTCCGTCGACGCGCACGTGCAGACGAAGTAGTGGCCAGTGGGTCGTGAGGCGTGGAACGGCGAACGGCGAGTGTGGCGTGAGGAGGCGGAGGCGGTAGTGCATGGAGTGTGGGAGACCACACTCCATGCCCCACTCCCCACGCCTCCTTCACGCCACACACGTTCTTGGTGTTCCACGCCCCACGACCCACTCACCACCACGCCACCCCCTACCACCCCCACCCGCCATGACACCTCCCCTTCCCTCCCGCGCCGACGCGCTCGCCCTCGTGCAGGAGTACACCAGCAGCGACTCGCTGCGGAAGCACATGCTCGCCGTGGAGGCCGCCATGCGGGCGTACGCCGAGCACTTCGGCGAGGATCCCGAGCGGTGGGGGCTCGCCGGGCTGCTCCACGACTTCGACTACGAGCGCTGGCCGAACGCCGCGCACTCCCCCACCGAGGAGCACCCGGCGGCCGGGGTGCGCATTCTCCGCGAGCGGGGATTCCCTGACGACATCTTGCAGGCGATCCTCGGCCATGCCAGCTATTGCGGTGTACCACGGGAGACGCGCCTCGCCAAGACGCTCTTCGCCGTGGACGAGCTCACGGGGCTGATCACCGCGACCGCGCTCGTGAAGCCCACGAAGAGCGTGCACGACGTGGACGCCCGCTCCGTGCGCAAGAAGATGAAGGACAAGGCGTTCGCGCGCGGCGTGAGCCGGGAGGACGTGCTGCTCGGCGCCGAGGAGCTGGGCGTGGACCTCGACCAGCACATTCAATTCGTGATCGACGCCATGCGACGATCGGCGGACGCGCTGGGGCTCGAGGGAACGGGGAGCGGGGGCTGATGCCCCCGTTCAACGTTTCGGCGCCCGCCAGCGTACCGGATCAGGGAATTCACCGGACCCGTGATGCTCGCCGCGCCCAACCTGCACGCCACGCCGATGCCGCTGGAGCCGCCGACTGAGTCGGAGGCTCGCGCCCGCGAGCGCGTGCTGGTGCTGCGCGCGCAGCGCGGTCATCGCGAGGCGTTCGCCGAGTTGGTGCGCGTGCACGAGCGCCGCGCGTACGCCGTGGCGCGCGCGATCACCGCGACGCACGAGGATGCCGAGGATGCGGTGCAGGAGGGGTTTCTCCACGCGTTCCGCGCCCTCGACCGGTTCCGCCCCGAGCAGGCGTTCGGCGCCTGGCTGCACCGGATCGTCGCGAACGCGGCGCTCGACATCGGCCGGCGGCGCAAGGTGCGCGACGCCGACGCGCTCCCGGAGAACGTGTCGCTCCCCTTTCGCGATCCGGCGGAGCACGATGAGCTCACGCGGCGGCTGGTCGCCGGGCTGCGCGATCTCCCAGGGCGGCAGCGCGCGGTGATCGTGTTGCACGACGTCGAAGGATTCACGCACGGCGAGATCGGGGAGATGCTGGGCATCCCCGAGGGCACTGCCCGATCGGACCTGCATCACGCCCGCGCCGCGCTGCGGCGGCGGCTGGGCGACCTACGGAGTGAACGATGACTCTCGAGCCACGCATCGGACCTCGCGGTCGCGACGACGACCTGACGCGGGCGCTGCGCGCCCTCTACGCCGCGCCCACCGATCCCGCGTACTGGGACGCGCTCGCGCGGCGCATCATGACGCGCGTCGGCAAGGACGTGGAGGGCGACTGGTCGCTCCCCCTCGCCCGCTGGGCACGGATCGGCGTGATCGCCGCGGGAGCGGCGCTCGCCGTCGCCAGCGTCGCGCTCACGCGCTCCCGTGATGCGCAGGCGCGCCTGGCGTTCCACACCATCATCGAGACGCCGCGCACGGCGCCGCTGCAGATCGCCACCGAGCAGGAGACCGGCTCGGAGCGGGAAGCGACGCTGCGCTACGTCATCGCCCCCTGACCCTCCGGAGCGAGCCATGCAGCGCTCGAAAGCTCTCGCCCTCGTCTTTCTCGTCGGCACCCTGGTCGTCGGCGGCGCGCTGGGATTCACCGCCGACCGTCTGCTGGTCAAGGATCCCTGCCCGAGCAGCGACCGGCAGGCGATGCGCGAGTCGCTCGCCGAGCGGCTCGGGCTCACCCCGGCCCAGCGGGCGGCGGTGGACAGCATCCTCGACAAGCGGCACCGCGACATGAAGGCCGTGATCGATCCCGCGCTGGTGCCCGTGCGCCCCGAGCTCGACTCCATCCGCCTGGCGGCGCGCGCGGAGATCTTCAAGCTGCTCGATGCGCGGCAGAAGCCGATCCTCCAGCAGATGATCGACGAACAGAAGCGGCAGAAGGACGAACGCAAATGAAGCTGCTCGTAGCCGCGCTGGCGCTCCCGGCCGTCCTCGCCGCGCAGACGCCGGCGGACACCGTCGCGCGGCCCATCACCGTCGATGAGGCGGTCGCGCTCGCCCAGCGCAACGCGCCGACGGTCGTCCAGTCGCTGGGCCAGGTGCAGACCAGCCGGGCGCAGGTGCGCTCCGCGTATGGCGCGTTCATCCCCAGCCTGACGCTCAGCGCCTCGTCGTCGCGCTCCGGCGGCGCCGGCGTCTCGAGCCAGCGGGTGGACCCGAACACGGGCGCGCTGGTGGACGTGAGCGGGAGCGCGTGGCGCTACGCGAACGGGGTGCAGCTCAACGTCGATCTGTTCGACGGCGGGGCGCGGATCAACAACCTCCGCTCGTCGCGCGCGGGCGTGACGGCGGCGGTGGCCAACGACGTGTCGGAGCGGTTCGCCATCGCGCTCCAGGTGAAGCAGCAGTACTACGCCGTGCTCGCCGCGCGCGAGGCCGACTCCGCCGCGCGCACGCAGCTCGCCGAGGCCGAGGCGCAGCTCCGCGCGTCGACGCTCAAGCTGCACGCCGGATCGGCCACGAAGTCGGACTCCCTCCGATCCGTGATCCAGGTGGGGAACGCGCAGCTCGCGCTCCTCACCGCGCGGAACGACCTGCAGACGGCGAACGCGACGCTCACCCGGCTGGTCGGCACGCCGTACACGGTCACCGCCGCCGCGGAGCCCCCCGGTGAGCTGTTCCAGCCGCTGGACAGCATCGCGCTCGAGCGTCTCGCGGCGAACGGCCCGGCGGTGCGCCTCGCGCTGGCCAACGAGAGCGCCGCGTCGGCGGCGTCCCGCGCCGCGCGCGGGAGCTACTTCCCCACGCTCTCCGCCGGCTTCGGCGTGTCCGGGAACGGCACCGCCATCGACCGGTACGAGTATCAGAACCAGTTCCGGATCGGGCTCTCCTGGCCGGTGTTCAACCAGTTCTCGCGCGAGCTGCAGATCGCCCGCGCGGATGTGGCCGAGCGGAACGCCGAGGCGTCGCTGCGCGACGCGCGGCTGCTCGCGCGGCAGAACCTCGTGCAGTACCTGGGCGCGATCCGCACCGCCCAGCAGCAGGTGACGATCCAGACGACGTCCGTGACGGCGGCCGAGGAGGACCTGCGCGTGCAGCGCCAGCGCTACGACCTCGGCGCCTCCACCCTGCTCGACGTCCTGACCTCCGAGACCGCGCTCATCCAGGCTCGCGCGGCGCTCATCCAGGCTCGATTCGACTACCGCGTCGCCAAGGCGCAGCTCGAGGCGCTGCTGGGGCAGCCACTCCCCCCGTCCGGCGCCAAGTGAGGAGATCTTTCGTGAGACGACCCGCCGTGCTCGTCGCCGCCGCGCTCGTCGTGGCGGCGTGCGGCCGCAAGAAGGAGCAGGGCCCGCCGATCCAGACCGCCACGGTGACGCGCCAGGACATCGTGGTCGATGTGGAGGCCACCGGCGTCATCCAACCGATCAACGCCGTGCAGGTGCGCTCCAAGGCATCCGGGCAGATCATCAACATGCCCGTCGAGCTGGGCGCGCAGGTGAAGCCGGGCGACCTGCTCGTGCAGATCGACCCGCGCGATGTGAAGAACCGCTACGATCAGGCCGTCGCGGCGCTGCACGCCGCGCAGGCCAACCTCACCGTGACCAGGGCGCAGGACGAGCGCGCGCGGGAGCTCTCCAAGCAGGGCGTGATCACCGCGCCGGAGCTGGAGGCGGCGACGATCGCGTACGCCAACGCCCAGGCGCAGCTCGTCACCGCGCGCACCAACCTGGAGATCGCCCGCGTCGCGCTCGAGGACGCGACCATCCGCGCGCCGATCGCCGGCACGGTGATCGAGAAGGACGTCTCGCGCGGTCAGGTGATCGCGTCGGCGACGAACTCCGCGAGCGGCGGCACGCTCCTCCTCCAGATGGCCAACCTGAACGCGGTGATGGACAGCGCGCTCGTGGGCGAGAGTGACATCGGGAACGTCCGCCCGGGACTCACCGCCACCGTCAAGGTGGACGCCTACCCGAACCGCACCTTCCGTGGACGGGTGGAGAAGATCGCGCCGCAGGCGACGGTGCAGCAGAGCGTGACGATGTTCCCGGTGCTCATCCGACTGGACAACGAGGATGGCGCCCTCATGCCGGGGATGAACAGCGACGTGAGCATTCTCGTCGAGCGGCGCGCCGATGCCATCGCCGTCCCGAACGACGCGGTGCGCGCGCCGCGCGACGCCGCCGCGGCGGCTCTCGCGCTCGGGCTCGACCCGGCGAAGGTGCGCGACGCGGTCCGGGGGCAGTTCGCGAGCCGCGCGGGGAACGGCGCCTCCGGCTCGCCGGCGGAGCGCGGGGCGGCCGGAGCCGCCGGAGCCGGCGCGGATCCCGCGCGCTCCGCGGCGGGTCCCGCGGCGGGTCCCGCGGCGGGTCCGGCCGCGGGCGCCCGCGGCCGGGCTGGAGATTCCGCGCGGTGGCGGCGCGGACGGGCCGGTTCCGGCCCGGCGCTGGCGATGGGTGGGGAGGAGACGCCGGAGCCCGGTAACACGCGGCCGCACCCCGGCCTCGTCTTCGTGGCGCAGAACAACACCTTCGTGCCGCGCATGGTGATGCTCGGCGTCGGCAACTACGATGTCACGCAGGTCCTCTCCGGGCTTCAGGAGGGGGACCGCGTCGCGCTCATCACGGCGGCCATGCTCCAGCAGTCGCGGAGCGAGTTCCAGCAGCGGATCCAGAACCGCGTCGGCCTCCCCGGCGTGCGGCAGCAGGACCAGAACGGCCGCCGCGGCGCGGGCGGTCGCGGTGGAGGGCGTTGACCGATGCTCATTGGCGAGATCCTCCGCGTCGCGATGGGTGCGCTGCGCGCGAACAAGCTCCGGTCGGTGCTCACGATGCTCGGCATCGTGATCGGCGTGGCGGCGGTGATCGCCATGGTCGCGCTGGGGCGCGGCGCCCAGCGCGCCGTGAACGAGCGCATCGCCTCGCTCGGCACCACCCTGCTCACCGTCCGCCCGGGGCAGGTGTTCACCGGCGGGATCGCCTCGGCCACCGACCGCGCGCGGCTCGAGGTGGCGGACGCGGTCGCGCTCCAGGAGCGGGGGACCATCTTCGCCGCCGTCGAGCCGGAGATGCAGCGGCAGCTCCAGGTGCAGTTCCGCAACGCCAACACGGCCACGGACATCGTCGGGAGCACGCCCAACTACCTCGAGGTCCGCAAGTACTCGCTCGCCGCCGGGCGGATGTTCACCCACGCGGACGACGAGGGGCGCAAGCGCTACGCCGTGGTCGGCGCCACCACCGCCGCCAACCTGAACGAGGAGGATCCGAACGGGCTGGTCGGCGAGAACATCCGGATCCGCGGCATCGAGTTCCAGGTGATCGGCGTGCTCGCCCCCAAGGGTGGCGCCTCCGGCTTCGGCGACCCCGATGACCAGGTGCTCATCCCGCTGAACACGGCGCGCTTCCGCGTGATGGACACCAAGTACCTCCGCTCGATCCAGGTCCTCGCCCAGTCCGAGGACATGATCCCGCAGACGATGACGGAGATCGAGCGCATCCTTCGCCGCGAGCACCGCATCCCACCGGGCAAGGAAGACGACTTCGAGATCCGCAACCAGGCGGACTTCCTGAACGCGTTCCAACAGACGACGCAGGTGTTCGGCCTGCTGCTCGCCGGGATCGCCACGGTGAGCCTGCTCGTGGGCGGGATCGGGATCATGAACATCATGCTCGTCTCGGTCACGGAGCGCACCCGTGAGGTGGGGATCCGCAAGGCGCTCGGCGCCACGCGGTCCAACATCCTGCTGCAGTTCCTGATCGAGGCGATCGTGCTCTGCATCGCCGGCGGGATCATCGGGATCGTCCTCGGCGCCGGCGGCGCATCGCTGCTCAGGGTGGCGATGCACTGGAACACGGACGTCTCCCTCGGCTCGATCGTGCTGGCGTTCTTCTTCTCGGCGCTGGTCGGCGTGATCTTCGGCGTCTGGCCCGCCCGCCGCGCGGCGTACCTCGATCCGATCGTGGCGTTGCGATACGAGTAGCGGCCGGCCGCTACTCGTATCGCGGGGTGCGGGGCGCGGGGTGCGGGGCGCGGGGTGCGTGAGAACGGGGACTGAGCGAGACGGGGCCGGCGTTCGCC
>DASUXC010000082.1:0-50042 GCA_036378095.1 Gemmatimonadaceae bacterium | reverse complement strand
GGCATAGAGCGCGACCTCAACGGGTTCGACCGCGACCCCGCGGACTTCGCCGCGTGGTTCAACCGGGCGAAGATCGCCACGAGTGACCCGCTAGCCTCGCGTATCGCCTGACGCTGCGGCTTGCGCCTTCCCAACGTGGGTAGCATGCTAGGCCTCCCAAGGCGCAGGAGCCGCCCATGCCGTTGGTCACGTGTCCCGACTGCAAGCGACAGATCTCAGATGCTGCTCCGGCATGTATTCACTGTGGGCGACCGCTCACAGTCACTACGGCTACCGTCGCCCCACCAGTTCATTCCGCGGCCACACGAGCCGACTATAACCGGCGCAGTGCTGAAAGTGTCAACGATCTTCTGAAAATCCCTTGGAGCGATCGTCTGAAACTCCCTACCCTCGGTGTTCACTCCGCGGTCTCCGGCGGCGTGGCGGGGCGGAGCAGCCCGGCGCGCCGTTTCTCTTTCAGGCGGTACGACTCGCCTTTGATGTTCACCGTCGTCGCGTGGTGGAGGAGCCGGTCGAGGATCGCGCTCGCGATCACCGGGTCGCCGAAGACCTCGCCCCATGCCCCGAGGCTCTGATTGCTCGTCACCACGACCGAGCCCCGCTCGTAGCGGCGCGAGATGAGCTGGAAGAACAGGTTCGCCCCCTGCCGGTCGATCGGGATGTAGCCGATCTCGTCGATGATGAGGAGCTTGGGCTGGGTGAGCAGCTTGAGCCGCTCCTCGAGCCGGTTCTCGTAGAGCGCCTTGCCCAGGGTGGTGATGAGCCCCGCCGCGGTGGTGAACATGGTCCGCAGCCCGAGCTCGCACGCCTTGAGCCCGAGCGCCACGGCGAGATGGGTCTTCCCGACGCCCGGTGGACCGAGGAGGAGGACGTTCTCCCCGTCGGCAATGAAGCGTCCGGTGGCCAGCTCCTTGAGCACCTTCGGCTCGATCGACGGCTGGAACTTCCAGTCGAAGCTCTCGAGGGTTTTCTGAAACGGGAAGCGCGCCATGCTCACGCGCATCGCCAGGTGCTTCTCGTGCTTCGAGCGGACCTCGAGGCCCAGGACCTCATCGAGGAACTCGGCGTAGCTGGTCTCGCGCTTGGCCGCCTGCTCCAAGAGCGTCGCGAGCTCGGCGCCGACGCGATGCAGGCGGAGCCGCTCGCAGTGCGCGGTGAGCCGGTCGAGTTGGGGCGTCGTCATGCGGCACCTCCGGGGGCATCGCCGGCGGCACTGCCGCCGGCGTGGTCGGCCAGGGCCGCCTCCGCGATCGCGGCGTAGACGCCGAGGTCGCGCACGGCGACGTCGGCACTCGCCGGATACCCGGGATCGTAGTGCGGCGGCGCCGCCGCGGGCGGCGCCCCCGGCGGCCGCAGGAGCCCCGCGTAGTGCGTGCGCTCCATCGCGACCTGGTGCCGGCCGAGGGCCCGATGCCGGGCGATCACCGTGCCCTCGGACAGGATCTCGTAGCTGCCGAGCAGCTCGCGGATCACGACCGCCCGGCCCACGTATTCGACCGGCACCGAGTAGCGGCTCCCGCCGATCGCCACGAGCGCGTCGCTCGCCACCACGCGGTGCTGGACCCGCTCCCGGGCGTAGGCGGGCCGGGCGCCCAGCGGGGCGAGCTGCTCGCGCTGGAAGCGCTCGCGGGGCACCTCGTGCGTCGTGCCGTGCACGCGGGTGTCGGCGACCGTCGTCGTCCACTCGAGCAGCCACTCGTTCACGTGGTCGAAGCCGCGGAAGCGCTTCCCGACGAGCGCGTTGTGCTGCACGTACTTCACGCCCGACTCGATCTTCCCCTTCGTCTGCGGGCGGTAGGGCCAGTGCGCCCAGGGGCGGAAGCCGTAGTGCACGGCGAAGTCCTCGTAGGTCGGGTGCCAGACGACGCGGTGCCGGCCGGTCGCCGGATCGCGGTGGTGCTGGAGCACCACCGGGCGCGCGTTGTCGACGACGATCTGCTCGGGCACCCCCTCGAAATGGCGGAAGGCGCGCTCGTGCCCCTCGAGCACCGCGGCCAGCCGCTCGTGCGCGAACGCGTAGGCGAAGAGCCGGCGCGAGAAGCCGAGGGTGAAGACGAACACGTGCGCCGTGACCAGCGCCTCGCCGACCCAGACGCGCCGCTGGCCGAAGTCGACCTGCGCCTGCTGGCCCGGGGCGGTCTCGTAGCGCACGGTCGCCGCGGGCGTGGCGGCGAGCCGGAGCGGGCGCACGAAGCGGCGCACGAGCACCGGGGAGCCACGGAAGCCCTGGGCCGTGAGCTCGCGGTGCAGGACGGCGGCATTGTACTCGACCTCCGGCGCGCGGGCCCGGAGCCAGTCGGCGTACGGGTCGAGCACGGAGGGCACGGTCCGGGACGCGCGGGCCCGGTACGCGCCGCGCGCCCGCCAGGCGCGAATGGTCTTGGGGTCCACGCCGTAGGCGCGCGCCAGCCCCACGACGCTCTCACCGCGGCGCAAGCGCGCCAGCACCTCCTCCACCACCTGCTCCTTGAGCACGGGCGCCTCCTCGCTCGGGGGGACGCCCGCAGAACCTACACCCCATCCAACCATCTGCTCGAGGTCTTCCATACCCAACCTCCGTGGGAGAGCGGGTAGGGAGTTTCAGAGGATCAGCCGGTAGGGAATTTCACGCGAGCGCTGACACGTCAACGAGATACCTCTGGTGGAGCTCCTTGGAAATCCGGCGTGACCGTCCCATCAAGCCCCCCGGCTTCCTTCCGCAGCACGCGCCTCGTAAGCGTCGAGCATTGCCTGGAGGGCCCGAAACTCCTCCGCTTTTGAGGGGTCATCCCAGATTTCCTCCACGCGCTCCTTGACGAGGTAATACTGCTCGTCCCCCGTGATGCGACCCCGCTCCCGGATCTTGCTGATGCGGGCAAGCTGCTTGGTCCGGAGATCATCGAGCGAGATTCCCGCCTGATCCCGGAGCAGGCCATCCAGCCGACGCTTCTGCTCCGGGGTGCCGTATTGCGCCATTGCTACGAAATCGTTCAGGGCTTCGCGCCAGCCTGAGAACTTGCCCGCCGCGTAGTCGCGCTCCAGCCGCTCCCGCACTTCTGTCATGGCCGCCTGTACGCTGGGATCGTCGGCGGTGGGTTGCCACTCCATGAACGCTTTGAGGGTGCGGTAGAGAGTATCAAGCTCCTGCTGCTTCTCTGGGGAGAGATTCCGGGGCATCTGTTGTCGGAAAGGGGTCGGCTCGCCGGGTCTGGTGCAGGCGATGGCCCAGAGCGGGAATGTGCTACTCGACCCGGTAGTCGACAACAGAACAAGATCCTAGGCCGGGCACGCCAGTGGAGGTTGGTCCGTTTCTCTCGGACGGGATCGGAACGGACGGGCAAGGAATCCGGCGCCGATGCTCGGTTTCCTGGCTAAACCCGGATCTAGGGTGAACCCACCACTGGTCGCGTCCCAGACTCTGGATCAGGAGAGTCCTGGTTCGAGCCCAGGAGGGGCAACTGCAACGCCCGGCGCTACTTCGGTAGTGTCGGGCGTTTTGCTCTCCGATCCCGCGGTCAGCCCACCCGCTGCGATCAGCCAGCCGCCCCAGCCCCCTCCCCGATCCCCTCGCTCCGACACCCCTGCCTCCGCATCATCTCCACGAACGCCCGCGCGATCTCCACGTCGAACTCCACCCCCGCCCGCTCCTCGATGTACTCGAGCGCGCGCTCGATCTCCCACGCCGCGCGGTAGGGGCGATCCGTGGAGAGCGCGTCGAACACGTCACAGACGTGCACGAGGCGGCTCGCGACGTGGCAGTCGCGCCGGAAGTGGAGGTGGGGATATCCGCCGCCGTCGATCATGATGTGGTGCTCGTAGGCCACCGCGGCGGCGAGACCGAGGCGCTCGTCGCTCTCGAGGATGAGGCGCGAGCCATCGATCGGGTGGCGGTCGAGCACGGCGCGCTCTCGCTCGGTGAGCTTCCCCGGCTTCACCAGGATCTCCCGTGGCACCCGCGTCTTGCCGATGTCGTGCAGCAGCCCGGCGGTCCCGAAGGCACGCACGTCGCGCGCGCCCAGGCCGAGGGCCTCGGCCAGCGCCATCGCCAGCACGGCGACGTTGATCGAGTGCGTGGTGGTGTACTGGTCGAACTCCTTGAGCTTCACCAGCGGAATCACGATCCGCCCGTCGCCGTGCATGGCGACGGAGAGGGAGCGCACGATCACCTCCGCCTCGAGCAGCGGCAGCACGCCGCGCGTCTCCACCTCGCCATGCACCCACCGGACGGCATCGGCCTCCTCGGCGAGGGTGTAGGAGAGCGTCGCGGTGGGCAGCGGCTCCTCCCTGACCGCCTGACGAGCCCCGCCGCGCAGCCCCACCGCGCCGAAGCTGATGTGGCTCGGGAGCGCCGGCCGCGCCGCCGTCGTCGGGGTGGGGGCGCCGGCGAGTCGCGCGTGGATGTGCTCGAGGAACGCCTCGTACTCCTCGAGCGTCACGCCGCACTCGATCTCCAGCCGCTGCACGCCAACCTCGGCCAGGCGGCGCGCCCACTCCCAATCCTGGAGCTGGCGAAGGGGCTGCGCCCCGTAAGCGACCTCGTGCATCAGGAAGCTGAACCGCGGCCCGGGGTCCTCCGACAGCAGCATCCGCAGCCGCTCGAACGAGCGGTGCACGGCGTCCTGCCGCGTGGGATGCCGCTCGCGGTAGAGTCCCATGACGGCGAGCGCGCGCGCGAGGGAGAGCAGAAAGGAGACCGCGGCGCTCACGACGCGCCCTCCCACGAGGCGACCGCGCTCCGGATCGCCGGGTCCTTGTGCCGGGCGGCAAGCGCCAGCACCGCCACCGCGCGCGGCTCGCGCGACCAGTGGGCGGCGAGCCCCGCCAGCGCAGCCAGGAGCTGCGGAGACCTCGCGGCGAGCCGGCGTCCCCCGAGCCACGCGCGCCCCGAGTCGGCGCAGCCGAGGAGGAACTCGAGCGCCGCTGGCTCCCTCGCCGATGCCACGACCCGGATCGCGAGGATCTCGAGATCCGCCTCGAGCTCGTGCCGCTCCAGTCGCTCTATCACCAGCGGCAGGGCGGCCGACGGACACGCATCCAGCGCCGCGGTGAGCGCGAGCCGGAGGACCAGCTCATCGCGATCCCGCACGCCCGAGCAGATCGCCCCCTCCCGCTCGTCAGGCACGCCGAGGAGGATCCGAATCGCCTCGCGGCGCACCCGCGCGTCGGCGTGGGCCGCGTACGGAGCGAGCGAGAAGCCCGCCGGCCACGTGGCGGCACGGTCGAGCAGCGCGAGCAGATTGCGCTGGTAGTACCACGGCGCGCCAGGAAGGCGCGCGACCACGGCCGGTCCGATCTCGGGGCCGAGCCCGCGCAGCAGCTCCAGCACGCGGCGCCGCGTCGCGCGGGAGTCCGCGGCGGCGAGCGTGTCCAGGAGCGGCTCCGCCGAGCTCGCGCCCAACCAGCGCACGCATCGCTCCACCAACTGCGCGTCGAGCGGGTGGGCCTCGAGCAGGGCGCGCAGCCGGTCGGGGGTGATCGCGTGCCGCGCGATGGCACTCGGCGCGTCGCTCTTCACCGGCGCGCGCTCGAGCAGGTCGGTCAGCAGGGGCATGCCGCCTCGCTCGATCATCGTGTCCGCCGCCTCGAGCACCGTCGGGCCGACGCACCCCACCTCGAGGCTCATCTGCACGATGCGCTCGGGCTCACAGGGGTGCGTGCTCTCATCGGGCACGATGAAGAGCGGATCACCGGATGCCAGGTGATCGAGCGCGGCCGCGTAGCGCGCGGAGCTCGGATTGGGGAGCTCCCACCCGGTGACGAGCCGCTGGATGTGCTCGCGCAACCCGAGATCGGCTTCCGCGCGCACCGGAGCCGCGCCACGCTCGGCGTGCGCCGCGAGCTTGGTGAACAGACGCAGGAGCGAGCTCGAGATGACCTGGCGCGAGACGTCGGCCGCGGCCTGCACGAGCGTCAACACGGCATCGATGGCCATCGCCTGCGACGCGTCGAGCAGGAAGCGGCGGCGCTGCGCCACGTCGCTCCCCATCTCGAGCAGCCGTCGTAGCTGCTCCGGCTCCAGAGCGCGAACCAGCCGCGACACGCGCTCCCGCAGCGCCGCGGACCCGGCGTGCTCGCCGCTCGTGAGCTCGTCGGCGATCTTGAGGAGATAGCCGACGATCACCTGATCGTAGGCCTCCTCGCGCGCGTGCGCGTTGATCGCGTCGGCCACGAGCACCGGATCGGTGGGTGGCCGGTCCGCGTTCACGTCCGCCTGCAGCGCCGCGCGCGCCAGATCGAGCCAGAGCTGCGCCGTCCACGGGTGCGTGTCCGCATCGCTCGCGCCCGACTCCGGCTGATCGATGAGCTCGAGCTGGCCGTAAGTGAGCGGAAAGATTCGCACGTGCGGCCAGCTCGGCAGCTCTCCGCCCCTGCCGGGCTCGGGCCCCGGCTGCGGCGCGTCGGGGTCGGTCGCGAGCGAGCGGAGCACCGCGCCCAGCTCGTCGCGCGTCACCCCCTCGAGAAACTTCACCGCGCCGATGTCGCGGCGATGGAGGTACCGAGAGAGACCGTGGAGCAGCGGGTTCCGGGGGTCGGTCGCGACGCCCTCGATGATCAGCTGGTCGCGCGCGACGCCCAGCGCGAGCGAGTGGCGCTCGGCGAGGAGCGCGTCCAGTCGCGACGCCGTGCGCGCCTCGGCGACCGTCAACGACGGATGGCCGTGCGGGTACATGGCGTGCTTGTGCAGCGCGATCGAGAACTCGATCACGAAATCGGAGAGCGCTCGCGAGAGGACCGCGTTCGCGTGGCCGGCGGATAGCGTATTCACGCTGATCGGAAACCGGTGAGAGTGTCGCCCTATACTCGACCAACACTCGCCGCCGGAGGTCACATTGACCCCCGATCAGGACGGTTCCGAGACCACGACGAGATTCTGGCGTCGCCGACGGAGGGACTGTATACTGGGCGTCCCTCCCGACCCCGACCGACTCCCTCGCGCCATGCGGGGCTGTCGATCGACCACCGGTGCCGGGACGCATGGGGCCGCACTCTCGGAGCTCACGCGCCCATGTCGAACGAGCGTCGATCCGAGCACGGCGTTCGCGTCGCGATCATCGCTGCAGCAGTCGTCGCGGGGGTGATCGCTTGCGCCCAGGTGCGCTCGGCGATCAATCCCGAGGATGTCGCGCTCGGCGCGGCGGCCCGGCTCTCGAACGCGGACCGGGTGCTGCTCGGCGAAGATCCGGTGAGCACGTCGTTCGACGACACCCGCGACACGCTCTTCCTCCCCGATACGTTCGGCGCACACGGACGGTACCAGTCGCTCACCCGCCTCCCGCGAACGAGCACCGGCGGATTCATCATCTCCAAGCCGGGCTTCTACCGCGTCGAGCTCGAGAGCTACTGCCTCAAGGCCGGGACGCACGGTCCGGCTCCTGGCGGGGACGGCTATCTCACGGCGGCGCTGCGGGGCCCCAAGGCCGATCTCGTGCGGACGATTCTCGAGCGGAGCGTCGCGCACCGCGAGGTGGCGCAGCCGGACGTCCAGCTGCTCCTCTGGGCGGTCCTCGCGCGCGCCAAGCTCGACGACCTGAACCCGCGCGTGAAGGCGGCCGCCACCACCCTGCTGTCTCCGACGGAGCTGAACGGCATGCGCAGCGGCACGTTGGGGGGGCTCACGCCCGCGCTGCTCGCGCAGTTCGAAGGCTCGCTGCCGGAGCCCGCGCGCCGGGTGCTCGAGGCGGAGAACGACCTGCGCCGCGCGCTGATCTCGCCGGGACTCTCCTACCGCGAAGCGGAGCGCCTCGCGGTGCTCGCCGGCGCCGCGCCGGCCGGCCCCGCCGCGGTGCCTCGGGGCCGCTGGTCCGATCATCCGCGCGGCTTCTTCATTCGCTACTACCCCACCGACTACACGCGCACGCGCGTCGAGCTCTACATCCCGCGCACGCTCCTCGGCAAGCCAGGGAAGGGCGACGGCGTCTTCATCCCGATCGACTGGGAGCCGTCGGAGGCGCTGGCGGTGCCGAGCGGCGGCGGCCAGCGGCTGGGCTTCTCCGGGGGCGGTGCTGGAGAGGGCGGCGAGCAGGGGGGTGACGTGCTGGGGCAGAGCGGCGGGGGCGGGGGCGGTGCCGGCGGCGGAGCTGGCGGCCGTGGTGCGGGAGGCGGAGCCGCGGGTGGTGGTGGAGGCGCGCGCGGCGGCGCGGGGGGCGGAGCCGGCGGAGGGCACGCGGGCGGTAAGGGCGGGGGAAAAGGTGGTGGCGGCGCCGTAGGCGGCGGTGCTGGAGGCGGTGGTGCCGGAGGCGGCGGTGGTGGGGGGGGCGGCGGGACCAAGGTGAACCCCGAGAAGTTCGATGACTGCGCCGCGGCCGCCGCGCACGTCAATCTCTTCGAGCCGGGAAACGCCAATCCGCACTTCAGGGCCAACTTTTCCTCCAAGAACCTGAAGGTGGTGCAGAGCGCCGATGGAAAGAGCTGGACGGCCGTGGTGCCCGTCACCTTCACTACCAACCCCGAGGTCAACATCAACAAGGTGGTGCTGCAGAACGGGACCATCGCGGAGCAGGCCGCCGTCGAGCGCTACAACCAGGCGGTGATGCAGCACGAGCAGGGGCACATCCAGGTCGCGCAGCGGCTCGCGAGCCAGCTCCAGGCGCAGACGGGGGGAAAGGTTTCCGCGACGGGAGCGACCGCGGAGGAGGCGGTCGCGAATCTTCAGCAGAAGCTGAACGCGTTCGCCGGTCAGGAGAACGATCTGCAGAGCAAGTACGACGAGGTGACGCACCACGGCAAGACACAGCCCGCCGGTCCGGCGGCGGGGTTCCCGGGGGGCGAACCGACCATCCTCAAGTGCCCGCCGCGCGTCGGGTGAATCACCCGGCGCGCGAGCGGGCGCGCCCCCGACTCCGCGAAGTAGAGCCCACCGGGTCGCCCCTGCACACGAGCGTGTCACCTTTCGCCTGACAACCGCGACGGGAGACGCCTGACTGTCGCGGCGAGCGAATGCACTCATGCTGCCACCCGGTGACAGTACTGTGGCGGCGGGTACGCATCACCGCTCGGCGGGCCGGCGGGAAAGGACGCGGCATCGAGGCGGTGCACGAGCCGCGGCGAGCCTTCCCGGATCCGGCCTAACACCATTGCGGATGGTGACTTGCTCGCCGCGTGGCGGCTGCTCGGCGAGCCGCCGCCCTGTCGCGCTCCGCGACGGCCGTGCTCTTGCTCCCGCTCGGCCGCCGTAGTAGGCGCCACCGGCCGCGACGCGCCGGACCCCGTGTCAATGGAGACACCAGCCATGAGGTACTCCGCCGTCCTGTCGCTCGCCGCGCTGGCGTTCGCCGGCGCGTGCGGCACCGACAGCCCCACCGCGGTGTCGACCGCCCTCCCGTCCTCCCGCCAGGTAGTGATCACGGAAGGGGCGCCGGCACCGGTCCAGGCGCCGCGGCCGAACCGGCCCTCGTTGTCCGTCGTCGACGGATCGGTGGGCTCGAGCGCCGTGGGATCGAGCACCACGCCACTGAGCCTGACGCCGAGCACGTGCTCCGCCACCGCCACCGGGCAGGTGACGGTCGTCTTCCGAACCAGCGGGAGGCAGGATGGCACCGCGACCTTCAAGGTCTACACCAGGGCGACGTACGACGGCGCCACGAACACGTGGTCGTACTCCGTGCCCACGACGATCACCGTGGGCCCACGCGTCGCGGGATCGAACCCGACCCCGGTTCAGGTGGACGAGGTGACGCTCACCGTGGAGAACGCGAGCGCCGCGGGGGCGGGTACGACGGTACCCGTCATCGTGCTGACGGCGTTCGACATCACGAACACCAACACGTCCGGCGCGAAGCTCGGCGCCGGGGCCGGTGCCACCGTCCACGTCGCCTTCATCGACTGCGCGCACACGAACACGCCCCCCGCGCTCACGGTGCCCTCCGACATCACGGCCGAGGCGACCAGCAGCGCCGGCGCCGCGGTGACCTTCGCCGTCACGGCGAGCGATCTCGAGGATGGGGACCTGACCGCGAGCGTGTCCTGCGATCACGCGAGCGGCGACACCTTCCCGCTCGGCACCACGACCGTGGCCTGCGAGGTGACCGACGCCGGCGGCCTCACCACCACGGGCAGCTTCCACATCACGGTGGTGGACACGACGCCGGCCTACTTCACCAGCTTCCCGACGGGCACGATCACCCTGATCGCCGCCAACATAGATGGCGCGACGCTCGACATCGGGTCGCTCGGCATCACGGTGGCGGACGTGAACGCCGTGTCCGAGCCGTCGACGTTCGCCTGCGACTACGCCGCCGGCACCGTGCTCGCCATCGGAAGCACCACCACCGTCTCGTGCACCGCCACGGACGCGAGGGGGAACGAGAGCGCGCCGAGCACCTTCGACGTGTTCGTCGGGCTGAACGTCGACGCCTCGGGCTTCCTGACGCCGCTCCGCATGACCGCTCCCTTCAGCGTGCACAAGCGCGGCTCCACGATTCCGCACAAGTTCCTGCCGCCCACCTACGCCGACGGGACGCCCGCGACCGATCTGGCGGACGGCCTGCGTCTGGTGATCGAGCTCGAGGGGAGCGTGGACGCCGCCAGCATCGACGTGAACGACAACTCCGCCGGCTCGACGGCCTGGCGGTACGACACCGACGCCGGGCAGTACATCTTCAACCTGAAGTCGAGCACCGCGTGGAGCACGGGGAGCTGGAAGACCACCGTGTCCTACAAGGGGATCGTGCTGGCCACGACGACGTTCGGGCTGAAGTAGCGATCGGCGCGGGCGGATGCGGCGAGGGGCGGCGCCCGACATGGTGCCACCCCTCGCCGCATCGCTGGCGTCGAGCGCGAGCGGAGCGCATGTTGGTACGGGCGCCGCGGCCCTCTCGGCGATGCTGCGAACCGAGATGGAGGGACTCGCCATGGGACCGATCATCGCCACCACGCGACAACCGTATGCCGCCCTGGGGGGAGAGTCCGCGCAGGCGGAGACGAGTGCCGGCAACCGAGTGCGTGTGTGGGCGGCTCCGTCCACCGCGCCCCTCACTTCCCGCTACTTCTGCCACGGCGAGGCGCTGCGCACCTTTCAGCTCTACGGATACACCATCTTCTCGGGTCCGGACCTCGACACCGTGTTGGCCGATGAGTACTTCCCGGTCGCCCGGACCGCCGTGCAGCGCGAGGACATCCTGGCCTGGATGGGTCCCCCCAATTCCGGCGAGTGGATCTCCACCCTGGCCGCGGCGCACGCGCACCCTGGCTTTCACCCCTTCGTCCGCTGTCACACCGCTCGCGTGATCGTCGCCACGATCAGGGAGGGGGAGATCGACGAGAATCACACTCTGGTCCGAACGAAGAACGGTGTGCACGCGGCGCCCGGCGACGCCTCGCTGCGCTCGGTGGTCGGTGTCTACGGCGCGGGATACTCGGTCTATCGCTGGCGGAAGAAGGTCGACTGACCGGCGCACGCGCGTTCCGGGGGGCACTCGGCGGGGCCGGGATGCGGAGCCATCCCTTCCACTGCTCTCGCTCATCGCCGCGCACGCTCACCGCTTCTCAGGCGCCCCTCCGCAGCTCCAGCTCCCCGACGCCGTCCCGTCGTTCAACGCGAACGTCCCGCTCCGCCCATCCCGGTTCACGGTGACGGTCCCGAGCCCCATGTAGGAGTCCTCGAGCGCGGTCTTGCCGAGGTAGACGGCGACGATCTCGTTCTCGTAGCGCCCGGGCCCCCGGTACGGCGCCTTGTTGGCGTGCATCTGGTCGGCCATCGCCGAGCCGGGGCCGATGGTGAGCGCCAGCGTGGGGAGCTGGCTCGGGCCCCACGTGCCGGAGAAGGTGTCGCCGCCCAGGATGCGACACCCCCCGGTGGTCGCGGTGCGAGCCTTCGGTTTGACGATCGTCGCGCTGGGAGTCGAGGGGGCGCCGGTCGCCGCGCCCCCCTTTGCTCGCGACGCGCTCTGCGCGGCGGAGGGCCGCGCGACCACGAGTGCCAACGCCGTCGCCGCGCTCGCCGTCGCGAGCCACGGCCCGTTCCATCGCATGCTCCCCTCCGGGGTGTGCGGGTGTCTCGCTGCCGAGGACGGCGAGATGATGGAGCGGCGCGCCGGGTCGCGGAAGGACCGTAGGCGGTGACGTCGGGCGTGATGCCGGATGGACGGGGGGGACCGGCTGACGATCCGGCCCCCCTCGCGCTATCGAACCTTCGGCCGCCCCGCCGCTAATCGTCCCTCGGCGCGCGCGCTCACGTAGGCGAAGATCGCGGCGATCTGCTCGCCGCTGAGCTGCTTCTCGAACGCCGGCATCCCCTTGGCTGGACGGCCCCCGCTCACCACGGAGTGGAACGAGCTCCGGTCGACCGCGCCCTTGGCGACGGACCCACGAAGGTCTGGCGCCATCACGCCGCCCACGGCGTCGTCGCCGTGGCAGCGCGCGCAGTTGACCATGTACTGCCGCCACCCGTCGTACTCCACCTGGCTCGCCTGGTCGCCTTTCCTCTCCTGTGCCTCAAGAGACTGGCTCGACACGCCGGCGCCCACCGCCCCGAGCGCGAGCGCGATCGGAACGCGACGTATGTCACGGGACTGGATGCGCATGTGCACCTCCGGTTGCCACGATCGACGCAAGCACGGGGCCGGCGGCCGCGCGGGCCCCCGGAGGGGGGCGGCCCGGTCGGTACGACAGGAAGCCCGCGCCGGCACCCGCTCTCACTTTCCCGACGCGATCGGAACGGTGATGCCGAAGATCAGCGACCAGGGCCGCACCGTCTCGAGAAAGGTGCGCTCGCCGGCGGGGACCGCGTCGCCCTTGTGCGGGAGCCCGGTCGCCGTCCAATCGAGGATGAGAAAGCCCCGCAGGGCGTGCAGGTAGCTCCGCGGCGACGTCCAGCCGAACAGGCCGACGTTGCTCGCCAGGCCGAGGTCGAGCTTGTGCGTGTACGAGCTCCGGTCCGTGGGCCGGGCGGCGGGGCTGTACAGATCGTTGATGTAGCCGTCGAGCCCGAAGACGCCGGACGTGCGCCTCGCCGGCACCAGGTTGACGGCGGCGCCGAGCGTGAGCGACGGCGTGTTCGCGCGCAGCGACTGGTCGCCCAGCTCGCTCGCCGTGTACTCGGTGAACGGGTTGCTCGCGGTCTTCGCGGTCGGCAGCCAGCTCGCGCTGAAGACGAGGCTCGTGCGAGGAATGGCCGTCGGCGCGGAGATGAGAAACCGCGCGTACAGGTTGGTCTTGGAGGGGAGCTTGGCGATGCTGCCGTCGGATTTCCGGACGCGCGGCCTGTCGAACACGTGCGACGCGAGCCCGCCGAGGCCGACGCTGAACGATGGGTGGCAGATGATTCGGCAGTGCGGCGCCTCCTGCGCGGGCGCGCGGCGGGGGGCCACCCCGGCGGCGAGCGCGGCGGCGAACGAGAGCGCGAAGATGCGCGACGACATTGGACGACCTCCCATGGCCAGCGCGCGCCGCGCGGGACGTGCGGTGCGCGCTCGTCACGGCAGCAATCCATGGGCCAGAATAATATGTGACCACAATACGACTACCTGGTCGAGCCCGTGCAAGCCGCCGCCGGCGCGGGCCCAGCCGGCGAAGAAAATCTCATCGCGCGGTCGCGCGCGGCGTGTGCCGCGATGGGAATGGAAAATGCCAAGCTCTCTCGGGGACACGCAGCGGAGAGCACCAGCACATGCAGCGCGCGATCGCGTACGGTATTGGATCGGTGGTCGGCATCGCGCTCGTCACGCTGGCGCTCGCCGGTTGCTCGCGGACGCACGAGCAGGAGGAGGGGGGCGAGGTCGCGAGCACCGGCGCCGGGGAGGCCGACCGCGCCCTGCGCGCGGCGATGCAGGACAGCGCCCAGTGGCCGACGTACGGACGGGACTACTCCAACCGCCGCTGGTCCCCCCTCGCGCAGATCGATACCGCGAACGTCGGCCGGCTGCGGCTCGCGTGGGTCGAGCGCTCCGGCATCCCCCACGCATCCGAGTCCGGGCCGATCGTCGTCGGCGGCGTCCTCTACATCTCCACCGCGCTCAACCACGTGCTCGCCCTCGATGCGCGCACGGGGAAGAAGAAGTGGGAGTACGCGCACGACTACCGTACCACGGTGGATTGCTGCGCGGCGGTGAATCGCGGGCTCGCGGTGTACGGCGGCAGGGTGTTCATGGGCACCGTCGACGCGCGCCTCGTCGCGCTCGACGCGCGGACGGGACGGAAGGTGTGGGACGTGCAGGTGGCCGACAACAACCTCGGCTACCACATCACGGGCGCGCCCACGGTCCTCGACGGGATGGTCATCACCGGCGTGAGCGGGGGGGAGCAGGGCGCGCGCGGCTTCGTGGACGCCTACGATGTGAGCACCGGCGCGCACCGCTGGCGCTTCTATACCATCCCGAGCCCCGCCGAGGGAGGGTGGTGGGGGAAGTGGCGCGAGCACGACGAGTGGGGCCAGTCGTTCCATCGCGACATCGCGCGGGAGAAGGCCGACAGCGCCACGTATGCCGATGCATGGGAGCACGGGGGCGGACCGGTGTGGCACCACCCCTCGTACGACCCGGATCTCGGGCTCCTCTTCATCAACGTCGGCAACCCGGCGCCCGACAACGACGGCAGCGTGCGCCCCGGGGACGATCTCTACACCTGCTCCGTCGTCGCGCTCGACGCGCGGACGGGCAAGCTGCGCTGGTACTACCAGGAGGTCTCGCACGACCTCTGGGACTACGACGCGACCACGCCGCCGATGCTCGTGGACGTGCGCGACGCCGGGGGGCGCATGGTGAAGGCGGTGGCCGAAGCGGGGAAGGACGGCTTCGTCTACGTGCTCGACCGCGCCACCGGGAAGCCGATTCGCAAGTCCGAGGCGTTCGTGCCGCTGCTCAACTACATGCGCCCGCCGGACTCGACCGGCGTGATCGTCAACCCCGGCACGCTCGGCGGGTCGGATTGGGGGCCGCCGTCGTACAGCCCGCGGACCGGGTACATGTACATCGACGCCAACTTCCTCCCGCAGCGCATGAAGGTGAAGCACGAGGTACTCGAACCGCCCGCGCAATGGTGGGGAGGCGGCGTCTCGGCCGTGGACACGATGACGAGCTACGGGTCGTTCGTCGCCGTGGATCTCGGCACCGGTCGCATCGCGTGGTCGGACCGCGTGGGCAAGCCGGTGATCTCGGGCTCGGTGGCCACCGCCGGCGGCGTCGTCTTCACCGGCACCTCGGATGAGAAGCTCATGGCCTTCGACGCGAAGACCGGCCGGCGGCTGTGGTCCTTCAAGGCCGGCGCAGCGATCAACGCGCCGCCGATCGTCTACGAGGTGGACGGCACGGAGTACGTGGCCGTCGCGGCCACCGGCATCCAGACGTTGGACACGCCGCGCGGCGACTACCTCTACGCGTTCGCGCTCCCGCGGTCGGACACGCTGCGCGACGCGGGTGACGGCAGGAGCACGCCATGATGCGAGTCGCGGGGACGCTGACGATCGCCGCTCTCGCGCTCCTCGCCCTGGGCGCGCCGGCGCGCGCGCAGGGCGGCGGCGGACGCCAGCAGAGCGGCGCCCAGACGCCGCCCCCCGATCCAGACCAGCCGACCACGCTCCCGCCGCTCCCGCCGGGGATGACGATCCAGACGATCGTCGAGGGAGACGCCATCTACCACGGGAAGGGGCACTGCTACGTCTGCCACGGTCTCGAGGGGGAAGGGGAGCCCGCGGCGGGCGACGCGATCACCGTGTCGCTCAACTACGCGCAGAAGGAGTGGCGCGACCTCGACTCGCTGATCACGCTCGGCATTCCGGATGCGCTCACCCGCTCGCCCATCCGCATGCCCGGCCGCGGCGGAAAGTCGGATCTCACCGACGAGGAGATCCGGCGCGTGGCCGCGTACGTGTGGGCCATCAGCGAGGTGCGCGGTGAGCCGTGGCCGGGCGGTCACCCGAGCCACGCGGGGACGGCGGTCGCCGGCGCCACGACGGGCACCGCCACGCGCACGCTCCTCCGCGGGCATCCGCCGCCGCCGGTGGGCGCGAAGGCACCGCCGTCCGAGGGCGGACTCGTGCCGGACACCAGTTCTCGACCACACCACGAGTAGGAGGAGAGCATGCCGCGGCGACGACGGTGGAGACGGGGACGGCCCACGGCGTGGATCGCCGCATCGGTGGCGTTCGGGATCGCCGCCGCGCTCGGCGGCTGCCGGAAGGCGACCGGCCAGACACGCACGATCGCCGGCGCCAATCCGGAGCGCGGCAAGCAGCTGCTCCAGACCTATGGATGCTCGTCCTGCCACATGATCCCGGGCGTGCAGGGCGCCGACGCCACCGTCGGGCCCCCGCTGATCGACTGGTCGCGCCGCACGTACATCGCGGGCGAGGTGCCGAACACGCCGGACTTCCTGATTCGCTGGATCGAGATGCCGCAGGCGATCGAGCCGGGGACGGCGATGCCGAACCTCGGCGTCACCGAGGGGAACGCCAAGGACATCGCGGCCTACCTGTACTCGATTCAGTAGATCCGGAATCCCGGCGACACCGCCCGCGGCGCGTAGGTGAAGAAGAACGGCCCGTAGGCGATCACGATGAGCAGCACCGCCGCCGCGAACCACCACCCGAGCCGGTCGAGCCGCGGCTCCCACCCGGTGCGCGCGGGGGCGGTGAGCGTGTCCGACACCGGGATGTCCGTCGGCGCCTCGCCGCGCTTGCCCGCCACGAGCGTGAGGCCGATGACGAGGAAGAAGAGCATCACGCCCGCGAACATCAGCGACCCGCCGATCCCCGTGAGGATGCCGGGGAGGCGCCACGCCGGATCGTAGTACGTCGCGCCGGCCATGAACGTGCGCCGCGGCATCCCGTGGAGCCCGCCCGAGATCATCCCGCGCGCGAAGACCAGGATGCCGATGGCGTACGTCCACGCCGAGGCGAGCGCGAGCCGCCGGCTGAACAGCGCGCGTCCCGAGAGATACGGGATGAGCCAGTACGCCACGCCCATGAGCGTCAGCGCCACGGCGGTGCCGACGGTCATGTGGAAGTGCCCGGGCACCCAGGTGGTGTTGTGGATCACCTGGTTCATCGTGTAGCTCGCGTTGATGAGCCCCGTGGCGCCGCCGAGCACGAACGTCAGCATCGCGAGGAGCTGCGCGGCCACGGAGGGATCGCCCCACGGGATGCGCGCGATCCACCCGAGCAGCCCGCGTCCGCCGCGCCGCCGCCCGCCGATCTCCATCGCCGCCATCACGCTGAACGCCGTCGCCAGGCTCGGGAAGAAGATGCCGAAGGTGATCACGCCGTGCAGCGCCTTGAGCGTGGTCGAGATCCCCGGGTCGGTGTACTGGTGGTGGATCCCGGTGGGGATGGAGAGGAGGAGAAAGAGGATCCACACGATCCGCGTGTACGAGTCGCTGATCAGCGTCCCCCCCACCTGCCTGGGAAAGAGCGCGTACCAGGAGACGTACGCCGGGAGGAGCCACGCGTAGACGATCGCGTGCCCGGTGAACCAGAAGAGCGTCCGCGTGAGCAGCGGATCCACCGCCGCGCGCAGGCCGAGCGACCACGGGATGAGGAAGACGAGGAACGACACCGCCACGGGGAGCGACGCGAGGAACCACATCAGGTACGACGTCACCGAGACGTAGGCGAGGAGCGGGATGCGCGTGCCGGGATTCTCCCGCCGCCAGCCGCGCAGGTCGAGGAGCATGCTCAGGAGCGCGAGCCACGTGCTCACGACGACGAGCACCAGCCCCACGTAGTAGCTCCAGTGCGCCTGGAGGGGCGCGTACGCGGTGTACAGCACGCTGGCCTTGTTGCTCACCACGGCGTAGATGACGAGCACGTTCCCGAGCAGGAGCGAGACGAAGCTCGCCCAGAGCAGGCGGCGGTCGAGCTGGCGGCTCAGCGCGCGCGCCGTCATGAGCGGGAGGAAGCCGTTGGCGAACGAGAAGGTGAAGATCAGCACGTTCGCCACGCCGTGCGCGGTGAGTCCCTGGTAGTACGTGTGGAGCCCCGGGAACCAGCCGAGGATGCTGATGCGCGCGTAGGAGAGCGCGTTGGCGAGTCCGTGGAACACCCCCGCGGTGAGCGCGGCGTAGCCGATGTAGAGCATCCAACGCAGCACCCGCCGCTGCTCGGCGGGGAGCTCGTAGCCCGTGGGATCGACGACGATGGGGGTGAGCGCGGCCATGTGGTCCCTCCCGGTTCCCGTCCCGTAGCGCACTCGCGCTACTGCTCGTGCTCCCGCTCGCGCCGGTGCTCGCTCTCGCGCTCGCGCCGCTCGATGCGCGCGGGCTCGACCACGACCATTCCCGACATCGTGTGGTGGCCGAGCCCGCAGTACTCGTGGCAGATCAGCAGGTGGCGTCCGGGCTCGGTGAACCGATGGCTGTTCCGCGAGATCTGCCCCGGGATGAGCATCATGTTGAGCCGCGTCCCCTGGATGTCGAAGCCGTGAATGACGTCCACGGTGGTGGCGGTGAACGTCACCTCCGCGCCCACGGGCACGCGGATCACCGGCGGGTTGAAGGCCCACGCCTGCGCGACGATCACCGCCTCGTACCGTCCCGGCGCCACCCGCCGCACGCCCGGGTGGTCGAACGGCGGCGTGCGATAGACGGCCCGCGGGTCGATGCGCCCCGCGCGTCCGGGGAGGTGAATGCCCATGGCCACGGATGCGTAGAGCAGCGCGGCCAGGCAGGAGAGGAGCACGACGATGCCGACGGCGAGGAACGCCTTCTCGTACGTGTGGACCTTCATGGCGACGGCGCGCCTCCGTGACGTCAGCGGTGGAGGAGCTCGAGGTAGATGATGACCCAGAAGCCGGCGACGATCATGAGAAGGATCACGCAGAGGAAGAGCGTGCCCGGCGTGGACGGCTCCTCCTCCGGCGCGAGCTCCGTCCGCTCGACGCCGCTCGAGCCGGTGGCCGGCGCCTCGAGCGGCTGGCGCGGATGCGATCGGGGAGCGCTGGCCATGCGGCTACGACGCCGGCGGGGTGTGGACGTTCTCGAGCCGCTCGGCCTCCCACCGGCGCACCACCCGCGCGAGCCACGCGAGGACCCCCGCGAGCACGAGGAGGAGCGGGAGGGAGATGGCGAGCCGCATGGGGCGCACGTCGCCCGCCATGAGCTGGTTGAGCGTGTCCCAGAGATACCCGACGAGCGGGAATCCGAGCAGCACGAACGCGGCGATGCCGACGATCAGCCTGGGGAGGCTCAGGGTGGAGCTTCGCGCCATCCGCTCTCCCTCCGAGTTGGGGAGCTCCGCCGACGCCACTGGCGAACGCCACTACGTTAATGCCGCGGGGGTCGGCGTCAATCCGGCGCCTCCGCACAGCGGGCGGCGGACCGCCGCGGCAACCCCGCCGCCTAGCGATCGGGCGACGCGAAACGGCGTGGGACGCGCTCTCCGCGCCCCACGCCGCCCGCATCCCGCTCCCCGCTTCCCGCTCCCCCCGCCCCGAGCGCTCAGCCGATCTTCCTGATCGCCCCGCACGCCACCGGCAGCGTGGCCTGCGCGGGCGCGGTCCCCAGGGTCGCCACCGAGGGCGGAAGGAAGGTGTGGATGTCGACGCCGTGGATCACGACGTGCCGCGTCTCGAGCGCGAGCGGCGCCCCGTTCAGCTTCACGACCGCGTCCGCCGGGTTGGGGTCGGGCGCGTTGAGGTCGGCGAGCAGCGCGTCCAGCGCCACCGACGCCTGGTAGTGGATCGTGCCCCGGCGACCGGTCGCCGTCGGGAAGGCGCCGGCGCCCTGGAGGGCCAGGTCGTCGTCGAGTGGAACGAGGATCGGGCCGTAGAACGGCACCCCTTCGACGACGTCGACGATGCCGTCGCCGTTCACGTCGGCCGAGGCCGGCGGGCAGCGCGTCGCGGTGTGAATGTGCTGCGCGTGGGGCATGTCCGGCTCGAGGCCGTTCGCCTCGACGCGCGCGGTGAACTGGCCGTTCCGGACGGTGAAGAACGCCTTGCCGTGCGCGACGCCGAGCGCGCCATCGGCGCGGTCCGGATCGAGGGCGTTCTGGACCCTGGCGTTCAGCGGGTGGAGCTCGGCCACGTACTCGCCGTCCGGCAGTGCCACATCGCCCGCGGCGCGCGATCCGGCGATGGACTCGTCAGGCGGAGCGGTCGGTCGCGCCGGGTCGCCGCAGGCGGCCGCGCTGGCCAGCGCGGCCGTCGCGAGCAGCCAGCGTGTGAGCGCGGTCGCCGTGCGTCGCGTGTGGATCGGTCTGGTGAGCATGGGTGCGTGCCTCCTCGCATCGGGACCAGGCACGAACACGCGAGGGGCGCGGGAGATTCCCCGCGCGCCATCCGCCCGCGCGCCGCCCGCGCGCCGCGCTCAGCCGTGCGGCGCGGACGCGGCCCCCTCGGTGAGCCGCTCGCTCAGCGCCCTCAGCCGCTCCCGCGCCCGCGCATCGTACGCCTGCGCGCTCGCCCGCGACTCGCGCAGGCCATCGAAGAACTTCCCCGTGCGCCCATCCATGTCCGGACCGATGGCGAGGTGCAGGATCGCCTCGGCGCCCTCCTCCACGCTGCTCATCGGGGCGACGCCAGCCCGCCGAACCATGGTCGTGTCCATGTACGTGGCGGGGTGGAGGCAGTTCACCGTCACGCCGGTTCCCTCCAGCTCGCGCGCGAGATCGAACGTGAACATGATCTGCGCGAGCTTGCTCTGCGCGTACGCGCGCGTGCCGCTGTAGCGGCGCCCGAGCATCGGATCGTCGAAGTCGATCGGATGCTGGCCGAGCGACGACACGTTCACGATGCGCGCGGGCGCGCTCTTCAGGATGAGCGGCAGGAGCCGCCGCGTGAGGAGATAGCCGGCGAGGTAGTTCACGGCGAAGCGCAGCTCGATGCCGTCGGGGCTCGTCTCGCGCCGGGAGCCGGCCGTCCCGATGCCGGCGTTGTTGATCAGAAGGTCGAGCCGGTCGTGATCGCGCTCGATCGCCTCGGCGAGCGAGCGCACCTCGGCGAGCGACGAGAGATCGGCGCGGTAGAACGCCGAGCCCTCGCCGCTCCCGCTCGCGTGCAGCTCCTCGAGCAGCCGCTCGCCGCGCTCCCGGTCGCGCCCGTGCACCAGCACCCTCGCGCCGCGCTCGCCGAGCCGTCGCGCGACCACCCGCCCCACGCCGTCCGTCGATCCGGTGACCAGCGCCGTCCTGCCATCGAGATGCATGCGTCCCTCCACGCTTCGCGGTGTGCACGCAGATGAGCCGCGTCGCGCGACGCACCGTTCCCGGCTCGGCTCGCCGGCGTGCGAGCGCGCGCGAACGGCTCGCGCCGGGAGGCGCGCGACGTGGCGCGCGATGTGGCGCGCGATGTGGCGCGCGTGCGCCTTGACGCGGCAAACGGCGCGCTGCATACATGGCGCCCTCCGCAACCGGTCGATACGTCGACTGGTATCCATGCGGCGTGCTCGGCCGCCCCGAACGTGGCGCGCCGCGCCGCGTCGCGCTTCCGTCGCAGCAAGGAGGCACGTCATGCCCGGCACGACGATCCGCACCAGCGACGACCGCGAGATCACCCTCGCGCAGGAAGACGTCGATGCGTTCGCCGCGAGTCTGCGCGGCCAGCTGCTCGACCCCGGCGCGCCGGGGTACGACGAGGCGAGAACGATCTGGAACGGCATGATCGATCGGCGGCCCGCGCTGATCGCCCGCTGCGCCGGCGCCGCCGACGTGGTTCGCGCGGTGCGCTTCGCGCGCGATCACGGCCTGCTGCTCGCGGTGCGTGGAGGCGGACACAACATCGCGGGGAGCGCGGTGTGCGATGGCGGGTTGATGATCGACCTCACCCCCATGAAGGGGGTGCGCGTGAACCCGGTGGCGCGCACGGCGACGGTGGAGCCCGGCGTCACCCTCGGCGAGTTCGATCGCGACGCGCAGCTCTTCGGGCTGGCCACGCCGCTCGGGATCAACTCCACCACCGGAGTCGCCGGCCTCACGCTCGGCGGCGGATTCGGGTGGTTGAGCCGCTCGCTCGGGCTCAGCATCGACAACCTCATGTCGGTGGACGTGGTCACGGCGAGCGGCGAGCTGGTGCGAGCGAGCGAGTCGGAGCACCCGGATCTCTTCTGGGCGATCCGCGGCGGCGGCGGCAACTTCGGCATCGTGACGGCGTTCGAGTTCCGGTTGCACGTCGTCGGGCCCGAGATCCTGTCGGGGCTCGTCATCCATCCGCTCGCCGACGCGCGGTCCGTGCTCGGCTTCTACCGCGACTTCATGGCGGGCGCGCCGGACGAGCTCGCGTGCTGGTTCGTGATGCGGCAGGCGCCGCCGCTCCCCTTCCTCGCGCCCGAGTGGCACGGCAAGGAGATCCTCGTTCTCGCCATGGCGTACCGCGGCGACGTGGCGCACGGGCAGCGGGTGATGGACCCGCTCCGGCGCTTCGGCCGCCCGATCGCCGACGTGGTGCAGCCGCACCCGTACGCCGCCTGGCAGATGGTCCTCGACCCGCTGCTCGTGCCGGGCGCGCGCAACTACTGGAAGTCGCACGACTTCACGTCGCTGAGCGACGACCTGATCGCCGTTCTCCTCCGCTTCGCCGCGCGCCTCCCGGATCCGCAGTGCGAGATCGCGTTCGCGCAACTCGGCGGCATGGTGTCACGGGTGGCGCGCGATGCGACGGCGTACGCGCACCGCGACGCGGCGTTCGTGCTCAACGTCCACGGCCGGTGGTCCGATCCCGCCAAGGACGCCGAGTGCATCGCCTGGGCGCGCGAGCTGTTCCAGGCGGCGGCGCCGTACGCCACGGGCGGCGTGTACGTGAACTTTCTCACCGCGGACGAGAGCGAGCGCGTGGCCGCGGCGTACGGGCGCAACTACGAGCGGCTGACGGAGCTCAAGGGGCGCTACGATCCGACGAACCTGTTCCGCGCGAACCAGAACATTCGCCCCGCCGGGGTGGGCGTCGGAGCCGCCCCCGCGTATCGTGGCGCGCCGGCGACGGGGGAGGCGACGGCGAGAGGGTAGGGGGAACGGGGCGGTCGGGACGACGCGGCTCTCGGCTCTCGGCTCTCGGCTCTCGGCTCTCGGCTCGTGCACACGCCGAGGGCTCTCTATGCTGTGCCGTCGGCCGAGAGCCGATGGCCGAGAGCTGACAGCCGCGTCTCCCCTTGCGCCGCCTCACCGCAGCGTCGCGTAGTCGCGCCGCGGGTGATACGTGCAGACGACGGTGCGCTGCGGGCCATGCCGCCGGACCCACATCGTGGTCGTCAGCCGGCCGTCGCGCCCGCGCGTCCAGTCGCCGTAGCCGGTGACCGCGAGCCGGGCGTCGCTCGCCGCGCGAGCGCAGGCGCTCTCCGCGCGCCGCTGGAGATCCACCGCCGGCCCCACGCGCCCGGGCCACGGTACGCGCGTCTCGCCCCGGTCGCCCCACCCGTCGTGATCGCGATCGTGATCGCGATCGTGATCACGGTCGTAATCGTGGTCGTGATCTCGGCCGGGCCCGCGACCGTCGTATCCGCCGTACCCGCCGTACACGTCGAACCGCGCGCGGCACCCGCGCGTGACCCACACGTAGCCGCGCCCCACTCCCCACGTGTCGTTCGCCCGGCACGGCGCATCGCTCAACTGCGCCACCAGTCGCACCTGGCCGCCGTCGGGAACGCGGCACCGGTTCGGCTGCCGGTTCACCGATTCGCACGTCACCGTGCGACCGCGCTGGGCGCGCGCCTCCCCCGAGAACGCCGCCAGCGCGACCATCGCGCCGACGGTCGTGACGAACAAGACACTCCGCTGCATACGCTCCATCCTGATGGCGGTCCGCGGCTCCGTCGCGTCGCGCCGCCACACCGGCGCGAATCCCTCGCTCGAGCCGCCGGCCACGAGGAAGGCAACCGGCGGGCCCAGCGTTGTGCCGCTCGATCGAGGCTCGAGCGCGCGCGATGTCCTCCGGGGATGGTACCGGTGTCATCGTGGATGGACATTCGACGGGCGCTCGGGGAGAGGCGGCTGGAAGACGCGGCTATCGGCTCTCGGCCATCGGCTCTCGGCTTGGGGCACACGCCGAGAGCTCTCTACGCTGGGCCGTAGCCGAGAGCCGAGAGCCGAGAGCCGAGAGCCGATGGCCGATGGCCGATGACGCGCCCCGGTCGAGAGCCACTTCACTTTCCCTCCGCCGCCTCCCGCACGATCCGCCAGAGCGCCTCCACATCGGCGCGCTCCGTGGACTCCGCGCCGATGGAGAGGCGCACCATCCACCGCCCATCGAGCGTGGCCGGAGTGACGTAGGCGCGCCCGGAGCGGTTCACCCGATCCGCCCAGGCGAGCGTGTGCGCGTCGAGCGCATCGCCGTCGAGGCCCGGCGGCTCGTGCCGCACGCACACGGTCTGGAGCGGCACCGGCGCGAGCACGCGCCAATCCGGCGTCGCCCCGACTTCGGCGGCGAGCCAGCGGGCGTGCTCGAGATCGCGGCGCAGGCGCGCGCGCAGCCCCTCCACTCCCTGCTCGCGGATGAGGAACCAGAGCTTGAGCGCGCGGAAGCGGCGGCCGAGCGGCACGCCCCAGTCGCGCAGATTCCTGACCTCGGCGTCGGCCGCCGACCGCAGGTAGCTCGGGTTCGTGGACATGACGCGCACCAGGTGCTCGGGATCGCGCACGTAGTACAGCGAGCAGTCGAACGCCGCGCCGAGCCACTTGTGCGGGTTCATCACCAGCGAGTCGGCGCGCTCGATCCCCTCCCACATCCACCGGCACTCGGGGAGGATCATCGCCGAGCCGGCCATCGCCGCATCCACGTGCAGCCAGAGGCGGTGGCGCTCGGCCACCGTCGCGATCGCGTCGATGGGATCCATCGCCGTGGCGGTCGTCGTGCCGGTCGTCGCCACCACCGCGGCGGGGAGGAACCCCTCGCGCGCATCGCGCTCGACCATCTCCGCGAGCGCATCGGGGCGCATGCCGTAGCGCTCGTCGTGCGGCACGTGCCGCAGGTTCGCCCGCCCGAACCCGGCGAGCAGCGCTGCCTTGTCCACCGAGCTGTGCGCGTGCTCCGAGGCGTACACGGTGAGCGGGCGAGGCTCCGCTTGCAGTCCGCCGCGCGCGAGCGCGTACCCGGTGGCGCGCTCGCGCGCGCAGATGAGCGCGACCAGCGTGCTCGTGGACGCGGTGTCCTGGATCACGCCGCTCCACGCCGCGGAGAGCCCGACCATCTCGCGCATCCACCCGATGACGACTTCCTCCAGCTCGGAGAGCGCGGGGCTCGCCTGCCAGGAGAGCCCGAGCACGCCGAGCCCCGTGGAGAGCAGGTCGCCGAGCACGCTCGACGGCGAGGCGTTGGCGGGGAAGTAGCCGAAGAAGCGCGGGTGCTGCCAGAGCGTGAGCCCCGGCAGGATCACGCGCTCGACGTCGCTCAGTAGGGCGTCGAACGACTCCGACCGCTCGGGCGCGGAGGCGGGGAGCGCGGCGGCGACCTCGCCCGGCGTCGTCCTGGCCATCACGGGACGCTCGGCGATCGTGGCGCGGTAATCGGCCAGCCAGTCCACCAGGCGGTGGGCGGCGGCGCGGAACTCTTCAGGGGTCATGACGGCAATCGGGAATCGAGAATCGGGAATCGGGAATCGGGAAATGGAAATTGGCGGCCGGGAGCGCAAGTGCCTGGCGAGGTCACTTGCGATTCCCGATTCCCGCATCTCGATTCCCACGGGGACGATCTCACACATCCCCACACTCGAGGCCACATGCCCACACTCGCCCGACGTGTCCTCCTGCTCGCGACCGCGGCGGTCGTCGCCGCGACCGCCGCGTGCGGCGGCGATTCCGGGACCGGCCCCGACACGAGCGCCGTCGCGGGCACCTACGATGCCGACACCTTCGTGACCGTGCAGAACGGCGTGACCACCGATCAGCTCGCGAACGGATCGAGCGTGCACCTCGTGCTCGCGCCGGATGGAACAGCGACGGGTCGGCTGTTCATTCCCCAGGGGGACGCGGGGGGAGGCGATCTGGATGAGAGCCTGAGCGGGACGTGGACGCTCTCCGGATCGACGGTGACGCTCAGCCAGCCGGCGGACACCTTCCTGCGCGATCTCCCGTTGCGGGTACGATCGGGATGGCTGGTGGGCGACGCCGCGTTCGCCGGGGTCTCCGTGCACATCACGCTGAAGCGGCAATAGCGCGCCCGTGTTCGCCGGGATCGCGCCCGGGGGCGCACGTCTTGCGCGATTCCACCCCGGGAGTCGCAGTGTCACCTCACGGAGGACCGATGGCCACGTCATGCACGCATCTCGCCCAGGTTCGCGACGTGTCGCCGCACACGCCGAACGGCTGCGAGGAATGCCTGAAGACCGGAAGCTGGTGGGTGCACCTGCGGCTCTGCCTGATCTGCGGTCACGTGGGCTGCTGCGACTCGTCGCCGAACAAGCACGCCACGAAGCACTTTCACCAGACGCGCCACCCGATCATCCGCAGCTTCGAGCCGGGCGAGGATTGGGGGTTCTGTTACGTGGACCAGTTGATGTTGGAGCCGGCGCCGCACGCGCGCTGATGGACGTGTCGGCCGGAGCCGGCGCACCACCTCGATCAGGAAGGGACGCTCGATCATGACGCTATCGACACGACCGCTGGGACACAGCGGCCTCGACATCACGACCGTGGGATTCGGCGCGTGGGCCATCGGCGGGGGAGGGTGGGCGTTCGGGTGGGGGCCGCAGGACGACGGTGCGTCGCTCGACACGATGCGGCACGCGCTCGAGCTCGGGATCAACTGGATCGACACGGCCGCGGTGTACGGACTCGGCCACTCGGAGGAGGTGGTGGGACGTCTGCTCCGCGAGCTCGGGCCCGGCGACCGCCCGTTCGTGTTCACCAAGTGCGGGCTCGTCTGGGACGAGCATCATCCGATGGCGCCGGCGCGGCGCATCCTGACCCCCGAGTCGATCGTTCGCGAGTGCGACGCCTCGCTGCGCCGGCTGGGGATCGAGCGCATCGATCTGTACCAGTTCCACTGGCCGGACGAGACGGGCACGCCGGTGGAGGACTCGTGGGAGGCCATGACGAGGCTGGTGGAGGGCGGGAAGGTGCGCGCGATCGGTGTGTCGAACTTCGATGTCGCGCTCCTCGAGCGGTGCGAGGCGATGCGCCACGTGGACTCGCTGCAGCCGCCGTTCTCGGTCATCCGCCGCGATGTCGCCGCCCGGGAGCTCCCCTGGTGCGCGGACCACGACACGGGGGTGATCTGCTACAGTCCCATGCAGTCCGGACTGCTGACGGACGGCTTCAGCACGGCGCGCGTGCACCAGCTCGCCGAGGACGACTGGCGGCGGCGCTCCCCGGAGTTCCAGCCGCCGCGCCTCGAGCGGAACGTCGCCCTCCGCGACGCGCTGCGCCCGATCGCCGAGCGACACGGCACGACGGTGTCGTCGGTGGCGGTGGCGTGGACGCTCGCCTGGCCCGGGGTGAGCGGCGCGATCGTCGGCGCGCGCGCACCGACGCAGGTCGATGGCTGGGTCCGCGCCGCCTCGCTGGAGCTCGAGGCCGAGGACCTCGACGACATCGCGCGAGCGATCGAGCGCACGGGCGCGGGAAGCGGTCCCGTGCGCCCCGCCGAATCGGGAGCGCGCGCGTCGCGCTGACCGCGGGCGGCGCGCCGTCGGCGTAGGCCATTGGCGTGCGCCATTGGCGTGCGCCATGGGCGTGCGCCTTCCCCCGACTCAGCTTGCGCTCTCCTCCTACAGACGTGCCAGCGCCCGGATCCCACGTTGAGTGATCCGGGCGCGTCGTGTTTCGCGGGCGGGCGCGCCCGTCGATGAGCTGACGGGCGATGTGACCGGCGCGGGCGGGCCCGCTGGATGGCCCGCCCGGCGGAGGGTGCATCGATGTTCTCGAGATTTGCCGACCGGCGTGAGGCGGGGCGCGCCCTGGCGGCGGAGCTGGCGCGCTACGCGGGGCGCAGGGACCTGGTGGTGCTCGCGCTCCCGCGCGGGGGCGTGCCCGTGGCGGCGGAGGTGGCGCGCGCCCTCGGCGCGCCGATGGACGTGTTCGTGGTGCGCAAGCTCGGCGCCCCCGGGTACCCGGAGCTCGCGCTCGGCGCGATCGCGAGCGGCGGCCTGCGCGTGATCGATCCGTCGATGGTGCGCTTGCTCCGCGTGCGGCCCGAGGAGGTGGAGCGCATCGCCCGCGAGGAAGGGGTGGAGCTCGAGCGCCGGGAGCGCGCGTATCGCGTCGGCCACGCCCCCCTCCCGGTGGCGGGGCGAACGGTGATCCTCGTGGACGACGGGCTGGCCACCGGGGCGAGCATGATGGCGGCCATCGCCGCGCTGCGCCAGAGCGGCGCGACGGCGATCGTCGTCGCCGTGCCGGTGGCCGCCCGCCAATCGCTCGCGCGGATGCGCCGCGCCGCGGACGACGTGGTCGCCGTGGCCACGCCCGAGCCCTTCTTCGCGGTCGGGCTCTGGTACGACGACTTCACCCAGACCACCGATGACGAGGTGCGCGCGCTGCTCGATTCCGGCGCGCCGGCGCTCGCGACCACCGCGAGGTGAGAGGGGGAGGGGAGCGATGATGCCGGTCCGACATCGCGCGCGCGGCGGACGCTCGGCCGCCGCGGCAGCGGCGTCGGGGACGCCGCCGAACGAGGGCGTGCGGGAGAACGCCGCCGTGGCCGCCGCGCTCGACGAGGTCGCGCACCTGCTGAGCGAGCAGGACGCGGATCCGTACCGCGTGGAGGCGTACCGTCGCGCCGCGGCATCGGTGCGGACGCTCGACCGGCCGGTGCGCGCGATCCTCGAGCTGGAGGGGCTCGACGGCCTGGACCGCATCCCCGCCGTGGGACCCGTGATCGCGCGCGCCATCCGGTCGCTCGTGCTCACCGGGCGGCTCCCGATGCTCGAGCGGCTGCGCGCCGACATCGCGCGCGGGTCGGCGCTGGCGACGGTGCCGGGGATCGGACCGAGCCTGGCGCGCCGCATCGACGAGGAGCTCGGGATCCACTCGCTCGAGCAGCTCGAGATGGCCGCGCACGATGGCACGCTCGCCACGGTGCCCGGCTTCGGCCCGAAGCGCGTGCGCGGGATCCAGGAAGCGCTCGCCGGCCGGCTCGGTCGCGCGCGCCGGCCGAGCGTGTCGCCCGCGCCGACCATGGGCGAGCCGGATGTCGCCGAGCTGCTCGACGTCGACCGCGAGTATCGCGAGCGCGCGTCCGCCGGCTCGCTGCGCCGGATCGCGCCGAGGCGGTTCAACCCGACCGGGGAGGCGTGGCTTCCCGTGCTGCACACGCGGCGCGGCGACCGACAGTACACCGCGCTCTACTCCAACACCGCGCTCGCCCACCGCCTGGGGAAGACCGGCGACTGGGTGGTGCTCTACTACGATACGGGCGATGGCGAGCGTCAGGCCACGGTGGTCACCGCCACACGCGGGCCGCTCGCCGGCCGGCGCGTGGTGCGCGGGCGCGAGCGCGAGAGCGCGGTGCACCATCAGCGCGGCGACAGGCCGCCAACCAGGAGGAGAACATGAGAGCCAGCGACATCATGACGCCCAACCCGCGCGCCGTCACGCCTGGCGACACGACGCGCACCGCCGCCGGAGTCATGCGCGATCTGGACGTCGGCGCCGTACCCGTGGTCGCGGACCTGGCATCGATGCGGCTCGAGGGGGTGCTCACCGACCGCGACATCGCCGTGCGCTGCGTGGCCGCCGGACATCACGATCGCTGCCGCGTGGAGGAGCACATGACATCGGGCCCCCTCGCGACGGTCCACCCCGACGACGACGTGGCGGACGTGCTCGCGCTCATGGAGCGCGAGCGGGTGCGCCGGGTGCCCGTCGTCACCGACGGCACGCGGCTCACCGGGATCATCGCCCAGGCGGACATTGCCATGCGCCTCGGCCCCAACGAGCCGAGGGTGGTGGAACAGCTGTTGGAGCGGGTCTCGGAGCCGCAGCACGCGCCGCGGTGAGGGCGGTCGCGGGCCGGCGCCGCGGCCCGCGCTCCACGCGCGCCCTACTGGAGGAGGAGCGCGGTGCGGAGGAGCAGCTCGAAGTCGCGCGGCGCGATGGGAAGCGTGAAGCAGAGCGCCGTCGCGCGCTCGGCGGCGCGCCGGGCCTCCTCCTCCTGGTGCCATGCGCCGCAGAAGAGCGGGCGCGTGCCCGCCGCCGCGAGCCGCGGCGCGAGCCGGCCGGAGCGGGCCGCCGGGTGGTCGATGTCGATGATCGCCACGCACGGGCGCACGCGCGCCGCGGCGTGGTCGGCGGACTCATCGTCGAGCGGGAGGTGGGGCTCGTGTCCGGCGTCGGCGATCAGGCGCGCGAGGATCTCGCGCACGTCGGCGCGGCCGGACAGGACGAGCACCCCGGCCGCGGGCTCACGGCCGGCCAGCGGAGTGGACACGGGTGCGAAAGAGAGAGTGGCGGTCATCGATCAGCCGGCGAGCGCGGCATCGAGTACGGGGACGAAGTCGCGCCAGGCGATGGGGAGCGTGAAGTACGGAAGCCCCTCGCTCGCGGCGTGGGTGCGCAGGTCGCCGCCGCGGCAGCAGCCGCTGAAGAGCAGCAGCCTGGCGTTCGCGGCCTCGAGCCGGGCGCGGTACGCGTCCCGCAGCGTGTGCGGGAGCTCGAAGTCGAGAATGAGCAGCCGTGGCAGTACGCGGGCACACGCCGCGTCCGGCGTCTCACCGGTGAGCGGGTGGAGCGCTTCGCGGCCGGCGGCGGCACAGAACTCGGCGAGGAGCTCTGCCACGCGGCCGTGCTGCGCTACTACCAGGATGCGTTGGTGCGAGGACATGGCCTCCGGTCCGAAGATCGGACGCCCGCAGCGGGCGCCCAAGCGATGAAGATTCACGCGCCCGTGCGTAACGACGGCGCGTGCGCGCGCGTGCCGCGACGGTCAATCGTGCCGCGCATCGGTCAAAGCGTTCACGGCGGAGCGGTCACTGTTACGGAGCTGGCGCGGCGCATTCCGGGGGCTCGCGCGGGCTGGCACGTTCCGGGCCGGGGGGCGGCGCGTCCCCCCCGCGCCGGGCACCAACTAGCCGACACCGCCTCCGGCCTGCGGCATGCTCAATGCCCTTGCACGTGGGGCGTGCCGCGACGATGGACGTCGCTCGGAACGAACGGTCATGGCGGCCGTGCACGTCACGGAGGGGTATTCGGGGGTGGTGGGTGTCGCGTTGCCCGAGCGGAGCGCGGCCCGAGCTCCGGACGCTGCGAAACCCGCCGGCATTCCTCGCCGGTGTTCCGCCCGCCACTCGCTCACGGGGGCACTGTAAGAGGGCGAATCAGTCGGAGGAGAAAATGAGCTCACGGATCACTACGATGTGCGGCGCGATCGGCCTGGCGGCCGCCCTGTCGCTCGGCGTCACGGCGTCGAGCGGGGCGCAGGGCGTCACCGATACGTCCACCACGCGAAGCGACACGTCGATGCAGCGCATTCCCGTCCACAAGGAAACGGGAGCCTCGACGCTCGACACCACCTCGTCGGGTGGTGCCATCGCGCCGACCGATACCACGGCCCCGGTCAGCCGCGACACGACCGGCGTGACCGGCGGCGTCACCGGTGACACCAGCACCGCGCCGATGGACACCAGCCGGATGCGCGACACCACCGGGATGCGCGACACCACTGGCATGCGTGACACCACCGGGATGCGCGACACCACCGGCGGCGTGACGGGGGCCGGCGCGGCGACGGATTCGGCGACCAACCGGAGCAACATGGGGGCGGACACGACCGCCAACCCGGCGCGCGCCGACACGACCACCAACCCGACCGGCGTCAGCACCGATACGACGACCAACCCGACCGGCGTCACGACCGACACGACGACCAATCCCACGGGGGTGACCACCGACACGACCACGAACCCGACGGGCGTCTCGGGCGATACCACGAGCCAGGTGCCGACCGACACGTCGGCGATGAGCCGCGACACCACGACGGGCGTGAGCGCGGCGCCGACGACGGACACGACGTACACCGGTCCGTCCGCCTCTCGCGGCCGCTTCTTCCACAACAACTTCTACATCGGCGTCGCCGGCGGCGCGAGCCTCCCGATCGGCAACTTCAAGGACGGTTACAAGACCGGCTGGAACGTCACCGTCCCGATCGGCTGGCAGTCCCCCACCACGCCGTGGGGCGTGCGCCTCGACGCGTCCTACGACCGGATGAACGGGAAGTCGCTCAGCTCCGGCGGGTCGACGTTCGAGCTCTCCGACGCCGCGATCTGGTCCGGCACGCTCGATCTGACCTTCCGGGTGCCGATGGGCACCGAGAACCGCGCGTCGCTCTACCTGCTGGGCGGCGGTGGCGTGCACCACTTCACCGACTACGGCGGGTCGCAGTTCACGTCGGGCGGCACGGTGTACACCACCAACAGCTCGTCGTCCACGACCAGGATGGGCGTGAACGGCGGAGCGGGGCTCGAGTTCCCGCTCGGCGCGGTGAACATGTTCGTCGAGAGCCGGTTCATCTCGGTGTTCACGAAGGGTAAGAACACCAACTACGTGCCGATCATTCTCGGATTCAAGTTCTTCTGACCGATCGCGCAGGGCGCGTGGTTCCACACTCCGGTGGAACCACGCACCTCGCGCCCGCTCTCGCATGCGACACGCCACCCGCTGGTTCGTGCTCGCCCTCTCACTGAGCTTCGCCGCCGCCGCGCCCGGGCACGCGCAAGGCGGCGTGCTCGTTTCTCCGGGGCCGGTCGTCGGCGACCCGCCCGCCGGCGGCGCGCCGGGGGGGGCGCAGCCCGCACCATACGCCAGCGTCGCTCCGACCGCCGCGGACTCCGCGGCGTCGCGACGAACCCGCGAGGCCGCGGCGCTCGACGAGGGGCTGCGGGTGGTCGTGTCCATCGACGAGCGGCGCATGTGGACCCTGCTGGGCGCCGACACGCTGCTCAGCGCATCGGCCGCCGTGGGGATGGATGCACGGCTCGATTACGCCGGCCGGTCGTGGATCTTCCGCACCCCTCGCGGCATGCGTCGCGTGCTGCGCAAGTACGCCAGCGCCGTGTGGGTGCCGCCGGACTGGCACTACGCGGAGGTGGCGGCGCAGCACGGCTTCCGCCTGGCGCGGCTCGCCGCCGACACGCCGGTGACGCTCGCCGACGGGCGCCGCCTCGAGGTCCGGAACGGCGAGGTGGGGGTGGAGGAGGCGATCGGCGGCTTCGCCCCCCTCCCGAGCGACGAGGAGATCGTGTTCGACAGCACGCTCTTCATCCCCCCGTACGGCACGAAGAATCGCCGGGTGACCGGAGAGCTGGGCGCGTACCAGCTCGACCTCGGGGATGGCTACCTGCTGCACGGCACGCCGCACACGAGCACCATCGGCACCGCCGTCACCCACGGCTGTGTGCGGCTGCCTGACGACGCCATCGAGTGGCTGTACCGGCACGTCCCGGTCGGGACGCCGGTGTACGTCTACTGACGCCGCGGCCGGCGCCGATCAGGCGGAGGCGAAGCGCGCGGTGGCCCGATAGCTGGCCACGATCGACGGGAGGTAGCGCGCCACGGGGGTGTAGTGGACGCCGAGCGCGAGGCAGGCGTGCGAGCCGTCGACGCGGAAGCCGGTGGATGCGAACCGCGCCTCGTCCATCGGCACGCGCGGACGTCCGCCGAAGATCGCCGCCGCCGCGCTCGACAGCGCCGCGGTGGCCATCATCGCCCGCTTGCGGGCCGCGACCGGCGGCCGCTGCCCCGCCATCTTCGTCACGCGGCCGAAGAACTCGAGCGGCGTGAGGGTGTCCCCGCTCAGGATGTAGCGCGCGCCGTCCACGCCCCGCTCGCCGGCGAGGGCGATCCCCGTGGCCGCGTCCTGGGCGGAGATCCATCCCATGGGCACGTCCGACGCCGTGCGCCTGCGCCCGCTCGCGAAGTCGGCGATCTGCCGCCCCAGCCACCCCGGATCGCCCGACGCCACGACGAGCCCCGGATTCACCACCACGACCTCCAGCTTCCTGGTCCGGTGACGCATCACCGACTGCTCCGCGGCCAGCTTCGAGCGCTCGAACGCGGTGAGCGTCCAGCCGCGATGCCGCGTGCGCTCGGTCCCCCAGTAGCCGGGCTGCTCGCCGATGGTGAGCGAGGTGGACGTGTGCACGACGCGGCGCACGCCGGCCTCGGCCGCGGCGGCGAGCGTGTTCTCGGTGCCGTACACGTTCACGGCGTGAAACATCAGCGGCCGAGGGGCCCAGAAATCGAAGAACTGGGCGAGGTGGATCACCAGGTCGCACCCGCTCATCGCGTCGGCAAGCACGCGATACCGCGTGAGGTCGCTCGACACCGGCTCGGCGCCGAGCTTGCGCAGCACGCTCACGCCGCCCCGCCGTCGTACCTGTCCGACCACGGCATCGCCGCGCTGTCGGAGGATCTCGATGAGCGCGCGGCCGAGCGGGCTCGCGGCACCGGTGAGGAAGACTCGCATGGGGGAATGGGTCAGAGGGATGAAAGAGGCGGCTGTCGGGACGCGGCTGTCGGCTGTCGGCCATCGGCTCTCGGCTACCTACACACCGGAGAGACCTCTCAGGGTGTGCCGTAGCCGAGAGCCGAGAGCCGAGAGCCGAGAGCCGAGAGCCGAGAGCCGAGAGCCGAGAGCCGACAGCCGTGTCCTATTCCACCGCCTCCCGCTCGATCCACCGCAGCGCGCGCCCTTCCGCGTCCACCGCGTAGTGGCCGAGCGCGTCGCGGGAGGCGGTCACCGTCTCCACCACGCGCGGGATGCCGAGCACGGATCGATGGAGCAGCACGACCATCGGCCGCCCCGGCGGGCCGCCGCTCGCCAGGCACCAGATCACGTGCGCGTGGCTGGCGTCGCGGTGCTCGCCGTTGAGTGGGCCGCCGATGCACGGCAGCGAGGTCAGCTCGGTCGCCGGCACGCGGCGCGCGCCCGGGCGGGACGGGACGATGGTGTCGTGTGCGCTCATGTCTTGATCGTTCCGGAGAGAGGACGATCGGAGCGGCGCGCGCGTCTCGGCGCGTCGCCGCCATGGAACGAAACGTTCGTGGCGCTCGCGGCGATCTTGCCGCAACGTGCCCGGACTGGTTGATTCCGTGCCGGTCGTCCCTTCACTCTCCCTCCTCATCGGAGCAGTCGATGCGACGTTGGTTCGCCGTGGCCGCCGCGGTCGTGGCGGCGTGCCCGCTCCCCGGCGCCCCCGTGCTCGCGCAGCAGAGGCTCGACACCACCTACGCGCGCCTCGTGCGCGAGGCGACCACCGATTCCCGCTTCCTCCCTCCATCGGTGGCGACCCTCCCGGCGAGCGACGTGATCCCGAGCCCGCTCGCGCACTTCGGGGCCATCGCCGGCGCGCCGGGCGTCATGCATCACACGGACGAGATCTACGGCTACTTCCGCGCGCTCGCGCGCGCCACGCCGCGCGTGCGCGTGCTGACGGTGGGGAAGAGCGAGGAAGGGCGCGACATCATCCTCGTGGTGATCGCCGACGAGCGCACGATGGGGGAGCTGGCGCGCTACACGGGCGCGCTCGCGCGCCTCGCCGACCCGCGCGGCCTCGCCGCCGGCACGGTGGACTCGCTCATCGCCGCGGCGAAGCCGATCTACTTCCTGAACGGCGGGCTGCACTCACCGGAGATGGGATCGCCGGAGATGCTGATGGAGCTCGCCTTCCGTCTCGCCACCGCGGAGGACTCGGCGACGGCGCGCATCCGCGACCGCGTCATCACCATCATCGACCCGGTGAGCGAGCCGGACGGGCGCGACAAGCAGGTGGACTGGTACCTCCACTACACGAAGGGGCGCCCGGTGTGGGACGACGGCTTCCCCCGCTCGGTGCCCTACTGGGGGCGCTACGCGGTGCACGACAACAACCGCGACGGGATCCAGATCTCGCAGGCGCTCACGCGCGCGCTGTTCGACATCTACTACGACTGGCACCCGCTCGTCATGCACGATCTGCACGAGTCGGTGCCGCTGCTCTACATCTCCACCGGCACGGGGCCGTACAACGAGACGAACGACCCGATCATCATCGGCCAGTGGCAGCTCCTCGCCAACCACGACATCACCGCGCTGAGCGCGGAAGGGGTGCCGGGGGTGTGGACGTGGGGCTTCTTCGACGGATGGTGGCCCGGGTACGCGGTCTGGGTGGCGAACAACCACAACGCGATCGGCCGGTTCTACGAGACGTTCGGCAACGCGGGGGGCGACACCTACCTGCGGGACCTCTCGCGCGCGCGCTTCGCCGGCGAGCCGGTGACGAGCCGGCAGTGGTACCGCGCGTGGCCGCCCACGAAGAAGGTGCGCTGGTCGTCGCGCGACAACGTGAACTTTCAGGAGGCCGGCGTGCTGGCCTCGCTCGGCTACGCCGCGGACAACGGGGCGACGATGCTGCGCGACTTCTGGCGGGCGAGCGCGAACAGCCTCGCGCGAGGGCGGTCGGCGACGCCGCACGCGTACGTGATCCCCGGCTTCGCGCGCCAGCGCGACCCGCGGCGCACGGCGTACCTCGTGAACCAGCTCGAGCGCCAGCACATCGAGGTGCACCGCCGCACCACCGGCGACTCGGCCGGCGACTTCGTGGTGCGCCTCGACCAGCCGTACCGCGACCTGGCGGTGAACCTGCTCGGCGTCCAGCGCTATCCCTCGAGCGCGCAGTATCCGCCGTACGACGACATCGCCTGGACGCTCGGCGCGCTCTACGGCGTGACGGTGAAGGCGGTGGACGACACGGCGGTGTTCCACTGGAGCGGGCTCGAGCTGCTGCGCGACACGGTGGCCGCCACCGCCGAGGCGCGCGGGGAGGGGACGACCTGGCTCCTCCCGTACCGCGCGCAGAGCGAGCTGCTTCCCGCGCTCTACTGGCTGCGCGCGCGCGCGTCGCGCTCCGCGGCGTGGGCGGCGGAGGAGGCGTTCGTGGCGGGCGCCGACAGCTTCCCGCGCGGCTCGGTCGTGCTGGAGGGGGTGAGTGCCGCCGTGGCGCGCGAGCTCGCCACGCGGTGGGCACTCCCGCTCGTCGCCGCGGCCGCGCCGCCGTCGGTGCCGCGCCACGCCCTCGACCTGCCGCGCGTGGCGATCTATCACACCTGGTTCGACACGCAGGACGAGGGGTGGGCCCGTTACACGTTCGAGCAGGCGAGGATCCCGTACACGTCGATCGACAAGGACGACCTGCGCCGCGGCGACCTGCGCCGGCGCTTCGACGTGATCCTCGTTCCCAACGCGCGCGGATCGGTGGACGACTTCATTCACGGCGTGGACCGGCGATTCTCCCCGCTCCCCTTCGAGCGGACGCGCCAGACGCCGGCGCTCGGCACGCCGGCGTCGAGTCCCGACATCACCGGCGGCCCGGGCTTCGAGGGGATGGCGGAGCTCCAGCGCTTCGTGGATGATGGCGGGACGCTCATCACGCTCTTCGGCTCCACGCGCATGGTCGCGGAAACGGGGATCGCGCGCGCGCTCGCCCCGCACGACACGAAGTCGCTCTTCCATCCGGGCTCCGTGGTGCGCGCCCGCGCGCGGCGGCCGGCGTCGCCCATTCTCTACGGCTTCCCCGACACCACGACGATCTTCCGCGGCAACGGGCCGCTGTACGAGGTGGACGAGCGCGACAGCGCGATGGTCGTGATGCAGTACGGCACGAAGCTTCCCGAGCGCGGCGATGATGGCCCGGTGATGGGGATGCCCGACGCGCCGACGAGGCCATCGTCCGACAGCGCGACGGTGGCCCGGGGGCAGGGGCCGCGGGCGGAGGCGGAGAAGCCGAAGGGGGGCGCCGATGCCGATTACGTCGTGTCGGGGATGGTGCGCGGGCAGGACGAAATCGTGGGGCAGGGCGCGATCTTCGACGTCCCCGTCCGCCGCGGCCGCGTGATCGCCTTCACCTTCGACCCGCTCCACCGCTACCTCAACCATCACGAGTTTCCGATGGTGTGGAATGCGGTGTTGAACTGGAACGATTGAGGCGCGGGGCGCGGGATCGGGGGCGCGTCACAATGGAATGCGACGAGGGCCGGCAACTGCCGGCCCTCGTCGCTCAGTCTCCGTTCTCACGCATCCCGCGCCCCGCGCCCCGCGCCCCGCGATCCGAGACTCTCCGCCTCGATGTACACCTTCCGCACCTTCGGAAACTTCTCGCGCAGCTCCCGCTCCAGTCGCTCGATCGTCGCGGCGACCTCGGCGGCGGAGAGAGACGGGTCGAAGACGATCCCCATGGCGACGAGCACGTCGTTCGGGCCGAAGTACATCGTGAGCGGACGGCGCACCTCGAGCACCCCGGGCTGCCGCGCGGCGAGGGCGCGCGCGCGCTCCACGGACTCCTCGCGCGCCCCCTCGCCGATCAACAACCCCTTGCTCTCCCGGATCAGGAACACCGCCACGACCGCCAGGACGAGTCCCACGCCCACGGTCGCCACGCCGTCCAGGTACGGGTTGCCGAGGCGGTGCCCGAGGAACACGCCGAGAAACGCGATCGCGATCCCGCTGAGATCGGCGGTGTCCTCGAGCAGCACCGTGAACACGCTCGGGTCCTTGCTCGCGCGCATCGCGGCGATGATCCCCATCCCGTCCACCTGGGAGCGGAACTGCCGCAGCGCGATGGTGAACGACGTGCCGTCGAACAGCGCGGCCACGCCGAGCGCCACATAGCTCCACGTCGGGTCGCCGGGCGGCTCGGGGTGCAGCAGCCGCAGGATCCCCTCGTACACCGACACGCCGCCCCCCACGGCGAAGAACACCACCGCCACGATCAGCGTCCAGAAGTAGAGCTCCTTTCCGTAGCCGAAGGGGTGCGCCTCGTCGGCGGGGCGGCGGCTGCGATGCTGGCCCAAGAGGAGCAGGAGCCCGTCGCTCGCGTCCACGCTCGAGTGCAGCCCCTCGGCGAGCAGCGCCGAGCTGCCGCTCACTGCCGCGGCGACGAACTTGGTGGCGGCGATGGCGACGTTCGCGCCGATCGAGGCGTATATCGCGATCCGGGATTCCTCGGGCACGCGACGAGAGAGTGGCACGGGGCGGGCCAGGGAAGCCAGGGAAGGCGCGGGCGCGTTTCAGAATGGGTAGCGCGAGGCGGGAGCGCCGCGGGGCGCGGGGTGCGGGGCGCGGGATGCGAGAGCGCGGATCGGGAATCGGGAGTCGGGTGTTTGCGTGCCCTGCCTCCGCGTCAGGACAGCATCACCCTCGGGGCGAGGACACCCGGCGCGCCGGGCTCGGCTGGGTCCGTCGCGCAAGTGGATGCGGCGCAAGAGATTGCGCTGGCCGACGCGGCAGTGGTTCGATGGCACCGGGCGTGCCCTTCTCTGGGGGCGCAGAACTTCTGGTCTTCGGAGGACCAATGCTGAAACGCCTTTCGATCGCCGCCATGACCGCCGCCGTGCTCGCCAGCGTGGCGGCCGCGGCGCCAGCGCGCGCGCAGGGTTTGCGCCCCGTCTCGGACCGCTCGCTGTTCACGCTCACGCCCTACGCCGGGTACATGATCTACGGTGATTTCCTGAAGGGCCCGGTGGGCACCACGCTCTCCACCAAGAACGGCCCGGTGTACGGCGCGCAGGCCGCGATGTACGTGACGCCCAACGTGGCCGTCGTCGGCAACGTCGCCTACTCCAGCAGCGACCTGCAGGTCGGCGTGCCGTTCATCGGCGGGCTCGGCGTCGGGCACACCAACGTCTGGCTGTACGATGGCGGGCTCCAGTTCGACATCCCGGCGGGGCAGATGGGGAGCACGATGATCAAGCCGTTCGTGCAGGTGGGCGCGGGCGCGATCCACTACGACATCGATGCCGCGAACGTGCTGCAGACGAAGACGACCAACTTCGCGTGGAACGCCGGCGCGGGGCTGGACGTGCGCATGTCGCCCACGATGGCGCTGCGCCTGATGGCCAAGGACTACATCGGCAAGTTCGACTTCAAGGAGGCGACGTCGTTCGACATCCAGGGACGCACGGCGCAGAACTGGGCGCTCACCGCGGGGCTCAGGATCGGCTTCTGACGCCCGAGCCCATGTACCCATGTACGACGCGCGCGTCGCGGAGCTGGTCCGCGGCGCGCGCGTCGCATCACACCGGCAAATCCCGAGCGTCAGGGCATCCGTCCCATCCCCATCGCGCCGATGCTGAACACGCTGGCGACGATCATTCCCACCACGACGAAGCACACGATCGCGGCGATGACCACCACCGCGGTGTAGCCGAACGCCTTCTCGGCCGGCGACTTCATGAGCACGGGGAGTCCCGTGTACAGGAGGTACAGGCCGTAGAGACCGAGGATCGAGAGCCAGCTCAACGCCGGGATGAGGCCGAAGATCCCCGCGACCCAGGAAGCGGTGCTCGAGTACGCGGCGACCTTGAGCGCCTGGATGTCGCTCTTCGTTCCGCCGAAGGTGGGGGCGAGCGCGTTGATGATGAGCGCGATCACGTACACGACCACCAGCGACAGCACGTAGTTGAGCACCGTGCGGCCGATGAGGGTGCCGATCGGCAGCCTGATGGTGGTGCCGACGAAGGGTACCTTGAGCCCGAACACGGACCAGCCGATCAGCGACGCGATCGGTCCGATCGCGGCGAGCGGGATGATGTACTTCGTGTACAGCCCACCGACCGTCTCGGGCTCCGTGTCGATGACCTGCCACTCCTGCTTCGGCTGCATCAAGATGTTCTTGGCGCGCTCTACCAGTGACATTGGATCTCCTCGCCCGCGGAAAGGGTGGGGGACTCGTGCGCCCGGAAGGAAGGGGGCGCAGGCTCGACGGCCGGAAGCCGTGACACGGGCAGAGAATCGGCCTTACCGGGCTCCAGCGCAAGAGGAGACCCGGAAGGCGCGAGCGCGCCGGAGGTGACGGACGGGCCCGCGATGGCCATCGGTCGTGTCTCCACCGCGAAACAGGAGTCGTCCAGCCGCCCGGACAGCGAGAGTGGGTGCCGGTCCAACAAGTCGTTATCGTTCAATTACTTGCCTGGAGGCACGCGGTTCGCCATGGTGGGGCGGCATGGGGGCGCGACGAGGCGCCCATCCGTGGCCGGCCAGCGCCGTTCGCCCCGGCCGCATTCGCGAATCCCGGAGGATCCATGTTCTCCGCCGCACTGATCTCGCTGCTGCTCTCGGCTGCATCGGGAGTACCCACTTCGCCCGCCGCGCGCCAGGCGTCCGATCCGCCGGTGCGCGTGTCGCTCGACCACAAGCGGTACGACCGGGGGGACCGGGCGCGCGTGACCGTTCGCGCGCGCGACGACGGCTACCTGCTCGTGTTGCACCTCGATCCGGACGGACGCCTGCGCGTCCTCTTCCCGCTCGACCCGGGCGATGATGACTTCGTGCGCGGCGGGGAGACGTACGAGATCCGCGGGCGCGGGGATCGCGAGGCGTTCACCGTGGAGGCACCGAGCGGCGGGGGGACGGTGTACGCGGCATGGTCGGCGGATCCGTTCCGCTTCGACGACTTCGTGCTCGGCGACCACTGGGACTACCGCGTGCTCGGTGACTCCGCGCTCCCCTCCGATCCGGAGGTGGGGCTCACGAACCTCGTGCAGCGGATGAGCGCCGGGCACTTCGAGTACGACCTCACGTCGTACGACGTGCGGCGCGAGGTGGCGTACGCGGAGCCGGCGTACTACGCCACTCCGGTGGTGTACTCGCCGTTCGCGTACGACGCGTGCTACGGAGCGTTCTACGATCCGTGGTGCGAGCGGCCGCCGATCATCTTCTATCCGGTCCACTATCCGTTCCGGCCGTACTATCCGGGCTTCTCGATCTCGTTCACGCTCGCGTTCGGGCGGCCGCTGTACCCGTACTACGCGTATCGTCACCATCACTTCTACGGATACGGCCCGTACGCCTACGGCGCGTACTACGATCCGTACTATTCGGCTCCATACTTCTTCGGCGGGTGTCGCTGGTCGTGCGGGTGGGGGCGCGTGGCGATCGTCGGCCGGCATCACTGGCCGTACGGCTACGATGGCGCGTCCTGGCCCTACCGGTTCAAGGGTTCCACCCCGAGCGGCCCCGGCATTCAGTACCGTCCGCGTGGGGCGTTCGCCGAGGGGCTGGGGCGTCCGATGTCGCCGGTGTTCGTGTCGTCGCGTCCTCGCGGCGCTGCGCACGGGGTGGGGGTGGAGTCGGGGCGGCGGCGTGAGGTTCCGCGACGCGTTCCCGTGGAGCGACCGGTCGGCCACCCCGGCTCCTCGATCGGCGGTCGCGGAGCGCCGTCGATCGGGCGGCGCTCTCCCGGAGCGGATGGGCCGGGTCGCGGCGTCAGGCAGGGAGGGCAGGGGGAGCAGGGGGGGCGGCGCGGGATCCGCTCGGAGCACGATGGTGCGCGGCGCGCGGGGCCGGACACGCCGCGTCGCATGGTGCCGCTGAACGACGGGTCGCGGTACGAGGATGGGCCGCGGTACGACGCGCCGCGGTACGACGCGCCGCGTGGCACGGAGCAGGAAATGGACGGGCGGCGCTCGCCGCGCTCCGAGCCACGTGCCGAGCCCAAGTACATCGTCGTGCCGCCGGGCGGGCCGCGCTCGGAGCCGCGCGCCGATCCTCCGCGGCGGTCGGAGCCGCGCTCCGATGCGCCGGTCCGCGTGGAGCCGCGCTACTACCCGCCGCGCCAGGCGGAGCCGCGATACACGCCACCGCCCCGCGTCGAGCAGCCGCGGCAGGCGCCTCGTCCGGAGCCTCGCTACATCGCGCCGCGGGCCGAGCCCAGGCGTGAGGCGCCGCCGCCGCGCGTGGAGTCGAGGCCGTCGGCGCCGGCGCGGTCGGCGCCCGGCCGGTCGGGTGGCGGGGGTGGAGGGCGGCGGCGTCCCTGAGCGCCGCCTGGCGTGAACGAGCGCGGGGCGTCACGAATTGTCGTGACGCCCCGCGCTCGCATCGGCCGGCGGGCGCCGGCTCACCATCGCTCAAGGCTGCCAGGCTGCGTAGCCGTCGTCGCCCGGCGAGCTCTCGACGCGCCGCACGTCGGAGCCGTCGGGGTTCATGGTGTAGATCTGGACGACGCCCGAGCGGTCGGAGTGGAAGACGATCCTCGAGCCGTCGGGAGACCACGAAGGCGCGGCGTCGAGCCCGCCATCGTTCGTGAGGCGCGTGACGCCGGAACCATCCGCGCCCACCACGTAGATCTCGTTGTTTCCGTCGCGGTCCGACTGAAAGACGATCTTGGACCCGTCGGGGGAGAAGCGCCCGAGGATGTCGTTGCCGCTGCTCGAGGTGAGCCGGTGCTGGTTGCCGCCGTCGGCATCCATGATGTAGAGCTGGTGTTTGGCGTCGCGGCTCGAGGTGAAGATGATCTGCGTGCCATCGGGGGACCACGCCGGTCCGTTCTCGTCGGGAGACGCGTGGGTGAGCTGGGTGACGTTGGTGCCGTCGGCGTTCATGACGAACACCTCGAGGCTGTCGCCTCCGGCGCGCGCGGAGACGAAGGCGAGCTTCGACCCATCCGGCGACCACGCGGGGAGCCCGTCCTGTCCGGGGCTGCTGGTCAGACGCGTCTGCCCCGACCCGTCCACGTTCATGACGTACACCTCGAAGTCGCCGTCGCGGCCCGAGGTGAAGGCGATGCGGGTGCCATCGGGCGAGTACACGGGGAAGCCATCGAAGGCGCCCTCGTTCGTGAGGCGCCGCGCATCGGAGCCGTCGTCGTTCATCGTGTAGACTTCGTAGTTGCCATTCCGGGAGCTCTCGAAGGCGATGCGGCGGAGCACGCAGGTCACCTGCAGCGAGACGTCCGCCGTGTCGCCGGTGGCGATGTCGATGCTCCGCGTGGTGCCGTCGGCGACCGAGCAGTTGGTGGTGACGCCGGTGATGGTGAGGGTGTGCGTGCCGGGGGTGATGCCGTCGAGGGTGAGCGTCTCGTTGGCGCCGATCGCCTGCGGATCACCACCATCCACGGACACGGCGTAGCCGTTGGCATCGGAGTCGGGGCCGGTGGTGGTGGCGGTCACGCGAATCGCGGCGCCGCCGAGCGGGTTGGTGCCGTTGTCGCTCCCGCAGGCGGCGAGCGCGAGCGTGGCCGAGACGACGGCGAGGACGCGCAGCGCGTGGCCGCGGGCGTGTCGGTACGACATGCGGAGCTCCAAGTCGAGTACGGGTCGTTGACGGACGCGCGCCTCGGGCCGACCGGCCACCATCGGCCTACGGCCCCGTACGGCACACGCCCGCCGCTTCCGTAACCGACAATGTCAGGTTCCATGCCAGATGGGTGGCCGGGGTAGTAATGGCGCGGCCGGGGTGTGGAAGGTGGGGCGTGGAACACCGAACTACGCCTGTGGCGAGAAGAAGGCGTAGGCGGTAGTGCGTGGGTGTGGGACCCCACGCTCCATGCCCCACGCCTTCCTCACGCCACACCCGCCTCTCGCTCTTCCACGCCCCACTCTCCACTCCCCACCCTACGCCCCGCGCGCTTCCACCATTTCCCGAGGGTAGTTCGTGATGATCCCGGCGATCCCCTTCTTCCACAGCCGCCGCGCGCGCTCGGGGGAGTCGACGGTCCACACGTGCACGGGACTGCCCAGCGCGCGGGCGGCGGCGGCGAGCACGCGGAGTGGAAGCGGGATGCCGCGGTGGCGCTCGGGGACGGAGAAGGCGCGGTAGGCCGGCGGGGGGCAGCGGCGGCGCAGGAGCGTCGAGCGGATGAGCGCGAGCGTCTCGCTCCCCGTGGCGCCGGTGAGCCATGGCGCGGCGCGGAAGGCGCGCACGGCGGCATCGTCGAACGACATGAGCAGGCAGCGCTCCGCCGCGTCTCGCTCGCGCAGGACGCGCGCCACCGCCTCGCACGCGCTCGCCGTCTTGATCTCGATCAGGATCGGCACGGCCGGGAAGGCATCGAGCACCTCCTCGAGCGTGGGCACGCGGAGCCCCTGCCCCCGGAATGGGAAGGTGCGACCGGCGTCGAGGGTGAAGCGAGCGCCCGCATCGGCGGCGCGAATGCGCTCGAGGGGGAGGAGCGCCACCTCCCCCGTGGCATCGGTCGTCCGGTCGAGCGTGGGATCGTGCAGCACGATGGGCACGCCGTCCGCGCTCACGCGCACGTCGAGCTCGAGGGCGTCGGCGCCCTCCCGGAGCCCGAGCGTGAACGAGGCGAGCGTGTTCTCCGGCGCACGCCCGGAGGCGCCGCGGTGCGCGATGACGGGACGGGCGTCGGGATCGAGCAGGATGTGCGACATGGGGTGGTTGCGCCCCGGGCGGGTGAACCGTGTAACATACGTCGCGCCCTCCGGCGCGCCACGCGGCCGGATGCGCCGCCCCCCTCACCCTCGTTCCCCGTGCCTGCCCCCTCGAGCCGAGTTCCGGCGGCGATCCCGATCGCCGCACTCCTCCTGGCGTCGTCCCTCCTCGCGACGCGGACGCTCGCCGCGCAGGGCTCGGCGCCGGCCGCCGACGCGGCGAGCGCGCCACCCGCGTTCCCCGGCGCCTCTCCGGCCGCCGTCTATCCCCTCGCCTGGCGGCGGCTCGCCCGGCAGTCGTGCCAGCTCGGCATTCCCGACGCGCTCGAGTCGGCGCTCCGCGACACGCGCGCCACGATGTCGACGCTCGATGCCGCCGAGCGCGCGCCGGCGGAGCGCACGCTGGACAGCGCGTACGCCGCGGCGGTGCGCGATGGCGGGTGCCGCGTGCTCGCGCGCCCCGCTCGCGTGGTGATCGTGGACGCCTTCGAGGGGCATCCCTGGGGCGCACCGCTCGCCGACGTGGGCTCGGCGCGCGACGGGACGTACGGTGACGACGGGTTCCTCGTGCTCTCCCGCGACACCAGGGTGGCGGGCGGGAAGGGGGAGGCGGTGTACACCTTCACCGCCGTGCCGGGGCGCGAGCGGCTGGTGCGCGGACGGTGGCGCCTTCCGGTGAAGCATCGGGAGCGGTGCGGACGCCGGTGGCTGGCCGTGGAGGGGGCCGTGCTCGCCGCGCACCCCGCGCTGCGCGTCGCCCGCCCGTCGGCGCCGCCTGACGAGCGCGCGTCGTGCGACGACGATGCGGGCTGGCTCACCACCTTCCGCAACGCCCGCACGAGCGCGCTCGAGGCGCGGATGTCGCTCGCTCGCGACGCCCGAGGGCGCACCACGATCATCGTCGACTTCCCCGGCCTCGAGCTCCGCTGACGCGATCGCGGATCAGCGGAGCGAGTCGGCCGCCGCGGTGACGCGGCTCGTCAGCACCTCCCCCCCTTCCTCGCGGAACCCGCTGTACGGGAGCTTGCCGATCCCCAGCTCGCGCATGTCCCCCTCGGGGCGCTCCGCCTGCGCGGATCCGGTGAACAGGGGGAAGCGCAGCCACCACCGGCGCACGATCCACGCCCCCGACGGGAGCCGCGCGAAGTCCAGCTCCCCCCCGTACTTCGATGGCGGCACCTGGGGGAAGAGGTTCGTGTGGCGGAACTCCATGCGCGTGAGCGCGCCGGTGCGCGCATCGAGCCAGAGCACCCCCTTCACGTCGGGGAGCTTGCGCTTGCGCGCCGGCTCGAACGCCAGGCCGACGAGACCGCGGTGGTCGTCGTCGGGGGGGAGCGCGCGGAAGCAGTGGGTGGCGGCGAACGGGTCGGAGAGCAGCACCTCGGCGTCGGGCGCGTAGTAGGTGGTGTAGCGCTCGTCCCGCCGCGCGTAGCCGTCGCGCGCGAGCTCCTCCGGCGAGCGCGCGGCGACGAACGGGCGCTCGCCCCTGGCGACGGTCACCGCGCTCTCCTCGTGGCGCACGGCGAGCGTGTACGGGTCGAGCAGGCGCACGTACCGGCGCACGCGCGCCTCCACGCGCCCCGACTCGGCGGAGAGGTTCGCCGCCTCCAGCACCTTCCGCGCCTCGCGCCAGAGCGCGAAGCTGCGCTCCCCCTCGCCCGGACGCACGCGGCACCTGTCGTCGCCGCGCACCGTCAGCGCGGCGAGGGAGATGGGGATCGCCGATGCCGTCAGGCGGCGCGCCACCGTCTCGCCGGCGCCGAGCGCCAGCGGCGGGCTCGTGCTGCTCGCGTAGCCGATGCGGTCGAGGCGCAGCGTGTAGCGCCCCGGCGCCGGCGCGCGCACGGCGAACCGGCCGGCATCATCGGTGAGCGCCCCCGCGCGGCGGACGCCGTGATCATCCAGGAGGATGACGATGACGCCGACGACGGGACGCGCGGTACCGCTGTCCACCACCTCCCCTCGCACCACCTGCGCGCCGAGTCGCCCGGCGAGAGCGACGCACCACGCGAGCACGAGCACGATCGACCGCGACACGCGACCTCCCGCTTCGACGGTTCCCGGGGATGCTCATCTCATGATACGGCGCGCGCGCGCGAGCGCGAGGTGCGGGGGCGCGCCGCGCGCGGCGGGTGCCGTCGCGCTCGCCGGATCGGATCAGGTCGGCAGCCTGAGCCGTGCCTCGCACCCGCGCGCATCGCGCCGGTTCTCGAGGGTGAGCGAGCCGCCGTGCGCCTCGGCGATCTGCCGGCTCAGCGCCAGGCCGATCCCCGAGCCCTTCGGCTTGGTGGTGAAGAAGGGGACGAACAGGTTCCCCGTCTCCGTCAGCCCCGGCCCCTCGTCGCGCACCCACACGTCGAGCGAGCCGCCGTTGCGCGACCACCCGACCGTCACCCCGCCCCCCGTCTCGAGCGCCGCGTCGGCGGCGTTGCGTACGAGGTTGATCAGGAGCTGGTCGAGCTGATCGCCGTCGGCATCGATCACCACCGCCGGCCCGGGGATCACCTTCACGTCCACGCGCGTCTCCAGGCGCGCGATGCGCCGCACCCAGGCATCCACCTCCACCGGCTGCGGCTCGGGGCGCGGCAGCCGCGCGAGCAGCGCGTACGCCGCCATGAACCGGCTCAGCGCCTCGGTGCGGCTCGCGATCACGGCGAGTCCGCCGCTCACGTCCGCGCGCCAGTCGTCGGGGAGCGTGGGGCGCGCGAGCAGGTCGCGCAGGCTGGCGGCGATGGACTTGATCGGCGCGAGCGAGTTGTTGATCTCGTGGCCGAGCACACGGATGATGCGCTGCCACGCGAGGCGCTCCTCGTCGCGCAGCGCCTTGCTCAGATCGGAGAGCACGAGGAGCTGGTGTCGCCGCCCGCCCTGACGGAAGGTGCCGCGCCGGAGCTGGAAGCGTCCGCTCGCGCCAGGGAAGCTCATCTCGATCGTGCGCTCCGGATCGCCGCGCAGGCACTCGGCGAGCCCGAGCGCGGCCGAGGTCCGCCCGAGCAGCCGCTCCGCGGGGTGGCCGAGCAGGCGCTCACCCCCGCCGTTCACCAGGCGGAGCTTGCGCCCCTCGTCGAACGCGAAGATGGCGACGTCGATCTCCGCCATCACCGTGCGGAGGAGCGCCGTCGCCTCGAGCGCGCCGAGCCGCTGGGCGCGCAGCATCTCGCCGAGCGCGTTCACCTCGAGGAGGGCGAGCCCGAGCGCGTCGTCGGGGCGCGCGCCGCGGCCGCGGATGGAGAAGTCCCCCTCGCGCAGCGCGGCGAGCATGTTCGAGATGGTCTGCAGCGGACGGACGACACGCTCCCGGGCGGCGAGGGCGAAGCCGAGCCAGAGGATCGCGATGAGGATGGTGAGCGTCCACCGGAGGCGCCCCGAGTGATCGCCCGTCCAGAGCAGGACGATGGCGACGATCCCGCCCGGAGCGCCGGCGAGGAGCGCGAGGGCGAAGATCCGCTGCTCGAACGCGATCTTCGCCCCAGCGTCCGGCGCTCCCTCAGAGCCCATGCGCGGCGAGCCGGCGATACAGCGCGCTCCGGCTCAGCCCGAGCGCGCGCGCCGCCTGGCTCACGTTGCCGCCGAATCGCGTGAGCGCCTTCTGGATGAGCAGGCGCTCCACCTCCTCCAGGGTGAGCTCCTCCAGCCGGCCCGCCGGCGCGCCCTGCGGGGCGCCGATGCGGAGGCCGAGATCCGCGGGGCGCACGGCGTCGCCCTGCGCGAGCAGCACGGCGCGCTCCACGGCGTGATCCAGCTCGCGGATGTTCCCCGGCCATGGATGCTCGAGCAGCGCCTGCATCGCCGCGCCGTCGAACGTCGTCACCGATTTCCCGTAGCGCTGCGCGTGCCGCTGGAGAAAGTGCGTGGCGAGGAGAGGGATGTCCTCCCGGCGCTCGCGGAGCGGCGGGAGGTGGATCTCGATGGTGTTGAGGCGGAAGAGCAGGTCCTCGCGGAACCGTCCGGCCGCGACCTCGGCGCTCAGGTCCGCGTTCGTGGCCGACAGGATGCGCACGTTCACCTGCCGCGGGCGCGAGCTGCCCACGCGCTCCACCTCCCCGGTCTGCAGCACGCGCAGCAGCTTCGCCTGGAGCGCGAGCGGCACGTTCGCGATCTCGTCGAGGAAGAGCGTGCCGCGGTCGGCGAGCTCGAAGCGCCCCACGCGATCGGTCTTGGCATCGGTGTACGCGCCCTTCACGTGCCCAAACAGCTCGCTCTCGAACACCCCCTCCGAGAGCCCGCCCATGTTCACGGCGACGAACGTCTGCGGGGCGCGCGGCGACACCGCGTGCAGCCACCGGGCGACGAGCTCCTTCCCCGTCCCGTGCTCACCGGTGACGAGCACGTTGGCGTCCGAGGGACCCACGCGCTCCATGAGCTGGAGCACCGGGCGCATGCGCGGCGACTCGGCGATGAGCTGCGGCGCCCCCTCCTTGCGGAGGATGCGGTTCTCCCCCTCCAGTCGTTGAGCGCGCCGGATGGCGCGTCCCAGCTCGATCTGCGTGTTGAGCGTGGCCATGAGGCGCGCGTTGTCCCACGGCTTCTCGATGTAGTCCCACGCGCCACGCCGCATCGCCTCCACCGCGCCGTCCACGCTCCCCCACGCCGTCATGACGATCACCGGCAGCGTCTGGTCGGCCGCCTGGAGCTGCGGAAGGAGGTCGAGCCCCTCGCGCCCCGACGTCGTGTCGCGCGCGTAGTTGAGGTCCATGAGCACCGCGTCGAAGTCGCGCCGCTCGACGGCGGCGACGATCCCCGCCACCGAGCGCGCCGTCTCGATCTCGAACCCCTCCGCCTTGAGCATGAGGCGCAGCGCTTCGAGCACGTCCTGCTGGTCGTCGGCGATGAGTACGCGGGTAGGGAGCACTGGGGGCTAGGGGCCAGGGGCCAGGGGCCGGGGGGATTCAGGGAAGATACGGGGGTGGAGACTGCACCCGGGGGCGGTTCCGTCTCCGCCCCGCGGCTCCCCTCGTCCTCGCCGAATCCACATGTACATCTCCAACTCCAAATGTCCTGGGGGCATCGCCGCGGGGCAACTGCCGTGGGTTGGGGGCCGGGGGTCGGGGGCCAGGGGCCGGGGGGGCGGAGGCGGGGATGGGGTAGAGGGGTCGGGAACGTCGACGACAGGGCACGGCCGGGAGAGGGCCGT
>DASUXC010000081.1:0-17259 GCA_036378095.1 Gemmatimonadaceae bacterium | reverse complement strand
GCCGGCATCTGCCGGCCCCGTCTCGCTCAATCCCTGTTCTCACGCGTCCCGCGCCCCACGTCCCGCGCCCCGTCTCCGCGCGTCGCGAGCGCCCGCCGCAAGGACGGCTCCGGATCGATCGCGTTCCCCCACTTTCCGATGTGGATCTCGAAGTGGAGGTGCGGGCCCGACGGCGCCGCATCCCCCGAGTCGCCCACGTAGCCGATCACGTCCCCGGCCGACACCCGCTCGCCGTTCCGGAGTCCGCGCGCGTACGCGTAGCGCGGACCGGCACGATCGTCGTGCGTGCCGGGATGGTCGTTGTTCAGGTGGTCGTAGAAATACAGGTTCCCGTCGTCGCCGCGGAGGAGCAGCTCGTAGCTCTTCCCCTTCTTGGGGCGCGACGTGGAGATCCAGTCCACCGTCCCGTCCACAACCGCCAGGATCGGCGTCCAGCGCGGGCAGAAGAGATCCTGGCCGCGATGCCGGCGCGATCCGCCATCGCGCGGATCGCCGAAGCCGCTGGTGAAGCGCACCGAATCCGCCGCCAGCGGAAACACGATCGACACCACCCGCCGCTCGGGCGACCCGCCATGCCCCGCGCCCATCGCCGTCGCGCACCCCGCCGCCGCCACCGCCACCGATGCGAGAGCGGCGAGCCGGACCCGGCTCGCCGCTCTCGTGCGCCAACGCCGGTCCGTCACGGCACCCTCGGGGTCGTCGTCGTGCTCCCCGGCTGCTGCGCCGCCGGGGGCGGCGTGCCGAAGTCCACCTTCGGCGCCTCGCGCGAGCCGGGCGTGGTCACCTCGAAGTACGGCTTCGACTTCGCGCCGATCACCTTCGCCGTGAGCGTCTGCGGGAAGGTGCGGATGTACGTGTTGTACTGCTGCGCCGCCTGGTTGTAGTCGCCGCGCGCGACGGCGATCCGGTTCTCCGTCCCCGTCAGCTCGTCCTGCAGCCGCAGGAAGCCTTCGTTCGCCTTGAGCTGCGGGTAGTTCTCGGCGACGGCCAGCAGCCGGCCGAGCCCCGCGGTGAGCTGCGCGTTGGCGTCCGCCATGCGCTGCGGGTCGTGCGTGTTGATCGCGTTGAGCAGCCCGGAGCGCGCCTGCGCCACCTGCGTGAACACCCGCTCCTCGTGTTGCGCGTACCCCTTCACGGTGTTCACGAGGTTGGGGATCAGGTCGGCGCGCCGCTGCAGCTGCACCTCGATCTGGCTCCGCGTCTGGTTCGTCTGCTCGTCCAGCTTCTGGATGGTGTTGTACCCACACCCGGCGAGCAGCGGGAGGAGGAGAATGGCCAATCGGCGTGTGCGCATGTGATCTCCTGTAGGTGTCGGGGTCGATCGCCCGAGGCGGCCGGGCGGGCGGCGCGGCGCGACCGCCGCCCCCGGATCGCCGCGGCCGGCGCGATCCGTCACGATGGTCTGAAGCTCAGCTGCACCACGTACTTCCCGGGACGCACCGCGCCGGGCGCGGGCTTCCACGCGCCGGCGGCCTTCTCGTCGAGGCAGTCGTTCACCGCCCGTCCCGCCTTGGACGACCACGTGTCGTCGTGCACGCGCGCATCGGTGATCCCGCTCGAGCCGACCGTCACGATCATCGCCACGCCACCCGTGAGCGTCGGATCCACCTTCTGCCCGTACTCCTGGTAGCAGAACCGGGAGAACGACTGCTCGCGCTCCACCGCCTCCACCAGCGCCGGCGGCGCGTCGGGGATGCGCGGCCGCACCCGGGCCGCGTGCCGCGGCGCGGGCGCGGTGAAGGTGTCCGGTGCCGCCGGCGGGATGGCGGACTGCAGCGAGTCCAGGTTCACCGGCGTGGTGTCCTGGGCCGCCGGCGGCGGCGTCTCCTTCTTCTTGTCCCGCGGGCAGGCGGCGAGCACGGCGAGCAGCACCGGTACCAGGGTCGCGTGTCGTTTCATCGGGCTCCCTGCTGGTCGATGTACTGGGCGAGGCGCCTCACGCCCGCCAGGTATCCGGACACCACCTCCATGAGCTCCGGCTCGCCGATCCGCTCGGCGCCCCGCGCGTGACGGATCACTCGCACGAACGGCGCCGGATCCAACCCCGCGCGAGATCCCACCTCGCGCGCCAGCGCCTCGTACTCCGTGGGCGGCGTCGCGCCCTCGTAGCGGAGCAGCGCCCGGAAGAGCACCATGAACGTGGTCACGCTCGCGCCGAGCAGCTCGGCGAGCCGCTTCCGGTCCCCGCCGGAGGCGAGTATCCCCTGCCGGAGCTGGAGCAGCTTCCCCATCGCCTGGTACTCGAGCTGTAGCCGCAGGTCGCGTCGTTCCACGGCGATCCCGTCGAACGGGGGCGTGCCGTACAGCACGCGGTTCCGCTCCAGGATGTCCGCGTACTCCATGGGAAACACGTCGGCGGACGCGCGCCACTCCGTCATCGTGAGCGTGAGCGGGGGCGGGTTCCCCGCCTCGATCCAGCTCCGGGCGATCGCCGCCTCGCGGCGCAGGAGCTCGAAGTCGATCGTGTCCACGAGCACGAGCACGTTGTAGTCGGAGCGCTTGGCGATGTGCTCTCCCGTCGCCGCCGATCCGTACAGCACCACCGCGCGCAGCCCTTCGCCGAACGCCTGCCGGAGCTGCGCCACCAGCTCATCGAGTGTCATCGTCGCCATGTGCCCTCACCAGCTGGAGCCGCCGCCACCGCCGCCGAACCCGCCACCGCCACCGAACCCGCCGAATCCGCCACCGGCACCGCCGCCACCACCCCATCCCCCGCCGCTCCACCCGCCGCCCCGGTATCCGCCCCCGCCCATCGGGATGAAGATCGGGATGCACCCGCCCCCGCCGCACCCCCGTCGCCGCCGCCCCAGGTTGCTGAGCAGGATGACGATGACCACGAACAGGATGAGCCAGACGCCGGGGCTCCCGCCCCCGTCCCCGCCCCGCTGGCGGGGGGGCGGCGGCACTTCCGCCGCGAGCGACGTGTCGAGCGTGAAGTGGAACTCGCCGGCGAACCGCTCTGCCACCTGGAGCGCGATCTGCTCGATCCCCGATCCGTAGTCGCGCTGCATGAAGAAGGGGATCGCGGCGCGGCACATGTCCCCGGACATCGCGTCCGTGATGAACCCTTCGGCGCCGTAGCCGGTGGCCACCCAGCACCGTCCGCGCCCCGAGCTGCTCGTCTCCTTGGGGACGACGAGGATCACCACGCCCGTGTTGCGCGTGACGTCGCCCGGGTTGCCCAGCTTCCCGATCTTCCACTCCCGGCCGATCTGCAACGTCACCTGCGCCGGGTCGCGGTCCCCGATGTCGGAGAGCGTGACGACCACGATCTCGCCCCCCGACTTCGCCTTCACATCGTCGATGATGCGCTCGATGCTCGCCCGGCGGTCGGCGGGGATGACGTTCGCGAAATCGTTGATGTAGCCGCGGGGCGCCGGGAGCTGCAGCGTCTGCAGCAGCGCGAGGGCACCGACGGCACGCAGGACACTGTGCAACACCGTGTCGTCCATCTCCTGTCGCCCGCCCGGGCGACGAATGGGCGCGGTGCGCGGGTCGCGCGCCGCGCCCATTCGTCGCCGGCCGCGGGCCCGGGGGTGATCTTCGATTCTATCGCCGGTGCGGACGCGGAGGAAGTGCGCGCTGGGCGCGCGCGCGGGGGGCGCGGGCTTCCCGCGCCCCCCGCGCCGCGCTCACTTGCTGAAGATGAAGGAAAAGCTGTACGTGCCGCCGCCCTGGCTGGACGGCGGAAAGTGCCACGACCGGATGCGCTGGCGGATGCACGACTCGGCCTCCGTCGCGCCAGCACCAGACCAGCTTCGCTTGGTGATGTCCACCCCCGTCACGTCGCCCGCGCCCGTGAGCGTGACGGCGACGCCGATCGTCCCGGCGAGATTGGGATTCGCCTTCAGCCCGTACTCCTCGTAGCAGAACTGGAGCTGCGACTGGCGCGAGCGCACGTAGTTGCCGAGGTCCGACACGTTGCGGCCGGCGCTCCCCACCTTCTCCGCGCGGATCACGCTCGGCGGCGCCACGCGCACCGTGGAGAACCCCACCCCGCCACCCCCACCGACTCCGCCGAGGCCGCCGCCTCCCGGGGTGCTCCCGAGCCCCGTGCCAAGCCCGCCGCGTCCCGGCGTGCGCGAGCCCTGTCCTCCTTTCCCGTAGCCGATCACCGCCTTCCCCGCGCCGGCGCCCGGCGTCGCACCGGCGCCGGAGCTCACGTCCACGCCGCGCAGCACGTTCGACACGTCCCCCACCATCCCGCCCCCGCCCGCGCTCGACGAGGCGCCGCCGAACGCATCGCCGATCGCGCGCGTGTCGCTCTCCGCCGCGCCGCGGCGCCCGCCCCCGGCGGGGCGCGGCGCGGGCTTCGCCGCCGGCGCGGCGGGCGCGCCGGCCGGCTCCGGCGTGGGGGGGGTGAGATCCTCGAACTGCACCTGGACCGGCGCGGTCTCCTCGGGGCGGAGCAGCGAGATCGACGGCGGCACCGCGGGGAGGAAGATCACGAGCAGGATCCAGAGCAGGCCGAGGGAGACGGCCACCGCCCACGACCACACGATCGCCCGCCCCTCGGCGTCGGCGAGCTCGTAGCGCATGTTGCGCGTGAACGACGCATCGTCGATCGGTCCGCGCCGCGGCCGCGTCGCGCCCCCCGTCATCCTACCGCACCTCCACGGTCGAGGCGCTCGCCGTCTTCGTCGGCGCGGGCACGAGGCCCGCCGTCTTGCTCACCTGCAGCGACAGGTTCTTGAACCCCGCCAGCCGCGCCGTCTGCATCATGCGCGCGAGCAGGTCGTAGCGCATGCTGCGGTCGCCCTGGATGGCGAGCGGCGTCTCGAGCGGCGTATCGGGCGGAATGTGCTTCGCCGTCCGGATCGAGTCCGCCGCCTTCTCGAGCGCCGAGTAGAGCTGGGGGATGAGCAGCGGCTGCTTGGGGTCGTTGGACCGCGCGCGCGCCGCCTCGACCGTGCTCATCACGCGGTGCCCGGCGAGCGTGACCTGCGGACCGATGCCGAGCGTGAGCTGCTGCAGCGCCGTCGCCCCCACGCGCGACTCGGGGAGCCGCACCCCAGGCACGACCGGCGCCAGCTCGCCCACGGTGGCCGTGGTGAGGGCGAAGAATACGATCGACACGAACGTGTCGACGAGCGGAACCAGGTTGAGCTCCGTGATGCGGAACTTCGCGAACTGCGCGGCGCGCCGTTGCGCGCGCATCTCCCGGGCGCGGCTCATCCCCTACTTCCCCGCCGCGCTCGCGCCGCGCGTGCGCGTGCGCGTGCCGAGCGAGATCCCCGAGTAGCGGGCGAGCCGCAGCCGCTCGAGCACGTGGACGATGGTGTCGTAGCTCACGTCATCCGATGGGATCACGAGGACGTCGGCGTTCTGCGGGTACTGCTGCCGGATCTGCGTCATGAGCGTCTGCAGCGTGTCGAGCGAGGCGGAGTCGGTCCCCGCGATCTGCCGCCGGAAGCCGCCCTCGCCGGAGTGCTCCACGGTCATCCGGTCCTGCTCCAGGCGCACGGCGAGCAGCAGGTCGAGCACGTCCTTCTCCGACTTCACGCGCGACGCCTGCTCGGGCGTGCTCACGACCACCGGGGGGAGCGACAGGTCGAAGGCGGTGAGCGCCATCAACGTCGCGCCCTGGTACGTGAGCAGGCTGAAGAACACGATGGACGTGAGGATGTCCACGAGCGGGACGAGATTGATGTTCCCGTGCGCGGTCACCGGCGCCCGCTCGCTGCGGCGCTGGTTCGATCGGTGAAAGAGCGAGGACATGGCCGGTCAGCTCGCGGTCGGTGCGCTCGGTCGGCGCGGCCGCGCGCTCAGCGATGCCCCAGCCGGACATCCGGCCGGTCGATGAGGGCGTTGATGAGCCGCACCTGGAACTCGTCCACCTGCTCGATGATCCCCTCCGCCTGGCTCACCAGGTAGGCGTGCGCCACCGAGAGCGGCACGGCGGTGAAGAGCCCGAAGCCCGTGGCGTTGAGGGCGATGGCGATGCCGGAGGCGAGCGCCGCCGAGCGCTCCGCCGCCGCGGCGAGCGCCACGGAGCTGAACGCCGCGCGCAGCCCGAAGATCGTGCCGAGCAGCCCGATGAGAGTGGCCACGTTGGCGAGCATGGGGAGGTAGTGCAGGCGGCGCGTGAGGCGCGGCAGCACGCTCAGCGCGGCGGCATCGGCCACGTTCTGCAGGTCGGCCTCGTCGCGGCTCCGGCTGCGCAGGATGAGGAGCCCCATGTCGGGGAGCACGGCCTGCGACTGCTGGCAGAGCTTGATCGCATCGTCGATCTTCCCCGCCCGCACGAGCTGGATCACCCGCTCGATGAACGCGCGCCCGTTGATCTTGGAGCGGATGACGATCGTGTAGAACCGCTCGATGAACACGGCGAGCCCGGCGACCGCCACGATGAGAATGAAGTTCATGACCAGGCCACCGGCCCGGTAGTACTCCAGCAATGTCGTCAACAAGGCGAGTCCTCCAGGAAGTTCGCGACGGGACGGATCACCGGCGGGGCCGCGCGCTGCTGTCGCGCGGGGACCGGGTGGTGTCGGCGGGCGCGCGCGGCCGCCCGAGGTCGCGCACCAGCACCTCGAGCGAGTCGAGCCGCGCGCGCCGGAATTCGAGCTCCTTCATGAGCGCGTCGATCTCCGCCGCGCGCGCGGCGGAATCGGCGGCGCTGCGTCGTGGAACGGTTCCGAGCCCGCGCGCCGTCTCGGCGCGCGCCGATTCGCCGCGCAGCGCGCGCTGCAGCGAGTCGAGGCGCGCGCGTCGCACGGCGAGCTCCCGCCGCATCGCCTCGATCTGCGCCGCCCGCTCCGGGCTCGTCGCGCTGTCCGCCGGCGCCGCGCCGGCGGCGGCGCTCCCCGCCTCCCCGGGCTCGGCGGCGACCATCGCCCCCGGCACCGTGTCCAGCGTCGCGCGGCCGCTCACCTGCCGCCCCGGCACGAGCTGGTACCCCGGCGCCAGCCCCGGCCAGAACGACCGCTGGCGCAGCTCGGGACCGAGCACCCCGCGATCGTACTCCGGCACCTGACGCGGGCGGACGGTCACCACCTGCGGCGTCGGAACCTGCCCGCGAATGACGATCGGCTCCCCGCCGCGCGGCGTCTTGCGCGGCTGCTGCTGTGCGCCCGCGGCCGCCGGAACACCGAGCGCCAGGGCGGCCGCCACTCCCCGCGCCACCACTCCGATCGCGCGCATCAGGATGCTCCTCCGGTGTGCCCGCCCGCCGGCGTGCCGCTCGTGTCCGCGGGGGGACGCGTCCGCACGCGGTCCGCGCCGCGCGTCGTGTCGGCGGGGAGCGGCGTCTTCGTGCTGTCCGCGCCGCGCGTCGAGTCCGCGGGCATCGGCGGCTTCACGCCTCCCGCGGCGCTCGTGTCCGCGGGCGCGGGCACCACGACGGCCTCCGTGCTCTTCGCGTCGGTGGGCGGCGAGGCGTCCACGCTCCCCTGCACGGCCGCGCGCGCGCGATCCACCCACGGATTGGCGATCCGCTCCTGCGCCGCCTTGTCCACCAGCGTCTGCCACGTGGTGCGCGCCGCGGCGTAGTACTGCTCCGCCTGACGAGCCGCCCCCTGCTGCGCCGCCTGCACCTGCGCGGGGGTGAGGTCCGCCGGCAGCTTCACGTTCTTCAGGAACTCGCCGTACTCCCACTGCGCGAGCCCCACGTAGTACGACGAGGCGGACAGCCACACCGGGAGCCCGGTGGCGATCGACTTGCCGAAGTGCGACGACAGGCTCGACAGCAGCCGGCGCTTCGGCGCGGACAGCCGCTCGATCCCGCGCCGCGTGAGATTGCCCCGCGTCGGGATCACGAGCGCGAGCGGCTGATAGCGCGCGAACTCCTCGACGCCGGCGCGGAACTCCCGCTCCGCCGTCCGCTCGGCGCACGCCGACGCCAGCGCGCCGCTCGCTCGCACGCACAGGCGCGCCAGCTCGCGGTCCGCCGCCGCCGAGTCGCCCGCCGCGCGGAGCAGGGCCACGCGCGTCTGCTGCGCCGCGCCGGTGCGCGCGTCGCGCGGGAACCGGGCGGCGAACTCGCCGTACGCGCGCGCGGCATCGGCCGTGTCCGCCGCCTGCAGGTACGTGAGCGCCGCGTTGTACTGCGCGTCCGCCGCGCGGGGATCCTTGGGGTACGCCGTGGCGAACGCCTCGTACGCCGCCGCCGCGTCGCGCGGCCGGCTCAGCGAGTCGAGCGCCACCGCGCGGCGCACCATGGCGTCGGCGCGGCCGGGCCAGTCCGGGTTGTCGCGGATGAGCGCATCGAGCGCGCGCACCGCCTCGTCGCGCCGCCCGAGATCGGCCAGGAGCTGCGTCTCGAGCGCCTGGTACTGCGTGCGGTACTTGTAGCGCGGGTACTGCGTCACGAGCCGGTCCGTCAGGTCGAGCGCGCGCTGCTTCGCGGCGATCGATGCGCTCGCGTTCTGGGCCGCCCGTGCCGCGCTGTCGGCGAGCACGTACGTCTCGATCGCGTTGCGCAGCGCATCGGGCGCCTTCTCCGACGTCGGGTTGCGGTCGGCGTACGCCACGTACACCTCTTCGGCCGCGCGCTGGTAGTCGCCCGCCTTCACCAGGGAGTCGCCGTACGTCACCGCCGCCGCGTTGCGGATCAGGCTGATCGAGTCGGCGAGGCGCCCGCGCCCCGTCTGCTCGGCCGCCGACTGCGCCTTCTCCCACTGGGCCTGCGCCTCGGTGTACTTCCCCTGCTTGTACAGCGCGTCGCCGATCAGCTTCTGTGCCGTGGGCGTGTACGGATCGCTCGGGTAGGTCGCGACGTACGTCTGGAACGTCTGCGCCACGATGTCCCACCGCCGGGCCTCCGAGGCGCGCCTCCCCTTCTCGATCAGCGCCTTCGGCGCCACGTCGCTCCGCGGGAACGCGGCCACGTAGCGGTCCACGGCGGAGAACAGCGAGTCCCGCGCCGCCGAATCGCCGCGCTCGCGCACCACCGCCGAGTCGAACGACACGATCGCGTTCTGCCCCGCGCGCGCGGCGAGCGACTGGTCGCCGTGGAGCTGGTACGCGGCGCGCGCGTACTCGGCGCCGGCGCGCAGGTACTCCCCTTCACCGAACAGCGCCTCGCCGTACAGGAAGTCCACCGCCTGCGCGCTGTCCGACGCGGCGAACTCCGACATGTAGCGCCCGTACAACCCGGCGGCCGCGGCGAACCGAGCCCGGTCCCTGGTGCGCTGGGCGTGCGCCAGCTCGAACTGCGCGCTCTGGCGCAGCATCGTCTCGCGCACCCGGTTCGCCGAGTCCACCAGCGCGGGATTGGTCCGCGCCCACGCCGAGTCGGGCGCGAACCGGTCCACCAGCGCGAGCCGCGCGTCCTGCGCCCGCTCGGGCTCGAGCACGCGGTTCTGGTAGATGTCGATGATCTCGCGCTGCACGGCGAGCGCCGACGAATCGGTCGGCGCCGCGGCCTGCACGGCCTGATACGCCTCCACCGCCTTGGCGAAGTCGCCCTGGTCGCGCAGGCTCGCCGCGATGCGGCGGAGCACCGGCAGCTCGAAGCTGTTCGCGCCGTGCGTGGCGAAGTAGCGGGACGCCGCGTCGGCGCCCCCCACCTGCGTGAAGGCGACGGCCATGTACTCGATCGCGTCGCCGCGCAGCCCGAGGCGCGCCTGCCGCTCCGGCGAGAGGCGGTCGTACTCCGACACCAGCCGCCCGAAGACCTCCACCGCCTTCTGGTACTCGGGCTGGTTGGGACGCGTGGCCTGGTTGTAGTAGCTCCACCCCAGCTTGTAGAGCGCGAGGAAGTAGATGTCCCCGCCCGGAGGCGCGACGCTCGTGGCGCTGTCGTACGCCTGCGCCGCCCGCACGAACATGGCGCGCCGCGCCTCGCCGCGCGCCGCCGAGGCGAGCTCGAAGCGCGCGTCGCCGAGCCGGAAGTACGACTCCGCGCGGAACGCCGACGCCGGCTGCCGCGTCACGCGCTCGAACATCGCCGCCGCGTCGGCGTACCGCTGGCCCGTGAAGTACAGGGTGCCGAGCGTGTACGCCGCGGCATCGGCGTGCTCGAAGCGCGGGTACCGGTCGGTCAGCTCCCGGTACCTGGCGATGGCCGGAGCGTAGTCGGGGTGCGTGGGAACGTCTCCGCCGGCGCGCTGCGCCGCGGCGAACGCGTCATCGGCCCGGCGCACCAGCAGCTCGGCGAGCTGGTAGAGCACGTTGGGGCGCAGCCGGCTCTCGGGGTAGCGCGCGAGGAAGGACGACAGCTTGTCGATCGCCACGTCGCCCAGGCTGTCCGCCCCCGCCGGACGAGTGGCGGCCGACGGCGCGGGGCGCGTGAGAGCCTCGGCCACCGTGGCCTGCGCGCGCACGGCGGGCGCCGCGAGGGCGAGCGCCAACGGCCAGACGAGAGCGCGCGACATGGTCATGGGCGTCTTCCCGTCGCGGTGCTGTCGCCCTCGGCCTTCGAGGGCGCCGGCGCCGGCGGCGCCGGCGGCGCCGCCGGCGTGGGCCGCGCGAGCGTCCCGGCCGAGACGCCGGTGACGGTGCCGGAGGCGCCGGTGGCGGTGCCCTTGGGCTCCGTGGCGCGGAAGAACGCCGAGCTCGCGGACCCGTAGTCCGCCGCCTCGCGGCGCTCACCGAGGAGCGCGAGCATCCCCGTGGCGCGCTGGCGCAGCTCGTTCTCCACCAGCGCCACGAGCGCCCCCTCGGCGGCCGCGCGCTGGCGCTCCGCCGCGGCGAGCGCCGCGCGCATCGCCCGCGCTCGCGGGGGCTCCGCCCCCTCGAGCTCCCCGAGCGCGCGGGCCACGATCGAGTCGTCCGCGGCGAGCACGCCCCGCGTCTCGTCGTGCAGCGCGTTCGCGCGCGCCAGCCGCGCCGTGACCGAGTCGCGCAGCGCGAACACCGGGTGATGGCCGATCGCCTCGTCCAGCCCCGCCTGCACCGCGTCGGCCATCCGCCCGTACGTCTCCGCCGTGCGCCGCTCGGTGTCGAGGATGTCGGCCTCGGCCGGCCCGAGGCTGGCGCCGAGCGCGGCGCGGGTGCTGTCGATCATCGCCACGTTCTCCGCGGCCATCCGCCGCGTCGCCTCCATCTGCGTCGCGAGCGCCTGGCGCACGCGCGCGCGCGTGCGATCGATCACCACGCGCATGACGGCCAGCGAATCCCGCGTCGCGGCGAGGGTGCGGGCGTTCGCCGCCAGCGAGGCGTTCCCGGAGGCGATCATCCGCTGCAGGTCCTGCAGCGCGAGGATCTTCGCCGCGTGGGCGTCGAGCTGCTCCTGCAGTCCGTAGCGGGCGAGCGAGGCACGGACGTCCGCGTCGAGCAGCGCGTCGGCGCGGCGCGCGTACTCCGCCGCGGCCGAGCTGTCCGCCGTGCCAAGGTACATGAGCCCGCGCGGGAAGTCGGGGCCGAGCACGGGAGCGATGCTGTCGAGCCGCGCGCTCACGTCGGCCAGCGACACGACGCGCGGCGGCACGCGCGACGGCGGCGCGGGCGTGCCGGCGAATCCCGCGAGCACGGTGCCCGCGTCGGCCCCCGCGCCCTCGGGGAGGGCGAGCGTCTTCCCGTCCACGGGGTCGTGCACGAACGCGATCCCCGCGGCGCGCGCCGCCACCAGCGCCCGCGCCGCGCTCTCCAGCGCCGCCGATGCGCGCGACCGCAGCGCCGTCACCTCGCCCGTGATCGAGTCCGCGACCGCCTCGAAGTAGCGCTCCGCGGGCTCCGACTGCCCCGACTCCAGCAGCACCTGCCCCACCATGAGGCGCGCCTCGTCGCGCTGCGGCAGCTCGGGATGGCGCGCCGCGAACTCCGCGAAGGAGCGTCCCGCCTCCTCCAGCGCGCCGCCGCGATACTGCGACCATGCCGTGACGAGCAGCGCCTGAGGACCCAGCCCGCTCGCCGGCGACACGCCGCGGGCGAAGCGGATCGCCGCCTCGTACTGGCCGCTCTCGTACGCCAGCTCCGCCGCCGTGAGGCGAACCTGGTCGCCGAGCTCCCCCGTGGCCATGCCGGCCAGCGGGCGCAGCGAGTCGAGCGCCGCGCCCGCGCGCGAGGTGTCCCCCTGCAGCACGGCCATCGCTTCCATGTACTGCGCGTACGGCGCGTACGCGCCGCCGGCCGCGCGCGCGGCGGCGAAGGCGCCGCGCGCGGCCGTGAAGTCGCCGCCGCGATAGGCCGTGAGCCCCCGCACCAGCGCGGTGAGCGCCCGGTCGCCGCCCGTCGCCTCCCCCGCGAGCGCGCGCACCGTGGCATCGTCCCCGCGCCGGTAGGCATCGAGCACGAGCTGCGCCCTGATCACCCCCGCGTAGCGTGCCCCGCCGGGCGACGCCGCGAGCTCGCGCGCCGCCGAGCGGAAGGCGCCGCCCAGCCCCAGGCGGTAGTAGCTCTCGGCCAGCAGGAAGAGCAGGTCGTCGCGCGATCGCATCGCCCCTCCCGCTTCCGGGGCGCCGGCGAACACGCTGTCGGAGCCGCGCAGCCACTCGAGACGCTCGAGCGCGGCGAGCGGCCGGCCGGCGGTGAGGTCGAACAGTGCCGCGCGCAGCTCGGCATCCACCCCCCGCGCCTGGTCGGCGGCGGGCGTGATGACCGTCGCGGGGGCCGCCGGCGCCGCGGCGCGCGACGAATCGGCGCGCGTGGGCTGCTGGGCGGGCAGGGGCGGCCAGGGCGCCAGCGCCAGCGCAAGCGCGGCGAGAAGCGCGCGCGCGCGTCGCATGGAGCTCGGGGAGCTCGCGGGGCTCGGGCTCAGAACGGCGTCGTCCCCTGGCTGGTCCACGTGCTCGGCACGAGCTGGCCGTTGCGCATCGTGAACTGGACGTAGGTCACCGCCTCCCGCACCGCGTTCACGTTCACCCCCTGCACCACCGACTGCCCGTTCACCGTGGCGCTCACCGTGATCGTGTGCGTGGTGGGGAGCACCTCGGAGCGGTAGACCTGGTCCACCGCCCCCGCCTGCAGCGCCGCCGTGGCGGTGGGCGTGTACGTGCGTGTCGCGGCCGCCGCCTCATCGATCTTGAGATCGACCGGCCCGAGTCCGGTCGCCTGCCCGGAATCGGCCCGGAAGAGCACCACCAGCACCGCTCCCGTGCGGCGCCGCACCGCGTCGCCGAGCGCCCGCATCCGGTCGCGCTGCGCGAGCATGTTGTCCTGCGCCGCCGTCAGGGTGCCGTCCAACTGGAGCATCGCGTTCTGCTCGGAGCTCATGAGCAGCGTGCGCGCGCGCTTCTCCATGGTGGCGGCGAGCACGTTCTCGACGCGCGCCTCGAGCTGCACGCGCTCCCCGCGCAGTTGGCTGAGCTGCTCCTGCGTTTCCTGCAGCTCCTTCACGAGCTCCGCGCGGCGCGCCTCGAAGGCCCGCCGCTGCGTCACCGAGTCCGGCTCCTGCTGCTGCGCGTGCGCGGCGCCCGCCATCATCGCGAGCGCGAGGGGGACCCACCAGTTGCGCGTCATCGCATGTTCTCCACGTGGCACTGGACGGCGTGCGCGTCACTCCTCCGGCGGATTCTGCTCGCTTGGCGGCGTGTTCTGCTCCAGACGACGGAGCCGCTCCTCGAGCCGGCGCAACGCCTCGCGCTCGGAGCGCAACTCCTGTTCCGCCTCCGCGCGCCGCTCCTCCAGCTCGAGCAGGTTCTGCGCCTGATACCGGTCGATCTCGAGCTCCAGCGACGCGATGCGCTGCTGCCGCGCCGCGATCTCCCGCTCCAGCGACTGCTGCTCCCGCTCGAGCGCCGTGACACGGTCCTTCAGGATGTCCCCCCGGAGCAGCGCCAGCGCGTTGCTCTGCCACCCGACCGTGAAGGCGAACTTCGAGTAGTTGTACGGCGTCGTCGCGACGTCGCGCGATCCCGTGCCGATCTCCGTCCAGTACACCCCCGCCTGCAGCCCGCGGTAGCTCCAGACGGCGCCGAGGTTGTCGTCCCAGCCGTTGTTCTCGAACATGAACGACAGCACGCTGCGCGGCGTCGGGAAGACATCCATCTTCACGCCGCCGAACACGCCGCCGGTGGAGTGCTTGGCGTACGCGCTCCCCAGCCCCCCATCATCGGAGAACAGGCCGTTGCCGTAGCCGACCGTGAAGCTCAGCCCCACGTGCGGCATCCCGCGACCGAGCTCCGACATCATGAACGACTTGGTGGCGACGCCGTACACCGTCTCGCCCGTGGAGAAGCCGGTGTGGAGCGAGTCCGCGACGTGCTGGCGGCTGGGATCCGACGCCGTGCCCGGCGCCAGGCTGTAGCCGAGGCCGAACCGGTCGATCTTCGAGTACGGCCCCACGTTGCGGAGCCCCACGGCGACGCTCGGGATCCACCCCGCGAGGCCGGGACGGCCGCGGAAATCCTCCTCGTCGAGCAGCAGCCCGCGCCCGAAGAAGCCCCATTCCGGATCATCGGAGAACACCGAGAGCCCCAGCTCCGCCCGGCCGAACAGCGACGCGGAGAGGGCGAAGTTGGTGTTGAGCCCGTGGCCGAAGCCGAGCCCCGACGACAAGTTCGACCCCTTCACCGTCTTCCCCGAGAAGCCGAGCGAGAAGTCGCCGGACACCGGTGAGACCCACGCCACCGGGATGTCCACGAGCCCCGACCCCCAGTACAGCGTCTGCGGATACGACTGCTGCGCCCCCGCCGTGCTCGCGCCCACGGCCGCGAGCACGGCGAACAGGGTGCACCCTTGCCTGATGGACATCGCGCGTGCCTCTCTTCCGGATTATCGAGACGGGGGCTTGGAGCCGCCCGGCGGCGGCGACGGAGGCGTCTGCTGTCCCTGCTGGAGCGCCTTCAGCCGATCCTCGGCGCGCTGGATCGCGTCGCGCTCCTCCTGGATCTGGCTCTGGAGCTGCTCGCGGCGCTTCGCCACCTCCGCGAGCTCGCCCGCCTGCGCCTTGCGGAGCGAGGCCTCGAGCTCCTCGATGCGCGTCTCGCGCTGCGCCAGCTCGGCGCGGAGTCGCGCCCGCTCGCGCTCCAGCTCACCCACGCGCGAGCGGAGCACCGCGCCGTTGGCGATGTCGCGCAGGTTGCCGCTGTACCCGAAGGAGATGTTGAGCTTCGCGTAGTTGTAGACGGTGTACAGCGCGCCCTTGGTCGGCGACTTCCCCCCCTCCTCGAGCTCCGTGCCGTACACGCCGAGCGACAGGCCACGCCACGTCCCCACGATCCCCGCGTTCCAGTCCCACCCGTTGTTCTCGGCGAGGAAGTCGATGCGCGTGTTCGCCGTGGGATGGAGCGCGTACCGTCCGCCGAGAAAGAGCCCCTTCGCGAGCTGCCCCTTGTCGTTGTACGCGTCGCCCAGGTGGCCGTCGTCGGCGAACAGTCCGCTCCCCCACCCCACGGTGAGGCTCGCGGTGCCGGTGGTGCCCACGGTCATCGACTTCGTGGCCACCCCGTACACCGACGGCGCGGTGTGAAAGCGGCGGGCGAACGGCGCGGTCGCCCCGCCGGTGCCCGTGGGCGCCACGTCGTGCCCGATGAGCAGGCGATCCTCGTGATCGAAGGAGCCGAGGTTCCGGAAGCCGACGGCGACGGCGGGCCACGGACGCGCCGCGCGCTCCTTGACCAGCAGCGCCTGGCCGAAGACGCCCAGCTCCGGGTTCTGGCTGTACATCGACACGCCGAGCGAGAAGCGACCCGCCCAGTGCGTGTCGATCGACATGTTCGTGTTCCAGCGCGACGCGAAGTTGAGATCGGGCGCCGACGCGGCGTTGTACGGGATCTGCTTGGCCGACGACTGCACCCAGATGTCGCTCGAGTTGGGCGAGATCCAGGCGACGGGGATGTCGATCAGTCCCGTGCCGTAATCGAGCGTGGCGGGATACAGGTCCTGCTGCTGCGCATGGAGCGCGGGAACCGCGATCATCGCCGCGCCGATCGCCGCGGCGAGTGCGAGCCCCGACCGCATCGTGCGCATGGGTCCTCCGGTGTCACGGTTGAACGGGTGCGCGATCACCGGACCGCGGGCGCGCGTGGATGCGGCCTCACGCATGGAATGCGCGCGGATCATCGGCGAATCGCCGGCGGATATGATGCGGCCTGAGCGGTGCCGGGTCAAAGGCTGGGCACGGTGCAAGACACATGCCCCTCGAGCCGTGCCCGCAGTGCGGGTGTCGAATGATCGGTGTGGTGAGTGGAACGTGCGGATGCGCCGAACGAGCGCGTGCCAACGACCGCTCGAGCGCCGACCGGGCGACTCGAGTCCCGCGAGATACTAGCTAGGCGGACCGCCGGCGTCCGATGCCAAGGCTCGGGCGCGAGGTCCGTCACTTCGGCGAGCCGCCGTTTCCCGCTCCGCCAGGTGTACCGGCCGTGCCGCCAGTCGCTCCCTTGATCGCCACGATCCCCACGATGAGCGCGCTCGCCAGGAGCCCGCTCCGCCACCTGGACAGCTTCTTCTGCTGCACGGTGGCGATCGCCTGCTTGGGGAGCGACACCGTCTCCCCCTTCCAGAACTGCTCATCGCCATCGCGCATCCCGACGGTGTTCACCGAGAGCGACATGGCCGTATCGGTGGCCTGGAGCAGGCGCCCATCCACCGAGATCACGTTGGGGCCGAGATACCGAGCCAGATTGCCCGAGCCGTTGTCGGTGAGCTGCACGTGCAGCCGCGTCCCGGGTCCGGGCGACGTCGACGCGAGCGGCACGGTGACGTAGCAGCCGCATAACAGCAGAGTCGCGAACGGAAGGGTACGACGCATGGGGCCATCCTGGAAAGTTCCGATGCAGGAAATTCGCGCCGGGCACCCTCGGGCGTCAAGCCTGGCGGAGCCCGCCACGCGGCGGGCTCCACCGGAACGAGACAGCCCGGCCTCCTCTCGGGAGAGCCGGGCTGCCCCACCCCGGTCGGATGCGCGGCTGGGGGCCGCGCATTCCTCTTACGTTTACATCACGGCGCCGTGCAGGCGTTCGGATCGTTCGCGTTCCGCGCCGGCTGCTGGCTCGGCTCGGGCACGTTCGGATTCGTCTGCCGCTCCGTCACCCCGTACAGCAGGCGGCCGGGGATGACCGTCGCCCCGTTCGCCGGCGTGAGCGCCGGGATGCACGTGCGCTTGTAGTCGTTCCACGCCTCCACGTTCTGGAAGAGCGTGATGTACTTCTCGGTCATGATCGCCTGGAGCAGCGCCGGGCCCGTGGCCGCCGACGGCGCGAGCGTGATCGCGTGGTGCCACGGCGTCGCCGTCCCCCACGCGGCGCGCTCCGCGTTGAGCGAGGCCAGCGCCCCCGCCTCATCGCCGGTCTGGAACTGCGCCTCGGCCATGATCAGCAGGTTCTCGTTGTACGTCACGATCGGCTGCTGGTACGCCTGCCCGCCCCGGTACTCGCTCAGGTAGCCGCCCTTCTTGTTCGCCATGTCGTAGTACTCGTCGCGCCGCGGATCGCC
>DASUXC010000080.1:0-1723 GCA_036378095.1 Gemmatimonadaceae bacterium | reverse complement strand
GGGAGCGGCGCCAGGTCCACCACCTCCACCTGCCCCGCCTCCACCGCCTCGGCGATGCGCGCCTTCTGGTACTCCTCGCGGAGCTGGTCGGCCACCTTGCGCGTGGCCTCCACGCGCTGCGTGAGCCGCGCCTCGGCGGCCTGCGTGGCGGGGAGCTTCTGCAGCTCGGCCGCCGTGCGCGCCTTGAGCTCGTCGAGCGCGGACAAGCGGGCGTCGAGCGCGTCGATCTGGCTGCGCGTGGCGTCGGTGAGGCGCTGCTGCGTGGTGGCCACGAGCGCGTCCATGCGCTGCACGTCGGGGTTCGTGCGCGCGCTCCCCCAGGGGCCGGTGGTGAGCGAGTCGCGCGCCGCCTCGTACGCCACGAGCTGCTGGTAGAGCGCCTGCACCACCGGGTTCTGGGCGATGTCGGGGCTCGACACCACCGCGTTCAGCTTCTCGGTGACGTGGCGTCCCTTCGCCTTCTCCAGGCTGTCGAGCAGCGACTGGTACATCTTGCGGTCGGCGGCCAGCTCCCCGCGCTTCATCTCCAGGTCCATCACTCCGGCCTGCTCGGCGGCGATCTTCCGGTCGGAGCCGTACACCTGCTTGCTGCTGGCGAAGGAGCTGAGCGCCGTCTGCGCCGCGGCGAGAATGGAATCGGTCTGCTCGAGCTGTGTCTGCACGAACTCGCGCCGCCGCCTCGACTCCTGCTGCGCGGTGGCGGCGTTGATCTCCTGGAAGGCGGTGACGGCGGTGTTCACCACCTCCTGGGCGATCACCGGGTCGGTGGTCTTGTAGGAGACGTCGATGACGTCGGTGTTCTTCCGGGCGCGGGCGTCGAGATCGTCGAGGAAGTGGTTGACCGCTGCCTCGCGCGGCACCACGATCACGCGCGCCTCGCTCCTCGCCGGCTGCTCGGCGATGGAGAAGGCGAGCCCGCGCACCGACACCGGCGCGCCGTAGCGCGCGGGCACGGCGCGGCCGCGCGCGCGCACCGTGTAGCCGCTGTCGGCGAACTCCAGCTCGAGCGTGTCGCGCGTGGCCGCGCTGTCGAGCGCCACATCCGACAGCGCCGAGGCGGGGATGCCGAGCGTGGAGATGCGAATGCCGAGCGGGTGCCGCTCCATCACCTGCGCCGCCACCGCGCGGCTCTCCAGCACCTGGATCTGCGAGAGCACGGGGTCGGTCCACATGCCGAGAGTCTTGTCGGCGATCGGGTTGTCCAGCCCCGCCGTCATGGCGCTTCGGGTGTCCGCGATGCGGATGACCGCGTTCGCCTGGTACACTGGCCGCGCGCGGAACGCGAGCCACCCCGCGAGGAGCGTGACCACCCCCGCGACCCCCGCCACGAGCACGAGGTGCCGCCGCAGCACGGCGAACACCTCGCGCAGATCGATCACGTCCTCCCCCGCATTCGCCGTCGCCCTCGCATCGCCCGCCACCGGCACGCGCGCGCCCGCCCCTCCCTGGCTCGCGTGCGCGGGGAGGTTCGGCTGGGGACCGGGGAGCAGGTGGTCGGACATCGGTGGTGGGTTCCGGACTGCTTGGGGGGGAAAGACAAGGCTGTCAGCCATCGGCTCTCGGCTCTCGGCTACGGCTCAGCGTAGAGAGCTCTCGGCGTGTGCCGTAGCCGAGAGCCGAGAACCGATGGCCGACAGCCGCCTCTTCCAGCCGCGTCTCGCGCCTTCGGCGCGAGGCGCCTTAGAACTTACTCATGCCAACCGCCGTTCACCACCGCCGACCA
>DASUXC010000079.1:0-1764 GCA_036378095.1 Gemmatimonadaceae bacterium | reverse complement strand
AGACCACGGGGGCGGTGACCGCGGCCGGGTCGCAGGGGCGCACGCGGAGCGCGGCCACGCGCGCGGGGAGCGGGCCCTCGAGCCAGTGCGTGGCGTCCGCGTAGGGCTGGCCCGCCGAGCGCGCGCTCGCGGCGACCTCGGCGAGGGTGAACCAGGGGTGCTCGGCCAGGAGGCGGACGAAGGTCTGCCCGACCGCCCCGGTGGCGCCGAGCACGGCCACGGGAATCTTGGGGGACACGGCGTGACTATCCGGTTCGGTAGCGCACGAAAGCCCTCGGCACGCCGAGGGCTTTCGTGAAGAACGATTGGAAGAGGTGTCCTGCTCGGTCCTGCGAACTGCGCCTCGATAAGGAGGTCGTGCGCGTACCACGCCTGGGAGGCGCGGGTACGTCGTGCGATGCTACCCACATCAATCCACTCGATACTGCCCACTCGTCATCTAAGACGTTCGACAGGGGCCGAACCCCTACTTCCGATCGGAAAGAAACGTTCGAGTGGGGAACGATCCCGTCGTCCCATGCGCACGACACTTCTTGACAGACAGCTATGTGCATCTACACTTATTCGTCGGAGGCTCCGATCGGACCTGCCGACGCCAGCTCGCGGGAAGCGCGCGCTCGGCGCGACGGCTCGAAGGTGTATCTACACCCGTAAGGAGGTGCACATGATCGACATACTCGGCGCACTCTTCGCGGCGGCCATCTACGTCGCGCAGGTGGGCACACTGGTGGGGTTCGCGCCGGCACGCGTGCCGGCGAAGCTCGGCGCCCTCGCCATCGCCTCGGTGTGGGGAGCGACCGTCGTCGCCGTGGGCGCGGTCGGCGGCTTCACGCTGCGACTCGCCGGGCTCGTACCGCTCCCCGTGCTCGCCTTCGCCCTCGCGCTCGCCGCGCTCTTCGGCGCGTGGATCTTCCTCCCAGGGTTCCGGAACGCGCTCCTCGCCGTGCCGCTCCCCGCGCTCGTCGGGCTCAACATCGCCCGACTCGGAGGCGTCTTCTTCCTTCTTCTCGCGGCTCGAGACCGGCTCTCGTACTCGTTCGCGTCCCCGGCGGGGGTGGGCGACATGATCGTCGCCACTCTGGCCATCCCGGTCGCGATCGCGGCGGTACGCGGCGCGGTACGCGGCGCGGCACGCGTGGGGTGGATCCGCGCGTGGAACGCGCTCGGCGCGCTCGACCTCGCGGTCGCCATCGCGACCGGCGCGCTCTCGGCGCAGGGGACACCGTACCGCGTGTTCAGCGAGGGCCCGGGGACGGCGGCGATGACCCAACTGCCGTGGGTCCTCGTGCCGGCGATCATCGTGCCGGTCTACATCCTCATGCACTTCACGATCGCCGTGAAGCTCCGTGCGCCGGAGCGCGTGCCTCGCGCGGTGGCGGTTGCGGGGTGAGGACGGCGGCGCGGCGCGCCGCTGTCGGCCATCGGCTCTCGGCTCTCGGCTTTCGGCTCTCGGCTACGGCACAGCATTGGGAGCTCTCGGGGTGTGCCGCAAGCCGATGGCCGAGAGCCGATGGTCGAGAGCCGATGGCCGATGGCCGATGGTCGATGGCCGACAGCCGCGTCTTTCAGCCGCGTCTCTATCCCTCCCCCCGCCGCACCACCCGCATGGGGAGTCCGTTCCGCGGGCGCAGCGTGACGAGCGGCTCGGGGATCGGCGCCTCGCGCTCCTCGTAGCGCATGCGCCAGCGCTGCGCGAGGGTGGCGATGACGAGCGTCCCCTCCATCCACGCGAAGTGCTCGCCGATGCAGATGCGCGTCCCGGCG
>DASUXC010000078.1:0-13831 GCA_036378095.1 Gemmatimonadaceae bacterium | reverse complement strand
GTACGGAGTCGAGCCGATCTGCCAGGTGCTGCCGATTGCTCCGTCCACCTACTACGCGTACAAAGCCAGAGCAGCCGATCCCACACGGACTCCCGAGCGAGCCAAGCGAGACGAATCGCTCGCGGTCGAGATCCAGCGCGTCTGGCGGGCAAACCGCTCGCTCTACGGGGCGAGAAAGGTGTGGCGACAGCTCAGGCGCGAGGGGGTCCAGGTGGCGCGCTGCACGGTCGAGCGGCTCATGCGCAAGACGGGGCTCGCGGGTGTCGTTCGCGGGAAGAGAGTGCGGACCACCATCCCGGCGGATCTTGCCAGCGAGAGGCCGCTGGACCTGGTACAGCGCGTCTTCCGGGCTGAGCGACCGAATGAGCTCTGGCTCGCGGATTTTACCTACGTCGCCACCTGGCGGGGCGTGGTGTACGTGGCCTTTGTCATCGACGCTTTCTCGCGGCGCATCGTGGGCTGGAGAGCGAGTCGCTCGATGCGCACCGATCTCGCCTTGGACGCCTTGGAGCAGGCGCTTCACGATCGAGAGACCGATGAGCGGCTTATCCATCATAGCGACCGCGGATCGCAATACCTCTCCATCCGCTACACCGAGCGCCTGGCCGAAGCAGGGATCGAGGCATCGGTGGGAAGCACGGGCGATGCGTATGATAATGCCCTGGCTGAGACGGTGATCGGCCTCTTCAAGACAGAGGTGATCCGGCACGCGGGCCCGTGGAAGGGGATCGACGACGTGGAGTTCGCGACCCTGGAATGGGTCCACTGGTTCAACAACGAGCGACTGCTGGAGCCGCTGGGCTACCTTCCCCCAGCGGAGTATGAGAAGCAGTTTGCTTTCGCTCAGGCTGCGCCGGCGGCGGCCTGAATACTCAAACCACCGAGTCTCCGACGAACCCGGGTCGGTTCAGTACGCCCCTTCCGTCGCTGGCAGCTCCCAGGCGTCGTCTGGGCCGAACTCCGCGTATACCTGTGTCTGACTGACCGTCGAGTGCCCCAGCCAGTCACGGATGGTGAGCAGGTCGACCCCCTGGCGTCGCCAGTAGATAGCTGCGATGTGGCGAAGCGATTTGATCTTCAGGTCTGGGCGCGTGATGCTGATGCGTGCCCGTTCGTGGACCCAGGCGGCTTCTTCGTACGTGATACCGAACGTGTCCCCACTCCCGCCGAAGACCTCATCGCCGGGGCGAAGCCCCTTCAGTTCGATGTGAGCCTGGAGAGACACCGCGATGTCCTTCGGGATGGGCACCTGGCGTTCCGGGGTGTTCGTCTTCGTACGTACCAGTCGAAGGCGCGGAAGGTCACGGTCCAGGTAGCAGTCTCGCACCAGGAGCCCCGGCTTCCGTGGCTTCGTCGTCGTCGCGGTGACGCCAACCAGCTCCCCGATGTCCGCGCCACTGTGAACCAGGAGCTTGAACAGGATGACCAGGTCGGGGCGTAGCTTCTCCAGGATGGCGAAGTACGACCGATATTCCGCGGGACTCAGGTCAGGGGGACGGTGGCGCGTCTCCTGGCGCTTCTCGACCGACTTGAACGCGATGGGGTGCTTCACCAGGTAGTCATTCCGCACCAGCCAGGATGCGAACCCGTTCAACACAGCCCGGTAGCGGTTCGCCGTCCCACCACTGACCCCACGCTTCGACTCCTTCCCCCCGTTTCGCACCTTCAGCGAGTTCAGGAACCGTTCCACGTTCTGTGCCGTGAAGTCGGCGGTCGTCGGGTCGCCCAGGTACAGGATGAATCGGCGGATGCGCGTCTCGATTTGCTCGACGGTGCGCTTCTGTTCCTTCGTCTCCAGGTAGTCACCCAGGAGCTTTGCCAGGCGGGGGAGCCTGGGTGCCTTCGCTTCGTTCAGCAACGCTTCCAGGGCCTTGTCCCCGCCGCGGTATGCCGTGTACAGCTTCTCCGTCGAGAACCGCCCATCCAGACGGGCCTTCAGGATGGGCCACATCAGGCGCCGCGCCAGGTCTTTCACCATCAGCGAGCGCGCGGCGAGTTCGTGTCTGGTCCGTACACCGCTCGACACCTGGAAGCGGTCCCGGTCCTTCTCCGACTTCGCCACGCGCCCGACGGCGGTGTCGAGCCCAGGAAGAATGACGTCAATGTTCTTCGCGCGCTTCCGCTTCTTCGACCCCCGTTGTGTGCCCATACAGGTTCCGTTGTGAATCGTGAGACAGCGATTCACTCCGCGGAGATTTCAAGCAGGACGTGACGAGTGTAGGGTGAAACGTAGGGTGACTAACCGCGCGGGGCGAACTGCTACGCGCGGTTTGCTTTTGTCCATCTCTCGACGTGGCAAGGAGATAGCGCGTAGACCCGCGGTTTCGTCGCCCCTACGCTTTGTCACGGTTTCTGTCTTAAAATCCCCTCCCGCGAGGGGTGCGGGTTCGAGTCCCGCCCCGGGCACCTCCTGCCACGACGAAGAGTCAGCGCGCGCTGCCGCAGGCGCCGCGCGGCTCCCCCGCGGTATTCACCGTCGTCTCGAACAGCGCGATCACCGACTCGGCGAGCGCGTCGTGGTACGCGTCCCCGCGCCTCCACGTCGCCACGTACGTGAAATCCGCGGCGCGCCGGGCGCGGGCGGACTGGTGCGTCGGATCGGCCCCTCGGAGATCGGAGCGTCCCGGGAACTCAGTGCTGTTCCCAGGCATCCACCCATCAATGCCGGTCTCCCGACATCCACGGAGAGGCCATGACTGCACGAAGGAGATTCGAACGCGATGTCAGGACGACGCTTCAGGGTTGGTATCGTCGGGTTGCAGCCGGGCAGGAGCTGGGCCGCGCGAGCCCATGTTCCCGCGCTGCGTGCGCTGTCGGAGACTTTCGAGATCGCCGGTGTCGCCAACACCAGCAGGGCCAGCGCCGAAGATGCCGCTGCCGCGACCGGGTTGCCGAGAGCCTTCGCCGATGTCGCCGAGCTGGTCGCGGCGCCGGAGGTCGACATCGTCACCGTCGCGGTGAAGGTGCCGCATCACCTGGAGATCGTGAAGGCGGCAATCGGAGCGGGGAAACACGTCTATTGCGAATGGCCGCTCGGCAATGGCCTGGCCGAAGCCGAGGAGCTCGCCGCACTCGCCCGGGCCCGAGGTGTGTTGGGCGTGGTCGGAACCCAGGCGCGCGTCGCTCCGGAGATGGAGTATCTGCGCAAGCTGATCGCGGACGGCTTCGTCGGCGACGTCCTGTCGACCACGCTGGTCGCGCGGGGCGGCGCTTTGCAGGGTGGCGGCGCCATCCCTGACAAGAAAACCTGGGCGTATTTGCTGGACCGTTCCAACGGGGCCACCATGCTCACGATTCCGGTGGGGCATACGCTGGCCGTGTTCACGGACGTACTCGGCGAGATCGCGGAAGTCTCCGCGGTGCTGGCCACCCGGCGGTCCACGGCGCTGGTCGCCGATACCGGGGAGACGCTGCCCGTGACGGCCCCGGACCAGGTGCTGGTCAGCGGAGTCCTGGCCAGCGGCGCGCCCATCTCCATCCATTACCGCGGTGGCACGGCGCGCGACGGCCGCGGGCTGCTCTGGGAGATCAACGGCACGGAAGGGGACATCCGGGTGTCGGGCCCCTCGGGCCAGACGCAGATGGTGCAGCTCTCCCTCGAGGGCGTACGAGGCGGGGAGAAGGCGTTCCGTCCGCTGGAGGTCCCCGCCTCGTACCGTTCCGGCTGGCCGGAGGATGCGGAGCCGGGGAACGTCGCCCGGCTCTACGCGAGGATGGCCCGGGATCTGTGCGAGGGTACCCGCACGGCGCCGAGCTTCGACGACGCGGTCGCGGTGCATCGCATCATCAGCGCGATCGAGACGGCGGCGGAAACCGGAACTCGCACCGCGGTGGCGTGATCCCGGGCCGAGCGGGCCGGCGTGGTCGACGAGCGACGCCGCCTCAGGCCGCGGCGCCTTCCGGCGCCGCGATGCTGCCGACCAGCTCCTCGATGATCGAACGGCGCCCCGGCGTCCAGCCGACGAGCGTCCGCGTGCGCGACGAGGAGACGTTCTGATCGAGCGCCAGCGCGTCGGCGAACGCGCCGAATCGACCGCGCGCGACGTCGAGGGGGAGCGCGGCCGGCGCCGGACGGCGCTGGAGCGCGGCGCCGAGCAGCGCGATCTCCCGCATCGTGGCGCTCGTGCTCACCCCGTGGAGCACCGCTCCGCGCGGCGCGTCGAGGGCGCGCACGTACAGGTCGGCGAGATCCCGGACGTGCACGAGCGGCCACCGCTGGGCGCCGTCTGCCACGACGGGGATGTCGCCGCGCGCGACGCTCGCCGGGATTCCGCCGTTCTTCCCGAAGACGACGCCCGGGCGCAGGACGACGCCGTGCGTCTCGTGGGCGGCGCCGATCTGCCGTTCCAGCACGCCGCGCCAGGCGATGAGCGGCGTCGGGTTCGGTGGCGCTCCCTCGTCCGCCACCCGGTCGCGCGTCGCGCCGAGCACCCACACCCCGCTGGTGTAGACGAAGGGCTTCCCCGTGCCGGCGAGGGCGCGCAGGAAGGCGCGCGTCGCGGCCGTGTCGATTTCCGCCGCATCGGGCGAATTGGTGTTCGCGGCGTGGATCACGGCATCCGCTGCGTCGGCGGCCGCCGCGAGCCCCTCGGGGTCGCGCAGGTCGCCCGGCACGGCCTCGGCGCCGAGGCGCCGCGCGGCATCGGCTGCCTCGCCGGACCGAGCGACGGCCAGTGCCTCGTGTCCGGCCGCGCGCAGCGCCTCGACGATGGCGCGGCCGATGTATCCCGAACCTCCAGTGAGCAGGACCTTCATGATCGTATCCTCTGTCGCGGGTTGAACGCCTGACGTGTGTTTTCAACACACATTGAGGCGGCAGCGATCGCCGCCACGGTGGCGGCGCGATTCACTCGAGCAAACGGTTGCAGACCCGGGTGAGGGCGAGCCGTTCCGCGTGGGAGAGCGCGCGAGCGAAGTGCTCGTGCACCGCGACGATCTCCGGATCCAGACGCTCCAGCAGCGCGTGCCCCGCCTCCGTGATGCGCGTCAGCGAGAGGCGGCGGTCCTCGCTGGAGCGCGCGCGGTCGACGAGGCCGCGAGCCTCGAGCCGGTCGAGCAGGCGCGTGACATCGGGCGCCCGCTCGATCATCCGCGACGCGATCTCGTAGCGAGGCAGGCCACCCTCGCCCGCGCCGCGCAGGATGCGCAGCACGTTGTACTGATCGCTCGTGATGTCGTGCCGCGCGCAGGCGACGTTGAGCTCGCGCCGCAGGTGTCCCGCGGCGAGGAGCAGGCTGACCATCGCCTTCTGGGCGGTGCTCGTCGTACGCGGCGAGCCGGTGCGGGATCGGGTGGTCATGGAAGCGTGGCCGGCCATGTGTGTTGACAACACACAATACAGGGGACTCTCCCGCGCCGTCAAGGGCCGAGGGGGACCGCGGGCCCCGGCCCGTCGCTCGGTCGCACCGCGCCGACGGCATCGCGTCGGTCGCACTGCGTCAGTCGCACTGCGTCAGTCGCACCGCGTCAGTCGCACCGCGTCAGTCGCACCGCGTCGGTCGCCCCGTCCGGCTCTGGAGCCCCCCGGCCGGGGCCGAGCGCGGGGCGCCCGCGGCCGACTGCTTGACCCATCCGCTACGTTGGTTACGTTCAATATGTACTGAACGTACGCATTGCCGCCCCGACCGGGGCGCGGAGCGGGGCACCCCCCGCGCGTTGCTTCGCACGCACGACCCGAGGAGACGCCACGTGGACTCCACCACCCAATGGTTCATCGAGCAGGTCGGCCTCAGCGCCGAGGCCGACGGGCTTCCGCGCATCGCCGGCCGGCTGTTCGGCTACCTGCTCCTGAGCCCCGGCCCGCGCTCCCTCGACGAGATCGCCGACGCGCTCGGCGTGAGCAAGGCCAGCGTCTCCACCGACGCCCGCCTCCTCCTGCGACACGGCTGGCTCCGCCGCGCCAGTCTCCCCGGCGACCGCCGCGACTACTACGAGATGGCCCCGGACTTCTTCGCCGGCATCGCCGCCTACCGCCTCGGACGCTGGGAGGCGCTGCACGATCTCGTCGCCGAGGCGCGGCACCGGCTCCCGCAGCAGCCGCAGGTGATCCGCGACCGGCTGCGCTACCTGGACGAGGTGCAGCACGTCTTCCTCGCCCGCATCCGCGCGCTCCTCGAGGAATGGCGCGCCGCGCACGCGACGCCTGCACCCTCGCCCGCCGCGGACGAGCGCCCCGCCGTGGCCGGCGCACGCCCCGCGCGCCGCAAGCGGTGACGCGCGGGACGGCACACCGGGCGCCGATCGCCTCGCACGGAGCGATGCGCTCCGTGGTGCGCGCGCGCGCGGCCGTGCCGGCCTCCCGCCTCATCGCGCTCCCATGACGGAACCCACCTCCGTCCTCGACCTGCCGGGACGCGGCCACGACGCGGCGATCGAGCGCCGCGAGCTCCCCGCCGCGCCGAGCCGCGGAGCCGAGCACAAGTACGTCATCGCCTTCGCCGTCGTGCTCGCGGCGCTCATGCAGGTCATCGACTCGTCGATCGTCAACGTCGCGCTCCCCGACATGATGGGGAACCTCGGCGCCAGCCTGGACGAGATCGCGTGGGTGACCACCGGCTACATCCTGGCGAGCGTGATCGTCATGCCGCTCACCGGCTGGCTCGGGGCGATGCTCGGCCGCAAGCGCTACTTCGTCGGCTCGATCATCCTGTTCACGGTCGCGAGCTTCTTCTGCGGCGCCGCGCACTCGCTCGGCATGCTCGTCGTCTGGCGCCTCGTGCAGGGAGTCGGCGGCGGCGCGCTCATGACGGTGTCCCAGGCCGTGCTCCTCGAGGCGTTCCCGACCGAGGAGGCGGGCACGGCGATGGCGCTGTTCGGCCTCGGCGTCATGGTCGGACCGACGATCGGTCCCACCCTCGGCGGGTGGTTGACCGACAACTACGGGTGGCCCTGGATCTTCTACGTCAACATTCCCGTCGGCATCCTCGCGGCCGTCATGATCGCCGCGTACGTGCACGACCCCGAGCACCAGAAGCGGCCGCCGTCGGTGGACTACCAGGGGATCCTGCTGCTCGCCGTGAGCGTCGGCGCGATCCAGTACGTCCTGGAGCACGGCCAGCGCGAGGACTGGTTCGCATCCTCCCTCATCACCACGCTCGTGGTGGTGAGCGTGATCGGCGGCGCCGCGCTCCTCTGGCGCGAGCTGACCGCGAAGCACCCCGTCATCGAGTTCCGCGTGCTCCGGCACCGGCAGATGTGGGTCGGGACGCTGCTCGGCGTGATCATGGGCGTCGGGCTCTACGCCATGGCGCTCACGCTCCCGCTCTTTCTCCAGCACAACCTGCGGATGACGGCGGAGCAGACGGGGATCATCATGCTCCCCGGCGCGATCGCGACCGCGGTGTCCATGGCCATCGCCGGCCGGCTCACGAACCGGGTGGACGCGCGGCTCCTCATCGGGGCGGGGGCGATGGTCTTCGCCGCCGCCGCGTGGGAGCTGTCGAAGATGACGGCACTGAGCGGGGCATCGGACTTCTTCTGGCCGCTCATCCTGCGCGGCGTCGGACTCGGCCTCATGTTCGTGCCGCTCACGACGATCACGCTGGCCGAGCTCTCGCCCACGGAGCTGCCACAGGGGACGGGGCTGTACAACTTCTTCCGCCAGCTCGGGGGCTCCTTCGGCATCGCCGTGATCGCGACGCTGCTCGCGCGGTACACCACGCAGGTGCACGCCGTGCTGGTGGAGCACCTGACGGCGGGCGCCACGGCGACGGTGAGCCGCGTGGAGCTGGTGACGCGCGCGATGATGGCGCGCGGCGGGGTGGACTACCTGACCGCGCACCAGCGCGCCCTCGCCCTGCTCGATGCGCAGGTGACCGCGCAGGCGAGCGTGATCGCCTACTCGAAGGTGTACGTGCTGAGCGCGATCATCATCATCGTGCTGATCCCCCTCCTGGCGCTGGTGCGACGGACGAAGGGGGCAGCGGGCGCGCACGCGGTCATGGAGTGAGCCGACGCGCGGCGCGCGGGAGCGCGGGAGCGCGGGGGGGGAGCGGGAGCGGTGGTGAGACGGGAGCGGCGGCGTCTCGGGAGACCGCCCCCGTCGCGCGGGTCAGCCCTCGGGAGTGGCGTTCGATTCCGCCGTCTCGAGGTCGCCGCCGCTCCCGCCCTCCAGGAGCGCGCGCCCCGCGCGCTGATACACCGCGCGCACGTACCGGTCGCACCTCGCGCCATGCGTGCAGCCGTTGTAGCGGTGCAGCGCGCCGGCGAGCGTGCGCGTGTCGTCGAGCGCCATGCGCAGCACGCGCGTGCCGAAGCACACGTTCACGTCGGGGTCGGTGAGATCGCTCCCCCCGCAGTCGTGGATCTCCTTCTTCCACCCCTTCCACACCTGCATCACGCCGACGGCGCTTCCGTGCGGCGACTTCGCGTCGAGGTCGAGCTCGGGGTTCTCGACGCCGATGATCGCCACGACCAGCACGGGGTCGATGCGCTGCTCCCTGGCGTGCCGCACGACGGCGGGCGCCACGCGCTTGGCCCGCGATTCGGGCGCGCCGTTGGCCACGAGCATGCGCGTCACGGCATCGACGGCCTCGCGCGCCGCCGCGCCATCTTTCCTCTCCGCGGCGATCTCCCCGGCGACCTCCGGGGTGGCCGGCGCGTGATGCGCGATCACGCTGGTCACCCCCGGGGCGCCAGGCGATCGGCCGCCACCGGGCGTCATGGCGTGGCGCGCGCCGGCCGAGGCGCAGCCAGTGGCCGGCATCAGCGCCGCCACGGTGACCAGCATCATCGCGCGACTGTGTCGGAATCCCTTCATCGGCTCTCCTGTGCTTCGTCTCCTTCGACGACGACACCGCCGCGTGCGGCGTCACCAACTGGCCGGTCGATCAGTGGCGGCGCGCTCGCTTCGACAACAACCGCAGCAGCACCGCCGCGTTGCTGATCTCCCCGGCTCGGGACGCGTAGAGCAGCGTCACGCGCCCACGGCGCGCGCGGCGGGCCAGCTCGTCGAGCGCCTCGCGCGCCTCCTCGCTCTCGAGCTCCCGCTCGTACCGCCGCTGGAACTCGTCCCACTTGGCCGGATCGTGGCCGTACCACTTGCGCAGCGCGTCGCTCGGCGCCACGCGCTTCTCCCACGCATCGAGGTGCGCGGCGTCCTTGCTCACCCCGCGTGGCCAGAGCCGCTCCACGAGCACGCGCCAGCCATCGTCGCTCGAGGGCGCGTCGTAAATCCGCTTCATCGTCACCATGAGTGGGATCGCTCCATGAGTGGAGGTGGTCATCCACCGCCGAACATGCGGGCGTGCCGCCGGCCGCGCAACGCGCCCGTGCTCCGGCCTCGAGCGGCGGGACGACGCAGCACGACTCGTGCCTTCGCGGGTGGCGAGGTTTCGCGCGCCGCGCGCGGCGCGTACACTCCAGTCGTCCGCAACGCGGGGAGAGGGATGCGGGAGGAGCCGGCCAACGCCGACGGAGACGCGCTCGAGCGCGCGCGCGCGCTCGTCATGCGCCATGGCTGGAACGCCACGGCGTACCAGATCATCAACCCGGGGATCTCGCTCTGGTTCGCCGCGCGCGGCGACGCGGTGGTCGGCTTCGTGCGGCGCCACCGGGTGCGCGTGGTCGCGGGGGCGCCGGTGTGCGAGCGCGACCGCCTCGGCGAGGTGGCCGCGGAGTTCGAGCACGATGCGCGCGCCGACGGCGATCGCGTGTGCTACTTCGGGGCGGGGGAGCGCCTGGAGGAGCTGTACCGCGGCGACCCCGCGCACAGCCTCGTGGGGCTGGGCGCGCAGCCGAGCTGGAATCCGCGCGCCTGGCCGGCGATCACCGCGCGGCGCGCATCGCTGCGCGCGCAGCTCAACCGGGCGCGCAACAAGGGCGTGCGCGTGATGCGCTGGCCCGCCGCGCGCGCGCAGAGCGATCCGGCGCTCCGGCGCTGCCTCGACGAGTGGCTCGAGACGCGCCGCCTCCCCCCGCTCCACTTTCTCGTGGAGCCGGAGACGCTCGAGCGCCTGTTCGACCGGCACGTGTTCGTGGCGGAGCGTGGAGGCGCGCCGGTTGGATTTCTCGTGGCGTCGCCCGTCCCCGCGCGGAACGGCTGGCTGATCGAGCAGATCATCCGCGGCTACGGCGCGCCGAACGGCACCGCGGAGCTGCTCATCGACGCCGCGATGCGCGCGGTGGCCGCCGCGGGAGCGGACTACGTGACGCTCGGACTCGCGCCGCTCTCGCGGCACTCGCGCTTCGACGAGCATCCGAGCCCGCCGTGGCTCCGGCTGCTCCTGCGCTGGGTGCGCGCGCACGGCCGGCGCTTCTACAACTTCGAGGGGCTGGACCGCTTCAAGTCCAAGTTCGAGCCGCAGGCGTGGGAGGAGATCGTCGCCATCTCGTACGGCCGGCGCTTTCCTCCACGGGCGCTGTACGCGATCGCGGCGGCGTTCGGCGGGCGCTCACCGGTGGCGCTGATCGCCGAGGCGGTGTGGAAGGGCGCGCGCCAGGAGGCACGGTGGATGCGCGACCGGCTCGAGGCGCGAACCGAGTGACAGGCGGCCGGCGCCGCGCGGGATGCGAAGCGGGGGTGGAGCGCCACTCCGCGCTCCACCCCCGTTCGGCCCCCAGTTCGGGCCCGCCGTTCGGGCCCGCCGTTCGGGCCCGCCGTTCGGCATGCGCGTCAGGCGCGCCGCGTCAGAACGGGATCTCGTCGCTCCCGAGCTGCGCCCCCGCGGGCGCCGGAGCGGCCGCCGCCGACTCGCTCTCTTCCTTCGCCGCGCCGCGCTTGGCCGGCTTGGCTGGCCAGATCACGCCATCGCAATTCCGGTCGCGGCACTTGAAGTCGGGTGCCTTGGGGTTCCGCTTGCCGAGGCGGTTGTCCCACATCCGGCCGCCGCACTTGGGGCAGGGCGGCACGTCGCCGACGATGGGGGCGCGACTGAGCTCGAGCGCCGGCGCATCGTCGTTGGCGGTGGACCCTTCTTCCTCACTACTGGCCGCGCGGGTCGCGGCGTTCGCCTGCGTCCGCGCCAGTCGCCGGTCGTAGGCCGCCTGGGGATCCTCGATCGGCTTGGCGTACTTGCCGTCGCCGTCCATCTGGACCCAGTTCTGCCCCATGGCGTAGAGCTCGTGCCCGATGCCGAAGCGCACGGCCACACGCTTGAACGCGTCAGTGGACGCCTGCTTGTAGTCCTTCCCGGTGCCTACGTCCTCGCGCACCACGCCGAGGATCTGCAGGCGGGCCTTGAAGGCGCACCGGTTCTGGTCGGAGAGCTGGTCGTCATCGGTGCCCGCGAGCTGGGGGAGCAGCTCGAGCGTGAGGTTCCACTCGCCGGGCACGACGCTGTCGAGGCGCTCGCGTACGGTGTTCGCGTCGATGTAGGAGACGAACCGCGCGAAGAAGCGGCCGTCGCGCGTGATGGGACGGCCGTCCTGCCGCCACGCCGTCACGCCGGGGGGAAGGGGAGCGGCCAGCTTGGCCCACACATCCGTCGTCTGCTCGCGTTGAGCTTCGTGTCTCGCAATCATGTCCAGTCCAACCTATCTCGTCAGAGTCACGTGCTTCTCGTGCCTTCGGACCGCGGCGACGGCGGGGCACTCCCGTCCGTGCTCGCAATACCAGCCGTGCCGGTCGAAAAAGACCAGGTGCGTGCTGTGGTCGCCGAAGGGCAGGTCATCCACCCGATAGAGCTGCATCACCGTGGTGCCCGGCCCGCAGATGGCCTGTGGATCGAGCATCCGGATTCGCATGAGCTTCGTGGTCGTGCCGGCACCGTTGCCGCGCGCGGCCACCCGCTTCGTGTTCGTCCCCGGCCGCCGAGCACCGGCGGGACGCTTCTTCCCCCCGCGCGTCGAGGGGGGTTCGACACCGCGCGCTGCACCGCGCTTGGTGGGTTGCTTGGTGCCGCGCCTCACCGGCCGCTTGGTGGGCCGTGTGGCCCCTCTGCTGGGGCTCGCGGCAGCGCTCTTTCGTGAAGCGCGCGATGGCGCCGTCGTGGCGTCCGCCGGCTGTGCCGCGCTTCCTCGCGCGCGTGCCGGCTTGGCTTGCTCCTGTCGTTCCGCGGGTCGTGTGCTCCGCTTGGGCGGCGTCGCCTTCTCTTTCCGGCGATCAGCCATCGCCCTCGCTCCGCGGGCGCACCACCCCTTCGTCGGCCCCGCGCGCTCCCTCCGCGCCCGGCGGCCGCTCCCCCTTGGTCGTCTCCCGCGCGCTCCCGCGCGCCGTGAGCAGTTTGAGGTGCGGGTTCTCCCGGACCAGCGCCGGTATGAAGCACCGCTCCTTGTGTGCCACCCGATTGCGCCCTACCAGAAGCGCCGCATCGAGTGCCGATCGCACCGCTTCCCCGCATTCCACGCAGCGAGGATCGGCCTCCCACGCCGCCGCCAGCTCCTCCGAGACAACGTCCCCGGTAAAGCCGCCGAACTGTGCGCTGGCCAACGAATTACTACTTCCCATCTCACGTCCTGTCTGAGAGCCACATCGTGGCGGTGTTCGGGAGTTGTTCGGTATCACTATAGTAGCCGCGCGACAGTTCCGTGTCAATCCTTTTATGGCTCGAAAACCGTCCGCCCCGCCGCCCGGACCTCGCGCGCTAACCCTCGTCCCCAGTTGGCATTACACCACCACCCCTAGTAGTTTGTTGCGCCATGACCGATGTCGTGGCGCTCGCCGCCGAGCTGATCGCAATCCAGTCCCCGACCGGTGACGAGGGACGCGCCGTCGACTTCGTCGCCCGCTGGCTCGTCGCCAGGGGGTGGAACGTGACGGTCCAGGAAGTCTCGCCGGGGAGAGGGAACGTCTGGGCATCCCGGGCCGGGGGCGGCATCGCCTTCTCCACCCACCTCGACACCGTCCCCCCGTTCATTCGCCCCACCCTCGCTGGCGACCGGCTCTCCGGGCGCGGCGCCTGCGACGCCAAAGGGATCGCCGCCGCGATGCTCGCCGCCGCCGACGAGCTGGTGCGAGCCGGGGAGGAGCGCGTCGACCTGCTCCTCCTCGTGGGCGAGGAGAAGGGCTCCGATGGTGCCCGCGCCGCCAACCGCCTCCCCGCGACCAGCCGGTTTCTCATCAACGGCGAGCCCACCGAGAGCAAGCTCGCCACCGGGGCCAAGGGCTCGCTCCGCGTGATGCTGCGCACCACGGGGAAGGCGGCGCACTCCGCCTACCCGCACCTGGGACAGTCGGCCATCACGCCGCTCCTCGAGCTGCTCCCCACGCTCGCCCGGCTCGAGCTTCCATCCGACCCGGCGCTCGGCGACACCACCGTGAACATCGGGACGATCCGCGCGGGGACCGAAGCCAACATCATCCCCGACCGCGCCGAGGCGGAGCTCATGTTCCGGCTCGTCGGCGACGTGGACGAGGTGAAGGCGCGCCTCGAGCGGTGGGTGAACGGTCGCGCGCAGATCGAGTACGGATCGTACATTCCAGCGCAGCGCTTCCACACGATCCCTGGCTTCCCGGCGGCGCCGGTCGCGTTCACCACCGACATCCCGCTCCTCGACCGCTGGGGTACCCCGCTGCTCTTCGGCCCGGGCTCCATCCACGTCGCGCACACCCCCGACGAGTTCATCGACGTCCGCGAGCTGCGCGACGCGGTGGGCGCGTACGTGCGTCTCGCGCGCGCGCTCCTGAGCTGAGCCGTGACGACGTCAGCGCCCGCCCCCGGTCGCCGCATCCCCGTGGCCGTGCTCGGCGCCACCGGGGCGGTCGGGCAGACCTTCGTCCGCCTCCTGGCCGAGCACCCCTGGTTCACCCTCACCGAGGTCGCCGCGAGCGCGCGCTCGGCGGGCCAGCCCTACGCGGACGCCACGCACTGGCTCGAGGGCCCGCTCCCCGCGCGCGTGGCCGCGCTCCGCGTGCGCCCCTGCGACCCGGCCGCGGTCACCGCCCCCGTGGTCT
>DASUXC010000077.1:0-76657 GCA_036378095.1 Gemmatimonadaceae bacterium | reverse complement strand
GGGCATCGCCGCGGGGCAACTGCCGTGGGTTGGGGGGTCGGGGGTCGGGGGCCAGGGGCCGGGGGGGATGAGGCGGGAATGGGGAACAGGGATCGGGAACGTCAAAGCCAACGAACGGCGGGCAGAGGGCCGTCGGGGTGTGCCGTCCCGCCTCTCTCCATCCCCGCCGTTCCCCCCTGGCCCCCGGCCCCCGGCTCCCGGCCCCTAGACAATCCAGCCGTCCTTGAGGTTGACCACCCGCCCCCCGTACCCCGCGTTCGTCTCCGAGTGCGTCACCTGGATGATCGTCGTCCCCTGGGCGTTGAGGCGCGTGAACAGCTCCATGATCTCGGCGCCCTGGCTCGAGTGCAGGTTGCCGGTGGGCTCGTCGGCGAGGATGAGCTTCGGGTTCGCGATCACCGCCCTGGCCACCGCCACGAGCTGCTGCTGTCCGCCGGAGAGCTGGCGCGGGTAGAGGTCCTTCTTCCCGACGATGTTGAACCGGTCGAGCGTGTCGGCGACCGTCGCCTCGCGCTCGCTCCTCGGGATGTTGCGGTAGGAGAGCGGGATGTCGAGGTTCTCCGCCACCGTGAGGTCGTCGATCAGGTGGTACTGCTGGAAGACGAAGCCGATGTAGCGCTTGTTGAGCGCGACGCGCTCCTTCACCGACATCGCGTGCACGGGGTGGCCGAGGAACCAGTACTCCCCGTTCCACGCGCCGTCGAGCATCCCGAGCACGGCGAGCAGAGTGGACTTGCCGGCGCCGGACGGCCCCATGATCGACACGAACTCGCCAGGCTGCACGTCGAACGTGATGCGGCGCAGCACGTACGTCTGGCCGCTCGCGATCGGATACGACTTCTCGATGCCGCGCGTGGAGATGAGCGCGCCGGTGTAGGGTTCGTCCGCGGCCGGCGCGGCGGGCTCGGATCCGGTGAACAGCGACTTGAGTCCCATCGATCGTACCTCTCGGAAAGGGCGCGCCCGCCGGCGGGGGCGGGGGCGATGACGCGAAAGCTCACGACGCCGGGCGTCCCACTCTCCACCGGGAGGAAGGACGGCGGGAGTGGACCCGCCCGGACGCCGTGAACGATGCACCGCGCTCCCGCCCGGCGGGAGCGCGGTGCTCATCATTCCGCCTGCAGCGCGAGCAGCGGATCCACCCGCGTGGCTCGGCGGGCGGGGAGCCAGCTCGCGAACAACGCCACGGCGCCGAGCAGCAGCGACACCAGGGCGAGCGTGAGCGGGTCGCCGCCGCCCACGCCGTACAGCAGGCCGGAGAGCAGCCTGGCGAGCGCGAGCGCGCCCCCCACGCCGGCGGCGATGCCGAGCACCGTGAGCAGCATCCCGTGGCGCAGCACGAGCCCGAGCACGTCGGCCGGGGCGGCCCCGAGCGCCACGCGCACCGCCAGCTCGCGCGTGCGCTGCGTGACCATCGACGTCATCACGCCGTAGATCCCGGTGGCGGCGAGGAGCAGCGCCACGGCGGCGAACAGCCCGAGCACGAGCGCCGAGAAGCGGCGCTGGGCGAGCGAGCTGGCGAGCACCTCCTCCATGGGCTGCACGCTCCCCACCGCCACGTCCTGATCGAGCGCCGCCACCTCGCGCCGCAACGTGCCCGCCACTGCGCTGCCGTCGCCCGTGGTGCGGACGACGACGTTCATGCCGCTGAACGGGAGCTCCCGCTCGGGCGCGAACACTTCGGGTACCGCCGCTTCGTCGAGGCGGTCGCGGCGCACGTCGGCGACGACGCCCACCACCTGGCGCATCTTCCCGTCGTTCACCGTCACGCTGATCCGCTTGCCGAGCGGGCTCTCACCCGGCCAGTACTTCTTCGCGAACGCCTCGTTCACGATCGCCACCGGCACCCCCGTCGTGTCGTCGTGCTCGTCGAACGCGCGCCCGGCGACGAGGCGCATCCCGATGGCGTGGAAGTAATCGCCGTACACCGTGTTGAACGCCACGCCGTCCTCGTGCCCCGGCGCCACGGGGCGCCCCTCGAGCCTGAGCCCGACCACGGCGTTGGAGCCGCTGAGGGGGAGCACCAGCACCGCGCCCACGCTCGTCACCCCGGGCACGGCGCGCAGCCGCTCCACCAACCGGCCGTAGAAGTCGAGCACGCGCGCGTTCTCCTCGTACTTCGCGTCGGGGAGCCGCACGCGAGCGGTGATCGCTCCCCGGGGGGCGATCCCCGCGTCCACGCGCTCGAGCCGCGCGAGGCTCGTGGCGAGCAGCCCCGCCCCCGTCACCAGCATCACCGAGAGGGCGATCTGCACCACCACGAACGCGCTGCGCACGCGCTGGCCGCTCCCCGCGCCGGTGGATCCGCGCGTGGAGTCCTTGAGCGTGCTGTTGAGGTCGGCGCGCGCCGCGGCGAGCGCGGGGGCGAGCCCGAACAGCACGCCGGTGGCGAGCGACAGGGCGAGCGCGAACGACGCCACGCGCCAGTCCACGCCGATGTCCGACGCGTGCGGGAGCGACGGTGGCAGGAGCGTCTGAAGCAGCGACGTACCCCACGACGCGAGCAGGAGGCCGAGCGCCCCGCCGACGAGCGCCAGCACCAGGCACTCGGCGAGGAGCTGCCGCACGATGCGGCCGCGCCCGGCCCCGAGCGCCGCGCGCACGGCGATCTCCTTGTAGCGCCCGCTGGCGCGCGCGAGCATCAGGTTCCCGACGTTCGCGCAGGCGATGAGCAGCACGAACCCCACCGCGCCGGCGAGCATGAGGAGCGTGGGACGCACCTCGCCCACGAGTCGCTCGCGCAACGGCTGGACGGCCGCGCTGAAGCGCGCGTTCGTCCTCGGGTACAGCTCGGAGAGCCGCCTGGTGATCGCGACCATCTCCGCCGCGGCCTGGTCGCGCGTGGCGCCGGCACGGAGCCGACCCACCACGGCGAGTGAGTGCGAGCCGCGCGACTGCGCGAAGGTGGAGTCGCCGGCCAGGGTGAGCGGGAGCCAGAGCTGCGCCCGCTCGCTGGTCCCCACGGGGAAGTCGAACGTGGGCGGCATGACGCCGACGATCGTGTGCTCCCTCGCATCGAGTCGCATCGTCTTGCCGATCACGCCGCGGTCGCCGCCGAACTCCCGCTGCCAGAGCGCGTAGCTGAGCAGCACCACCCTCGAGTGCCCGGGCTGCTCCTCCTCGGCGCCGAAGCCGCGTCCCAGGAGCGGACTCGCGCGCAGCACGTGCAGGAGATTCGCCGATACCCACGCCATCGGAAGACGCTCGGCGCCGGTGGCGTGGCTCACGCTCACCGTGTGATCGTCCCACGCCGCCAGCTCCATCGTCTTCGACTGGGCGCGCCAGTCCACGAAGTCCGGTCCCGACACCGAGCCGCCGCCCTCCCCGTCCACGCGGGAGGTGACGGCCATGAGCCGCCCGCTCTCCGTGAACGGGAGCGGGCGCAGCAGCGCTTGGTCGAGCACGCTGAAGATCGCCGCGCTCGCGCCGATCCCCAGCCCGAGGCAGAGCAGGGCGAGGATGGTGAACGCGGGGCGCTTGCGGAGCACGCGCACCGCGTACCGCACATCGCGCAGCAGCGGCTCCATCCCTACTGGACCTCGAAGCCGCTCTCGCGAAGCTGAGCCTCGTCCTGCTGCTCGCGCGCGCCACGCTCCTCCTCCACCACGCGCCCGTCGAACAGGTGGATGGAGCGGTCGGCGTGGCGGGCGTAGCGCGGGTCGTGCGTCACCATGCAGATCGTCGCCCCCTGCCGGTGCAGCTCGCGCAGCAGCTCCATCACCGCCTCGCCGTTCGTCGAGTCGAGGTTTCCGGTGGGCTCGTCCGCGAGGAGGATGAGCGGGTCGCCGGCCACCGCGCGCGCCACCGCGACGCGCTGCTGCTGGCCGCCGGAGAGCTGCGACGGATAGTGCTTCACCCGGTGCGACATCCCCACGCGCTCCAGCGCCTCGAGCACGCGCTTGCGCCGCTCGGCGGCATCCATGCCGCGATAGGTGAGCGGGAGCTCCACGTTCTCGTACACGGTGAGGTCGCCGATCAGGTTGAACGCCTGGAAGATGAAGCCGATCTGCCGGTTCCTCACCCGTGCCCGCTGGCTCGCGGTGAGCGACGCCACCGGCTGTCCGTCGAGCAGATACTCCCCCTCCGTCGGCGAGTCGAGCAGGCCGAGGATGGAGAGCAGCGTCGTCTTGCCGCAGCCGGACGGCCCGGCGATCGCCAGGTACTCGCCCTGCGCCACCTCGAGGTGGATCCCGGAGAGCGCGTGCGTCTCCACCTCGTCCGTGTAGAAGATCTTCTTGATCCCCTCCAGCCGGATGAGGGGCTTGCCGTCGGAGTCGCCGGCGGGCGTGCTACCGAGCTGCAGGGCGGGCGAGTCGGCCCGCTCGGGCGTGGAGGAAGGCATGGGCTGGGTCCGTGTGTGGTGGGTGGTGAGTGAGGAAACGAAAACCGGTTACCGGATGCGGACGCGATCGTGCGAGTCCCACGCGGACATGTCGGAGATGATCACCTTGTCGCCGGCGGCGAGCCCCTGCACGACCTCGATGGTGTTCACGGAGCTGCGGCCGAGCTTCACGTTCACGCGCACGGCCTCCTTGCCATCCGGGGTGAGCTTGAACAGCCCCACCGTGCTCTCCGCCTGGCCGTACGCCGGCCGCCCCACGTAGAGCACGTTCTTCAGCCGCTCGACCTCGATGGTGCCGTCGACGCTCAGGTCGGGACGCGCGCCGGGGGGGAGCGTCCCTTCGAGCGCCACGTCCATGGTCACGGTGCCGTTGTGCGCCGAGGGGTCCATGCGGATCACGTGTCCCTTGACGATCCCGTTGCGGGTGTCGATGGCGGCCGGCTGGCCGATCGCCACGTCCTTCGCCTGCGTCTCCGGTACCTGCAGTACGGCCTTGAGGCGCCCCGGCTGCGCCACCTTCGCCAGCAGCGTCCCGGGCTGCACCCACTGCCCGGGCTGGAGATCCATGTCCTGCAGCACGCCGTCGGCGCCGGCGTGCACCTGCATGGATTCCACGCGCTTGCGCTGGAACTCGGCTATCGCCCGGAGGCGAGCCACCTGCTGCTTCTGGAGCTCGATCTGCTGGTCGATGGACTTGGACAACACGGCGAGCCGTTCGGTTTCCACCTCCAGCTTCTTCGTCGCCTCCGCCGCCTTGTCGCGCGCGTTCCCCACCTCGTTCGGGGAGAGGAGCCCCTTCGTGTCCAGCCCGTTCGCCACGGCCGCGTTGCGCTTCGCCTCGTTGGCCTGCTGCTGGGCGGTGGCGACCACCCCTTCCTGGTTCAGCCGCTCCGTCTCCAGCGTGGTCCGGAGGCTCACCAGCGCCGCCTCCGCGGCGCTGAGCTGCTGCTCGGCGGAGAGCGCCTCGAGCTGCACGTCGGGGTTGCTCATCTCGAGGATGAGCGTGTTGGCGGTGACCTTCTCGCCGGGGCGGACGTGAATCTTCTCCACGCGCCCCCCGGTCACCGCGGAGAGGTAGAGGATCTGCTCGGGAACGAGCGTCCCCGGCCCGCGAACCTGCCGCACCATCTCGCCGCGCCGGACGGTGTCGACCCAGAGCGTGCCGCGATCGACCGACGGCGCCGCCGGCTCGAGGCGCCCCAGCGCCGCCGTGATGATGACGATGCCCGCGACTGCGACTCCGCCCACGATCCAGCGGCCGCGCTTACTCTTGGGCTCGCGGGGTATGTCCAAAGGAGTGCTCCTTGCTCGTGATGGTGAGTTGCGGCGGATTCTTCCGCGCGTCTCCAAAGACAAGAGCCATGCCGGCGACGCCGGAATGAAAAGTGCCGGTCCTTCAACGAGTTATACGGTTCGGCCCGGACGCGGTTTCACCGCCCCGTGCCCGGTTGTGGGAAAGGCAGTCCCAGGATCGGACACATGGCGAAGACGCGGAAGTCGGCGCTTGGGACGACACGGCTGTCGGCTCTCGGCCATCGGCTCTCGGCTACCTGCACACCGTTGAGAGCTCTCAGGGTGTGCCGTAGCCGAGAGCCGAGAGCCGAGAGCCGATGGCCGACAGCCGAGTCCCGCGAGCCGATTTCCCCAACCCCCCACCTCCCCCGACGTGCCCCGACCACCGTCCTCTTCCAACCGCCGCCGACTCCCCGGGCACCTCGCTTCCCCGCGCGCTCGCGCCGTGGCCGCTCTGGCCGGGGCGGGCGTGCTCCTCGCGACGAGCCCCGTGGGGGGAGGGGCGCAGGGGGTGGGGAGGCGAGGGCGCGATCCGGTGCGGGTGTGCGTTGGCGGGGACGTCACGCTCGGGACGAACCTGGACACCACCTGGGCGACGAAGGCCGCGCGCCACTCGCACCGGCGCGTGGTCGCGCTCCCAGACCCGATGCGCCTCGTGGCGCCCCTCCGCCCCCTCTTCCGCGACGCCGACGTGGCGCTGGTGAACGTGGAGGGCGCCATCGGCGAGGGGCCGGCGCCGTCCAAGTGCCCGTCGGGGAAGAAGGGGTGCTTCGCGCTTCGCCAGCCCCCGGGCGCCGCGCAGGCGATCCGCTCGATCGCGGGCGATGGGGAGGTCGTGGGCAACCTCGCGAACAACCACGCGCGCGACGCGGGGATCGAGGGGCTCGCGCAGACGGAATCGCTCCTCGTGGCCGCCAGCGTGCACGTGACCGGCACCGACACGCTCGCCACCACGGTGGCCACGCCGCGCGGCGACACGGTGGCGTTCCTCGGCTTCAGCGCGGGGAGCATCCTCGACGCGCGCGACCTCGATGCCGTGCGGCGCCACGTGGCGCGCGCGGCGGCGCGCTATCCCCGGCTCGTGGTGACGATGCACCTCGGCGCCGAGGGGCGCGCCGCGCAGCGGACACGCGACACGATGGAGCTGTACCTCGCCGAGAAGCGCGGCAACCCGGTGGCGTTCGCCCACGCCGCGGTGGCCGCGGGCGCCCGGCTGGTGGTGGGGCACGGTCCGCACGTGGTGCGCGGCGTGGAGTGGCGCGACGGGGCGCTCATCGCGTACTCCCTCGGGAACCTCGTCACCTACGGTCCGTTCTCCCTCCGCCCGCCGCTCGATCGCGGCGGGATCCTGTGCGCGTCGATCGACGACTCGGGGCGCGTGGATGGCGCGGTGCTCCGTCCCACGCGCCAGTGGCCGCCGGGGTTCGTGGCCGCCGACCGGCGCGCGCGCGCCGTGACGCTGGCCGATTCGCTCAGTCGGCTCGACTTTCCGGGGAGCGCGGCGACGTTCGTGCCCGAGGCCGCGGTGGGGCGCCCGCGCGCCCGGCGCCAGCGGTGACCGCGCTCGTGGGCGGCGTCAGTTCCGGCCGGACGAGTCGCCGGCCACCGCGCTGTCGGAGAGCACGAGCCGGCGGACGCCGCGCCACGGCTTGATCCCCGGCGCTCTCGCCCGCAGGAGGTCGGTCTCGATCACCCGCCCCGCCTTCGTGCTCGCGTGCACGAAGCGACCGTTCCCCACGTAGATCCCGATGTGCGAGGCGCGCTTCCCGCGGCCGAAGGTGACGAGGTCGCCGGGGAGGAGACGCGAGGTGTCCCTGGGGACCGCGACCCCCACCCGCGCCTGCTGCGCCGCGGTGCGGGGGACGGCGATGTGCAGCGCGGCCACGATGTACTTCACCAGCCCGCTGCAGTCGAAGCCGCGCGACGGCGTCGAGCCGCCGAGCACGTAGCGCCTCCCGATCTGCGCCCGGGCGAGCGAGACGATCGAGTCTCGGAGCTCCACCGCCGACCGGCTCAGGGCGGCGAACGGACGCTGGGCGGAGAGATCGCGCCGCGTCGCGGCCGCGCTGTCGCCGTCGGACCGTACCTCCACCCCCGCCGCCCGATCGTACCCCGGCGCCTCCCGCGCGCCATCCTGCGCCCACGCCGCCCTCGGCAGGGCGGCCAGCGCGACCCCGAGCGCCACCGCCGCGGCGAGCGCGACGAGCATGCGACGCACGGAGCGCATCAACGGGTGTGCGGGGCTGGCGTTCGAGGCATGCGGCGGGGCCTGAAGGTGATCGTGCCTGTGTGGCGGTGGTGAGACGAGCCGCGCCGCGTGGCCGCAACGCCCTGCTCGCCGCCCGGCGCGCCGGCCGGGGCGGGGGAGCTTAAGCCCGCGTCCGCCAGCGCGTCAACCGACGTCATGCGAGGAGCGTGCCGGCGGGCTGGAGGGGTGGAGGGCTGGAGCGCCGACCCGCCCCCTTCACTCGATCGTGTACAGATACGCCGCCATGTCCCGCGCGTCGCGCGGGGAGACGCCGAGCATGGGCATGGCCGTCCCGGGCTCGATCGACTGCGGGTTCTCGAGCCACTTGATCAGGTACTCGGGGGTGTTCGGCGCCTCGCCGGCGATGTAGACGCGGCGCGACCACACGACGAGGGGCGGGCCGACCGTCCCCCCGGGGCCGCCGACGCCCGGGATGATGTGGCAGGCCGTGCACCCGTAGTTCTCCGCGAGCACGCGCCCGCGCTCCGCGTCGGCGCCAGGGATCACCACGCGCCGCTCCACGCTCCCCGCCCTCCGGCACCCGTCGAGCGCGCCGAGCAGCGCGAGCGTCGCCGCCGCCGCCGCGCTCAGTAGCTGCACGTCGGGACGATGAACAGCGCGATCCCGTTGAACAGGATCAGCGCCGCGAAGATGACGCTGTGCGTGACCCCCCAGAACGCGAGATAGCGCGCGGTTCCCCCGCGCGTGCCGAGGAGCTCCTCGCGCCAGCCCTCGTGATCGGTGGACCGGTGGCGCCGCCACTCGCGCGAGGACACCCAGAGCGCGGCCAGCGCCGCGAGCAAGGCGACGACCGTCACGATCAGCGCCGTCACCCACGTCCCCCCCACGCTCGGGGCGAAGAGCGGCCTGGAGCGCGGATAGCACGAGTGCGCCACCACGGCGTAGGTGGCCACCTCCTGGATGCTCCACGCCGCTCCGGGGGCGAGCATCCCGAACCAGAGCGCCGCGTACGGCAGGCGCGCATCACGTGTGGTCGGGCTCATCCGCACCCTCCTTTCCCGCTCACGCCCACCGCGGCGACAGGTACAGCGACGTGAACACCGCGAGCCACACCACGTCGACGAAGTGCCAGTACATCGCCGCGTTGGTCACGGCGAGGTGCCGGTCCTCCGTGAACGATCCCATCCACGCCCACACCTGCACGGCGAGGTTGAGCAGCAGCCCGACGATCACGTGCAGTCCGTGAAAGCCGGTGATCGTGAAGAACAGCGCGCCGAACACGTCGTCGCGCGGCCCGAACGACTTGTGGCTCCACTCGATCCCCTGGACGATCACGAAGATCGCGCCGAGCACGAACGTGACGAGGAGCCCGATGCGGAGGCGCATCCGCGACCCGCGCGCGATCCCGCGCTCGGCCCACCACATGGTGAGGCTGCTCACGATGAGCAGGATCGTGTTGGGGAGCGCGAGCCTGAGCTCGAGCGGACCGCCGGGCGGCCACGCGCCGCGCGCCTGCGACGCCACGTAGAAGTAGCTGAACAGCAGGAAGCCGAAGAGCGACGCCTCGGTGGCGATGATCCAGATCATCGCCCACCACCCCGGGCTGCGCTCGAGCCGGTTGCCGAGCGGGTACGCGCTCGGCGCCGCCATCGTCGTCATGCGACCGCACCTCCCTCCAGACTCCGCGGCCAGAACCAGCCGGCGAGCGTCGCCAGCACCCCCGCCGCTCCCGCAATGGCCAGCCACCAGACGCCGAACACGGCGCCGTAGAACACGAGGGCGAGCGCGACCGTGAGGAGGAAGGGCCAGGGCGAATCCTCCGGCATGCGCAGCACCGACATGGTGTCCGCCTCCAACGGGGAGGTGCCGAGCGTCTCTCGCTTGTCGTCGAGCACGGGGCCGCGAAAGACCGAGCTCCTCTCCTCGCCCCTGGCCGTCTCGCCCGACGGGGGGAGGCGATCCTCCCAGAGCGGGTAGCTGCTCCGCACCGTCGGGATCACCGCGAAGTTGTACGGCGGCGGTGGAGACGGCGTCGCCCACTCGAGCGTCCCCGCATCCCAGGGATTCGGCCCCGCCGGCGCGCCGCGCCTGAGGCTCACGATCACGTTGACCACGAACAGCAGGATCCCGATGGCGAAGATGTACGAGCCGATCGTGGTGATGAGGTTGATCGTGTCCCACCCCATCCCCGCCGGGTACGTGTAGATGCGGCGCGGCATCCCGAGGACGCCGGCGATGTGCATGGGGAAGAAGCCGATGTTGAAGCCGATGAACGCCACCCAGAAGTTCCACTTCCCGAGCCGCTCATCGAGCATCCGCCCGGTGATCTTCGGGAACCAGTAGTAGAAGCCGGTCAGCACGCCGAACAGGTTGATCCCGATCAGCACGTAGTGCAGATGGGCGACCACGAAGTACGTGTCCGTCACCTGGAGGTCGTACGGCACGGCGGCGGTGACGACGCCCGAGACGCCGCCGATCACGAACAGGGCGATGAATCCGGTGGCGAACAGCATCGGCGTCTGGAACCGCGGGCGGCCGGTCCACATGGTGGCGATCCACGCGAAGACGGCGATCCCGCTCGGGATCGTGATCAGCACGCTCGCGCCGCTGAAGAACGACATCGAGAGCGCCGGCAGCCCGGTGGCGAACATGTGGTGCACCCACACGCCGAAGCCGATGATCCCGGTGGCCACGGTGGAGAGGGCGACGAGCGAGTGCGCGACCAGGGGGCGCCGGGAGAAGACGGGGATCACCTCGGACACGATCCCCATCGCCGGCAGCACCACGATGTAGACCCAGGGGTGGCCGAGGATCCAGAACAGGTGCTGCCAGAGCAGGGGCTGCCCCCCGTTCGCCGGGTCGAAGAAGGGGAAGCCGAACCGCCGCTCGAGAAAGAGGAAGACGCAGGCGACCGAGAGCGACGGGAGCGCGAACAGCACGGAGAACGAGGTGGTCATCGTGCCGTACATGAAGATCGGCATCCGGTTCACCGACATCCCCGGCGCGCGCATCTTCGTCACCGTGCCGATGAAGTTGATCGCGCCGACGGTGGTGGACACGGTGAGGAAGAGCAGCCCGAGCGCGTAGAAATCCATGTTGAGCCCGGGATCGTACGTCGTCAGGGTGAACGGCGGATACGCGAACCACCCGGCGTTCGGGGCCTGACCGAGGAAGGGGCTCGTGTAGAGGAAGATCCCCGACGCGAGAAAGGTCCAGTAGGAGAGCGCGTTGACGCGGGGGTACGCCATGTCGCGCGAGCCCATGAGCAGCGGCCAGATGTAGTTGCTGAACCCCGAGAGGATCGGCGCGGCGTACCAGAAGATCATGGTGATGCCGTGCAGGGTGAACAGCTGGTCGTAGACGCCCGGGGAGACGAGCCGCAGCCCCGAGTGGGCGAGCTGCGCGCGCATGATCGACGCCTCGACGCCGCCCACGAGGAGGAAGATGAACGCGGTCACCAGGTACCGCTTCCCGATCGTCTTGTGATCGACCGTGGTGAGCGTGCCGCGGAGTCCGGGCGGTGTCTCCCAGATGCGGCGGAGCCGCTCGACGGGTGCGGTCTCGATCGTTGCCGGTACGACTGCCACTCCCCCTCCCGCGCTAGCGAAGCGTCTCGAGATAGCCCAACAGCTGCTGGAACTGGTCGGGCTGGACGGCGAGCGTGGGCATGCGCGCGCCCGGCTTGAGCCCCTGCGCGTCGGTCACCCACGCGGCGAGGTTGCCTCGCGTGTTCTCGAGCGTGCCGCCGGCGATGGTGCGGCGCGACATGAGGTGCGTGAGGTCGGGACCCACGCGGCCCCCCGCCCTGGTGCCGCGAATGGTGTGGCAGCTCGCGCACCCCGCGGAGAAGAACGCCTGCGCTCCCGCGCTCGGCGCGGTCCCCGTGGCGGCCGGGCGCCGCTGCGCGGCGAGCCACGCGGCGAACCGATCCGGCGGCTCGGCGATGAGCCGCAGGTGCATGTGGCTGTGCTGTACGCCGCAGTACTCGCCGCACTCGCCCTCGTACGCGCCCGTGTCCCTGGCCGCGATCCACGTCTCGTTCGTCTTGCCGGGGATGAGGTCCATCTTCCCGGCGATCTCGGGCACCCAGAAGCTGTGGATGACGTCGTCGCTGGAGAGCACGAGGCGCACCGGCTCCCCGACGGGGACGTGGATCTCGTTGGCCGTGACCACCTCCGCCGCCGGTGATCCGCCCACGTAGTGCACCTCCCACCACCACTGGTGCCCCACCACGCGAATGGTCGCGGCGGGCGGGCGCCAGGGCGCCGCGTTGGCGTGCAGCGTGGCGACGGTGAACACGAACGTCGCGGTGAGCACGATGGCGGGGACGATGATCCCCCCGACCATGACCCACGCGAGCCCGCTCCCCCCGGGGTGCACGAGCTCCCGCTCCTCCGCGGCCGCGCGCCGGCGGCGCGCGCGCCACGCGCTGGCGCCCAGGAGCAGACACACCACGACCACCACCACGAGCGAGACGACGAGCAGGTACCAGCCGAGCCGCGCCTGACTCGCGCCGGTGACGCCGTGCATGGCGAGCGTGGAGGCGGGGTGGCCCTGTCCCATCTGTCCCATCACTCGGCCCCGCTCCGGCTGGCGGCGCGCGCCGGCTCGCTGTCCACCAGCGGCACGCCGTACGACCGCAGGATCGCGCGCACCGCGGAGCGGCGGCGGCGCAGGATCGCCCCGAGCCGGGCCAGGCGCGCCGCGTCGCCATGCCGGACGCCGAGCGCGATGCCGTAGGTGAACGGGACGCCGGGCACCGCCTCCGGCGTCGTGACGGGGAGCACGACGAGCGGCACCGGCGATCGCCGCGCGAAGTACCCGGCGAGCGGTCCCCACGCCACCGCCACGTCCACGTCGCCGCGCGCCACCGCCTCGATGAGGCGCGCCGGCGGATTCGGCTGCGCGTAATCGCCGTAGATGCTGTAGCCGCGCACGCCGTTCACCAGTCCGCGCCGCGCCATCGCCACGCCGGGCGGGAGCGCGTTGTAGTCGTCGCCGATCACGTGCAGCCCCACGCGCAGGGTGCGCAGGCGGGGATCGTCGAACGAGGTCAGGCGCGGGCCGCCGTGGCGCCGCGTGACGAACACGTACGTGGAGCGGTAGTACGGGGAGGACGTGAGCACCTGCTCGTTCCCCTCGTCGATCCCGATGATCACGTCGCACCGGTGCGCGCCGAGCGTGTTGCGCACGAAGCCGCGCCGCTGCGCCCACCAGGTGTAGCGCACCGTGTCCCCCAGATCGCGCGCGAGCAGCTCGGCGATGCGGTTCTCGAAGCCGCGACCGAGGCTGTCGGAGAAGGGCAGGTTGTTCGGGTCGGCGCACACGCGCAGCGCGTGCCGCGGCGCGCCGCCGGCGGCGCCGACCAGCGCGGCGCTCCCATTGGCCCGGGTGCTCGCCGGGGCCTCCCGTCCGCCGCAGGCCGCCAGGGCCGCGGCGATCAGTGCCACACCTCCCCTCGACGCTCGCATCGCTCCCATCCCCATCGTATGGCATTCCCAACTAATGGGTCGCGCGTCGACCGTGCGACACAGGTATGCCGGGGCGGGGGTAGTGCACATCGCGTTCCCGCGATGCGAAGGGTCGTCAGCCGGGGGAGGAGCGGTGGAGCGTGCGCGAGCGGAGGCAGGGGCGGTGGGCACGCGAGCGCGGCGGGCGCGATGCCGTCACGTCGCGCCCGCCGCGCTCGCGTGGGAGCCGGGCGGCGCGCGGGTCAGGCGCGGACGCCGGAGCCCTCGTCAGGCGGCGCGTCGCGCCGCCCCGCCTCGAGCTCGGCGGCGTCCACGTAGCGCCGGCGCACGACCACCTCTTCCACGAGCCGGCGGTCCGCGCCGGCGGTGGCGGCATCGCCGCTCGCGCGGAGCTCGCGCGGCCCCTCGATGGCGTCGCTCGCCGCCGCCATCGATGGCTCGTCGGGGGACACGAGGCGGCGCTCCACGATCACCTCGCTCCCCGCGGGGAGCGACGCATCGGCGGCGGTGCCGCGGCCGAGCCGCGCCGCCACCGGCTCGCCCGCGACGCGCGCCTCGGCATCGGGCTCCGCCGGATGCTCGCCCGTGGCGCGCTGGTAGCGCTCGCCCAGCCGCTCCAGCTCCGCGTTCGACGGCGCCGTGCGTCCGAGCGCGGGCAGCTCGTCGGTGACCGCCAGCTCGGCGCCATCGAGGATCACCCGATCGTGCGCGCGATCGATCCACGCGGCGCGGATCGGCGCGAGCGTGTGCCGGTCGGAGTCCAGCAGATCGATGTCGAGCATCACCGCCTCGCCGATCGTGGTGTCGACGAGCAGATCGTCCACGCGCCCGACCTCGCGCCCGTTCGACGTGAACACGCTCCACCCGCGGATGTCGGGGTCGTGCCCCGAGATCTTGAAGCGCGACAGCTCCTTCAGCGGCATGAGGTGTCGCGCCTGTCGCGGATCGGGGCCGACGCCGGCCTCGTCCTCGACGCGCTTCCGGTCCTTGTCCTTGGTCATCGGCCACTCCTTCACGTTGCGAGACCGGTCATGTCGCGGCGAGCGGCATCACGGTCTGTCGGGAGACGGGATACGAGGTCGGGGCCGGACCCGCCGCTCTGGGTGCGGAGCGAGTGCTCGTGCCGCCGCGGCCGATGAACAGCCACGCGGCGAGCGCGATCACGACGAGCGCGATGAGCACCCAGAGCCAGCCGAGCCCGGTTCGCTTCGGTTCGATCCGTATCTGGGCCATTGGGCCTCCAGGTGGAGGGGCGCGAGCGTGTGGTCCGGGGAAACGGAGTGGAAGAGTCGTGCCGGGCGACGCGCCCGGTGCGCCCGCCCCTCGTCCACTCGTGTCCCACGCTCCGGCTACGCCCCGCTGTCGCTCTTCGGCCTGACCAGACTCGAGGAGGGCGGCGTCACGGGGCGGCGCGGCTCGTTCCGGATCCGGTGTCGCTCCCGCTCCACCCGCTCGGAGTCGCGGCGCGCGAGGCTGTCCTTCGCCAGGCTGTCGCGAAGCGCGCTGTCCGCGCTCGCCGCGCCGCGCGTCTCACCCACCGGCGTGCGGCGCGCGGGAGCGGGCGCGCGCGAGCGGTCGCCCGCCGAGGAGGAGCCGGGGAGCGCCGTCGAGCCGGCGGCGGCACCCGTGTCCACGGGCGCTCCAGCGGGGCCGATGCCCGCCTCGCTGTCGCTCGCCGCGCCGGCCGCCGCGCCGCTGGTCGATGCCGTGCTGTCCTTGTCTCCCCGGCGCGACGAACACGCCAGCAGCGCGCCGAACACCAGCACGGCCACCACCGCGCCCCTCGCCGCGTCGCGCGGCCTCGGGCCGCGCCCCGCCTCGTGCACCGCGTCGCGCCCCGCTCGGGGCCCGCTCACGCTCGACCTGCTCGCTCGCTCGCTCATCGCGCTCTCCTCTTCGGGTTTCCACCGCGAGCCGCCGTCGCGGCGCGGTTCAGGCGTGGCTCGCCGCAACGGACGTACCCGACGTATGATACCCCGCGGCGGCGGCACTGACGCCCCTGTGGCCACCGGCCGCGCGCACCGACGCGTCACCAACGGAGGATCGACAGGGTGGCCGAGCCCTTCGCGACCGCAGTGTTCCTCGCCATATCCGGCGTCCTGCTCGGGACGAGCGTGCTCTTCAGCCGGGCGTCGCAGAGAGTCGCGCTCCCCGTGACGCTCATCTTTCTCTGCGTCGGCATGCTCGCGGGCTCCGAGGGGATCGGCGGGATCGCGTTCGCGAACTACGGGCTCGCCTTCCGGCTCGGGATGATCGCGCTCGTGTTCATCCTGTTCGACGGTGGGCTGAACACACCGATCGGCGCCGTGCGCGCCACGATCCGCCCGGCCGGGGTGCTCGCCACCGCCGGCGTGGCCGGCACCGCCGGGCTCGTGGCCGCCGCCGCGCACTGGCTGGGGTTCGCGTGGCCGCACGCGCTCCTGCTCGGCGCGATCGTCTCGTCCACCGATGCCGCCGCCGTGTTCTCGGTGCTGCGCGGGAGCGGGATCAGCCTCGCCCGGCGCGTGGGAACCACCCTCGAGGTGGAATCGGGCGCCAACGATCCACTCGCCGTGATCCTCACCCTCGAGCTCACGCGACGCCTCCTCGACCCGACCCCCGGACCGCTCTGGCGCCTGCTCCCCGAGGTCGCCCTCCAGTTCGTGGTGGGCGGGATCGCCGGCGCGGCGATCGGCCATGGGGGACGGCTGCTCCTCTCGCGCGTGCGCCTCCCCGCCGGCGGATTGTACCCCGTGCTCACGCTCGCGCTCGCGATGCTCGCCTTCGCCGTTCCCACGCTGCTCCACGGAAGCGGCTTCCTCGGCGTGTACGTGGCGGGCGTGCTGCTCGGGAACGGCGCGCTCCCCTTCCGCCCCGGGCTCCTGCGCGTCCACGATGCCCTCGCCTGGCTGAGCCAGATCGAGATGTTCCTCGTGCTCGGCCTCCTCGCCTTCCCCTCGCGCCTCGCCGGCGTGACGTGGGTGGGCGTGACGCTCGCCCTCTTTCTCGCCCTCGTCGCGCGCCCGCTCGTCGTCGCGCTCTGTCTCATCCCGTTCCGGTACTCCCCGCGGGAGATCGGGTACGCCGGATGGGTGGGGCTGCGCGGCGCCGTGCCGATCATCCTCGCCATCTTTCCCGTCCTCGCCGGCGCCCCGGGGGCGAGGCAGGTGTTCGACATCGTGTTCATCGTCGTGGTGGTGAACGCGATCGTGCCGGGGATGACGGTGCCGTGGGTCACGCGGCGCCTCGGCCTCGAGACGGACGAGCCGCCGAGCCCTCCCGCGGTGCTGGAGATCGAGTCGCGCCAGCCGCTCGCCGGCGAGCTCCTGTCGTTCTACGTGGACGAGGCGCTCGCCGTCGCCGGCGCGTCGTTGAACGAGCTCCCCTTCCCGGACGGGGCCTCGGCCACCCTGATCGTGCGCGGACGGGAGCTGATCGCCCCCAAGGGGCAGACCACGCTGCAGCCGGGAGACCACGTCTACGTGCTCACGAAGCCCGAGGACGAGCCGCTCATCCGGCTGATGTTCGGACGTCCCGAGGAAGATTGAGCGCGACCCGAAGAGTGTCCGGGAGCGGAACGACGTGGCGGCCCACTTCCTGCGAATTCGCTCGGCATGCAGTTCGAAGGCTTCAGCCGGGAGGATGCCCTTGGCGTTCTCACGACTCGCTTCGGGCACGGCGACTTCCAGGAGGGGCAGTGGGAGTCGATGCGCGCCCTCCTCGAGGGAAAGGACGCCCTCGTCGTCATGCCCACGGGGAGCGGAAAGTCGCTCATCTACCAGCTCCCGGCGCTGCTCCTTCCCGGGCTCACGGTCGTCGTGAGCCCGCTCATCGCCCTCATGAAGGACCAGCAGGACAAGCTGAGTGCCCAGGGGGTGGATGCGCTGGCCATGCACTCGCACCTCTCCACCTCCGAGGCGCGGGAGACGCAGGCCGCGGTGGAGCAGGGGGAAGGGGAGATCCTCTATCTCACGCCCGAGCGGTTCAAGGACCGCGAGTTCTTCGAGTCGCTGCTCGGGCGCCGCGTCAGCCTGTTCGTCGTGGACGAGGCGCACTGCGTGAGCCAGTGGGGGCACGACTTCCGTCCCGATTACCTGGTCCTCGGCTCCATCGCCCGGCGTCTCGGACGCCCGCCGATCCTCGCGCTCACGGCCACGGCCACGGAGGAGGTGCGCGCCGACATCCAGCGCCAGCTCGGGATGCGCGATGCGCACGTCACGATCACCGGCTTCGCCCGCCCGAACCTCCGCTTCGAGGTGCGCCGCACGGTGAACAACGTGGTGAAGGACGAGGAGCTGGGCCACCTGCTCGCCGAGCACCCCGGCTCGGGGATCATCTACGTGGCCACGGTGCGCGAGGCGGAGCGGCTGTGGGCGGAGCTGCGCGAGCACGTGAGCGTCGGCCTCTATCACGGCAAGCTGCCGGCGGCCGAGCGGAAGGCATCGCAGGACGCCTTCATGGCGGACGAGCTGAAGGCGATGGTGGCGACGAACGCGTTCGGGCTCGGGATCGACAAGCCGGACATCCGCTTCATCGTGCACTACCACTTTCCCGGCTCGATCGAGGCGTACTACCAGGAGGCGGGGCGCGCGGGGCGCGATGGGATTCCCGCGGTGTGCACGCTGCTCTACCGCGTGGAGGACCGGCGCATCCAGTCGTACTTCCTCGGCGGGAAGTATCCGGAGGTGCAGGAGGCGGCCCGCGTGGCGCTGGTGCTCGAGCAGTATCCGCGATACACGCCGGTGTCGCTCACCGAGCTCGCCAACCGCTCCGACGTGCCGTCGCGCAAGGCGCGGATCAGCCTGATCCTGCTCAAGCGGCACGGGCTGGTGCGCGAGCATCGCGGGGGGAGCTGGGAGCGGCTGGCCGACGACCTGACGGCGGTGGACCTGAGCGCCGACCTGCACTCGTACGAGGAGCGGCGCGAGCGCGACCGCCGCAAGCTCGACGCGATGATCGAGTACGCCCAGACGCTCCGCTGCCGCACGCGCTACATCCTCGAGTACTTCGGCGAGCGGGTCGATGCCGACTGGCGCTGCCATCACTGCGACGCGTGCGAGCTGATGGATGGCGCCGCTGCTCCGGCCGCATCGGGGCGGCGCCCATCGCTCTTCACGCGCGCCCGGATGTCGCGCGTGGCGTCGCGCGTGACGCGCCGCGCGGCGTCCGCACCCGCCGGTGGTGGGGTCGTGCCGCCGCCGGCGGCGCCCAACCGCGCCGGGGTCCGGCGGCGCCGGGCGACCCCGCCGCCACCCCCCGTTCCACCCGGCGTCCTCGGGGCGCCGCCCGGCGCCATGGATGACGACCAGCCGGGGCCTGACGAGGCGGCCGCCGGCTCCATGTGAGTCGTCCGCCGCGCGTCCGGGTGCGCTCCCGCCGCGCCGGGGGCGCCGGGGGCGCGCGCCCTCGTGCGGGAGACGTCCAGCGAGTATGCTACCCGGTGCGGCGGCCGCGACCGGTGGCGGCCGGCGGCGCCGCCCGGCATGGACGGACGGCGCGAGTCTCCCGGTCCTGGAGGTTCGGAGCGTGATCCGGTGGGCGAGACGAACGGGGTGCGTCGCGGCGGTCGTCGTGGCGCTCGGCGCGCGCGCCGCGCGGGCGCAGGAGCAGGACGAGGGGGCGCACCTGGGACTCGACCGGGTGGGGACGTACCTGAGCTACACGTGGATCGAGAACGCCCGCCGCGGTTGGGAGGCGGGGGGTGAGATCGACCTCGCCACCCTCGCTCCGCGAACGCGCCTCGTCCTCGGGCTGGACTACTTCAAGGCGGACATCGACCGGCGCAACGTCTTCGGCGGCCAGCTCACCGGGGGGTTCCACGACTTCGCCGTGATGGCCGACGTGCGCGTGCGGCTCTTTCGCGCCGGACCGCTGGAGCCGTTCGCCGGCGCCGGCGTCGGCGTGCATTTCCTGGGGAACGACATCGAGGGGGATCCGGCGTTCGCGTCGCGCTACGAGGGGACCAAGGCGGGCGCGCAGCTCTTCGGCGGGAGCGAGCTGGCGCTGACGGCGGACCGCCGTGTGGCGCTCTACGGCGAGGTGCGTCGCATCCTGGCGAAGGCGGTGGACCGCACGACGCTGCGGGTCGGCGCGTTCTTCCGGCTGTGATCGGGGAGGCGGAGGCGGGATGGGAGACGAGACGCACGGCGAGACGCGCCGCGAGCTGAGCATCGATGCCGGGGGCGCGCGGCTCACCGGCTCCCTCGTGGTGCCGGCGCGCGCCCGCGCGGTGGCGCTGTTCGCGCACGAGGCGAGCGCGGGGCACGACGCGAGCGCCCCGCCGGGCGGCGACACGCTGCGCGCGGCCGGCTTCGCCACGCTCCACTTCGACATGCTCACGCCGGAGGAGGAGCGCACCGACGAGCGCACCGGACACCTGCGCTTCGACGTCGAGCTGCTCGCCTCGCGCGTGATGGAGGCCACGCGCGCCGTCCGGACCGCGCCGGAGACTCTCGGGCTGCCGATCGGCTACGTCGGGGGAGGGACGGGCGCCGCCGCCGTGCTGCGCGCGGTGGTGCTCGACCGGAGCGCCTACGCCGTCGTCGGGGTCGCCGGCCGCCCCGACCTCGCGCTCGACTGCCTGCCCAAGGTCCGCGTACCGACGCTGCTCATCGTCGGGGGGGCGGACGTGCCGCTGGTACCGCTCAACGAGCAGGCGTTCGAGGCGCTCGCGTGCGAGAAGGAGCTGGTCACCCTCCCCGGCGCCGGGCACCGGCTCGAGGAGCCCGGCGCCCTGGACACCGCCGCCCGCCTCACCACCGAATGGCTCGCCCGTCGGCTCCCCGCGCGCTGAGCGCGATCAGCCGAGCGCGATCAGCCGAGCGCGATCAGCCGAGCGCGATCACTGGCCGGACGGGAACGTCTCCGGCGGCTCGCCCGTGACGTGCACCGGCATGTGCAGCGGATCGAGCGCCGTCGTCTCGTCCACGTACAGGAACGCGTCGTACCGTCGCGGGAGGACGGTGGGGACGTAATTGCCCCAGTGCTCCACCGCCGGGTCGTAGACCACGCCGATCGCGCGATGCCCGCGCACCTCGTCGAGCCCCGGAACGCCCCCATCATCGGTGCCGTCGAAGAGGAGCAGGAAGTCTCGCACCCCGGCGCGATGCATCACCCCTTCGTAGCTGTCCTCCCGCGCCTCGGGCACCCGCATCCGCTGCATGGGGTCGCCCCACTCGTCGGCGGCGATCACGCTGCCGCGATGCGTGCCGAACCCGACGAGCATCACCCCCTCATCGGCGTGCGCCTGCCGCACGAGCTGCCCCACGTTGACCATCCCCGCGCGGGACATGTCGGTGAAGCGCGCGTCCCCGATGTGCGTGTTGTGCTCCCACACGATCGCGCGGGCGAGGGGACCGTGGTGGCGCATCAACCGCTCGAGCGTGTCCACCATGTGGTGGTCGCGCACGTTCCAGCTCGCCGGGCCGCCGCGCACCATGGTGCGGTAGTAGAGCTCCGCGTCGCGCGCGACGAGCGCGTTCTGCTCGGCGTCGAAGTACGCGTCCCGCCCATCCTCGGCGTACGTGGTGCGCTTGCGCTGGAGCGCGGCGAGAATCGACACCGCCTCGTTCTCGCACGACGTGGGGACGAGCGCCGTGGCCCTGGCGTAGCGCTGCACGTCCTCCCCGTACGGCTCGAAGCAGGCGTAGGCGCGCCGGGCCGCGCGCGCGGCTTCCGGGTCGATCCGCTCGAGGTACTGTACGACCTCGGCCATCGACTCCCACAGCGAGTACACGTCCAGCCCGTAGAATCCCGCCTGGGCCTCGGCGGGAAGCCGCTCGTTGTGCCGGTGCAGCCAGGAGACGAACTCCTCCACTTCGCGATTCGCCCACATCCACGTGGGCCACCGATCGAACGCGTGCAGCACGTCGTACGCGCTCGCGCCGGAGTCGGGGAGCCCCTTCACGTACCGGTTCACGCGGTAGCAGTCGGGCCAGTCCCCCTCCACACCCACGAAGGAGAACCCGCGCTCGGCTATGAGGCGCTTGGAGAGCTCGGCACGCCATCGGTAGAAGTCGGACGTCCCGTGCGAGGCCTCGCCGATCAGCACGAATCGCGCGTCGCCGATGCGCTCGATGAGCGGGTCCAGATCGGCGAGCGTGCGCAGCGGCGTGGCGCTGTCGTCGATCGCCGCGGCGAGCGCGGCGTCCCGGTCCGGAGACGGGTACGAGGCGTGTCGGGTGAATCGAGGAGACATGATGACCATCCCGCGCATGAGCTACGGCATCGAGGGCGTGCAAGAACCGGGACGACGGCGGCGCGGGGCGTTCACCGCCTGACGCCCCGCGCCCCAGCCGGCATCGGTCCCCACCGAACCCCTGCCCCCCGAGGCCTGGCCTCTGTACGTCGGCGCGCTACGGAGTCGCCGATTGCGCGCTGCTCTGGCCGGCGCGGATCTCGGTGTGGCGGATCTGACCACCGGTGTTCGCCGTCCAGGCCATGAGCGCGACCGGAACGAGTCCCAGGAGCACGGTCACCCCCGCGATGCGCCGCGGGATCTCGCGGCCGCGATAGTGGTAGAGCGCGCCGAGCGCGATGAGGCCGACGACCCCGAGCGCGATCAGGGAGGCCAGCGCGATCTCCTCGTGATGCTCCGCCAACTGCTCGGAGAAGCCCGGCAGCTTCTTCACCAGATCCTCGGCGGGCTCGCCGGTGAGGTAGACCACGACGGCCAGCGCGGCCGATGCGGCGAAGATCCAGTATCCCGTTCGTATCACGCTGCTCCGTCCGCGCGCCCATCCGACGGCGAGCACGGCGAAGGCGATGAAGGCGCCGATCACGGGGCCGTGATTGAGCATGAGATGCAGGTGAGCGAGGTTCATCACGCCTCCTCGTGGTGGTGCGGGCAACGGGCGATCGCGAGCTCCTCGACTCGAACGGTGCCACGAGCTTCCCCGAGGCGCAGTCGGCGTTCTCGTGAAGGAGGCGCAGGGGAAGTGCCGACGTGATCCGTCGCCCGGCGAGGCGGCACCCGGGACGGCGCGGGTGGGGCGCGCGCATCCGCGCGCGCCGCGCGGCGCTGGCGCGCGTGCTGGTCTTTCCCTCGCTCCCGGCTAGATTTCCCCTCCGCCGCGGCGGCCGCGCGCTCCCCCAGCGGGGCGCGCTTTCCTTGTGCCCGGAACGGAACGTGCGACCCCAGGGGGGCGCGCTCCGCCGCGCGGCCGGGCGATCCGTGCGCGAACCTCCACGTCTCGAGAACGATGCCCCCGTCCCCTCCATTCATGATCGGTCTCATCCAGCAGGCGGTCTCCGGCGACGCCGACGCCACGGTGGATGCCGCCGAGCGCGGGATTCGCGAGGCCGCGTCGCGTGGTGCGCGGATCATCTGCCTGCAGGAGCTCTTCAACGCGCCGTACTTCTGCAAGGTGACGGACGCCGCGCGCTTCGACCTCGCGGAGCCGATCCCCGGTCCCACGGTGCAGCGGATGCAGCGGGTGGCGCGGGAGCTCGGCGTGGTGATCATCGTGCCGATCTTCGAGCAGCGCGGACCGGGCGTCTACCACAATTCGGCGGCGGTGGTGGATGCGGACGGCACGCTGCTCGGGACGTATCGCAAGATGCACATCCCCGACGATCCGCTGTACCACGAGAAGTACTACTTCACGCCGGGAGAGATCTACCAGCACGACGAGGCGAAGCCGGTCGCCGGCTTTCGCGTGTTCCGCACGCGCTACGCGACGATCGGGGTGCTCATCTGCTGGGACCAGTGGTATCCGGAGGCGGCGCGCATCACGGCGCTCATGGGGGCGGAGATCCTCTTCTATCCGACGGCGATCGGCTGGCACCCGAAGGAGAAGGAGGAATGGGGGGCGGCGCAGGCCGATGCGTGGCGCACCGCGCAGCGGGCGCACGCGATCGCGAACGGGATCTACGTGGCGGCGGTGAACCGCGTCGGGTTCGAGCCCGAGCCGGGGACGGATGGCATCGAGTTCTTCGGCCATTCGTTCGTGTGCGATCCCTTCGGCCGTCTGATCGCCGACGCCGGCACGGAGCCGGCCGTCCTCGTGGCCGAGTGCGACCCCGCCCTGATCGAGTACACGCGACGCAACTGGCCGTTCTTCCGGGATCGGAGGATCGATGCGTACGGGCCGATCCTGAATCGGTACATCGGGTAGGGCGGTGCGCGGGACGCGGGTCGCGGGGCGCGGTTCGCGGGGCGGGTGAACGGCGAGCGTGGGGAGTGGTGAGTGGACGCATCAACGACGGAGGCGCATGGCGAGGCGGGAGATCATGCGGCTCACGTGATCGGAGCGATCGCGGAGCGGGGTGAGCTCCGTTGTACCGATGTAGTCCAGCCGTTCCACGATGTACAGATGCGTTTCCAGCTCCATGAGCGACCCGCGGGCATTGGAGAGATGGTGCAGGTAGTCGCCGCGATAGAACCGGCCGTGCCCTTCGGCGATGTTTGCGGGAACCGACGTCGCCGCGCGACGAAGCTGGCTCCCGAGCTCGAACCGCTCGAATCGAGGCAGGCGTGCCGACATCCGGTGCGTGCGGATCGCGAGGTCCAGCGCCCGCTGCCACACCTCGAGGTCCCGATAGCTGCGTATGATCATCATCTCCTCCGTATCGTTTGATTCCGAATTTCCGACACGGGCGCGCGGGACTCGCATCGTGTTCTTGCCATGACCATCGATCCGTCGCGCCAAACCGAATCAGACAGCGCGCCCCGCGCCCCGCGCACCGCAAATCTCGCCCGGCACACCGCGCCCCGTGTGTTCCCCGCGGAGTGGTCTCCCCACACCGCCACCTGGATCGGCTGGCCGCATCACCGGCCGGATTGGCCGGGGAAGTTCGAGCCGATTCCGTGGGTGTACGCGGAGATCGTAAGGGTGCTGCACGCGCACGAGCGGGTGGAGATCCTCTGCCACGACGAGGCGGTGCGCGAGGAAGCGGTGCGCGCGCTGCGCGCACACGGAGTGGACATGTCCCGCGTCGGATTGCACCTCGTGGCGACGGATCGGGTGTGGCTGCGCGATTCCGGTCCGACCGGGGTGCGCTCCCCCGATGGGCGCGTCCACTGGGTGCAGTGGCGGTTCAACGCATGGGCGAAGTACGACAACCATCAGCGCGATGCGCTGGTCGCCGAGCGCGTGGCGGAGCTGAGCGGGCTCGCCATCGAGGAGGCCACCCGCCCGGACACGGGGGAGCGGCTCGTGCTCGAGGGGGGCGGGATCGAGACGGATGGACGCGGCACGCTCCTCGTCACCGAGGAGTGGCTCCTCTCCGACGTGCAGGTGCGCAATCCGGGGCTCGACCGCGCCGGCTACGAGCGCGCGTTCGCCGAATGGCTCGGGATCGAGCGCACCATCTGGCTGGGCGAGGGGTGCGTCGGCGACGACACGCACGGCCACATCGATGACATCGCCCGGTTCACCGACGCGCACACCATCGTGCTCGCCCACGAGGAGGATCCGCGCGACGAGAATCACCGGCGGTCGGCGGACAACCTGCGCCGGCTGGAGCTGGCCGCGCGCGATGTGCCGGGAGGGTTGCGCATCGTCAAGCTCCCCTTTCCGCGCCCGGTGATCATGGATGGCGAGCGCCTGCCGGCGAGCTACGCGAACTTCTACATCGCCAACGACGTCGTGATCGTCCCGACGTTCAACGACCGCAACGACCGCGTCGCGCTCGACATCCTCGCCGGCCTCTTCCCCACCCGCGAGGTGGTCGGCATCCACGCGGTCGATCTGGTCTGGGGGCTGGGGACGCTCCACTGCCTCACGCAGCAGCAGCCGGCCGACGGCGGGGCGGTGTAGCGAGTGGGTGATGGGGCGAGGAACACCGGAAGCGAACGTGGCGTGAAGGAGGCGTAGGGCGTAGGGCCTGGGGCGTGGCCGGCCACACTCCACGCCCTACCGCCCACGCCTCCTCACGCCACACCCGCCGTTCGCCGTTCCACGTCCCACCACCCACTCTCCTGCGGCTCGCTATCTCCGCCGTCCGTCGCGCTCCCGGTCGGCGCCCAGCCAGGGCATGATGAGGATGCCGATGTACGGCTTCCCGCGGAGCTGGGGCGAGTGCGCGACCGGGTAGCCCACATCGATGCGGAACGTCGCGCGTCCGGCGCGCCGGGGGGCGAGGCGGAGACCGACGCCGATCACCGCAGCCTGGAGCTGCTCCGGGTTGGGGGCCACCGGATCGTGGCGCACCGTGTACGCGCCGAAGAGGGCGCCATCGAGCGTCCACGAGCGCGAGAGCTTGCGCAGGTCGACGTCGCGCTCCACGGATGCCGACACGGCGGTCTCGGCGAGGCTCGAGTCGCGCGGGAAGAGGGGGAGCGTGGGGTCCAGCATCGCGAGGGCGCGCACGTCGGGATCGGGCTCGAACAGGTGCTCCCCGGCGAGGTGCGCCTGCCAGGTGCCGTGGGGCGCGGCGGCGAAGTAGGAGAGCAGCCCGCGAACGGTGCCGCCGCGCCACGTGCCATGGCCGATGTACCCCGAGCTCCACACGTCGGCGACCATCACCTGGCCGCGGCGCGGGATCCATGCGCGCCCGCCCCACGCATCGAGGTGCACCGTCGGCGCGCCGGTGGCGAAGTCCTTTCCCATGCCGGCCACCCCCTCCCACTCGAATCCGAGCGGCAGGTCGGCGAGCCCGCCGCCGGGAAGGATCCAGGTGAGCGTGTCGTAGCGCGCGGTCTCCCGCCGCATTCCCACGTCCACGCCGGCGAAGCGGCGGAACACGGTGGACGGACCGATGAGGGCATCGGCGGGACCGGCGATGAGGCGCCCGCGCTCCCCCTCCACGCCGCCCAGGAGCGACGTGACGCCGCGCGGCGAGGCGGACACCACGCGCGACACGAGCAGGCTCCCCCACGTCCGGCCGAACGTGCCTGACGAGTCGTTCGTGGGGTGATACGTGTTGCCGCCGAGCGCCAGCTCGACGCGCCACGGGTCGAAGATGGTGAGGTTGCGGGAGGTCATCATCGCGAGCCAGTCGGCGCCATCGCGATAGCTGTTCGTGCTCAGCGTGGCGGTGAGCGGGGCGTACGGCACCCACGGGTCGCTGAGCATCGCGCCGACGCCCAGCCGCGAGCCGCGGCTCGAGCGGAGATACAGGCTCGCCGCGCGCCCGGTGCCGAGCAGGTTCCGCTCCTCCACGCCCACCGTGGCGTTCCCCGACGCGCCGAGCTTGACCTCCGGACGCGTGCTCCACGCATCGCGCGTCGTCACGGTGAGCGTCACGCCGCGTCCCTCGCACGCGCGCGCCGCGAGCCACGCGTCGACGAGGTAGCGGTGCCCGCGGAGCCGGCGCATCGTCTCCGCCACGCGCAGGGTGTCGATCGTGTCGCCGGGCGCGAACAGGAGCTGCCGGCGGATCGTCCCCTCCTGCGTGCGCACGTGCAGGCCATCGATGAACGCGGCGGGACCGGGGAGGGGATCGGGCGACAGCGTGACCACGCGCACCGAGTCGATCCGGCGGCCGGACAGCGCGTCGGGGGCGGTGCGCGTCACCAGCGAGTCGCAGCGCTGCGCGCGCAGCGAGGGCGCGGCGACGAGCGCGGCGGCGGCGAGCGTGACGAGCGCGCGAAGCAGGGACGACATCGACGGCACGGGGCGAAGGAAGCTGGGCCGCCGCTACCCGGCGCGCGTGCCCGATGCGGCGGCGTCGGCGGCTGCGTGCATCGCCGCGGGCGACGCTCCGGTACGATCCCCGGGCGGCCCGCAGACGCCGATCACCACATCCATGACGTTCGTCGCGGTGAGGTCGGTGCGCAAGAGCGCTCCCGCCGCATCGAGCGCCGGGTGCGAGTCGTGCTCGGCGAGATCGCGCGCCGGATCGCGCCCCGCGCGCGCGATCGCGCTCCACGTGCCGCCATCGACGATCGCGCCCGCGGCATCGGTCGCGCCATCACGCCCGTCGGTGCCGGCGGCGAGCAGCGTCGCGCCGCGGGCGCCACTCGCCGCCAGCTCGCGCGCCGCCGCCAGCGCGAGCTCCTGGCAGCGCCCGCCGCGCCCGGCACGCGGCCCCAGCGTCACCGTGGTCTCCCCTCCCCACACGAGACAGGTCGCACCTGTCTGTCCGGATGGGGCCGCGCCATCGCTCGCACAATAGCGTGTCACCGTGGTGGCGAGCCGCGCGCCGACGACGGCGGCCTCGCCCGCCAGCGCCGTGTCCACGATGCGCGGATCGTATCCGAGCGCGCGGGCGCGCTGGACGATGGCGTCGAGGGCGACGCGGTTGCTGGCGATGATCCGCCGGTCCACGCGCGTGAACGCATCGCTCCCGGGCTTGGGCGTCTCGCGCGTCGCGTCGCGCTCCACGGCGAGCAGCTCGTCCCGCATCGCGGCGGGCACGCGATCCCACAGGCCAGCGCCGACGAGGAGCGAACGGATCTGGCTCGCCGTGCTCGCATCGGGGACGCACGGCCCGGAGCCGATGGCGGCGACATCGTCGCCGATCACGTCCGAGACGATGAAGTTGCGCACCCGCGCCGGGGCGAGCGCCGCCGCGAGCCGGCCGGCGCCCCACCGGGAGAATCGCTTGCGAACGAGGTTCATGTCCGCGATGTCGAGCCCAGAGGCGAGCAGCAGCTCGTACAGCATCGTGAGCGCCTCCGGCGTCACCGCCGCCGTCGGCGCGGCGGTGAGGCTGGTCGCGCCCCCGGAGAGGAGCACCCAGACCTCATCGTCGGGTCGCACGCGCGCCACGATGGTCCCGATCCGCTCGGCCGCGGCGAGCGACCGCGCGCCGGGCACGGGGTGCTCCCCCGCGACGCTCTCGATGGCCGCGTGCGGCGCCGGGAGCGCGCGCGGCGCGACGATCACCCCGCCGACGGGGGCGGTCCCCCATTCGGCGAGCACGTCCACCGCGGCGCACGCCATCGGGTGCGCCGCCTTCCCGATCGCGATGAGCCAGATCCGTCCGTCGCGCCGCGGCCGCGCCTCCGCCGGCTCGCGCGAGAGCGCCGCGCGGAGCGCCGGCCCCGGCGACACCGCCTCCACCGCCGCCCAGTACATCTGGATGAGCGCCGCGCGCGCGTCCCGCGGCTGGTCGGGTGAGGGGCTCGCGCTCCACGCGGGTCGGCTCGACGCGTTCATGCCGCACAAGATCGCCGTTTCTCCCGGCCCGCGCGAGAGCGCGTGGCGCGCCGCTCCGCCAGCGCGCCGTGCCGATCCCACCGACTCGTCACGGAGGTCCTGAGATGCCCGGACGCAACTTTCTCTTCGTCCCCGGTCCGACGAACGTTCCCGATCGCGTGCTCCGCGCCATGCACCACGCGATGGAGGATCATCGCTCCTCGTCGTTCCCCGAGCTGCCGCGGTCGATCCTTCGCGACCTGCGCCGCGTGTTCCGCACCGAGACGGGGCAGACGTTCGTGTTTCCCGCCACGGGCACGGGGATGTGGGAGGCCGCGCTCGTGAACACGTTGAGCCCGGGCGACCGCGTGCTCGCCTCGCGGTACGGACAGTTCAGCCACCTGTTCATCGACTGCGCCGAGCGCCTCGGCCTGCGCGTGGACGTGCTCGAGACGGAGTGGGGGGAGGGGGCGCCGGTGGAGCGCATCGAGGCGGCGCTCCGCGCCGACACCGCGCACGAGATCAAGGGCGTGCTCGTCGTGCACAACGAGACGGCCACCGGCGTGACGAGCGACGTCCCCGCCGTGCGCCGCGCCATGGATGCCGCGGCGCACCCCGCGCTCCTCTACGTGGACGGCGTGAGCTCGATCGCCAGCCTCGACTTCCGCATGGACGAGTGGGGGGTCGACCTCGCCATCACCGGCTCGCAGAAGGGGTTCATGCTCCCCGCCGGGCTCGGCATCATCGCCGCGAGCCAGAAGGCGCTCGCCATGCGCGCCACGGCGCGCTGCGCGCGCGTGTTCTTCGACTTCGGCGACATGATCACCGCCAACGCCGCCGGCTACTTCCCGTACACGCCCGCGCTCACGCTCCTCTACGGCCTGCGCGAGTCGCTCGACATGCTCTTCGAGGAGGGGCTCGACGCGGTGCACGCGCGCCACCACCGGCTCGCGGAAGGGTGCCGCGCCGCCGTGCGCGCGTGGGGGCTGGAGCTGTGCGCGCGCGAGCCGCGCTGGTACTCGGACACGGTGTCCGCCGTCGTGGTGCCGCCGGGGACCGACGCCGCGCGCGTGATCGACATCGCCTACCGCCGCTACGACCTCGCCCTCGGCGCCGGCCTCAACAAGGTGGCCGGCAAGGTGTTCCGCATCGGCCACCTCGGCGACCTGAACGAGCTCATGCTCCTCGGCGCTCTCGCCGGCGTGGAGATGGCGATGCGCGATGCGGGGATCGCCATCGAGCCGGGGAGCGGGGTGGCCGCCGCGGCCGAGTACTACCGGCAGACCGCGCCCCCCCTGCCGGCGGCCGGTACCGGCGCGCGCTCGCCCGACGCGACGGTGCGCGAGCGGGAGCCCGCGACGCCGCCGCGCGAGCCGGTGGGGGCGCGATGAGTCACACGCGGCACGAGCCGGCGCGCGTCCGGCTGCAGCGAAGCGAGCTGGCGGTCCCCGGCTCGCGCCCCGAGCTGTTCGCCAAGGCGGCCGATGGCGCGGCCGACTACGTCTTCCTCGACCTCGAGGACGCCGTGGCGCCCGCCGACAAGGTGCGCGCGCGCGCGCACGTCATCGCCGGGCTCCGCGACATCGACTGGCGCGCCCGCGGCAAGACCGTCTCGGTCCGCGTGAACGGGATCGACACGCACTACATGTATCGCGACCTGGTGGAGGTGGTGGAGGAGGCCGGGGACCGGCTCGACACCGTGCTCGTCCCCAAGGTGGGCGTTGCGGCCGACATCTACCTGGTGGACGCCCTCCTCACGCAGATCGAGGCGGCACGAGGGATCCCCGCCCGGATCGGGATCGAGGCGCTCATCGAGACCGCGCTCGGGATGGCGAACGTGGAGTCGATCGCGCAGTCGAGCCCGCGCCTCGAGGCGCTGCACTTCGGCGTCGCCGACTACGCGGCGAGCGTGCGCGCGCGCACGACCAGCATCGGCGGGCTCGAGCCGCACTATCCCGGCGACCAGTGGCACGCCGCGATCTCGCGCATGGTGGTCGCCTGCCGGGCGTACGGGCTCCGCGCCATCGACGGCCCGTTCGGCGACTTCAACGATCCCGAGGGCTACACCGCCGCGGCCCGCCGCGCGGCGGCGCTCGGGTGCGAGGGGAAGTGGGCGATCCACCCCGCGCAGGTGGCGCTCGCCAACGAGGTCTTCACCCCCGAGCCCCGGGAAGTGCTCCGCGCGCGCCGCATCCTCGACGCGATCGCCGACGCCGAGCAGAGCGGCCGCGGCGCCGCGCAGCTCGATGGCAAGATGATCGACGCGGCGTCGGCGCGGATGGCGGCGAACATCATCGAGCTGGCGAACCACGCGGGGCGCGGGGCGCGAGGCGCGGGGCGCGAGAGCGCGGAGGGCGTCGTGGACACCGCGCCATCGGCGCTGCCGCGGTCCGAGATGCCCGCTTCGCGTCCCGCGTAGCATCCGGCTCACTCACCGACACACTGACGCGGTCCCCACATGGACATTCACGAGTACCAGGCCAAAGAGCTGCTCGCCGGGTTCGGCGTGCCCGTCCCGCGGGGCGGGGTGGCGTACACGGCGGAGCAGGCGGTGTTTCGCGCGCAGGAGATCGGCGGCGCGCGATGGGTGGTGAAGGCGCAGATCCACTCCGGGGCCCGCGGCAAGGCGGGCGGGGTGAAGGTGTGCAACGACGAGCACGAGGTCCGCACCGCCGCCGCCGCGCTGCTCGGCAGCACGCTCGTCACCCACCAGACCGGTCCCGCGGGGAAGGTCGTCCACCGCATCTACGTCGAGGCGGCGGTGAGCGTCGCGCGCGAGCTGTACATCGGGCTCGTGCTCGACCGGCGCGCCGAGCGCGTGTGCGTCGTCGCCGCGCCGCAGGGCGGGATGGAGATCGAGGAGATCGCCCAGCGCGCCCCGGAAACGATCCTGCGCGAGGTCGTCGAGCCGGCCGTCGGCATGCAGCCCTTCCAGGCGCGCGAGCTGGCGTTCGGGCTCGGCCTCAAGCCGGCCGAGGTGAGTCAGGCGGTGAAGGCGATCCTCGGCGCGTACCAGGCGTTCCGCGACCTCGACGCCACCATGGTGGAGATCAACCCGCTCGCCGTCACGACCGCCGGCGAGGTGCTCGCGCTCGACGCGAAGATGACGTTCGACGACAACGCGCTCTTCCGCCGCCCGAACGTGAGCGAGCTGCGCGACTACGCGGAGGAGGATCCGCGCGACGCCGAGGCCGCGAAGCACGGGCTGAGCTACATCGCCCTCGATGGCACCATCGGCTGCATCGTGAACGGCGCGGGGCTCGCCATGGCGACGATGGACATGATCAAGCACGCCGGGGGCGAGCCGGCGAACTTCCTCGACATCGGCGGCGGCGCCTCCCCCGAGCGCGTGGCGGCGGCGTTCCGGCTGGTGCTCTCCGATCCGCGCGTGCGCGTGGTGCTGGTGAACATCTTCGCCGGGATCAACCGCTGCGACTGGGTGGCGGAGGGGATCGTGCGCGCCGCCACCGACGTGCGCGTGCCCGTGCCGATCGTCGCGCGCCTCGCCGGCACGAACGTGGAGGAGGGACGGCGCATCCTCGCGCACAGCGGGCTGCGCATTGTGACCGCGGATTCGCTGGCCGATGCGGCGGACAAGGCCGTGCTCGCCCTGAGCGGGTCGATGGCCCCGCGCGCGCTGGCGCTGGAGGGAGCACGATGAGCATCCTCATCGACGAGACGACGCCGATCATCATCCAGGGCTTCACCGGGGACAAGGCGACGTTCCACGCGAAGGAGGCGATCGCCTACGGTACGCGCATCGTCGGCGGCGTCACGCCGGGGAAGGGGGGGACCACGCACCTCGGCCTCCCGGTGTTCGACACGGTGAAGGCCGCCGTGCGCGAGACCGGCGCGGTGGCGAGCGGGATCTTCGTCCCCGCCGCGTTCTGCGCCGACGCGATCATGGAGGCGGCCGATGCCGGCGTACGGCTCATCGTCTGCATCACCGACGGGATCCCGGCGCAGGACATGATCCGCGTGAAGCGCTACATGCGCCGCTACCCGCGGGAGCGGAAGCCGATGCTGATCGGCCCGAACTGTGCGGGGGTGATCAGCGCGGGGCGGGCGATGATCGGGATCATGCCGGGGCACATCTACACGCGGGGGCCCGTGGGCGTGGTGACGCGGTCGGGGACGCTCGGGTACGAGGCGGCATCGCAGATGCAGGCGCTGGGACTCGGCGTGAGCACGAGCGTGGGGATCGGGGGCGACCCGATCAACGGAAGCTCCTTCGTCGACATCCTGGCGCTCTTCGAGGAGGACCCGCTCACGGAGGCGGTGATGATGATCGGGGAGATCGGCGGACCGCAGGAGGCGGAGGCGGCGCTGTACGTGCGCGACCACATGACGAAGCCGGTGGTGGGGTACGTGGCCGGGCTCTCGGCGCCGCGCGGGCGGCGCATGGGGCACGCCGGCGCGATCATCTCCGCGTTCGGCGACAGCGCGGCGGAGAAGGCGGAGATCATGCGGTCGTCGGGGCTGGAAGTGGCCGCGAGCCCGGCGGAGCTGGGCGTGGCGATGGCCCGCGCGCTGGGCGCCCGTCGCCCGCGCATGGTGGTGGCCTGACATGGCCGCGCCGCGCCCGCGCGTGATCGTCACGCGCACGCTCCCCGCTCCGGTGGAGGAGCGGATCACGTCGCTGTTCGACGCCCGGCTCAACGCCGACGACACGCCGATGCCCGCGCCGGCGCTCGCCCAGGCGATGCGCGAGGCGGACGCGATCCTCCCCACCGTCACCGATCGGATCACCGCGAGCCTGCTCGGGCTCCCCGATCGCCGCGTGCGCATCGTGGCGAACTACGGGGTGGGGTACAACAACATCGACGTCGCCGCCGCGAAGGAGCGCGGCGTGACGGTCACCAACACGCCCGACGTGCTCACCGACGACACCGCCGAGCTGGCGTTCACGCTCCTGCTCATGGTGGCGCGGCGCACGGGGGAAGGGGAGCGGCACGTGCGCGGCGGCGCGTGGACGGGGTGGCGCCCCACGCACATGCTGGGCACGCGCGTGACGGGGAAGACGCTCGGGCTCATCGGCCTTGGCCGCATCGGCCGTGCCGTGGCGAAGCGGGCCAGCCAGGGATTCGCCATGCGCGTGATCTTCCACGACCCGTACGCGAGCGACGCCGATGGCGCGGCGGTGGGCGCCGAGCGCCGCGCGACGATCGAGGACGTGCTGCGGGAGAGCGACTTCGTGTCGCTGCACTGTCCGGCCACGCCCGAGACCCACCACCTGATGGACGCGGCGCGTCTCGCGTGCATGAAGCGCTCGGCGTTTCTCGTGAACACCTCGCGCGGAGACGTGGTGGACGAGCGCGCGCTCGCCCACGCGCTCTGCTCCGACGCGCTCGCCGGCGCCGCGCTCGACGTGTACGAGAGCGAGCCGTCGGTGACGCCGGCGCTGCTCGGGCTCGAGAACGTGGTCCTCCTCCCGCACCTGGGGAGCGCCACGACGGAGGCGCGCGTGGCGATGGGGCATCGCGCGGTCGACAACCTCGTGGCGTTCTTCGAGGGGACGCCGCCGCGCGACCGGGTGGCGTGATGGCGTCCGTGCTCCCCGGCGACGCGATGGTGGAGGCGGTGGCCGGCGCCGCCGGTGTCGCGGCGGAGATGACGCGCGCCACCGCGGCCGAGGCGCTGCTGCACGAGCTCTTCGCGGGCGTGGTGCGTCGACGCGCGCCGGGCGCCGAGGAGGTGCTCGGAGGCGACGCGGCCGCGCCGGCCGCCGCCGGGACGGCGCGCGCGCTGCAGGTGCTCGGCGTCTGGGCGCAGCTGCTCAGCATCGCCGAGCTGCACGATGCCATGCGGGCGCGCCGCGCCACCATCGCCGCGGAAGGCGAGGCGGGGGTGGCCGGCACCTTCGCCCGCGCCGTGGGCGTGTGGCGCGCCGCCGGCGTGAGCGCCGAAGCCGCGCGCGCCGTGCTGCGCTCGCTCCGTGTCACCCCCACGATCACGGCGCACCCCACCGAGGCCAAGCGGGTCACGGTGCTCGAGAAGCACCAGGCCATCTATCGTCTCCTCGGCGCCGCCACCGACGAGCGCCTCCTCCCGCACGAGCGCGAGCGCGCCACGGAGGCGCTGCGCAGCGAGGTGGACCTCCTGTGGATGACGGGCGAGCTGCGCCTCGAGCGCCCCACCGTGCCACAGGAGGTGGCATGGGGGATTCACTTCTTCGACGACACGCTCTTCGACGCCGTGGGGGAGCTGCACGACGACCTCGCTCGCGCGCTGCGCGCGCACTACCGCGCGCCCGATCTCGAGCTGCCCACCGTGATCGAGTTCGGCTCCTGGATCGGCGGCGACCGGGATGGGAACCCCAACGTGACCACCGCGGTGACCGCGCACGCGGTCGCCGAATACCATCGCGCGTGCCTTCGCCGCTACGAGCGGCGGCTCACCGCGATGCTGCGATCGCTCAGCATCTCCGAGCGCTCGCTCGCCATCCCCGATGGCTTCCGGACCGCGCTCGCCCGGCTGCTCGCGGAGAGTGGCGACGGGGAGCGCATCGCCGCGCGCAACCCCGGTGAGCTCTTCCGGCAGTACGTGGAGTGCATGCGGCGGAAGCTGGCGGCCACCGCCGCGCGGGGGGGCGCTGGCGCTCCGGCGATCGCGGACGACGGGAGCCCGTCGTCGCCGAGCTACGCGAGCGTGGAGGAGCTCCTCGCCGACCTTCGCGCGATGGAGCACGCCCTCGTGGAGGCGGAGTGCGCGGCCACCGCCGAGGCGCACGTGATGCCGGTGCGGCGCGAGGTGGAGACGTTCCGCTTCTCCACCGTGCGCCTCGACCTGCGCGACCATGCGCGTACCCTCTCCGCCGCCGCCGGCGACGTGCTCGCCAGGCGGGCGCCAGCGCGGGAGGAGGATCGAGACGACGACACGCCGGCGCGGCGACCGCCGCTCCGGGAGGCGCTGACGCGGCCGATGGGGGAGCCGCTCGACCCGGACACGCTCGACGGCGCGGCGCGCGAGATGCTCGCCCTCTTCCGGCTCGTGCGCGACCTGCGCGAGCGGATCGACCGCCGCGCGTTCGGGGCCTTCATCATCAGCGGCACCGAGCGCGCCGACGACGTGCTCGCCGCCTACCTGCTGGCGAAGGAGGCGGGGCTGTTCGTCGACGAGGCGGGGGTGGAGAGCTGCACTCTCCCGATCGTGCCCCTGTTCGAGACGATCGGCGATCTCCGCCGCGCTCCGTCCGTCATGCGCGAGCTGCTCGGCGTGCCGGTGGTGCGACGCTCGGTGCGCGCGCAGGGCGGGGTGCAGGAGGTGATGATCGGCTATTCCGACTCGAACAAGGACGGCGGCTTCCTCGCCGCGAACTGGGAGCTGTACAAGGCGCAGCAGCGGCTGGCGCGCGTGGGCGCCGAGACGGGGGTGGCGATCGCGTTCTTCCACGGGCGCGGCGGCTCGGTGAGCCGCGGCGGCGCGCCCACGCACCGCGCGGTGGCGGCGCAGCCGCCGGGCACGATCGGCACCCGGCTCCGCCTCACCGAGCAGGGGGAGGTGGTGTCGTTCAAGTACGGCTTCCGCGATGCCGCCATCTACCAGCTCGAGCTGCTCGCGTCCAGCGTGATGGAGTGCTCGCTGGCGAGCGCCACGCCCCCCGTGGCCGGAGGGGAGGAGGCGATGGACGCGCTGGCCGGCGCCGCGCACGCGACGTATCGCGCCCTCGTGCGCCACCCGGGCTTCGTGGACTACTTCAGCGCGGCCACGCCGGTGGACGAGCTGGCGCTCCTCAACCTCGGCTCACGCCCGTCGCGTCGCTCGGCGACTCGCTCGCTCGCCGACCTGCGGGCGATCCCGTGGGTGTTCGCGTGGACGCAGAACCGGCACCTCATCTCCGGCTGGTACGGCGTCGGGAGCGCGCTCGAGGCGTTCGAGTCCATCCGGGGGGAGCGCGGCACGGCGATGCTGCGCCGCCTCTTCGAGGCGTCGCCGATCTTCCGGCTGATCGTGGACGAGGTGGAGAAGACGCTCGCCCAGGTGGATCTTCCGCTGGCGCGGGCGTACGCCGAGCTGGTGCGCGACGACGACACGCGAACGGCGATCCTGTCCCTGGTGGAGGCCGAGTACGCGCGCACGGTGAGCGCGGTGCTGCGCCTGACGGGGGAGCGCGAGCTGGTGGAGCGCTTCCCGATCTTCCGCCGCCGCATGGCGCGCCGCGCCCCGCTCCTCGAGCGCGCGCACCGGCATCAGATCGACCTGCTCCGCGTGGTCCGCGCGGGCGACGCCGAGCCGGACGAGCACGCGCGGCATCTCTCGAGCTTGCTCCTGTCCATCAACTGCATCGCGGCGGGGTTCGGGACGACCGGGTAGGTTGGGGGCCAGGGGCCAGCCCCCAGCCCCTACACCCTCACCCACGCCGCTTCGCCGCCGCCGGGATCTGCTTCTCGTACTCCACCGCCGCCGCCGTGCGGTTGTTCACGCCGAGCTTCTGGAAGAGGTTCTGCGTGTGGAACTTCACCGTGCTCGCGCTCACCCCGAGCTTGCGCGCGATCCCCGCGTTCGAGAGCCCTGCCGCCACGAGCGCCCACACCTCCCGCTCCCGGTCGCTCAGCGCCCCCGGTCCCGCCACGGCGCGCTCCGGGCGCTGCATCCACCGGCGTGCCGCCTGCGGAAAGACCAGCGCCCCCGCGCCGACCGCGCGCAGCGCGTCCACCGTGCGCGCCGGCGAGTCGGTCTTGAGCGCGATCCCATCCGCCTGGTGCTCCAGCGCCGCCCGCAGCGACTCGCCGTCCCCGTACGCGGTGAGCACGAGCACGCGTGCCGGCACCCGCTCCGCGCGGAGGCGGCGCAGCACCTCGTAGCCGCTCGTCGCGCCCAGCTCCAGGTCGAGCACCACCACGTCGGGACGATGCAGCCGCGCGAGATCCACGACCGCCGAGCCATCGGTGGTCGTCGCCACCACCTGGATGTCCGGCTGCGACTCCATGAGCGCCCGCAGCCCCTCGAGCACGAGCGGGTGGTCGTCCACGAGCATCACCTTGATCACGCCTCTCACCTCGGAGCTCTCGTGTCACGACACCGGGAGGCGCACCGTGATGTGCGTCCCGTTCACTCCCGACTCGATGGCGAGCGTTCCGTTCATGATCTCCACGCGGTCGCGCATGCCCCGCAACCCGAAGTGCCCGCCCGCGACGCCCACGTCGCTCTCGCTCGCCAGCACCTTCGCGACGTCGAATCCCTTTCCCTCGTCGCGCACATCGAGCACGATCTCGCCTCGCTCGGCGCCCAGCCGCACGCGCAAGCGCCGTACGCCGGCGTGGCGCGTGGCGTTGGCCAGCGCCTCCTGCAAGATGCGATAGAGGGAGATCTTGAGGGGTAGGGGAACCACCGGCAGCGGCGAGTCGAGCCCGAAGTCCACCGTGGTTCCGGTGAGCGCCTCGTGCTGCACGACGAGCCCCTCGAGAATGGCATCGATCCCTCGCCGCTCGAACTCCGGCGGGCGGAAGGCGCCGATGAAGTTGCGGATCTCGCCGAGGGCGCGCTCCAGCGAGGCCTCCACGCGCAGGAGCACCATCGCGCTCTCGCCGCCGGCACGGAACTCCGGGCGGTGGCGGAGCAGGTGTATCTGCGACAGCGCGCCGAAGATGTCCTGGACCGGCCCGTCGTGGATGTCGAGGATGATCTGCTGGAGATCGCGCTCGGCGGCGGCGAGCACGCCGCGCGCCGCCGACTGGGGCGACTTCGCCTTGACCGCGTGCGGCGGCGCGCGCTTCCCGCCGGATCCGGATGCGCGGCCGCTCCGCCTCGTGTCATGGTGCTCGGCCGCCGCTGGCTTCTTCCCGGTGTGCGCGCGCGCGCCGTCGTCCGGCGGGTGAGATCCCGTCGGCGCCGACGCGGACGGCTTCGCGGATCGGGTGGAGCGGTCGCGGCGGGGCACGTCATACCCTGTGCCGCCGGGGGGGCGCCGTCAAGATAGCGTCCCGCGCGGAAACGGCCACGGGACGGGAACCGCGGGGGCGAGCGCCGAGGGGGAACGGCGCTCGAGGCGACGGAACGCAGCGAGGGATCGGGGAGCGGCCGCGGCGACGCCACTCCCCGATCCCTCTCCTACTCCCGGTTCACCTGCCCGTCCCCTCGGTCCCGGCGCCCCGGCCGCCGGACGCGCTCTCGACCGCCCGCTGGAGCTCCACGTACGCGGGCGCGGCGAGCTCGCGGAACGGCATCGCGCGATAGGTGATCTTGCCATCGGGGGCGATCACGAACACCACGCGCGAGTCGAGCTGGTACTTGTCGTTGAAGATCCCGTAGCGCTTGCCGATCACGCCGCCGGAATCGCTGGCGAACAGCATCGGAAAGCTCTCGTCGCGCGCCCACGACTCGAGCGCCGTGTCGGGGTCCACGCTGAGCGCGATGACGACGACGTTCTTCCCGTTGTCGAACAGCTTGGCGTACTGATCACGGTACGCCTCCATTTGCACCGTTCAACCCTTCGTTCGCGCCTTGAAGAAGAACGCGAGCACCACCGTCTTGCCCCGGAAGTCGGAGAGCTTGACCGGTTCGCCGAGCAGTCCGTAGCGCGTCGCCCCGGGGGCGGAGAAGTCGGGCGCCACCTGTCCGACGTCCGGCGCCGATGGCGCGTTCGGGCCGCTCTGCGCGCGCGCCGCGGGTGCGGCGGCCACGAGCGCGGCGCAGCCGGCCACCAGGGCGAACCGCGGTCCGACGCCATGAAGGAAAGTCATGATCGCTCCTGAATCGTGATTCGTGTTTCACTGCCACGCGACAGCCGCACGTGGACGAAAACCTACCGCCGCGCTCGTACCGGCCGCAACGAGATCACCGCTCGCCTCCATCTCGCGCGCGAGCGCGCGGCGCGGGTGCGGCAATCGTGTCCTCGCGGATGGACACCCCCGCGTGCTCCACGAGGACGCCGGCCCCGGTTGACGCGCTCGTTCGGCACGCGACGCCTGGCATCTCCTCTGCCTTCATGTCTCCGGGTCCATCGAGCCGAGCCGATCGGCTGACGGACGGAGGGAGGAAGGGAGGGGGCCGCAACTCACAGGAGGAAGTATGCGCCGACTTCGTTGGTTCCTCGCGATCCCAGCGGTCGCTCTCACCGCCGCGGCGTGCAGCGGGAAGGAGCAGCCGAAGGTCGATGACGCGCTCAGCCGCGACCTGTCGCTGGCCGCCACGGCGCAGCCGTACCAGCCGCAGCAGTTCGTGTCTCCGGCGGAGATGGGGTATGGCCAGCTACCGCAGCAGGGGTACGCTCCGGGCGCCTATCCGCCGCAGGGCTACTATCCCGCGCCGCAGCAGGTGCCCGTGGTCTACCGCTCCGGCTATCCGGCGAGCGCCCCCGCCCCCGCCCCCGCGCCGCGTCGCACGGTCCGCCGTGCGTCGTCCAGTGGCCCCGTGTACTCCAGCTCGGCGGGCTCGGTCCAGCGTGAGCCGGTGCGCCACACCAAGCGTGACGCGCTCATCGGCGTGGCCGCTGGCACCATTGCCGGCGCGGCGATCGGCAGGGACACCAAGGGCGCCCTCATCGGTGCGGCCGCCGGCGGGCTGATCGGTGCGGCGGTTGGGCACAGCATAGACGTCGAGCATTAGCGCCGTGACAGCCGGGGCGCGGGCGCGGGGCGCGGGGCGGGGGGCGCGGGGCGCGTATGAACAGGGACTGAGCGACGCGGGGACCGGCCTTCACCGGTCCCCGCGTCGCATTCCATGTTCACTCGCGCCGTACCCCGCACCCCGCACCCCGCGCCCCGCATCCCGCCCCTTTCCCCCGCGGCGGCACACCCCCTGCCGCCCTCTCGTTCGTCGTGAACAGGGAGCACATCATGACCAAACAGAAGAAGCGCGACGAGAAGCAGCAGGAAGAGCTGGATCGCACGCTCCAGGAACAGGGGCGCGAGGACATGCTCGGCCAGATGGAGGAGAACCGGAATCTCACGGGATCCACCACGTGGGAGACCCTCGAGGAGAAGTACAACGACGAGAACCAGCAGCACGGGCGCCGCACGCAGGCGGCGAGTCCGCGCGAGCAGCAGAACCTCCGCGGCCAGTCGAGTCGGAGCGCTGAGCGGCGCCAGGAAGAGGAGGAACGGCGCGCGAGCGAGGGCGTGACGTCTGATGAAGAGCGGCGCGCCCGCCAGGCCGCCAACCCGCCACGCACCACCACTGGCCCCGTGACCGCTCCCAAGTTCGGGAGCGCGGGGAGTGGCGGGGCGGAGCTGGAGCCGGGGCCCGAGAAAGACTAGGGGCCGGGGGCCGGGGGCCAGGGGCCGGGGGGGGAACGGCGGGGGTGGAGCGAGGCGGGACGGCACACCCCGACAGCCCTCGTCTCGCTCTACCCTGTTGTGGACGTTCCTGATCCCTCTTCCCGGTTCCCGCCTCATCCCCCCCGGCCCCCGGCCCCTGGCCCCAAGCCCCCGACAGCGGCGCGCCTCCGGCGCGCCGCTACTCGTGCCTGGCCGCCCGCAGGAGCAGCTCGTGCTGATTCACCACGCGACCCGTCTTCGCCAGCGGGCGCAGCTCGCGACGGGCGTGCGGCGCGATTCCCACCTCGATCGCCTTGGCGCGGAAGGTGGCGCCGTGGTCGATCTCGTGCCCGTGCTCCGCCTGCCACTGATGCACCATCTCGTGGAGGAGCGTGTGCAGCGCCTCCGCCCAGCCGTGCCGCCGGATGTGGGCGCGGCTGATGGCGATCTCGGCCGGCTCGCCGTACGGCGACGCCGCGGTGTACTGGCCCAGCCGAGTCTTCATGCGGCCGGACACCCGGATGGTGATCTCGTCGAGCGCGCCGCCGAAGTAGCGCCGGTTGTACTGCCGGTGCCACTCGGCGAGCTCTTGCACGAGCGCCCCGTCGTCCGGGCTCCCCCGCTCCGCTCGTCGGACGGGCGGGCGGTGGGTGCTGTGCACGGGGAAGCCCAGGATGATCCGCTGGGCCGCGCGCCGCTCGGCGCGCGTGCGCCCCGACACGAACACGACGATGGCGCGCAGCACCTCGGGTGGGGCCTCGAGGTAGGCCTGGTGCACGCGAAGCGCCTTCCCGCTGAAGCTGACCATGACCGCGCGGTTCTGCGTGAGCCGGCAGCGGGTGATCCCCTTGAGGCCGTACGAGCGGAGCCGGAGCATGAATTGCTCGGCGTCGCGTGGCTTGCTCTCGAGCTCGAGCTGGAGCTGGTAGGGGTCACCGCGCATGGCGGCCAGCAGTCGCTTGATCATCGCGTGAAGCTCTTCACCGGGCCGGCAATGAACCTGTTCTCGTGCCCTCCCCATATCAAGGTGTGTACCTCGATCGTCGAGGGGCCCAGGTGGATCAGGTTCACCGACGACGGGCGCCCCCCGCGCGACCGGTTGGACACGGTGCCGGCCGTGGAGACCACCGTGCCGCGGCGCGTGTGCTCCACGTAATGGATCGCCTCCTGGTGGTCGTGCCCGCAGAGCACCAGGTCCACGCCGAGGTCGGCGAACGCGCCGAGGACGCGCCGGGTGTGGACCAGGCCGTGCCGTTGCGAGAGCTCGCCCTTGAGCGGGTTGTGGTGCATGACGATGACGCGAGCGTCGTCAGGCGGGGAGTCGGCGAACGCGCCGCGCGCCCGCTCGATCTGCGAGCGGCGGAGGTCGCCGACCACGCCGATGTCGCGCACGTTCCACGTGAGCGTGTGCGCCATCACACCGTGCGCGGTGAGCAGCCCCACGAACGTGGCGCCCGGCACGCGCAGCACGGGCTCGAGGTCGGGGGAGATGTAGTGCCGGTAGTTCTCGTACGGCGCGGCGCGGTTGCCGAGCCCGACGGGGGCCAGCCACCACTTCACGTCGTGGTTGCCGGGCACGACGATCGTCTCGCTCACGCGCCGGGCATCGCGCAGGAAGGCGCGGGCGCGGAGGAACTCCCCGGCCCGCGCGCGCTGCGAGAGGTCGCCCGAGACGGCCACGACGTCGAACTTGCGCTCCTGGACGAGCTCCTCGATGGCGTCGATGAGCTCGGGCACCGCGGGCTTTCCGAAGTGCAGGTCGGATACGTGCAGGATCGACGTCACGCGAGCCTCGCGATGATCGCGTCGGCGAACTCGCGCGTGCCGGCCGTCCCTCCGAGATCTCGGGTCACCGTGCTCCCCTCCTGGATCACCTGCTCGAGTGCCCGCCGGATCCGCGCCGCGCACGCTTCGTGCCCGAGGTGCTCGAGCATCATGCACGCCGCCAGGATGAGCGCGCCGGGGTTGGCCACGCCGCGTCCGGCGATGTCGGGCGCGGTGCCGTGGACCGCCTCGAAGATCGACGCCCCCTCCCCGATGTTGGCGCCAGGCGCCAGGCCGAGGCCGCCCACGAGGCCGGAGATCTCGTCGGAGAGGATGTCGCCGAACATGTTCGTCGTGACCACCACGTCGAACGCCTCGGGCTTCAGGATGAGCTGCATCGCCATGGCGTCGATGATCCGGTCCTCGAACGCGACCCGCCCCTCGTACTCCTTGGCGATGCGGCGGCCGGTGTCGAGGAACAGCCCCTGCGAGAGCTTGAGGATGTTCGCCTTGTGCACGAGGGTGAGCTTCTTTCGCCCGTGCGTCACCGCGTACTCGAACGCGAAGCGGATCACGCGCTCCGCGCCCGCGCGCGTGATGATCGCCACCGACTCGGCCGCGGCGTGGTCGTCCGCGCCGATCTTCACGTAGTGCTCGACGCCGCTGTACAGCCCCTCCGTGTTCTCGCGCACGAGCACGATGTCCACGTGCTCGAACCGCCCGCCCGGCTGGATCGTGCGCGCCGGACGCACGTTGGCGTACAGATCGAAGCGCAGCCGGAGCGCGACGTTCACGCTCCGGTAGCCGCCCCCGATGGGGGTCTCGAGGGGGCCCTTCAGCGCCACGCGCGTGCGCGCGATGGAGTCCAGCGTGGCGGCGGGGAGTGGGTCGCCGCACGCGCGCACGGCGGTCATGCCGGCGATCTGGCGGTCCCACGCGATGTCCACACCGGCGTGCTCGAGGATGCGGACGGTGGCGTCGGTGATTTCCGGTCCGATGCCGTCACCGGGAATCAGCGTCACGGGAATCGACATGTGCTCCGGCGGCTCAGGGGGCCGCGATGAGGTCTGCGAGGTGCTCCGCCGCGCTCGCCGCGAGCGCGGGGGTGAAGTGAGTGGACGCGTCACCCATGACATCGCCCATCCACACGATCTTCGAGCGGCGCGCGTCGAGCAGCACGACGGTCAGCACCGCGCGCTCCGCGCCCGCTCCGGCCGGCTCGAATCGGATCTCGACCGGGAAGAGCAGGTACTGCGAGTTGTCCTCGAGGGCGATGAGCGTCCGCACCTCCGACGCGAACGGCTCGGGGAACTGCTCCGGCACCCTCCTGAGCGGCGGGCGAAGCCACTGCGCGGCGAGCGCGTGGATGTCCGGCGCGTACGTGGGGTTCCGGCGCGCCGCCTCGGCGAGGCGCTCGGGGAACACCCACCGATCCTTCAACCCGCGATTCCCGAGCGCGAACGCGATCTCCGCGTCCACCTCGCCCAGATACTCGCCCGGGTCGGTGATCTGCGAGGCGAAGCCGAGCGAGTCGCCCGGCCTGAGAAAGTGCGTGGGGAGTACGAGGATGCGCCGCGTGGCGAGCGATGCGAGCGGGCGGCGTACCGGCGCGGGCGCGCCGCCGCTTCCCTGCTGTGCCCCCGCCCCCGCGCACCCGACCGCCGCCGCCAACGCCACCATCGGCATCATGACTGCGAGTTTCACGATTCGATCTCTCCTGGCTGTATAAACTTAGCCGCTCGACCACGAGGCGCGAGGGTGGCCCGGTCGTCCCTGCGCCGACGACCACTTGTCCCCGCCAACGTATGGACTCACCTTAGCCCATCGACGATACCTCCCCGGAGGAAGGCATGCGGCGTGGCATCTCGGTCCTGGTGTGGGTGACGGTGTCCTGCCTCGGCGCCGCGGCGTTCGCCGTGCTGGCGCTGTCGCGCGGCGAATCGGTGAACGCCGCGTGGCTCCTCACCGCGGCGCTCTGCACCTTCGCCGTCGGCTACCACTTCTACTCGAAGTTCATCGCCGCCAGGGTCTTCGCCCTCGACGCCAGGCGCCCCACCCCGGCCGTGCGCCTCGACGATGGGAGGGACTACGTCCCCACCAACCGGTGGATCGTCTTCGGCCACCACTTCGCCGCGATCGCCGGCCCGGGACCGCTCGTCGGCCCCACCCTCGCCGCGCAGTTCGGCTTTCTTCCCGGGGCGATCTGGATCATCGTCGGCGTCGTGCTCGGCGGAGCGGTGCAGGACTTCGTCATCCTCGCGGCGTCGGTCAGGCGCGACGGGCGCACGCTCGGCCAGATGGCGAAGGACGAGATCGGCCCGGTGGCGGGCTTCACCGCCCTGCTGGCGGTGCTCGGGATCATGATCGTCCTCATCTCCGTGCTCGCCCTGGTCGTCGTCAACGCGCTCAAGGCCAGCCCGTGGGGGACGGTCACCATCGCGCTCACCATCCCGATCGCGATGCTTCTCGGCATCTATCTCCGCTGGATCCGCCCGGGACGGGTGCTCGAGGCCACGCTCCTCGGGCTCGTGCTCCTCGTCGTGGCGCTCTACGCGGGGCGCTGGGTGGCCGAGAGCGCGTCGCTCGCCCCGGCCTTCACCCTGAGCGGGAAGACGCTCGCCGTCATCGTGATGGCGTACGGCTTCGCCGCCTCGGTGCTCCCCGTGTGGCTGCTCCTCGCCCCGCGCGACTATCTCTCCGCGTTCGTGAAGATCGGCGTCGTGGCCGCGCTCGCGCTCGGGATCCTGCTCGTGCTCCCGCCCCTGCAGATGCCCGCGCTCACCCGCTTCGTGGATGGCACCGGGCCGATCTTCGCCGGCAAGGTGTTCCCGTTCGCGTTCATCACCATTGCGTGCGGCGCGATCTCCGGCTTCCACGCCCTCATCGCCTCCGGCACCACGCCCAAGCTGCTCGAGCGCGAGACGGACGCGCGGCTGGTCGGATACGGTGGGATGCTCATGGAGGCGACGGTCGGCGTGATGGCGCTCATCGCCGCCTGCGTGCTCACGCCCGGCGTCTTCTTCTCGATCAACGCCCCCGCCGGGCTGCTCGGCGTCACCCCGGAGAGCGCCGCCCACGCCGTGGCCGGGTGGGGGTTCAGCGTGTCGCCCGTGGAGCTGCGCGCCCTCGCGTCGCAGGTGGGCGAGCGCACCCTGCTCTCGCGCACCGGCGGCGCGCCGAGCCTCGCCGTGGGGATGGCGCACCTCTTCACGAGCGTCCTCGGCGGCTCGGGCGCGATGGCGCTCTGGTATCACTTCGCCATCATGTTCGAGGCGCTCTTCATCCTCACCACGCTCGATGCCGGCACGCGCGTGGGGCGGTTCATGCTCCAGGACCTCGGCCGCCACGTGTGGGAGCCGTTCGGGCGCGTGTCGTGGTATCCGGCGGTGCTCCTCTCGAGCGCGATCTTCGTGGCGATGTGGGGGCACTTTCTCTGGCAGGGGGTGGTGGATCCGCTCGGCGGGATCAACTCGCTCTGGCCGCTCTTCGGGATCTCCAACCAGCTCCTCGCCGCGGTCGCGCTGTGCGTGGGGACCACGGTCATCGTGAAGATGGGGAAGGCGCGCTGGAGCTGGGTGACCCTGCTGCCGCTCGCCTGGCTGCTGGTGGTGACGCTCAGCGCGGGGTGGCAGAAGATCTTCTCCCCCGATCCGCGGCTCGGATTCCTGGCGCACGCCCGGGGGCTGGCCGCGCAGGCGGCGAGCGGCATCACCCCTGCCGGCGCGCACTCGGCGGGCGACGTCGGCCGCATGATCTTCAACGATCGCCTCGACGCCGCCGTGGCCGCGTTCTTCATGCTCGCGCTGCTCGTGATCCTCGTGGATTCCGCGCGCGAGTGGCTGCTCGTGGGGCGCGGACGGAAGCCGGCCGTGTCCACCGAGGTACCGTTCGACGCTCGCGCGGCGCTCGCGGGCGATTGACGAGCGCCGCGCCGTAGTCAGGCGGCGGGCGGACGTGGCCCGCGCCGCGCGTCGCCGGGCGGCCGCGCCGACGGGGGCATCGACACCAGCGAGAGCCACCGGCGGCCATCGGGGCGCGGCGCGTCGCTCGTCACGGGGGGAGGCACCACGAGCACCGCGCGAGCGGTGGGGCGCAGCACGGCGCGCGTCACGCTCCCCACCCCCGCGCCGACGCCGCCGGTCCTCTCGTGATGCCCCACCACGAGGAGGTCCGCCCCGATGCCGTCCGCGCAGGCGAGCAGCACGTCACGCGGATCGCCGAATTCCACCACGCGGGCGGCTCGCACCGCGCCGCCGCGCGCGAGCGCCAGCTGCTCGGCGAGCCACCGGTCCGCCGCCGCGAGCAGCTCGTCGTCGCCACGGGCGGCGATGGCGTCCGCCGTTCCTTCGCCCCGATCCACCCAACGTGATGCCGCCATGGCGCGCAGGGCGTCGCCGATCACGTGCACCGCGGCGAGCGCGGCGCCGCTCGCCAGCGCGACGCGCCCGCCCCATGCGAGGACATCACGCGCGCCCTCCCCATCGTCCACGGCGGTGAGCACGCGCCGAGGCGGTTCCGCCATCGGGCCGGCGGCCAGCAGCACCGGCACTCGCGCCCAGTGCAGCAGCCGGTCGGCCGTCGTGCCGAGCTGCTTTCCCCCCCGCCGGCGCTCTCCCGTGCGGCCGATGACGATGAGCTCCACCTCGTGCTCGTCGGCGAGGGCGGCGAGCTGCTCCCCTGGCTCGCCGCCGCGCACCTCGCTCACGCACCGCACGTCGCCCACCGACTCCACCACCGCGCGCAGCGCGCGCCGCGTGGCCGCGCCGGAGAGCGGCACGTACTCCGCCGGCTCGAGGAGCGCGCCGCGCAGAAAGGTGGGCGCCGGCGGCGCGGGCACGACGTGCGCCACGATGAGCTCCGCCCGCGGGACGAGATGCCGCGCCGCCCAGCGCGCGGCGGCGAGCGAGCCGGCACTGAAGTCCACGCCGATCAGGATGCGCTGCACCGCCATCGCGGGCCTCCCTGCGCCGGTGTCGCGCATCGCGACCGCAGCGCCCGGTGGATCACCAGCGCCGCGTTCAACCCCGTCGCGCCGCCGACGCGCGGCGGCAGCAGGAGCTCGAACGCGTGTGTTCCCTCGCCGTCGATCTCGGACGGCGGCACGATCCGTCCAACGCGCACCCCGCTCGCCTCGAGCCAGAGGAGCGGACCGTCGGCCGTCGCGTCCAGGTCGGCCGCATCCGGCCACGGCTCGGCGAGGAGACGCTCGCGCGCCAGCCAGCGAGCCACTGCCTCGTACGCCACGTACGCGGCGCGCGCGGCGTCGCCCTGGCTGTCGAAGCCGCGGAATCCCACGCCTCGCCCCTCCACCCACCCCACGGGCGCCTCGCGCTCCGCATCGCTCAGGTGCAGCGCGTAACCGCCACTGTCGTTCGCGTAAGCGATCAACGTCATGTTCGAGTCCTCCACATCGGCTGGTGATGATCGCGTGCGAGCGGTGGGCGCGGCCGGCCCGAATCCGACCGGCCGCGCCTCGCGTGCTCGGATTGTCGTCGAGTGATCACCTCCGTGGTTCGTGGTGGTCGTTCGTGGTGCCGCCGGCGCGGCGAGCGAACGCGAGGAGTCGCGTGTCCGGTGCGCTCGCGTCGTCGCGCCGGCGGCGTGGGTCGCGCGCCGCGACCGATCGCGGAGCACGAGAGGACGAGATGCACGACGCCCCACCCGCCGTGGTGCGCAGGTGGGGCGTCGGCGTCGTGGCCGGGAGCCCTGTCGCCGGCTATCCGCGTTGCCGCGTGGCCGGGAACCGCATCCTGCGCTCGGGATCGGGGGAGGGCGCGAGCGGGGCCGGAATGGCCGCGTCGCGCCGGGCGCGCTGGCGCATCGCCGACACGCGCGTGCGCGGCGCCCCCTGATTGGCGGCCCACCCGCGTCCCAGGCGCTCCGGCGGGCAGATGCCGACGGGACGACAGGTCATCGACCTGCCGTTCCCCGTGCTCGGATCACGGTGCGCGACGAGTGGAGTGGAGCGGGTGGACACGATGCGCGATGCCCCGGAAGCGAGAGATCGAGTGGGTGCGATGGTCGCGCGTGGACGACCCCGCGAAACGAAAAAGTCGCGCCTCCGAGATCACCGGCCGACGACGCACGCTCACGCCGTGGCGCCGTACGCGCGGCCGCGGCACTGCCGCCCGGCGTACTGGCTCTTGGATCTCGGGACGCGACTCCCTGGGCGCAGGATACCCCCCGGCCCCGGTGAAGTCAATGGCGCATCGGGCGGCCGCCATCGGGCTGCCGCGCCCACGCCGCCCCCCCACGCCCCTTTCGAGCTCGCGCCCTCGCGCGCTACCATGTAGCGACGCCGGCATCGCGCGCCACCGTGGGCGCGCAGCACCGCGAATCCCTCCAGCCCTCCTCATGCGAACGCTCCTCGCCGCCATCACCCTCCTCGCCGCCGCTCAGCCGCTCCACGCGCAGCAGCCGGACGGGTTCGACTTCTCGATCCGGAACATCATGCGCGGGCCGGAGCTCGTGGGGCGCGCACCGGAGCGCATCCGGTGGACCCCCGATGGCAAGTGGATCTACTTCTACTGGAACGAGCCGGGCGCCGACTGGCGCGAGCAGCTGCAGCCGTTTCGCGTGCGCGCCGAGCCGGGGACGAAGCCGGAGCGCGTGACGCTCGCGCAGATGGATTCCGTGGGCCCGCTGCTCGAGGCGGCGCGCGACACGCACCGCGGCCGCGTCCGCGCGGTGGAATACGACGGAGACCTCTACGTCGTGGACACGAAAAGCTGGTCGGTGCGCCGCCTCACCCGGACCATCGATCGCGAGACCGATCCCACCCTCGACATCACGGGACGGCGCGTCTTCTTCGTACGGGACGACAACGTCTTCTCCGTGGATCTCGATGGCGGCACGGTGCGGCAGCTCACGAACATCGAGCGGGGGCCGGCGCCGAAGGACTCGGCGGCCGCGAAGGGGCAGCGCGGCGCGCTCGAGGCGCAGCAGAAGGCGCTCTTCCAGGTGATCCGCGACGAGTATCGCGCCGACAGCATCAAGAAGGCCGAGAAGGCGCGTCACGACTCGCTGTTCGCCCAGCCGCTGTACCTCATGAAGGACGAGAAGGTGACCCAGCTCGCCGTCTCCCCCGACGGGAAGGCGCTGCTCGTCGTGACCAGGGTCGCCGCCGAGAAGCCGCGCGAGACCGACGTCCCGAGGTTCGTCACCAAGAGCGGCTACGTGGAGGAGATCCAGGGGCGTGAGAAGGTGGGCGATGCGCAGGACGGCGGGCGCCTGGCGTTCGTGAGCCTCCCCTCGGGCGCCGCGCGCTGGTTGCACCCGATCCCCGACGACACCACCACCGCCCCGGCGGTCACGCAGGTGCTCGGCTGGAGCGACGACGGCTCGCGGGCGTTGGTCTTCACCGTGCGCCAGAACTGGAAGGAGCGGCTGCTCGAGACGGTGAGCGCCGACTCGGGCGCGGTCCGGGTCGTGGACGCGCTGCGCGACACCGCGTGGGTGGACGGCCCCTGCTTCGGCTGCGGCGGGTGGTACGACGGCGGACGGCGCCTCTGGTACGTGTCGGAGGCGGACGGCTTCGCCCACCTGTACACCATGGCCGCCGACGGCGGCGATCGGCGGCAGCTCACCAGCGGCAAGTGGGAGGTGCTGGACGTCGCGCTCTCCCCCGACCAGCGCTGGTTCTGGATGCACACCAGCGAGCCGTCCCCGTTCGAGCGGCAGTTCTATCGCATGCGCGTCACGGGCGGCGCGCGCGAGCGCATCACCGACCGCTCGGGCGGGCACGAGGTCACCCCATCACCCGACGGGCGCATGCTCGCCGACGTCTACTCGTTCTCCAACCGTCCGCCGGAGCTGTTCGTCCTCCCCTTCCGCGCCGGCGCATCCATGGCGCAGCTCACGGTGTCCCCCACCAAGGCGTGGCTCTCCTTCCCGTGGATCGCGCCGGACATCGTGATGATCCCGGCATCCGACGGGGTGGAGGTGCCCGCGCGCATCTACCGCCCCGAGGACATGCACGCCAAGCCGAACGGCGCCGCGGTGATCTTCGTGCACGGCGCCGGGTACCTGCACAACGTGCACCATTGGTGGTCGGACTACTTCCGCGAGTACATGTTCAACCAATTCCTCGCCTCGAAGGGGTACGTGGTGCTCGACGAGGACTACCGCGGATCGGCCGGATACGGGCGCGACTGGCGCACGGCGATCTACCGCCACATGGGCGGGCGGGACCTGCAGGATGAGGTGGACGCCTCGCGCTGGCTGCAGCGCACGATGCGCATCTCCCCGGACCGGATCGGCATCTACGGGGGCAGCTACGGCGGGTTCATGACGCTCATGGCGCTGTTCACCGCGCCCAAGGAGTTCGGGGCCGGCGCGGCGCTCCGCTCCGTGACCGACTGGGCGCACTACAACCACTGGTACACGTCGCGCATCCTGAACCTGCCCGACCAGGACACGGTGGCGTACCACCGCTCCTCGCCGATCTACTTCGCGAGCGGGTTGGAGGATCCGCTGCTCATGGCCCACGGCATGGTGGACACGAACGTCGAGTACGAGGACATCGTGCGTCTCGAGCAGCGGCTGATCGAGCTCGGGAAGACCGACTGGTGGCTCGCCTCGTACCCGGTGGAGAACCACGGCTTCGTGCGCCCGTCGTCGTGGGCGGACGAGTACCGGCGGATCTTCGAGCTGTTCGAGCGCGTGCTGCGCGCGCCCGGCACGACGCCGGCGGCGACGCAGGGAGGTCACTGAGTGGCGCGCGGGACGGAGCGCCGCCGGCCGCTCCTCCTGGAGCGCCTCACGAGCATGGCGCGCGCGGTGCGCGCCGTGCTCGGGGCGCCGGACTACGACCGCTACCTGGCGCACCTCGCCCGCCGGCACCCGGACGCCGTCCCGCTCTCGCGCGCCGAGTTCCTGCGCGACCGGCTCCGCAAGCGCTACGACGAGCCCGGCTCGCGCTGCTGCTGAGCGGGGCGGCGCGACCGCCCCGCGTCAGGCGGGCGACCGGACGCGCCGTGCCGGCGCCACGAGCGCCATTCCCGTGGCCGCGATGAGCGCCAGCAACGCGCCGAAGGTGAACGCGGCGCGCGCGCCGGCGCGATCCCAGATGACCCCGAAGAGGAGCGACGCGGGGAACGCGCCCAGGCCGATCGCCAGGTTGTACCAGCCGAACGCCGCGCCGCGTCGCGTCGCCGGCACGAGGTCGGTGACGAGGGCCTTCTCCACCCCCTCCGTGAGCCCGAAGTACACGCCGTACACGGCGAACAGCGCCCACGCCTCCCACGCGGCGGTGGCGCGGCCGAAGAGCAGGTACACCACCCCGTAGAGCAGCCACCCCGCCACGATCAGCGGCTTGCGTCCGATCCGGTCGGAGAGCGCGCCCCCCGGCGTGCTCGACGCCGATTTCACCACGTGCAGCATGGCCCAGAGAATCGGCGCCAGCGCCGCCGGCACGCCGAGCTGCGTGGCGCGGAGGAGGAGAAAGGCATCGGTGGAGTTGCCGAGGGTGAACAGGAAGAGCACGCCGAGCACCGCCCAGAACCGCCCGCCGAGCGGCGCGCCCGACGCCCGCTCGGGCGTCGCCCGCCGGCTCGCCGCCGGCTCCCGCGGCACGTCGCGCGCGGCGACCACGAGCACGATCACGGCGATCACCCCCGGGATCGCCGCGAGCCAGAAGACGTGCCTGAGCGGCACGTGCTCCCAGCGCAGGATGGCGAAGGCGAGGAGCGGGCCCACCACCGCGCCGGCGTGATCGGACGCGCGATGGAACCCGAACGCCCGCCCGCGGATCGCCGGGTCCACCGAGTCGGCGATGAGCGCATCGCGCGGCGACGTCCGGATCCCCTTTCCCACGCGGTCGCTCACGCGGATCGCCACCACCTGCGCGACGTTCTGCGTCACCGCGATGAGCGGTCGGGCGAGGCTCGCCAGCGCGTACCCCGCGACGACCAGCGGCTTGCGGCGGCGCACCCGGTCCGACCACCACCCGCTCGCCAGCTTGAGCAGCGCCGCCGTGGACTCCGCGGCCCCCTCCACCACCCCGATCGCGCTCGCGCTCGCGTGCAGCACGACGCTCAGAAACACCGGCAGGAGCGGGTAGATCATCTCGCTCGACACGTCGGTGAAGAAGCTCACCACCGAGAGGACGATGACGTTCCGCCCCAACGCGCGCGGCGCCGCCCCGCGAGGAGCGGCGCCGCGTGGAGGAGAGACCGTGTCCACTACTTCGCGATCGTCACGCCCCACGGCGACTTCCCTGCGGGCACCCGCTTCACCACGCGGTTGGTCGCCGCATCGATGACCGAGACGTCGTTGGACGGCCCGTTCGCGGTGTAGATCTTCCTGCCATCGTCCGTGATCGCGATCCCCCACGGCCGCGTGCCGACCTTGAAGTCGGCGACCACCGAGTCGGTGCCCACGTCGATCACCGACACCGTCCCCCCACGACCGTTGGTGATGTACACGCGCTTCCCGTCCGGCGAGATCGCCGAGCCCATCGGCCGCGCGCCGGGGCTCTCGATGGGGATGGTCTTGAGCACGCGATGCGTGCGCGCGTCGGCCACCGTCACGTTCCCGCCCACCTCGGCGGGGATGTACGCCTTGGCGCCGTCGGGGGTGAACACCACCGAGCGCGGGCGCCGCCCGGAGGGGATCGTGGCGATCACCTTGTTCGTGCCCACGTCGATCACCGAGACCACCCCCTTCCCCTCGCTCGTCACCCACACCTCCTTCCCATCGGGGCTCGTGGTCACCCCTTCCGGCTCCGATCCCACCGTCACGGTGGCGAGCATCTTTCCGGTGGCGAGGTCGAGGACGGTCGCCGTGCCCGCATCCTCGTTGGAGACGTAGATCGTCTTGCCGTCCGGCGTGATCGCGAACGACTCCGGGTCGTGCCCACCCTGCAGGCGCCCCTTCACCGCGCCCGTGGCCAGGTCCACGAGGGCGATCCCGTCCTTCGAGCGGTCGGGCGGCGGGAGCTTCGACTCGTCCACCCCCGGTCCTCCCTTGGGCGATCCGCTCACCGCCACCACGAGGAGCGAGCCATCGGGGCTCACTTTCACCCCCCGGGGGCGCTGCCCCGGCTGGATGGTGCCGACCACGCTGTCCGTGGCGGCGTCGATCACCGTCACGGAGTTGCCATCCTCGTTCGAGACGTACACGCGCGCACCGGCAGCCGTGGCGGCGCTCGCCGCGCCAGCCGCGCCGGCCGCGCCGGCGGCGCCCGCCGCGCTCTCGCCGGCGGCCGCGCTGTCGCGTGTCCCTCGGTCGGATCGTCCCGTGCAGGCGAGCGCGCCGAGCAGCGCGAGCGCGGCCAGCGGCCCGCGGGCGCGAAGCATCCCATCGGTCATCGAGCTCTTCTCCGGTTCACGTGAGCGCGGGCGCGCGCCGGCGCACCCGCTCAGGACAGGCCCATTCCCCAGCGCGCGAGCGCGGCGGGGAGCGCGCCGTACGACAGCAGCTCGTCGTGGAACGCGGCGACGGAGAATCCCGCACCGCGCTCGCGGCGCGCGTCGTCGCGCAGACGCTCGATCTCGCGCCGCCCCACGGCGTAACACAGCTGGTAGGTGGGGTACGCGCAGTAGCGCGCCGCCTCGGCCGCCGCCGTCTCGGCGTCGAACCCCAGCTCATCACGCAACCGCCGGGCCGCGTCGCCGACGCTCATCCCCTTCGTGTGAAGCGAGACGTCGAGGATCACGCGCAGCGCGCGCCAGAGCACGTGCTGCGCGTGGAACAGGCGCTCGGCCGGCGCGGCGAGGAAGCCCGACTCGAGCATCAGCCCCTCGCAGTAGAACGCCCACCCCTCGCGCGTGGCCGGGGTGCCGATCACCCGGCGCGCGATGCGCGGGAGCGCGTTCCCCACCACGACCTGCTCGTGGTGCCCCGGCACGCCCTCGTGCAGCGCCGTGCCCGGGATCTCGCCACGGCTGTTGGTCCGCCACGGCCGTCCGGCGTCCGGGAGCGTGACGAAGAACGTGCCGAGCTGCCGCTGCTCGAACGCGCCCGGTCCCTGGTACGCCGCGACCGGCACCAGCGCCCGCAGGAAGGGGGGCGTGGCGGCCACGCGCAGCGCCGCGTCGGGCACGGTCATGAGACCGCGCGCCACCGTGAAGTCGCGCGCGGCGCGGATCGCCTCGGCGTACTCGCCGAGCACCGTCTCCGGCGCCGGGACATCCTCGCGCAGGCGCGCGATCACGTCGCGCCAGTGCTTCCCGGGCGCGATCTCCGCCGCCGTGCGCTCGAGCATGGCGAGCGCGTCGGCCCGGAGCCGCTCGCCGAAGCGCAGCAGCTCGTCGGCGCTCTCGCGGATCATGTGCGCCGTGTGGAGCTTCCGGTCGAACAGCTCCCGGCCAATGGCGAACGTGTCGCGCGCGTCCTCCGCCATCTCGTCGAGCGCGACGCCGAACTCGGCGAGCGCGTCCACCGCCTCGGTGCGCGCCCGCGCGAGCTCCGCCGGCTCGAGCGACGACAGGTCCAGCCCCGGCGCGTCGAGCGCATCGCGCACCAGCGCGATCCCGCCGGGGAGCATCGCGCTCGCCAGCGCGATGAGCGGGCGCGCCGGCTCGGTGAGCACCTCGCGCGCGACGCGCAGCAGCTCGGGGAGGGCGCCGAGCCGCGACAGCAGCGCCGTCGCGCGCTCCGCCGGCGTGCGCTCGTCGCGCACGAGCAGCAGGAACAGGCCGCTCAGCGCCTGCGACAGGTGGAAGGCGGGATTGAACGCGAACGGCCGCTCGCGCTCGAGCACGAGCAGCTGATGACGCGCGTCGTGCAGCACCGCCGTCCGGTCGATCTCGTCATCGAGCGATTCGGCGGGCGCTTCCTCGAGCACCCCGGTGTAGCTGCGGAGCGCGGCGATGTGCTCGCGTACCGACTGCGCATCGTAGCGCGCGTACCGCCCGTCCAGCTCGCGGAGGCCGGCGTGCGTGGCCTCCACCGGCAGCAGCCGCCACCGCAGGTCCAGATAGCCGTCGACGACGTCGGCGAGGGCCGCCGTCACGCTTGCGCCGGCTGCCGCCGGAACTGGAGAACCATGTCGCGCAGCTCGTCCTCGCGGAGGACGCGACTCGCGCGCTTGGCGGCCTCGAACAGATGCTGGCAGAGCGGCTGATCCTCCGGATCGTAGCCGTGCTCCTCCAGCCAGCACTTCACGTTGGACAGTCCCGACATGTGCGACACCTCGATGCGCTGCGCGAGCCCGAACACTCCGGCGGGAACGCCGGAGTATACGCGGTCGGCCAGCCATGCGTGACCCTTGCGGCGCGCCTTGATGATCGCCGCCGCGTGCACGCCGGTGGCCGTGCGGAAGGCATCCTCCCCCATCACCGGATAGCTCGGCGGGATCGGCACGCCGCAGGCGCGCGAGGCCAGCAGGCAGTACTCCGGCAGGTGGCTGAGGTCGTGGTGATGCGCGCCGAGCAGGCTCAGATTGATGAGCAGGAGGTCCATCTCCGCGTTCCCCACGCGCTCGCCGATCCCGATCGCCGTCCCGTGCACGCGGTCCACGCCGGCCTCGATCGCCGCCAGGCAGTTCGCGAGTCCGAGCCCGCGGTCGCGGTGCCCGTGCCAGTCCAGCTTCACGTCCTCCCCGCTCGGCGCGATCACCCGCTCCCTGACGAAGCGCACGAGCGCGCGCGCGCCGTTCGGTGTGGCGTGCCCCACCGTGTCGGCGAGACAGATGCGGCGCGCGCCGCAGCCGATCGCGACATCGTACAGCGCCTTGATCGTCTCCGGGGCGGAGCGGGTGGTGTCCTCCGTCACGAACATCACCGGCAGCCCCTCGCGCACGGCGAACCCCACCGCGTGCTCCGTGGCGCGGAGCATCCGGTCGAGCGTCCACCCCTCGGCGTACTGGCGGATGGGGGAGGAGCCGATGAACGTGGCCGCTTCCAGCGGCATCCCGACCGCCTGGGAGATGCGCGCCACCGGTTCCAGGTCGGAGATCACCGTGCGGGCGGCGCAGTTCGGTCGCAGCGGGAGGCCGGCCACGGCGATCTCGCGCGCGAGCACGAGCGTGTCGTCGTAGGCGCGCGGTCCGGCGCCCGGGAGTCCGATGTCCGCCGAGGCGATCCCGAGCTCCACCATGAGGTGGAGGAGGCGTCGCTTGTCGTCGATCGCGGGGTCCGTCACCGACGGACACTGCAGCCCGTCGCGGAGCGACTCGTCGTTCAGCTCGACGCCGCACGCGCTCCAGTCGTAGCCGCCAGGCGACGCGTTCCAGTCATGGATGAGGTCGCGTTCCCGCATCGGAGCACCGGTTGAGGGTGCGATGCCCGGCGCTCGGCGCCGGATGGATCCCCCGCTGAATGTACCCGCCGGACGGCGCGTGACAATATCCACCCCCGCCGGGAGGGCGGGCCTTGCGCATCCGGCGCGGCGGCGTCAATTGAGGGCATGGTGAACGGGATGGCCGCGCCCAGCTTCCGCGAGCTCTGGCACGACGACGCGTTGGCACGGGCGCGTCGCGCGCTCGCCGCGCGCGACGACGCGATCATGGCCACGCAGGTGGCGGTGTCCGAGATCGCCGCGCCCACCGGCGAGGAGCAGGCGCGCGGCGCGTGGGTGGCCGATCGCTTCCGCGCCCTCGGCCTGCGCGACGTGCGCACCGATGCCGCGGGCAACGTGGTCGGCCGCCGGCCGGGCGCCTCGGACGATGCGCCGGTCGTGGTGTGCGCGCATCTCGACACCGTCTTCCCGCGCGGCGTCGCCCTCCGCGTGCGGCGCGCCGGATCGCGCTACGCCGGGCCGGGGATCGGCGACAACGGGCGCGGGCTCGCCGTGATGCTCGCTCTCGCCGAGATCATCGATGGCGTGTCGCTGTGCACGCGCGCGCCGGTGGACTTCGTGGCCACCACGGGCGAGGAGGGCGCCGGCGACCTGCGCGGCGCCAAGACACTGTTCGCCGGCGAGGCCGCGGGCGCGCGCGCGGCGATCGCCCTCGACGGCGCCGGCGACGAGCGCATCGTGCACCGCGCGCTCGGCTCCCGCCGCTACCGCATCGCCTTCAGCGGCGCCGGCGGGCACAGCTGGACGGCGTACGGCGTGCCCAACGCCGTGCACGCGGCGGCCATCGCCGCGGCGCGGCTGGCGCGCATCTCCCTCCCCAGCGAGCCGCGCACCACGCTCTCAGTTGGACGCATCGGCGGCGGCATCTCGGTGAACTCGATCCCCGACGAGGGATGGCTCGAGGTCGACCTCCGCTCCATCTCCCCGGCGATGCTCGATCGCTTCGACCGGGAGGTGCGCGCCGTCGCCCGCGCCGCCGAGATGGAGGAGAACCAGCGCCGCGCCCGGGGCACGTCGCCGCTCGAGTGCACGATCCAGGTGATCGGCGATCGCCCGAGCGGCGAGACACCCGCGGAGCATCCGCTGGTGCGCATGGCGATCGAGGCCACGCGGCTCGTGGGGCGCTCCCCGGAGCTGGCCACCGCCTCCACCGACGCGAACGTCCCGATCTCCCTCGGCATCCCCGCCATCGCCATCGGCGCCGGCGGCCGCGGCGGCGACGCGCACACCCCCGCGGAGTGGTTCGACAACACCGACGCGCAGGCGGGCGTGGCGCGCGCGCTCGGCATCATCATCGGGGCTGGGACCTGACGGTGGAGGACTACTCGCCGATCAACTCCGAGTGGTCCCCCACCGTCACCGCTCCCGTCATCCCCTCGATCCGCACCTCGTCCCCCACCATCGAGTCGTGCAGCGACGCGCGGACGATGCGTGAGCGCTCGCCGATCACCGCGTCGCGGATGCGAGAGCCCTCGATCACCGTGCCGGCGCTCACCGAGACGTTGGGGCCGATGGTCGAGTCGCGGAGCACCACCCCATCCTCCACGTACACCGGGTCCACGATGCGCACGCCGTCCGATTCGGCCGGGCGGCGCGCCCGCCCCTTCTCCAGCATCACCCGGTTCGTCTCCAGCAGCGTGTCGAGCTTGCCGGCGTCGTACCACCCCGCCACGTCGATCACCTTGAGCCGGGCGCCGTGGTCGATCATGTACTGGAAGGCATCCGTCAGGTAGTACTCGCCCTTGTTCGGCGGCTGCCGCAGCACGTGGTCGATCCCCTCGTACAGCAGCTTCCAGTTGCGGATGTAGTACAGGCCGATGTTCGCGCGCTTCGAGATCGGCGTCGACGGCTTCTCGACGATCCGCGTCATGTTCCCATCCGCGTCGGTCACCACGACGCCGAAGCGCTGGTAGTCCTCCACCTCCTTCACCCAGATGATCCCGTCGGCATCGGTCGTCTGGATCACCGACAGGTCCGCATCGAAGATCGTGTCGACGAAGATGATCAGCACCGGCTCGTCCACCCACGGGCGCGCCAGCTCCACCGCGCTCGCCGTCCCGTTCTGCACCACCTGCTCCACGAACACCGATGGGAACGCGTAGTGCTCGCGCACCCAGTCCTCCACGCGCTCCTTGAGGTGTCCCGTGACGTAGATGACCTGGTCCACGCCGCCGAGGCGCACCAGGTCGTCCATGATGTAGGCCATCACCGGCTTGCCGGCGACGCGCAGCAGCGGCTTCGGCGTGATGTGCGTGTGCGGGCGGAGTCGTGTCCCCTTGCCCGCGAGCGGAATGATCACCTTCATGGCGCGCTCGTCCCCTCCCGTCCGTATCGGTCGCTCAGTCGCACGACGTCGTCGAGCTCCGGCGTGGATGCCTCGAGCACGTCGCAGTCGGTCACCGCTTCCATGTAATGGACCGTGCCGGGCGTGATGCGGAAGGCATCACCCACGCGAAGCTGCATGTCGCGCATCTCACCGTCCACCTTCACCCAGTACGTCAGCTCGCCGGAGAGCAGGTAGACGGTTTCGTCCTTCCGCTCGTGGTACTGCACCGAGAGCGCGTGACCGCCCTTGATGTGGAGGATCTTCCCGACGTACCGATCCGTGTGCGCCCATATCACCTCGTGTCCCCACGGCTTCGGCACGACCTTCACCTCGCTGCGTCCGCTCACGTTCGCTCCTTGGGCTGGTGACCGTCGTCAATATCGCCCGGCCGGCTTCGCTCCGGCACCCCCGTGCCGGACGGGGCACGCTTTCTGCCCTTCGGCGCGGTATGCTGCTGTCTCCCCGGTACCTGCCGCGAATCGCGGCGCTGGTGGGGTTGTTCACGCGCTACGGACTTGCCGGGTTCGCCAGGCGGCAGGGCTTCCACGCCCTCGCGCCCGAGGAATTCGAGTTCGGCGGGGAGGGCGACACGGGGGAGAGATCGGGCGATGGCGCGAGCACGCGCGAGCGAGCGATCGCCTTCCGCAAGCGTCTCGTGGAGCTGGGTCCCGCGTACGTGAAGCTCGGCCAGGTGCTCTCCACCCGCCCCGACCTCCTCCCACCCATCTACGTCGAGGAGCTCGAGCACCTGCAGGATGACGTCGGCGCGGTGTGCGTGGAGGAGATCGAGGCCACGATCGAGCGGGAGCTCGGCGCGCGCATCCCCAAGCTCTTCGCGTCCTTCGATACCGAGCCGCTCGCCAGCGCGAGCCTCGGCCAGGTGCACGCCGCCGAGCTGCGCGACGGCCGCCCCGTGGTGGTGAAGGTGCAGCGCCCCGACATCCGCGAGCAGCTCGCCGACGACCTCGAGTTCTTCGGCGAGGTGGCGCGCTTCGCCGCCGATCACACGCGCATGGGCGATCGTGTGGACATGGTGGGGATCGTGCGCCAGCTCGAGCGCACCCTCGCCGACGAGCTGGACTACCGCGTGGAGGCGCGCAACGCGGCGAGCTTCCGCCGCACGCTCGCCGGCTACCCGCACCTCCTCATTCCCCGCGTGATCGAGGGATACAGCACCGCGCGGGTGCTCACGATGGAGCGCATTCGCGGGATCAAGGTGAGCGAGGTGCCGGCCATCAGCAGGGTGGAGCGCGACTTTCGCCCGCTCGCCGACGAGTTCGCGAAGGCGTACCTCGAGCAGATCACGATCCACGGCCACTTCCACGCCGACCCGCACCCCGGCAACGTGTTCGTGGTGCTCCCCGAGCAGCGGAACCCCCACACTCCCGCGGAGCTGGCGGCGCGCGAACGCCGCCACGACGCGCGGGCGCCCGCCACCCCGCTCGCCCGCCTGGAGCAGGAGGCCCGGGCCGACGCGTCCTCGGACGCCGCCGAGGGGGAGCCGAGGCTCGCGCTCATCGACTTCGGGATGACCGCGCACCTCTCGGTGGCGCTGCGCGAGCGGATCGTCACCATCCTCCTCGACCTCGCCGACGACCGCGGCGATGACGTCGCCGCGGCGCTGGTCGAGATCGGGGACGCCACCGACGACTTCGATCGCGCGGCGTACACGCGCCGCATCGCCCAGATCGTCACCGAGAACCACGACCGGACGATCGGCGAGGTGCGCGCGGGGAGCGTCATCTACGAGATCATCGACGACTCGTATCGCGCCGGGCTGCGGCTCCCCGCCGAGCTGACCATGCTCGCCAAGGCGCTGTTCAACCTCGACGCGGTGAGCCGCGCGCTCGATCCGACCTTCAGCCCCGTCCAGGCGATCCGCGAGTTCGGCCAGCGGCTGCTCGCCGCGCGCGCCCGCCGCGAGCTCTCGCCGCGACGCATCTACCAGCTCGCCACGCAGGCCTCCAACCTGCTCGACGTGCTCCCCCGGCGCGTCGACCGGATCACCGAGCGGCTGGCGTCCGGCGACCTCGGGCTTCGCGTCGACGCGCCGCAGCTTCGCTCCATGCTCGAGGGGCTGCAGAAGGTCGCGAACCGGATCCTGTCGGGGCTCGTGCTCTGCGGGCTGCTGATCGCCAGCGCCATGCTCATGCCGTACCGCCGCCAGCTCGGCACCGCCGGATTCGTGATCGCCGCGGCGGTCGGCATTTACATGGTGGTCAACATCCTGATCTCCGATCGCGCCAACAAGACCTGACCGTCACCGGCCGAGCTCCACCACCCACGAGAGCCGCGCCGCGGAGGGCAGGCCGGCGCGCCGCACCCAGAGCGGCACGTCCACGCGCAGCGACACCGGGCGGTCGTACAGACGGCCGCGCAGCGCCACCGCGAGCCCCGTGCTGGCGAACAGGCGCGGCGCCTCTCCCGGCGCGTCGAGCACCGCCCACGCGGCATCGGCGAACGCGCCGATGCGGAGCTGCGGCAACGGCGACCGCCGCCCCGGCGTGATCAGCGCCCCCGACAGGTCCGCGTTCGCCGAGCCGGCGCGCTTCACGCGGAGGAGGGGGGAGTACCCGCGCACGGCGGCGCCGCCGCTCGCGAGGACGTGCGGCACGCGCTCGCCCACCGGGGCGCCGCGTCCGCGCAGGAGATGGTTCTCGAACGTCTCCGTGGGATCGAGCGCGGAGAGCCCGATCGAGCGCTGCGCCGGCGCATCGTTGCTCGCCCCACCGAACAGGCGCAGCGATCCCTCCACCTGCCGCCACGCCGCCAGCCGTCTCGTCAGGCTCCCCTCCACCTCCACGCGCTCGAAGTCCCGGGTGGACTCCCCCGCTTCCCGCGGATCGACCACGCCGCCGATCGCCCGCACCCCCGCCGCGAGCCCACGCGGCGCGCGCGAGCGCCAGTCGAACGACGCGCTCGCGTCGATCACGCGCGCATCGGCCCACCGCGCGGCATCCACCCACGCGCGGTCGTACGGCAGCGTGGCCATGACCGCGATGCTCCACTCCCGGCGCGGACCGTTCGCGTACAGGAACGGGCTCGCGTCCCACGTGCGGCGCGCCTCGAGCTTCGCGACCCCATCGAGCAGCCACGCCCCGGCGCTTCGTCCGACCGACGGTCCGGGGAGGAAGGGGAGCCGCGGATCGTGCACCGTCACCCACCCCTGCACCGCCGGCGCGTGACGCCCCGCCGGCGCGCGCGGCGGCAGCGCCACGCCCATCTCCCACCGGTCGATCCACCCCTGGTAGTTCGTCCTGAGCCGCAGCGCCGGGGTGAGCCCCCCCGGATCGGTGTACCACGCCGTCGGCGCGACGGCGAGCAGCTCCCGGTTGCGGTCGTACTGCTCGAGCAGCGGCCAGTCGAACACCACGCGAGCGGAGGAGCCGCCCAGCTCCGGCCACCACGCACGCCCATCGTTGCGCCGGTCCCAGTCCCACGTGAGGTGGCGCGGGTCGAGGCGCACGTCGCGCGGCCGCTCCCTCGTCCGCACCTCCACCCACTGGTCGTCCGCCAGTGGCGCGCCGCGCGCCACCACCCACCCGGTGTCCACCCGCACGCCCACGGGCATCGGGTGGCGGTACGCGCCCTCGCGCGTGATCCGCGCGCGCGTCACCCACCCCGCGCCATCGCGCGAGACGCGAACGTCGCGGAGCGCGTAGTCGATGAGCCCCGTGCCGTGCACCCACTGCTGGAAGAACCACCCCAGGTCGCGGCCGGACACGCGCTCCGCGGAGGCGCGCATCGCGTGCTCGTCCACGTGCCTGTACTTCCACCGCGCGTAGTAGTCGTGCAGGAACGCCACCATCGTGCTGTCGCCCAGCACGTCGCGCAGCGCCGCGTACATCATCGACGCGCGGCCGTACACCATCTGGTTGTAGATGACGAACTCGGAGAAGTCGTACGCCGGCGTGCCGATCGGCTGCGTCCGCCCGATCTGGTCGAGCCGGAACTGCTCGATCGTCCCCTGGTCGAGCAGCGGCGGCACGTGGGCGAGCGCGCGGTATCCGTGCGGCGCATCGCCCAGCGTCGGCGCCTCCCCCCGCGCGCGCGCGGGCAGTCCGAGGTGCTGCGCCCATTCCGACTGGAAGGAGGTGAGCCCCTCGTCCATCCACCCCGAGCGCCACTCGTTGTTCGCGAGCAGCCCGTACGAGTAGATGTGCCCGGTCTCGTGCAGCACGAGCCCCGGCGACATCCCGCCGTACATCACGAGCATCGGGAACTCGGTGGCGCCGCCCTCCAGGCGGTGCGTGCCCGACACCTGCGGATACCCGTACGGCCCGTAGATGCGCTCGAGCCACGCCAGCGCGCTCTCGATGTATCCCACCGCCTTCCCGTTCCCCCACTGCGCCTCGTCGCCCGGCCGATAGAGCACGTGGACCGGGATCGAGTCGCGGTACAGCGCTCCCTCGTAGCGGAAGTCGGGGGACACGGTCCAGGCGAAGTGGTGCACGCGCTCGGCGAGGAAGCGCACGCGCCGGTACCCCGGTGGCACCGCGGTGGTGTCGGCGGGCACCGCGCCGTAGGCGTTCGCCGCGAGATTCACCGTCCCCCACTTGCGCGCCCGCTCCCACCCCGGGTCTCCATCCACCACGACGCCGGTGGCGCCGACGACCTGATCGGTGGGCAGGAGGAGCGTGACGTCGTACGTGCCGAACTCGCCGTACAGCTCTCCCGCGGGGACGAGCGGATTCGCCTCCCAGCCGAGCCGGTCGTACACCGCCACCTTGGGGTACCACTGCGCGAAGTCGTACTCGCGCCCGCGGCGCCCCTGCCGCCGGTACACCGTCGCCGACGGGCGCGCGTCCCAGGCGAAGTGGACGACGAGCGAGTCGCCGGGTGGGAGCGGGCGCGGGAGCGCGAAGCGCGCCACCGTGCTGTCCGGCGCGTACGGGTACTCCACGCGCAGCGGCGCGCCGTCCACCGTCGGCGCCTCGGTGAAGCGCTCGTAGGCGTAGTTCGGCTCGGCGAGGTGCTGGAAGCGCACCCGTCCCTCCCGCTCGTCCACGGCGCTCCACCGGGAGCCCGGGCGGAACGCGTTGAGGTACTGGTGCACGTACATCTCGCGCAGCGTGTCGGGCGACTGGTTCACGTAGCGCAGCTCGGCCGTGCCGTGGACGTGTTGCGCCCGCTCGTCGAGGCGCGCGACGATGCGGTAGGCGATCCGCTGCTGCCAGTACCCGGTGGTGTCACCGGACGGGGGCGTGGTGGGAGAGGGAGCGATGGACCCGTGCTGCAGCGCGAGAGCGAGCGCGAGGAAGAGCGGCATGACTCGTCAGGTGGTGGAAACGAGAACGCGGCGCCTCCGCCGAGTTGGCGGGGGCGCCGCGAATTGTAGGTGCGGGACGCGCCCGGCGCGAGAGCGCAGCGGGAGCGCTGGTGCGAGCGCCGGCCGAGCGCCTCGCTGGTGCGGCGCTCGCGCGCCGTCAGCGCGCGTCAGCGCGCGCCGAGCATCCGCGCGCGCAGCGCGCCCAGGCGCCGCCGCACGGACCCGTCCATGACCAGGTCTCCCACGCGCACCACCGTGCCGCCGAGAATCTCCGGGCGCACGTGGAAGTGCGGCACGACCTGCTTGCGCAGCACGCGGGAGAGCTCGCGCGTCGTGGTCTCGCGCAGCGCCTCGTCCGGCTCGCGCGCCACCGCCACATCGGCGTGCACCCGCCCCTGCTTCTCGTCCGTCAGCAGGTGGTACTCCGCGGCGATCTCGGGGATCAGGTGCTGGCGCCGGTGCGACACCACCGCCTGGAGGAAGCGCACGAACAGGCGCGGCAAGCGATCGGCGAACGCGTGGGCGATGATCTCGTTCTTGCGCTCCGCGCTCACGCGCGGCGACTCGAGGAAGCGCTGCAGGCGCACATCGCCCGCGATCGCGCCGCTCACCTCGTCGACCATCGAGCCCCATCCATCCAGGTCGCCGGCGCGCTCGGCGAGCGACACCAGCGTCTCGGCGTAGTTGCGGGCGATCGTGGGCTCGCGCATCAGGACCGGCCGCCGTTCGGGGTGAGCGTGGCGAGGAAGCTCTCGACGAGCGCGCGGTTGGTGGCGTCGTCGAGGTTCTTCTCGATCACCTTCCCCGCGCCGCGCACGGCAAGGTCCACCGCCTCGCGGCGGAGGTCGGCGATCGCGCGATCGCGCTCCGCCTCGATCTCGTGGCGGGCACGCTCGAGGATCTGCTGCTGCTCGCGGTGCGCCTGCTCGATGATCTCATCGCGCACCTTCTCGCCGGCCGCGCGCCCCTCCACGATCAGGCGCTGCGCGTCGGCGTGCGCCTGCTCCACGAGGCGCCGGTGCTCGGCGAGCACCGCGGCGGCCTCCTCGCGATCGCGCTTCGCCGCCTCGATCGCGTCCTCCAGCGCCTTCTCGCGCGCCTCCACCGCCCCGATGATCTTCGGGAAGGCGAACTTGGCGAGCACGACCAGGAGGACGATGAAGATGATCAGCGTCCAGAACATCAGCCCCACGTTCGGGGCGAGCAGATTGGGCGGCGCCTGGTGCGCCTCCTGCGCGGCGGCGGGAAGCGCCGATCCGAGCGTGAGAAGCATGGCCGCGAGCGTGGTGCGCATGTGCTTTCCTGCGATGGGTGAGTGAGTGACGGAGGCGGCCCCGGGGCCGCCTCCGTCCCCTCAGAACTTGTTCTGGATCAGGAACGTCACGACCACGGCGAACAGCGCCACGCCCTCGATGAGCGCGGCGAGAATGAGCCCCGCGGTCTGGATCGCGCCGGCCGCCTCGGGCTGCCGCGCCATGCCGTCCGCCACCTGGCCGCCGATGCGACCGATGCCGATCCCGGCGCCGATCGTCGCCAGCCCGGCGCCGATCCCGGCTCCGAGCATCCCCCACGCGCCAGTGTACTCGCGCGAGAACGAGCCGACGGCCTGCATGAGAGCGAAGAAGTGCGTCATTGGTTCACTCCACGTACGAGGTTGTCCACCTGTGCTCCGCGCCGACGGCGGCATCGCCGAAGAACGCCACCCGTCACCGAGGCCCGGGCCTCAACGGGCTTCCCCGGTCGCCCGACCGGGTACGTCGCGCGCGGGAGGGGAGCGTCATCCCGCACGGGAAAATCAGCGCCGGGCGCCGAGCGCCCGGCCTGGATCATCAGTGCCCACCGGAGCGGATCAGCCCGATGAACACGCACGACAGGATCGTGAAGATGTACGCCTGCAGGAACGCCACGAACAGCTCGAGCATGCTGACCGCGACGCCCATCACCACCGGTCCCGTGGCCACCGCGTAGCTCTGGAAGGTGAAGATCAGGCTGATGAGCGCGAGCAGCACGACGTGCCCCGCCGTCATGTTGGCGAACAGTCGCACGGCCAGCGCGAACGGCTTGGTCAGCTTCCCGATGATCTCCACCGGCGTCATGATCAGGAACATGATCGGCTTGAGCAACAGCGGCATGTCCTTCGGCGGGATGTAGAAGAGCGTCTTCAGGTAGCCCACCCCCTGCGCCTTCACCCCCGAGATCTCCACCACCACGAAGGTGACGATCGCCAGCATCGCCGTGACCGAGATGTTCCCGGTGGCGGTGGACCCGTACGGGATGAGACCGAGCAGGTTGGCGAACAGGATGAAGAAGAAGAGCGTGAGGCCGAAGGGGACGTACGCGTTGCCGTGGTGCCCGACGTTGGGGAGGATCACCTCGTTCCTGAGGTAGAGCACCACCGCCTCGAACCCCGCCGACCACCCCTTGGGCGCGCCGCGCTCCTCCGTGTGCCGCTCGTGCGCGATCGCCGTGGGGATGAGAATCAGGAGCACGAGCGCCGCCGCCACGCACAGCATCACCACGTGCTTGGTCGGCGAGATGTCGACCACCAGGCCGCCGATGTGCACCGGCTTCCAGCGCGGCAGCTCCACCTCTCCCAGGAACGGGAGCTCGAGCGCGTGCGAATCGGTGATGTGCGGGGTGATGATGTCCACCGGCGCGGCCTGCTCGCCGGTGAGCTTGTCGCCGTGAGGACCGACGCGCACCTGACCGTCCGGCGCGGCGAGCGCCGGCGCGGACGGCGCCCGTGGCGCGGGGGACTGCGCGCGCGATCCGACCGGAGCGGCGATGGCGGAGGCGGCGAGCGCGAGCGAAGCGAGCAGCGAGCCGAGCGTCATGGTCTGAGCAGCACCGGTTCGACGAGCGTGGACAGGAAGAAGAACGTCACCAGACTGAAGAGCGCCGACTCCGGAGGCATCCCGAAGCCCTGCAGCACGAGAAACGCGTACACGACCAGCACCACGAAGCGGAGGAGGATACCGAGCCCCCATGCCGCGAACACGTTCCGCCCGCGCACCATGAGCATCACGGCGAAGGCGAACAACTGCACGCCGAACGCCAGTGCGCCACTCACCGCGATGGCGCGGTGGTCGGCCGGGGAGCGGAAGAGCATCCAGAACAGCGCGCCCGCGGCGACGATGATCGCGAGCGATGCGCCGGCGAAGATCGTGAAGCGCCTCACCGCCCCTCCCTCGTGCCGCCGTCGCGCGGCGCCTGGCGCGGAGCGGACCGGAGCGCGCGGATCATGGCGTAGAACCCCGCCGCGGCGCCCACGAACACGCCGACGATGAGGAACGCGGGGGCGGTGCCGAGCTTGCCATCCACCCACTTCCCCAGGTAGAGGAAGAGGAAGATCGATGCGGCGAGCTGAAATCCCAGGCCGGCGAACTGCGACGCCGACACGGTTCCGCTCGCCCCCGTGGGTTGACCCGTCGAGCCCGCTTGCGGGCGCCGCTTCTCGTCCGCCATTCCGGCGCGGAATCTACCCGCTTGTGAAATTTTTCGCAAGCGAATCCGAGCCCCGGACCCGAACGCCCGCCGAACCCGGGTGACCACCACCAAGTCTCTGCGCCTCGCGAACTTACGTGTTGCGGTTCGCTTGACGACTCGTCTCCATGTTGATAAGTTCTCGGCCCGTCATTTTTGTGACTACCGGACCGCCTCCGGTCCCCGCGCTCAGCGCTCGGTGTTCTGGCTCATGTCATCCCGTCTCGTCATCTGGCTCCTCTGCGCAGGCGCGCTCGCTCTCGCCTGCGGTCCCCACGCGCGACACAACGAGTCCGCGGCAAGTACCACCGATGCCAGACCCGCCGAGCCGCCACCGCCCGCCTCCGATGAGCACCCGCTCGCGACGTCGGCCAACGTCGCCGTGAAGAACGGAGTCTCGCTCTCCCTCCACGTCACGAACCTCAGCGATCACGCCGTGGAGCTCGACTTCCCCAGCGGCCAGACGCACGATTTCGTTGTCGTGGACTCTCTGGGACGCGAGGTCTGGCGCTGGAGCGACGGGCGCATGTTCACCCAGGCGCTCCAGAACAAGCTTCTCGACTCCCGAGAGACGGTCACGTACGCCGAGCACTGGGACGGCCGCGGCCGCGCCGGGCGCTTCACCGCGATCGCGCTGCTCAAGAGCAGCAATCATCCGGTCGAGGAGCGGGTGTCGTTCACGCTGCCGTGATGCGGGGTGCGGGGCGCGGGGCGCGTATGAATAGGACTGAGCGACGAGGGCCGGCATTCGCCGGCCCTCGTCGCATTCCACACTCCCGCATCCCGCGCCCCGCATCCCGCGCTGTTGCCGTTCCGGACCCCTCGCTAGCTTTTCCCGGGAACCCCTTCCCCGAGCTGCAGCGTGGCGACTCCCGCGAAGATTTCCGGCGCGAACGACGAGCGCGACCTCCAATTGCTCGACGAGCTCGCGCGCGCCCGCGCGAAGCTGGTCGAGCAGATCGGCCGCCGCATCATCGGCCAGCACGACATCGTCGACAACCTCGTCGCCGCTCTCCTGAGCGGCGGGCACGCCCTCCTCGTGGGCGTCCCCGGTCTGGCCAAGACGCTCCTCGTGAAGACGGTGGCCGAAGCGCTGGATCTCTCCTTCTCGCGCATCCAGTTCACCCCCGACCTCATGCCGAGCGACATCACCGGCACCGAGCTGCTCGAGGAGGACCACGCCACCGGCCGGCGCGTGTTCAAGTACGTGAAGGGTCCGATCTTCGCCAACGCGGTGCTCGCCGACGAGATCAACCGCGCCCCACCGAAGACGCAGGCCGCGCTCCTCCAGGCCATGCAGGAGCACGCCGTCACCGCGGCCGGACAGACGCATCCACTCCCCGAGCCGTTCTTCGTGCTCGCCACGCAGAATCCCATCGAGCAGGAGGGCACCTATCCGCTCCCCGAGGCGCAGCTCGACCGCTTCATGTTCGAGCTGCGCATCGGCTATCCGAGCGCGGACGAGGAGGAGCGCGTCGTGTCGTCGACCACGAGCGACGCCTCCACGACCATCGTCCCGGTGCTCTCCGCGGCGCACCTCTCCGAGCTGCAGCACCTCGTGCGGCGTCTCCCCGCGCCGCCCACGGTGGTGCGCTACGCGGTGCGCCTGGCCCGCTCCACGCGCCCCGACGCACCCGAGGCGACCGCCGACGTGCGTCGATTCGTGAGCTGGGGCGCGGGGCCACGCGCGTCGCAGTACCTCGTGCTCGGCGCCAAGGCGAAGGCCGCCATGGACGGGCGCGCCGTACCCGACATCGACGACGTGCGCTCGGTGGCGCTCGCCGTGCTGCGGCACCGCGTGGTGATGAACTTCCAGGGAGAGGCCGAGGGGATGTCGGCCGAGCGACTCATCCAGCTCGGCGAGTGACGCCGCCGCGAGGGAGGATCACTCCCCGCTCGCGGGCATCGCCTCCGTCTCGTGCGCCAGCCAGCGGCGCCACCAGGGCATGCGCGTGTCGTGCCCGAGCGCCGCGTCCACCGCGCGCCGCCACGCGTCGCGCATCTCCCCCGCATCGGCGAAGCGGTCCTCCGGCTGGGCGGCCAGCCCCCGCGCGAGCCAGTCGGCGATCGCGGGCGGGTAGCCGGCGAGGTTCACCGTGCCCGAGAGCTCGCGCGCGAGGATGGCGCGTCCGTCCCCCGAGCCGAAGGGCGGCTCGCCGGAGAGCAGGAAGGCGGTGATCGCCGCCACCTCGAAGCAGTCCACGCCAGGCCCCTGCGACTCGCCGAGGAGCTGCTCCGGCGCGGCGAACTCCGGCGTCCCCGTGGTGCCGCTCAGCAGGTCCTCGCCGGACACCTTGGCGACGCCGAAGTCGGCGATGCGCCAGCGGCGGTGACGGTCGATGAGGATGTTCTCCGGCTTCAGGTCGCGGTGGATGATCCCGATCGTGTGCGCGGCGGCGAGGCCGTCGAGCACCTGGTCGATCTGCGGCGCGATCTGCTCCACCGTTCGCGGCCCAGCGCGCTTGACGAGATCGGCGAGCGAGCCTCCCTCGGCCAGCTCCATCGTGTACCACGATACGCCGCCGTTGGAGTCCCAGTCGTAGATCGGCACGATCGCCGGGTGGGCGAGCTGCGCCGCGAGCTGCGCCTCGCGGCGGAAGCGGCGCACCGCGCCTTCATCGCTCGCCACCTGCGGGTGGAGCATCTTGAGCGCGACCTCGCGCTCGAGCGTGAGATCGCGCACGCGCCACACCGAGCCGAACGTCCCGGAGCCGAGCCGCGCGAGCACCTCGTAGTCCTCCCCGGTCGCCCAGCGCAGCCGCGCCTCCTCCGAGTCGCCGGCGGTGCGCACGCCGGGCACCGCGCCGCTCACGAACACGGACGTGCGGCCGCCCACGGCGCGGTCCAGCTCGCGGAGCAGCGCCGCCACGTTGTGGAAGCGCTCCTCCGGATCGCGGGCGAGCGCGCGCATGATGACGCGGCTCACCGAGCGCGGACAGTCCGGGCGGACCAGCGTCACCGGCGGGAGCTCGGCGGGAGGGTACTCGCCGGTGAGCGCGGCGAAGCAGAGCGCGGCGAGCTGCCACTGGTCGCTGGCGAACGTGGGGTCCCACGCCCCGTCCTTCCACTCGGGCGGAATGGGCATCCAGCTCCGCTCCGGTGCGAGCCCCTGCGGGATGTCACCCTTGGGGAGCGCCCACTCCCAGGCGAGGAGCCAGAGCTGTCCCGTGGGGGTGCGCCACACCGACTCGCCGGAGATGGCGCCGTGCGGCGTGCCGGCGGTGTGCAGGTAGGCGAGAGCCATCCCCGTGGCGCGCAGGAGCTGGACGGCACTGGCGATGTCATCGGTGCCGGTGCGGCGCAGGTGCGCCGACACCGTCTCCCCGGATATCCAGCGGCGCACGTATCCCGGCCCGCGCCGGCTCTCCGGGTCTCCCGACCAGTAGTCGTACGTGGTGGGAATGGAGGGGTGATTGCGGTGCGCCAGGAAGCGCGCCTCCGCGGCCAACCACTGCGCGTGCGCCGGATCCGGCGCGCTGACGAGCGACAGCGAGCGACCGAGGCCGTCGACCACCTCCTGATAGTGCCGGTGCTCCCCCTGCACCCCTTCCGCGCCCCAGCTCCACCCCGCCGGGAGTTGCCAGTCGGCGAGGTGCTCGGGAAGTTTGCGTGTCACGCGATTGGGGACCGGCGCGGCGGCGCCGCCGCCGGTGGCGGTGGAGACGGAAGTCACGCGCCTAAGCTACAGCGCGGGGAGAGCTCGGAGAAGCGCCCGGTCCCGTCGCCCAAACTCCCACACACCGAACGACCAGGAAGAGTGTACCGATGGCCGCCATTGCCTACGAGCCGCTGTTCGACGACGTGATCCCTCCCGAGCGCGCCACGCGGGGCGCGGCAGGCTACGACGTGCGGGCGTACCTGCGCGGGCGCGACGTGCGACTCATGCGAGGTGGAGCGCCCGAGATGTGTTCCGTTGGCGATACCGGGGTGCTGTGGCTCGAGCCATCGGCGATCGCGCTCATCCCCCTCGGGTTTCGCGCGCGACTTCCGGAGGGGTACGAGGCGCAGATCCGGCTGCGCAGCTCGGTCGCCTTCAAGAAGGGGCTCGTCCTTCCCAACGCGCCGGGGACCATCGACGCCGACTACCCGGACGAGTGGCTGGTGATGCTCAAGAACGACTCGGGGCGCGGCGTATCCATCGAGCACGGGGAGCGGATCGCGCAGGTGGTGCTCAACCGGTTCGAGCTGCTGCCGTGGCAGACCGGGGAGGTGTCTCGGTCCACCGATCGGACGGGAGGGTTGGGAAGCACCGGCTGATCGACCGGCCTCGCCATTCGTTGCTGGGATGTTTCCACCGCAACCTCAATAGTGCCAACGGTATGACGCATTGCTGACGCCGCGTGTATTGTTGTGAACGCCTGTAGTGACGTCACGGACAGGAGGCGGTGGTCATGATCCGGGTACGAACCCTGGGGAAGGCGGTGATCGAGATCGGGGACACCGTTCTGACCCCGACGGCGGAGACGCTGTTCGCGACCGCGCTGTACCTCGCGCTGGAAGGGCGGGCCGTGACGCGGCACGATCTGGCGAGGCTCATCTGGCCCGATGCGACGGAGCGTGCGGCGCAGCACTGCCTGCGGCAGGCGCTGTACAAGCTCAACGCGTTCGGTGCCGGGCTGCGGAGCGACCGCACGCGCATCGTGGTGCCGGCGCGGAGCGTGAGCTCGGATGTCGCGCCCGTGCTGAGCACCAAGGGGGAGGTCGAGCTCGAGGCGGTGGCCGACTGCATCGAGGGTGGGTTCCTGCCCGGCTACGCGCCGCAGTTCTCCCTCCGCTTCGCGGAGTGGGTGGAGCGGAAGCGCGACGTGGTGCATTCGGCGCTGCGGCGGGTGTTCATGACCGTGATCGCGGCGCGGCGTCGGCGGGGGGAGTGGCGGAAGGCGGAGCACGTCGGGCATCGCTGCCTGGCGATCGACCCGCTCAACGAGGAGGCGACGCTGTCCACCGCCGAGGCGTTGGCGTTGCTGGGCAACAAAGTGCAGGCGCTCGCGCTACTCGACCGGTATCTGCGGGAGATCGGCGGCGTGCCCAACCAGATCCGGCTCCCCGCGATGCTGTTGCGACAGCGGATCGCGGAGCTGTACGCGCGCGAGCCGGTTCTCGTGCGTCAGGCGCCGTTGATCGGCCGGGAGGAGGAGATGGCGGAGCTGATGCGGGCGCTGCATCAATCCGCCGAGCGGCGCGGGAGCGCGTACTACGTATGGGGAGAGCCGGGGATCGGGAAGACCCGGCTCACCAGCGAGTTCACGCGCAGCGCGGCGCTGCAGCGCGTCCAGGTCGCGCGCGTGGGGTGCCAGTCACACGACGAGCGGCGTCCCATGTCGGCGTTCGTGGATCTCGTGCCCAAGCTGCTCGAGCTCCCCGGCGCGATCGGCTGTTCGCCGGAAACGATGAAGTACCTGAAGCGGCTGATCGCGCACGACCCTCGCGAGACCACGCTCTCGCCGGACAGCCACGAGGCGGAGCTGCTGTTCGCGAACATCCGCCGATCCGTGTTCGACCTCCTGGACGCGATCGCCACCGAAGGGCGTCTGGTCGTGGTGATCGAGGACGTGCACTGGCTCGACCGCATGTCCTGGGAGCTCGTGTGGGACATGGTCGGGTGGGTGCGGGAGCGGCAGATCGTGTTCGTGGTGACGTCGAGGGAGGAGATTCCGACCGCGCCAGGGCAGTCCCTCAAGCGCGCTCTGCCGGTAATACTCGCACTCAGGCCCCTGCACGATCACGAGAGTCGCGAACTAATCGACGCCGTACTCGAAGGATCCGAGCGAAAGGACAACGCGACGTTCATTGAGTGGTGCGTCACGTCCGCCGGGGGCAGCCCGTACTACCTCGGAGAACTTGCTGCTCACGCAAAGTGGGACGGCCACACATACCAGGCGTCAGAAGACCTAACACGACTAGTAAAGCAGCGTCTTACGCAATTGACTCCGATCGCACGGCGTCTGCTCCAGGTGTGTTCGATTTTCGGCAAGCTCGCTTCCGTGGACCGACTGGAACGGTGTTTGGGAGAGAGTCGATTTGTACTTCTCGCCGCCTTCGAGGAGCTCGAGAATTTGGGCTTGATTTATTCGGATGGAGTGTCCGTTCGATGTAAGCATGAGATACTCGCGTCCGCAGCCGTCGCTCAACTTCCTACGCTTACTCTCCAGGTACTGCATCGGCATGCGGCACGGGTTCTCGAAGAAGATTCGACAAAGGAGCACTCGGCTGTGATCGCCTGGGAGTGTGCCGAACACCTCGAACGATCGGGGGATCGCACGCGCGCCGTAACCTTTGTTCGCGATTGCGCGCGTCATCTCCTCGAACTCGGCCTTCCGGGCGAAGCCGCAGAGGTGCACGAGCGCATCTGGACAGCCGATCTTGAGCGTCCGCAGATCCTATCTCTACTCGAAGAGCGAGTAACCGCGCTTCACCTAGCGGAACGATGGGATACGCTTTCGGACACACTCGAGCAGATTGAACGCATTCGGCAACAGGAGGGGTCACCCCTGGAGAGTCACTCCACCCACGAACTCCTCACAATCGAGTCTCAGTGGCAAGTCGGCCGGAATATCGATTCGTGCTACGATCACGTGGTCGCTTGTGCTCGCGATACCAGCGCAACGAACTCCCATCGAATTCAATCCGCCCTACTTACCTTGATATTCGCAGACAACCTCTATCGGAAGGATTCTGTTATCGAAGTCGCTGCGATCGGCCAACTCGAAACCGATGCGCAACCTCACGCGGAGGTTGCGCTGAAGACGCTGCGGCTAATCTCCCTATGTTCGTTCGGCGATCTTAGCGACGTTCCGCGTGTGGCAGAGGATCTGGTTCACGCGGCTCGCGCGCATGACAATGCCGTCCAAGTCGCTCGCTGCCTTCGCCACGCGTCCACGGCCCTTGAGATAGCGGGGTGCGAGGCTGAGTCGCTCCAGACTGCGGAGCACGCACTTCGAACTGCCGAGGCGACGGGTGCCCGCAGTTCTATAATTGGCGCAATCTCCAGACTAGTTACTCTCGCACTGGCCAAGGAAGACGCGTCGACAGCCGCAGCATGGCTTGCTAAGGCTGCTGAGATTCCGTGTCAGCAGACGATGACTGTCAGCCGGACCGCCATGCTCGTCGGGGAAATCAGAACTCTGCTTCTCTTCCAGCGATACGAGGAGGCTGCGGGACTTCTGGATGACCTACGACGTGCTGAGCACACGTTTGCCACGCCGCGAGGGAGTACACAATTCCTCGCGCTAGAGACGGACATCAGGTTGCGACGAGAGCAGTGGGCGCCTACCGAAGGATTCCTGGCCGAACTACAGGCGAAATTCGAGCGTTGTCGCACCTTCACGGGACACGATTACGTCGCCGCCGTCTTTGCGGAAGCGCTGTTGGCCGGGAACCAGAGGGAGGCAGCTCAGTCTCTAGTGGGTGAATATCTGGACACGTCAAGACGCGAGCGTTCACCCGTATTGCCTCGCTTACTTCGGATGCAGGAACAGCTCAGCTAGCACTACGCCCCGGCACGATTGCTCGTGCCGGGGCGTAGTACCCTTCATGCTTATGCATTCGCGACGACTCTCGGTCGCGCAGATGTCGTTGGCGACGCCCGCGGAGGCGTATGCTCGCGTATCCCGGAGGCAAAGAGCAAGCCGAACAGTGGGCTCGCCAGTAGCTTCTCGCAGATGTTGGGATCGAACTGACGACCGCTGAATCTGACGAGCTCCGCCCGCACCTGCGCCTCATTCAGGGCCTTTCGATACGGTCGATCTGTCGTCATTGCGTCGATCGTGTCGGCGAACAGGATGACGCGAGATCCCAGCGGAATGTCCTCCCCGGCAAGGCCATCGGGGTACCCGCTGCCATCCCAGTTCTCGTGATGGTTGCGCACGGTATCCACGAGGTCTCGAAGGTGCGACACCGTCGCCACCAGTTCGGCACTCTTGATAGGATGGGTTTGCATGATGGCCCATTCATCTGGAGTTAGCTTGTCGGGCTTACGAAGAATGGGCGCGTACACTTCGTGAATCTTGCCAACATCATGCAAGAGAGCGGCAATGCCGATTCGCTCTACCTGCTTCGCACCCAGGCCGAGCGCACGAGCGATTAGACGGGAATAGTGTGCAACCCGACGCGAATGCCCCGAGGTGTATGGGTCACGAGCCTCGATCGCCTTCACCATTAGCTCGAGCAGATCCTGGTTCACCTGCTCTAGCTGGTGGTTCGTCTTGTAAAGCTGCCTCACACCCAGCAACGGCAGCGTGAGAAGCGCAACCCCCCACACACCAAGTTTCAAGTAGGTCCACGCAAGGAAGTATACGACCGGACTCGACATGAAATCGTTTAACATGCTCGACCGGACGTTCTGCTTCCAAACCAAGACAATCGACTTGTCTTGGCTCGCCGCAATTACGCCGCTCACTGCCAGCGTATTTACAGAGAAGAAGACAAGAACCAGCGCGAAGAAGGGTAGCGCAAGGTCTGCCGTTGCAACGGACAGAGGCGCTGTAACGGTGAGAAGTGGCCGCCCACCAAGCGCGGTAAAGCAAAGCGCGCCGGCTGCTGCTGCTAAGGTGATCTGCGCGACGTTGAATACAGCCTTGAGAGGCTCCTTGCGCGAGAGCATGGCAACTGTGACATGGGCTGCGGCGACCCCAAGGACCGCCACCCACGTCGGCGCAAGAAGTATCGAGGCAAGGTGTGGGATGAAGGAGATCGAGCCAGCTGCGCCGCTCGCCAGGTGATGCTTCAGCATCTCCGCCAGTACGGCGAAGATCGCGAGGCATACAACGGCGCGCACGGCGTCCGCGGAGTAGGAGGGATCCCTCCACACCAGGAATCCGCAGGCGCCTGCTGCCAGTGCTACAATGGCGAGTACGTAAAGGCGAACGCGCAGTGGCATATGAGTAACCCCCGTCCCCAGCTTACCACCAGGTCAACGTCTCAGCAGCTACAGCAGAAGTCGTGATCCAGCTCGCGAGCCTCAGCCAGAATACCATTTTGCGTCACCTCCCTTTTCGTGATGTCACACCTGGCTCTCGCCGGATGTGCTGAAAGGTCGGCTCCGCTCTGCTACGTTTGGCC
>DASUXC010000076.1:0-2631 GCA_036378095.1 Gemmatimonadaceae bacterium | reverse complement strand
CGATCGGCGTGCACGCGCGCGACTGGGTCACCTGGCACGGCTTCGCCCTGAACGTGACCAACGACCTGTCGTACTTCGACCTGATCGTCCCCTGCGGCATCGAGGGCGTGGTGATGACCTCCATGCGGCGCGAGAGCCCCGTCCCGGTGCTGATGGACGACGTGCGGGAAGCCGTGGCGGCGGCGTTCACCGAGGTGTTCGAGTTCACGGGCACCGGGGGTTCGGCCGGCCTGAAGTGGGAGAACGGGGCGGGGCGAGGAACCGGGTACGCGGTCACCCCCTCACCCCTCACCCCCGTCCCCGCCGCATCCCCCCCGGCCTCCGGCCCCTGACCCCCGACCCCTGATGAGCCTCAACGCCGAGCAGCTCGCCGCCGCCACCTTCGGCGAGGGTCCCCTCCTCATCATCGCCGGCGCGGGGACGGGGAAGACGCGCGCGCTCGTGCACCGCGTCGCGCATCTCGTGGAGCGCGGCGTGCCGCCGCACCGGATCCTCCTCCTCACCTTCACCCGCCGCGCCGCGCAGGAGATGCTCGCGCGCGCCGAGCGGCTCGTGGGCGCGGCATCGGCGCGCGTGCACGGCGGCACCTTTCACGCCACCGCCCATCGGCTGCTCCGCGCCTTCGGCGAGAGCGCGGGGATCGCCAGGGACTTCACCATCCTCGACCAGGGCGACGCGGTGGATCTCATGGGGATCGCCCGCGCGCGGCTCGGCTTCGGCGAGCGGAAGTCGCGCTTCCCGAAGAAGGAGACGCTGCAGCACGTCTACTCCCGACACGTCAACACCGACATCCCGGTGGAGGAGATCCTCCGCCAGGAGCTCCCGCGCTTCGAGGACGCGGCGGGCGACATCGGGCGCGTGTTCGCCGACTACACGAAGCGGAAGGAGGAGCGGAACCTCGTCGACTACGACGACCTGCTCCTCTTCTGGGCGGCGATGCTCGAGGGCTCCCCGGAGCTGGGCGCGCGCATCGCCGGGCTGTACGACCACGTGCTCGTGGACGAGTACCAGGACACCAACGCGCTCCAGGCGCGCATCCTCCGCGGGATGTGCCGCACGCACCGCAACATCACCGTGGTCGGCGACGACGCGCAGAGCATCTACTCCTTCCGCGGCGCGACGGTTCGCAACATCCTCGACTTCCCCGAGCAGTTCCCGGGCACCACGCGCATCACGCTGGAGCGCAACTACCGCTCCACGCAGCCCATCCTCGACGTCACCAACACGGTCATCGAGCACGCGCGCGAGCGCTTCCGGAAGCGGCTGTGGACGGAGCGCACCGGCGGGGAGCCCCCGCTCCTCGTGGCGGCCCGGGACGAGCACGAGCAGACGAGCTGGGTGGTGGACCGCGTCCTCGAGCTGCACGAGACGGGCACGCCGCTGCGCGAGATCGCCGTGCTCTTTCGTGCCGGATACATGTCCGCGGACCTCGAGATCGAGCTCACCAACCGCAAGATCCCGTTCGAGAAGTGGGGGGGACTCAAGTTCCTCGAGGCGGCGCACGTGAAGGACGTGCTCGCGTTCCTCCGCATCCTCGAGAATCCGCGGGACGAGGTGAGCTGGTACCGCGTGCTCCTCCTCCTCCCGGGGATCGGCGACGCGACCGCGCGCGCGGCGGTGGATCGCATCGCCGAGCGGGCGTGGGACCCGCGGGCGCTCGCCGCCTTCACGCCGCCGCCGCGCGCCCGGGCGGCGCACGCCGCGCTCGTGTCGCTCCTCGACGCCCTGCGCGATCTCCACGACGCGTCCGCGGAGCGCCCGGTGAGCGCCGAGATCGCGCTCCTCCGCCGCGTCTACGACGACATCCTCCGCGAGCGGTACGACCGCGTGGAGCCCCGCCTCGCCGATCTCGACCAGCTCGAGGCGATCGCCGGCGGCTTCCCGAGCCGTGCCGCCTTCCTCGCCGAGCTCGCCCTCGATCCCCCGGCCACCACCCAGGACATCGCCGCCGGGGACCGCGACGATGACGATGCGCTCATCCTCAGCACCGCGCACAGCGCCAAGGGGCGCGAGTGGGACGCCGTGTTCGTGATCTGGGCCGTGGACGGCTGGTTCCCCTCGTCGCGCGCGCTGCACGGCGCGGACGAGCTGGAGGAGGAGCGGCGGCTCATGTACGTGGCGATGACGCGCGCCCGGAACCACCTCGCCGTCACCTATCCGGTGAACGCGTCCGGGTCGCGGTGGGGGAGCGACCACGTGATCGACCAGGTGTCGCGCTTCATCGACCACGACGTTCGCGCGCGGATGCGCGTGGTCACCGCCTACCCCGCGCCCGAGCCGGTCATCCCCCCTCCGAGCGAGGGCGCCGCCGGCGCGCTCGACCTCCGGGCGCTACTGCGTGGCCGCTTCGGCGGCGGGTGAGGGAGGCGCCGCCAGCCAGTCGCGGAGCGCGCCGTAGGGATCGTCGGGGCGCGACTTGGCGAGGGCGATGATGCGGCGCACCGCGCGCGGCAGCTCTCCCCCCTCGCGCGCGAGCACGGCGTCGAACAGGTCGAGCCCCGTGCGGTACACGCGCCGCGCGAGCAGCGAGGCGTTGTCGAGCCGGAGGCGGATCGGCATCCCCGGCCGGTACCCCGGCAGCCGCGGCGCCACCCGCGAGACGAAGTCGGCGCGCGCCCGCGCGAAGATCGT